>JBBRWX010000064.1:0-14187 GCA_038248935.1 Actinomycetales bacterium
CGAGAAGATCAAGGAAGAAGACGGCGTCGTCTCCGGAACTGTCATCGAGGTCGTCAAGGGTGGACTCATCGTCGACATCGGCCTGCGCGGCTTCTTGCCCGCCTCGCTCGTCGAGCTACGCCGCGTGCGCGACCTGCAGCCGTTCGTCGGTCGCGTGCTCGAGGCCAAGATCATCGAGCTCGACAAGAACCGCAACAACGTGGTCCTGTCGCGCCGTGCGTTCCTTGAGCAGACCCAGTCCGAGGTGCGCTCGTCGTTCCTGACCGCGCTTGCTCCAGGGCAGGTCCGCAAGGGTGTCGTTTCGTCGATCGTCAACTTCGGTGCATTCGTTGACCTCGGCGGCGTTGACGGCCTTGTGCACGTCTCCGAACTGTCGTGGAAGCACATCGACCACCCGAACGAGGTCGTCCAGGTGGGCCAGGAGGTCGAGGTCGAGGTTCTCGACATCGACATGGACCGCGAGCGCGTCTCGCTGTCGCTCAAGGCTACGCAGGAAGACCCGTGGGCCGTCTACGCCCGCACCCACGCGATCGGTCAGATCGTGCCAGGGAAGGTCACCAAGCTTGTTCCGTTCGGCGCGTTTGTTCGCGTGTATGACGGCATCGAGGGCCTCGTGCACATCTCGGAGCTGGCCGTGCGTCACGTCGAGCTGCCGGAGCAGGTTGTTGCCGCCGACGAAGAGGTCTTCGTCAAGATCATCGACATCGACCTCGAGCGTCGCCGCATCTCGCTGTCCATCAAGCAGGCCAACGAGGGTGTTGACCCCGCAGGCGAGGACTTCGACCCCGCGCTGTACGGCATGACGGCCGAATACGACGAGGCCGGCAACTACAAGTACCCCGAGGGCTTCGATTCCGAGACCCAGGAATGGCGCGAGGGCTTCGACACCCAGCGCGAGGCCTGGGAGGCGGACTACGCCAAGGCGCACGAGCGCTGGGAGGCCCACAAGGCGTTTGTGGCCAAGCAGGACGCTCAGGCGATCGAGGCCGAGACCGAGGCTCCCGCACAACGCAAGCGCGCGCGTGCGGAAGACTCAGGAACCACGTCGTACTCCTCTCACGAGGAGTCCGAGCCCGAGGGTGGCACGCTGGCTTCCGACGAGCGGCTTGCTGCTCTGCGCGAGAAGCTCACGGGCAACTAGAACTCGCAACACGAGGAGGGGCCCCCGACCATCTCAGGTCGGGGGCCCCTCCCCGTTGAGGGCGGAGGAGTGCGACCCATGTTGCGTGACGGGTACTTCCGTGACAACCTGTGCGCGTGCTACGGATCGGACTTACGGGCGGCATTGGCGCTGGGAAGTCGACTGCCGCGAAGCGCTTTGGCGAGTTGGGGGCCCGAGTGATCGACCACGACGTGCTCGCGAGGCGCGTTGTTGAACCGGGCTCTGGGGCCTTGGCGGACATCGTTGGCGAGTTTGGCGACAGAGTCGTCACCGACGGTCAACTCGATCGTGCGGCCCTCGCGGCCGTCGTGTACGCAGACGACCAGGCCAGAGCCAGGCTCAACCAGATCATTCATCCGTACATCTATGCGGCGGCCGACGCGGCCGATCGCCAAGCCCGCAACGACGGCGTCGGTGTGGTGGTGCACGACATCCCGCTTCTGGTCGAGACCGGTCAGGGCGGGCGCTTCGACATGGTGGTATGTGTCCAGGCCCCCGTCGACGTGCGCGTGGCCAGGCTCGAGTCGAGCAGGGGTCTGACGAGGGACCAGGCCCTGCAACGCGTCGGCGCACAGGCTACGGACACGGAGCGCGCATTGGCGTGCGACGTCTACCTCGATGGTGGTGGAGCCACGGAGACGCTACGGGCCCAGGTTGACTGGTTCTGGAACGAGCACTTGCCTTCCTGACGGCCGTGTCGGTCGCGCGAGATACCGTGGTGCCATGACTTCAGACCTCAGGCGCGCGGATAATCGTTTCGAGGTCATCTCGCCCTATACCCCCTCGGGTGACCAACCCAGCGCGATCGAAGACCTCGCCGCGCGGATTCTGGCAGGCGAACAGGATGTTGTTCTCTTGGGCGCGACCGGAACGGGAAAGTCGGCGACAACGGCGTGGCTCATCGAGCGCCTGCAGCGGCCCGCGCTCGTGATGGCTCACAACAAGACACTCGCTGCGCAACTGGCAAATGAGTTTAGGGACCTCATGCCAAACAACGCGGTCGAGTACTTCGTGAGCTACTACGACTACTACCAGCCCGAGGCGTACGTTCCTCAGACGGATACCTTCATCGAGAAGGACTCATCCATCAACGAGGAGGTCGAGCGGCTGAGGTATTCCGCCACCAACTCGCTTCTCACCCGCAGGGACGTGATCGTCGTGTCCTCGGTGTCGTGCATCTACGGCCTCGGCACCCCTGAGGAGTACATCCAGGGCATGGTGTCGCTGCAAGTGGGCGACGTGGTGTCCCGTCAGTCACTGCTCAAGGAATTTGTGCAGATGCAGTATGCGCGCAACGATCTTGCCTTCACTCGCGGCACGTTCCGAGTGAGGGGCGACACCGTTGAGATCATTCCTGTGTATGAGGAGCTCGCACTGCGCATTGAGATGTTCGGGGACGAGATCGAAGCCCTCTATGCGCTCCATCCCCTGACTGGCGAGATCGTCGAGCGCAGGCAGATGATCCACATCTTCCCCGCCTCGCATTACGTGGCGAGCCAAGAGCGGATGACCAGGGCGATCGTGACGATCGAGAAAGAGCTGGGGGAGCGGCTCGAAGAGCTTGAGAGGCAAAACAAGCTACTCGAGGCTCAACGACTCAAAATGAGAACCACCTTTGATCTCGAGATGATGCGGTCGGTGGGAACGTGCTCGGGAATCGAGAACTACTCACGGCACATCGAACAGCGCGCGCAGGGCACTCCGCCGCATACCCTGATCGATTACTTCCCCGATGACTTCCTCACCGTGATCGACGAGTCCCACGTCACGGTGCCCCAGATCGGCGCGATGCATGAGGGGGATGCCGCACGCAAGCGCACGCTGGTCGATCACGGCTTCCGCCTGCCATCGGCGATGGACAACCGGCCACTTCGTTTTGACGAGTTCAAGGAACGCGTCGGTCAGACCGTCTACCTCTCCGCGACGCCCGGCAAGTACGAGCTCGCACGGGGCAACGGAGTCGTCGAGCAGATCATTCGCCCGACGGGACTGGTCGACCCTCAGATCGTGGTGAAACCCACAGAGGGCCAGATTGACGACCTTCTGCACGAGATCAGATTGCGGGTCGAGCGAAACGAGCGCGTGCTGGTCACGACGCTCACCAAGAAGATGGCGGAGGACCTCACGGAGTACCTTTCGGAAAGGGACGTGCGTGTCGAGTACCTCCACTCGGACGTAGACACACTCCGCCGGGTTGAGTTGTTGCGCGAGTTGCGCATGGGGCGCTTCGACGTGCTCGTTGGCATCAATCTTCTGAGAGAGGGGCTCGACCTCCCTGAGGTCTCGCTCGTCAGCATTCTCGATGCCGACAAGGAGGGCTTCTTGCGTTCGGGCACGTCGCTCATCCAGACGATCGGGCGCGCGGCCAGAAACGTGTCAGGTGCGGTGCACATGTACGCAGACAGGGTCACCGACTCGATGGCGCTGGCGATCGACGAGACGAATCGCAGGCGCCAGAAGCAGGTCGACTACAACACGGAGCACGGGATCGACCCCACGCCGTTGCGCAAGCGCATCGGCGACATTACGGAGATGCTTGCCAGGGAAGAGGCGGACACCGTCGAGACGCTCCGCGAGGTCCGAAAGGGTCAAAAGTCATCGGGTGCATCCGCCGCTCGCCCCTCGACGACCGGGCGTCCCACCCAGGATCTGGCGGCGCTCATCGAAGACCTGACCGCGCAGATGCGAGGGGCTGCTGGCGAACTCCACTTCGAGCTCGCCGCCAGGCTTCGCGATGAGATCGGTGAGCTCAAGAAGGAACTGCGCCAGATGATGGAGGCGGGCTAACCCCGTCGGTGCCTAGGATGTGCGGGTGACCTCAGCAACCGTATGGGCAATCACCCTGGCTGGGGTGCTCGCCGTCGTCGTGTTCGACTTCGTTATTGTCGTTCGCCGGCCGCACGAACCGACCTTCAAGGAATCGGTGCGGTGGACCCTGTTCTACGTGGGTCTTGCGGTCCTCTTTGGGGTCTCGATGCTGTGGTGGCGGGCACCAAACCTCGACGGGGCCGATGCTTTCTTCGCAGGCTATGTGACGGAGTGGTCCCTGTCGGTCGACAACCTCTTCGTCTTTCTCGTCATCCTCGGTCGCTTTGCGGTTCCCGCCATCCATCGGCAACGCGTGCTCCTCGTCGGCGTCGTGCTCGCCTTGGTACTGAGGGGGCTGTTCATTGCCGCAGGCGCAGCGGCGCTTTCCGCCTTCTCCGCCGTGTTTTACCTCTTCGGCGCGTTCCTGCTGTGGACCGCCTTCTCCGTGGCTCGCGAGGGTGGAGCCGAGGAGGGCGACGTGGAGTATCAGGAGAACGGCCTCATGCGACTGGTGAAGCGCCTCGTTCCTGCCACGGAGGACTATCGGGGCGGGGCGGTGATCGTGCGCGAGGGTGGGCGTCGGCTCGTCACACCGATGCTGCTCGTGATGATCGCGATCGGTTCCACTGACGTGCTGTTCGCCCTCGACTCGATCCCAGCAATCTTCGGCCTTACCAAGGACCCCTACCTGGTCTTCGCGACGAACGCCTTCGCGCTCATGGGCCTACGCCAGCTCTTCTTCGTGGTGCAGGGACTTCTCAGGAGGCTCAGGTACTTGTCGTACGGGCTGTCGCTCGTTCTTGCCTTCATCGCGGTCAAGCTCATCTTTGAGGCACTCCACACAAACTCGTTGCCATTCATCAATGGCGGCGAGGTCGTCGAGTGGGCTCCCGAGATTCCCACGTGGTTGTCCCTGGTGGTCATCGTCGTTGCGATCGGCGGTGCGGGCGCGGTGAGTGTCTTCGCGACCAGAGGAGCGAAGGTCCCCGTGTCGACCTCGGATGAGTCGGGCTAGGGCAATTTGGCGGGAGGTGATTCGGACAGGATCCTGCTGGCTTGCCACGACGGAAAGAGCCGGCCCTCCCAGCGCCTGATCCTCAGATCCTTCACCATTCCCACACACACGTATGGGTCGCCCGACACCAAATCCTCGACATGCGCCTTGCTTGAACCCGACGCGATCAGCAATTCGCCGTCGCCGCCTTCGCAAGGCCCAAAGGCGATCATCGCCCCGGCATCGGCAAGCCCGGCCAGGTACCACGAGTGGTCATCGAGGAGAGACGCGCGCAGAGCGTCCCTCTTGTCATACGTGTACTCGATAATCCATAAAGACATGAGACCATTCTGCGTGGTCGGAACAGCATTGGACTCGTGACTGTTGTCCCGTATTGACACGAAACGGCGATTCGAACACATGTTCGACCGCCATCACGTAGGGTGGCTCTGTGAACGACAAGCTGGTAGTGCGCGGCGCGCGCGAACACAACCTCAAGGGAATTGATCTTGAACTGCCCCGTGACGCGCTCATCGTGTTCTCTGGACTGTCGGGCTCGGGGAAGTCGTCCCTCGCGTTCGACACGATCTTTGCCGAGGGCCAACGCAGGTATGTCGAGTCGCTGAGCGCGTACGCGCGCCAATTTCTTGGGCAGATGGACAAGCCCGACGTCGACTTCATCGAGGGCTTATCCCCGGCCGTGTCGATCGATCAGAAGTCCACCAACAGGAACCCGCGTTCGACGGTGGGCACGATCACCGAGGTGTACGACTACTTGCGCCTGTTGTACGCGCGCGTGGGTGTGCAGCATTGCCCCGTATGCGGCGAGACCATCACGTCCCAGACCGCGCAACAGATCGTCGACTCGGTGCTCGAGTTGCCCGAGGGCACCCGCTATCAGGTGCTGGCACCGATGGTGAGGGGGCGAAAGGGCGAATACGCCGATCTTTTCGCGGACCTGCAGCAGCAGGGCTTCGCCCGCGCTAAGGTCGACGGCGAGGCGATTCAGCTGAGCGAGCCGCCCGTGCTCGAGAAGAAGCTCAAGCACAACGTCGAAGTGGTGGTCGACCGGCTGGTGGCTAGGGACGGTATTCGTCAGCGCCTCGCTGATTCCGTCGAGACAGCTTTGCGGCTCGCGGAGGGTCTCGTCATCATCGACCCTGTGGAAAGCGACATCCCTTCTCGACGATATTCCGAGAAGAGGGCGTGCCCGAACGACCACGTCCTGAGTCTCGAAGAGATGGAACCGAGGACCTTCTCCTTCAACGCCCCCTACGGCGCGTGCCCCGAGTGCACCGGCATCGGCATACGACTCGAGGTCGATCCGGAGCTCGTTGTACCGGATCCCTCCCGCTCGCTGGCTCAGGGAGCGATCGCGCCATGGGAAGCGATGGCGGCGGACTACTTCGGACGCATGGTCAAGGCGCTCTCCGAGGACATGGGCTTCTCCATGGACATGCCCTTCAAGGATTTCCCTCAGACCGTCAAGGACTCCTTGCTCACCGGCAAGGACTACGAGGTTCATGTCCGATTCAAGAATCGGTATGGCCGCGAGAGGCAATACACGACCGGCTTCGAGGGCGCGATCACTTGGCTCGAGCGGCTGCACGGTCAGACCGAGTCGGACTGGTCGCGCGAGAAGTATGAGCAATACATGCGCGAGGTGCCGTGCCCCGTCTGTAAGGGTGCTCGCCTCAAGCCAGAGGTGCTCGCGGTGACCGTAGGCGGTTCGTCGATCGCCGAACTCTGCGAGATGTCGATCCGCGCGGCGCGCTCATTCCTTGGTGGCGTCGAGTGGGACGAGCGCTCCCGCCACATCTCGGTTCAGGTCCTCAAGGAGATCGATGCGCGCTTGGGATTCCTGCTAGACGTTGGCCTCGATTATCTCAGCCTGTCCCGCGCGGCAGGGACGCTCTCGGGCGGCGAGGCGCAGCGCATCAGGCTGGCCACGCAAATCGGGTCAGGCCTCGTCGGCGTCCTCTATGTCCTCGACGAGCCGAGCATCGGCCTTCATCAACGAGACAACAGGCGCCTCATCGAGACCCTGACGCGACTGCGCGACTTGGGAAACACGCTCATCGTGGTGGAGCACGACGAGGACACGATACGCACAGCCGATTGGGTGGTTGATATCGGACCTGGGGCCGGCGAGCACGGGGGAGAGGTGGTCCACTCGGGCACGTATGCCGACCTCCTCCTGAACGAGCGCTCGCTGACGGGCGCGTACGTTTCCGGCCGCAAGCGGATCCCAGTGCCCGCGACACGGCGGGCGATGGACGCGTCCAGGCAGATCACGGTCGTCGGCGCCCGTGAGCACAACCTGAGGGACATCGACGTGACCTTCCCGCTGGGTGTGTTTACGGCGGTGACGGGCGTGTCGGGGTCCGGCAAGTCGACCTTGGTCAACACGATCCTGTACACCGCGCTTGCGAATGAGTTGAACCGTGCCCGCCAGGTTCCAGGGCGCCACACGCGCATTGAGGGAACTGACCAGCTCGACAAGATCGTCCACGTTGACCAAGGGCCCATCGGGCGCACCCCGCGGTCGAACCCCGCGACCTACACGGGCGTGTGGGACAAGGTGCGCAAGCTGTTTTCGGAGACCCAAGAGGCGAAGGTTCGTGGGTACGGCCCCGGCCGGTTCTCCTTCAACGTCAAGGGAGGTCGCTGCGAGTCCTGCCACGGCGATGGCACTCTCAAGATCGAGATGAACTTTCTTCCCGACGTGTATGTCCCGTGCGAGGTCTGCAAGGGCGACCGCTACAACAGGGAGACCCTCGAGGTCCACTTCAAGGGCAAGAGCGTCGCGGACGTGCTCAACATGCCGATCGAGGAGGCTTCCGAGTTCTTTGAGGCCATCCCCGCGATCTCTCGACACCTCACGACTCTCGTCGAGGTGGGGCTGGGCTACGTCAGGCTCGGCCAACCGGCGCCGACGCTCTCCGGTGGCGAGGCGCAACGCGTCAAGCTCGCTTCCGAGCTACAGCGCCGATCCACCGGCCGCACGATCTACGTTCTTGATGAGCCGACCACGGGGCTGCACTTTGAGGACGTGAGGAAGCTTCTTGGTGTCCTCGAGGGACTGGTCGACAAGGGCAACACGGTGATCGTGATCGAGCACAATCTCGACGTCATCAAGTCGGCGGACTGGGTCATTGACATGGGCCCCGAGGGAGGGTCAGGCGGTGGCGTGGTGGTCGCAGAGGGGACGCCCGAAGACATTGCGAAGCACCCTGATAGCTTCACAGGCGTATTCCTTGCGGAACTTTTGCGCGTGCAACTCACTGCTGCTCAACTTGCGACCGCGCACCTGGGGACTGCGCATGTGGCCGCGGCCGCCCCGGCGGCCCCGGCCTAGGCTGGCGTCGTGGCTAATCCCGCCGACTATCGCCCCGCGCAGGGGACGATCCCCACTGGACCTGGCGTCTATCGCTTCCGCGACGCGCACGGCAGGGTCGTGTACGTCGGAAAGGCGAAGAACCTCCGACAACGACTGCAGAACTACTTTCAACCGCTGAGTGCGCTCCATCCCCGCACACGGACGATGGTCACGACGGCGGCGTCCGTCGAGTGGACCGTGGTGCGGAACGAGGTGGAGGCGCTCGTCCTCGAGCACACGTGGATCAAGGAATATGATCCGCGATTCAATGTCGTGTTCAAGGACGACAAGTCCTACCCATTTCTGGCCGTCACCATGAACGAGGCCGTTCCTCGCATGCAGGTCATGCGTGGCGCACGCAAGAAGGGTGTGCGGTACTTCGGGCCGTACGCCAAGGCCTGGGCGATTCGGGAGTCGGTCGACGCCCTCTTGACCGTCCTTCCCATGCGCACGTGCGCCCCTGCCGTGTATCGCAAGGCCGAGCGCCAAGGACGACCGTGCTTACTCGGTTACATCGACAAATGCGCCGCGCCGTGTGTCGGCAAGATTGGCGAGGCCGAGCATCGTGTGCTCGCGGAGCGCGTGTGCCAAGTGCTGGCGGGCGACGCGAAGCCGTTGATCCGTGATCTGACGGACACCATGGTCGCGGCGTCTGAGCGCGAGGACTTTGAGGTGGCGGCGCGAGCGAGGGACAGGCTCCGTGCGCTCACAAGCGTTCTCGAGCGCAATGCGGTGGTTCTCGCTCAAGGCACGGATGCCGACGTCTTTAGCCTGGTGGACGACGAGTTCGAGGCGGCTGCCCATGTGTTCTATGTGCGCGACGGCCGCATCGTGGGTGAACGCGGGTGGGTGGTCGACAAGCCCGAACCCTTGACTCCCGCCGAGATGGTCAGGGCCTTGCTTCAAGAGGCCTACGACACCGCCGAATCCATTCCCTCCGAGGTTCTTGTTCCGTTTGACCCGGCCGACGGCGAGGTCATCGGCGCGTACCTGCGCGGCTTGAGGGGCGCGTCGGTATCTATCCGGGTACCCACCCGTGGCAAGAAGGCCGAACTTGCTCAGTCGGGAGCGAAGAACGCGCAACAGGTGTTCGACCAGCATCGGCTCAAGCGTGCCTCGGACCTCACGACCCGTTCGGCCGCACTCCGCGACCTTCAGGAACAGCTCGGTTTGGACGAGGCGCCGTTGCGGATCGAGTGTTACGACATCTCGCACACGCAGGGCACGCATCAGGTGGGATCCATGGTGGTGTTCGAGGATGCCGTGGCCAAGAAGAAGGAGTATCGGCAATTCTCGGTCGCCGATGCAGTCGACGACACGGTGGCAATGACCGAGGTATTGACCAGGCGATTTGCGCGCTATCTCGACGAGGCGCGGCTCCCGCCGGAAGAGAGAGAGACCGCCCGTTTCGCGTATCCGCCGCAACTCGTGGTCGTCGATGGCGGCCCTCCGCAGGTTGCTGCGGCGCGCAGGGCGATGGACGCGGTGGGTGTCCCAGGAATTCCCGTGGTCGGCCTTGCCAAGAGGCTCGAGGAGGTGTGGTTGCCAGGCGACGAGTTCCCCGCAATCCTTCCGCGCGGATCCGAGGCCTTGTATTTGCTCCAACGGGTCAGGGACGAGGCTCACCGCTTCGCGATCAAGAATCACAGGGTCAAGCGCGGCAAGGCGATGACGGCCTCGACGCTCGACGAGATTCCGGGTGTTGGCCCCACGCGTTCGATCGCCTTGATGCGCCACTTCGGCTCATTGGCGGGGCTCAAGGATGCATCTGCCGAGCAAATCGCGAGAGTGCCTGGAGTCGGGGAGGCAACTGCACGGGCGATTCACGTGAGTCTTCACGGCGGGGATGGCATCCTGGAGACATGAAGGACGAGCCGGACCCAGTCACCTATCCCTCGGGTTTCCCCAAGCCCATCTTTGACGCGCCAACGACTCCGCCAGAGGTGATGATTCTCACCGGGATGTCGGGTGCGGGCCGCACTCTCGCTGCGGGCGTGCTCGGCGATCTCGGTTGGTATGTCGTGGACAACCTGCCGCCGCAACTTCTCGGCGAGCTCGTGGCGATGGTTGGCAAAGAGCCGCGCGACCGGCTTGCGGCAGTGGTCGACGTGAGGGGCGGGGATTTCTTCCAAGACCTCGACGCCGTGGTCGATGACCTCGCCGAGCGAGGCATCCCCGTCCGTCTGGTGTTTCTCGACACTTCCGACGACGTTTTGGTAAGGCGCTTCGAGGAGGCGCGGCGTCCGCACCCCCTCCAGAGGGACGGAACGTTGCTCGAGGGCATCGCGAGGGAACGCGCCTTGCTTGGAGCTCTCCGTGACCGAGCCGATCTCACGATCGACACCAGCAACCTCAACGTCCACGAACTCCGCGAGACGATCACCGCGGAGGTGGGCCTACACGATTTGCCGCTCACGGTGAATGTGGTGTCCTTCGGCTACCGAAACGGTCTGCCCGCCGATGCCGATTTTGTTGCCGACGCCCGGTTCCTTCACAACCCGCATTGGGTTCCGGCACTGCGCCCCCTCACCGGCCTGGATCCCGCAGTGAAGGAGTTCGTGCTTGGTTCGGAAGGCGCTCAGGAGTTCGTGAAGCAATATGCGTCACTCCTTGGAGGCGTCTTGGACCTGTATCGGTCGTATGACAAGCACTCGGTGACGATAGGAATCGGTTGCACAGGCGGCAAGCATCGCTCCGTTGCCATCGCCGAGGCGCTGGGCGAGGCCCTTCGTGAGCAAGGTCTGCAGGTTCGGGTGACCCACAGGGATAGGCCGACGTCGTGACAGGGCCGCGCATCGTGGCGCTGGGTGGCGGACATGGGCTCTATGCGAGTCTCAGTGCACTGAGGCCTTTGACCGAGAGGCTCACTGCGATTGTCACCGTGGCCGACGACGGGGGCTCGTCCGGGCGGTTACGCGAGGAAATGGGCATCGTGCCCCCTGGGGACCTTCGCATGGCGCTCAGTGCCCTGTGTGATGACGGCGAGTGGGGCCGGACGTGGAGAGATGTTCTGCAAACGCGTTTCTCGACGCCGGGACCTCTCGATGGGCATTCGTTGGGGAATCTGCTGATCGCGGGCCTGTGGGAACGCACGGGAGACGTGGTTGATGGCCTCGACTGGGTGGCGAAGCTTCTCCGCGCGCAGGGCAGGGTCCTTCCCTTGGCGAGCGAACCGCTCGAGATCTCTGCGAGGGTAGAAAGCGAAGAAGGAACACGGTTCGTCAGGGGCCAAGTAGCCGTCGCAACCGCGAGCGGCACCGTGTCGGGGCTCGGCATCCACCCCGCATCGCCTCTTGTCCCAGCCGCGACGCTTGAGTCGATCCGAAACGCAGACGTTGTCGTGCTTGGCCCCGGCTCTTGGTACACGTCTGTCTTGGTGCACTTCTTGGTGAAGCAGGTAGCCGAGGAGTTGGTTGCGGCGTCGGATCGCACGATTCTTGCTCTCAATATTGCGTACGACGATGTCGAGACCTCGGGAGCGGATCGAGCGGACGACGTGCGCGCCTTGCGGAGAATCGAGCCGCGATTCCGGCCAGCCATCGTCCTCGCCGATGCATCGCACGGCGCAGATCCGTTGCTGAGGGCCGAAGTGGAGTCGTGGGGTTCGAGGCTCGTGTTTGCGGATATGAGGCGCGCCGACGCCACGGATCGGCACGATGTGGAGCGCCTTGCACGCGAGTTCTCGCGCCTCATCGCAGAGCTTGGGTCGGCAGGTGCACCCCAAGGGGTGAGAGGATAGTCGGCATGGCGCTGACGGCACAGGTGAAAGACGAGCTCGCGCGTGTCGCGGTAGAGAAGATTTCGGCGCGCAAGGCGGAGATCGCCACCACGTTGCGATTTGCGGGTGGTCTCCACATCGTGTCTGGACGCATTGTCATTGAGGCCGAGCTGGATACCGCCGCCTCCGCTCGTCGGTTGCGCACGTTCATCCATGACGTGTACAACCTCGGATCCGAGATCATCGTTGTCTCGGGCGGGGCTCTCAAGCGCGGAAATAGGTACGTGGTGCGGGTGGTGAAGGAAGGCGAGTCGCTCGCGCGACAGACCGGCCTGCTCGACCACAGGGGTCGTCCCGTGCGGGGATTGCCTCCACAGGTGGTGAGCGGCTCGATCGAGGACACCGTGGCCGCGTGGCGTGGAGCATTTCTTGCGCACGGCTCGCTCACTGAACCCGGCCGGTCCGCAAGCCTTGAGGTCACCTCGCCTGGGCCTGAGGCCGCATTGGCGCTTGTGGGAGCCGCACGCCGGCTCAGCATCACGGCCAAGTCGCGCGAGGTCAGGGGAGTGGACCGCGTCGTGATTCGCGACGGCGACGCAATCTCGGCGCTTCTCGCGCGTCTTGGCGCGCACGACTCGGTGCTTGAGTGGGAAGAAAAGCGCACGCGCCGCGAGGTGCGTGGGACCGCAAACAGGCTTGCAAACTTCGACGACGCAAACCTGCGCCGTTCGGCTCAGGCCGCAGTTGCCGCGAGCGCACGGGTTGAAAGGGCATTCGCGATTCTTGGCGACGAGGTGCCCGATCACCTTCGCGAGGCAGGGACCCTGCGTATTGCGCATCGCGACGCGTCCCTCGAGGAACTCGGTAGGCTCGCGACGCCGCCTTTGACGAAGGACGCGGTGGCTGGACGAATTCGCAGACTGCTCGCGACCGCAGACAAGATGGCAAAGGACCAAGGAATTCCCGACACAGAGGCCGGGATCAGCCCGGAGTTTTTGAACTAGACCGAGCGGTCCTGCGAGGACCTGGGTCCCCCTGATTTGGGGACCTACGTCGCACCGCGAGTGGGCACTGCGTAGTACGCTTGCAGCAGTGGCACCGCCCCGGCGGCGCCCCGCGCACAGAAGCGCTACCCCACATCCCCAAACGCGCCATGTCGCGCGAACCGAGGAGAACAAGTGACCATCAAGGTCGGTATCAACGGCTTCGGCCGTATTGGACGAAACTTCTACCGCGCGATCGTCGCGTCGGGCGCTGACATCGAGATTGTCGGCGTCAATGACTTGACCGACAACAAGACGCTCGCGCACCTGCTCAAGTACGACACCGTTTTGGGGGTCTTCCCGGGCGTAGTGACGTTCGATGACGACAACATCTACGTCGACGGCAAGGCCATCCGCGCCCTTGCTGAGCGCGACCCGAACAACCTCCCGTGGGCCGCCCTCGGCGCCGACATCGTGATCGAGTCGACCGGCTTCTTCACCGACGCGACCAAGGCAGCTGCCCACATCGCTGCGGGTGCCAAGAAGGTCATCATCTCGGCCCCCGCATCGAACGAGGACGGAACCTTTGTCGTCGGCGTGAACCACACCGACTATGACCCCGCCACGCAGCACATCATCTCCAACGCGTCGTGCACCACCAACTGCCTCGCCCCCGTGGCGAAGGCCCTCAACGACGCCATTGGCATCGAAAAGGGTCTCATGACTACGATCCACGCCTACACGGGTGACCAGAACCTGCAGGACGGCCCCCACAAGGACCTCCGTCGTGCACGTGCGGCCGCGCAGAACATCGTCCCCACCTCGACCGGTGCGGCCAAGGCAGTTGCCTTGGTACTCCCCGAGCTCAAGGGCAAGCTCGATGGTTTCGCGATGCGCGTTCCCGTCATCACCGGTTCGGCAACGGACCTGACCTTCACCGCTTCGCGTGAGGTCACCGTGGCCGAGGTCAACGCGGCCGTCAAGGCCGCGGCCGATGGCCCCATGCTCGGCACGCTCGAGTACACGGAAGACGACATCGTGTCCTCGGACATCGTCGGCAACCCGCACCAGAGCATCTTCGACGCCAAGCTGACCAAGGTCTCCGGCGACATGGTGAAGATCGTTGCTTGGTACGACAACGAG
>JBBRWX010000065.1:0-13563 GCA_038248935.1 Actinomycetales bacterium
CAAAACCTGGTAGCGGAACGCGTCCTTTCGCCAACGACTTGTCTTTCGTCACGGCGCGAGCTGGGAGTCCGTGTCGTCCGTGACGCGCAGGTGGACCACAGCGAGAGCAAGGGTGGCATCAACCGACATGACAGCCACCTTCGCTTCACCGGCCCCGGGCACATTCGCCCTGCTCATCGAATTGAGTGCAAACCACCTCGCTCTCGGCCCGCACCAATGCCCACCATCGCTTGAGGCTTGTCTCGTGGTGGTGGGGTTCGCCGACGAGCAGCAGGACCTGGTGACGGCGACGGAACGGCGCTACGCTGAAGGAGCGTGCTCACAGGCTGAACCTGCCACGTGTGCGTCTTTCTGCATTGCTTGTGAAAGGAAAGTGCATGCGCCGAAGCGAGGGGCCAGGGGGCGGTGCCGGATCCGCTCCGGTTGACGTCTCAGAGGCCTTGCGCCGTTCCGCGAATCCGGTGTTCATTTTGGCCCCGGTCAGGGATGACTCCGGCACCATTGTCGAACTCGAGTACGTGTTCCTCAACGACGCCGCCCTAAGGCTGTACGGCATGGAACTCGATGACTTGGTCGGCCGCGGCGTGCTTGAGGTATTCCCCTCCTATCGGAACAACGGAATCTTCGACGCCGACACACTAGCGATCCAGACGCAGGCTCGTGTCAACATCGATGTGCCGTGGATCGATGAGAACGGGGTCCAGGGAGCCTTCACGTGGGAGGCGACCCCGCACGGCGATGGCGTCATGGCCGTCGCCGTGAACGTCACCGCCACGAAGCTCGTAGAGAGCGAGCGTCGGTTCCGGCTGCTTGCGGAGTCCGCGAGCGATGTGGTGTACACGCATGGCCTGGATGGCGTCGTCACGTGGGTGTCCCCATCCGTGACCGAGGTTCTCGGCTGGCCCCACGAGGAATTCGTGGGTCTTTCCCTACGCGACATGGTCCACCCCGACGACCTCCTCGCCATGGCGCCCATCCGGGCGGACTTCATGGAGCGTGGCGAGGATACCCGCAGGGTGGAGATGCGCTTTGCGACCGTCGATGGTCGCTGGCGGTGGATGTCCGTGCTGACGCGCGTCACCCGCGATGATCAGGGCGGTCTCACTGGCGCCATCGAGGCGCTGCGGGACATCCAGTCCGAGGTGGAGGCACGGCAGGCTCTGGAGCGGAGCGTGCTCGACCTGCGCGCGGCGCACCGGATGGCGCGCCTGGGAAGTTGGAAACTCGAGGTGGCGACGGGTCAGGTCCTCTGGTCCTCCGAGATGCCCGAGATGTACGGTCTGGATCCCGCGCAGCCGGCACCGACGTTCGAAGATCAAGTGGAAATGATCGTGCCCGAGAGCCGGGTTCGACTCAACGCCGCAATCGCAGAGACGACCAGCATGGGAGTTCCCTACGAACTGGAGCTCGAGTTTGTCCGTGCGGACTCCAGCCACGGCTGGATGCGGTCCCGGGCCGAGGCCGTTCGGGACGATCATGGCGTCGTCGTAGAAATACGGGGGTACTCGCAGGACATCACCACCAAACAGAACGCGGTGAACAAGTTGGAACGCAGCGAGCATACCCTGCGAGCCACGCAGAAGTTGGCGCGCCTCGGGAGCTGGACGTGGGATCCGGCGACCGATCACGCGGTCTGGTCGGACGAGTTATTCGAGGTGTTCGGCCTGGCTCCCGCACTTACACCACCGGACTTTGCCGATCAGTCGATGTTGTACGGGGCGGAGAGTTGGGACCAGCTCACCGCCACGGTGGCAGATGCGTCGAAGACGGGTGTCCCCTATGAACTGGAGCTTGAGATCGTCCGAGCAGACTCCAGCCGAGGGTGGGCGCACGTGCGGGGAGAGGCCGTTCGGGACGAGCGGGGCCTGATCGTCCGCCAGTTCGGGTACGTACTGGACATCACCGAGCGCAAGGAGGCAGAACTGGCGCTGGCTGCGTCGGAGTCTCTTTTCCGTACGGCGATGCTTGCCTCCCCTATCGGCCAGGCGATGACCGGCCTCGACGGGTCGTTCCGGCTGGTCAACGATTCACTCTGCGAGTTGTTGGGGCGGGACGCGCAGTGGCTCATCACTCACACGGAGCAGGACGTCACGCACCCCGACGACATCGAACGTATCGTGCGCGAGCGGACGATGGGCGATGTTCACGACGCCGAGATGAAGGTAGTACGGCTCGTCGAAGCGGACGGCCACATCCTGTGGGTCAAGCGGGCCGCCGAGCTGATCCCGGGGGCGCCCGGGCGCCCCGAATACCTGCTGGTCCAATACGCCGACACCACGGCCGAGCATGACGCCTTGGATCAGCTGGAGTATCAGGCTTTCCACGATCCGTTGACCGGACTGCGCAACAGGGCCTGGATCCTAGACATGCTCGACGTGGACCTCCGCGAGACGCCACGCATCGAGGGCCAGGTCGGCGTCCTCTTTCTCGACCTGGACAATTTCAAGATCGTCAACGACTCCCTGGGTCACGCGGCGGGTGATGAGGTCCTGATGACGGTTGCTGACCGGCTTGCCGGCGTCCTGCGGCCCCCAGACCGCGTTGGCCGCGCGGGGGGAGACGAGTTCATCGTGGTCCTCCCGAACGTGGCCAACGCGCGCCAGGCGGAACTCGTCGCCCAAAAGATCCTGTCCGCCGTCGCTACGGAGCTGACAATCAGCGGCCACCGAATCGTCCCCACTTTGTCGATCGGCATCTCGCTCAGCGCCCCCGAATCCACCAGCGCGAGTCTGTTGCGCGATGCCGACGCGGCACTGTTCCGCGCCAAGGCTGCGGGCCGATCCCGCTGGCAATTCTTCGATGAGGCCATGCACGCTCACGCCTTAGCACGCCTGACCATAGAAGACGAGATCCGGCGGGGCTTGGACGCAGGTGAGTTTGTCGTTCACTACCAGCCCATCATCACGCTGGCCGACCGCCGTGTCACCGGGCATGAGGCGTTGGTCCGCTGGCAGCACCCCACCCGCGGCCTACTCTCGCCAATCAACTTCCTTGCCACTGCCGAGGACTCCGGCCTGATCGTGGAGATCGGGCAGCAGGTTCTGGACCAGGTATGCGCTCTGATCGCGACCACACCGGATCTGCCGGGGCCGGTCAGCGTCAATCTGTCTCCCGTGCAGCTCGCCCGCGGCGACTGGCTAAAGGCGCTCACCGACACGCTCGCACGGCATGGCGTCGACCCCCGAAACATCATCGTCGAGCTCACCGAAACGGCGGTGTTGTCTTTTCTGGATGGAACCAGAGAGGACCTGGCGGCGCTGCGCGACCTTGGAGTAGGCATCCACGTCGACGACTTCGGCACCGGTTTCTCGTCCATCTCCTTGCTACGCGACCTGCCCGTCACGGGACTCAAGCTTGACGCCAGCTTCGTCTGGGACCTGACCGAGGACGACGACGCGGCGAGCGCCCTGTCAACCGGACTGGCCGGACTTGTCGAAGGCCTGCACCTCACAGGGATCGCTGAGGGGGTCGAAACCGAGGGCCAGCACCAGGTCCTGCTCCGGCAGGGGTGGAGCCGAGCCCAGGGCTACCTCTACGCGCGCCCCGCAGCGGAGCCTGTCCTCACCATTCCCGCCCCAACCCCATAGCGAGATGCCCGCTTTCACGCATTGCCGCCACGGGTTTAGGACTTCGTGAAATCACAAGGTCCTCATACGGTGCTACCTTTGATCCCATGACGAGGCGGCCTGATGCGGGTGGAATCGCATGACCGCGCCCCTCCAGCAGGTGAAGGCCGACCTGTTCAAAGCCGTGGCAAACCCGATACGGATCCGGGTGCTTGAGTTGCTCTGCGATCGCGAGCACTCCGTAGGCGAGATGCTCATCGAACTGGGCGTAGGGGCCTCGGCGCTTTCCCAGCAGTTGGGGGTGCTCCGCGGCTCTGGCCTGGTGTTGGCTCGGCGCGAAGCCTCGGCCGTGTATTACTCCGTGACCTCACCGCGGGTCTCGGACCTGCTCGCGGTTGGCAGGCAACTCAGCGCGGACCTGCTCTCGCTCCACGTCGAGATGCTCACCGACTTGCGCGCGGAAGACCGCGCCGAGGACCGCCCGCAGGACGGCGCCGACGCTACGAACGACAAGCACGACAACGTCGGTGCAGCGGCCACCCTGCACTCCGATCAGCGGAACGGGTGACAACGCCGTGCTGAGACTTCTACGGACGATGTTGCGGGTCGGTCGCATCGCCGTGCCCGCGCCGGTGTCGGTTGAAGCGTCCCACGACTCCCCCACAGCCGAGCCTCTGCCGTGGTCCGGCTCCCTTCAGATCAGGCACGTCGATGCCGGGTCCTGCAACGGGTGCGAGATCGAGATCGGCGCCGCGTTTGGCCCGGTGTACGACGCCGAGCGCTACGGCGCGCGCCTGGTGCCCTCACCAAGGCACGCGGACGCGCTCCTGGTCACGGGCCCCGTCACGCGAAACATGGCCGACCCTTTGCGGGTGACCTACGAGGCGACGCCCGCGCCCAAGCGCGTGATCGCACTGGGCGACTGCGCCCGCAACTGCGGCGTGTTCGCGGGCGCCTACGGAGTGCAGGGCTCGGTATCCGACATCATTCCCGTCGACCTCGAGGTTCCCGGCTGCCCGCCCTCGCCGGAGGCCATCGTCGCCGCGCTGCGGGGGCTGACCGGCCGATGAACCTCATCGATGTGGGCCTGACGCTAGCCGGCGTCGGAGCGCTCGTGGGAGCCATCGCGATCGTCCTGGTTCCCCGGCGCATGCGGCCCCTCGTGGGCGGCCTCGTGACGGCAGGCGTTGGGCTGGGAGGCGTGATTGCCGGCATCGGAGGGCTGACGGGCGAGGTATGGACACGCATCGCGCCGGGGCTCTTGCCCCTAGGCGAGGCACGCCTGAGCGTGGACGCACTCTCCGGCGTCTTCCTGCTTCTCGTCGGCGCCGTCGCGATCGCCGCGGGGGTCTACGGCATCGGGTACACGGCGGACGGCGCGCACCACCCAAACCCGGCAGGCTCCCGGACGACGCAGGCAACAGTCCCGCTCTTCGTCGCCTCGATGATCTTCGTCCCCGCGTCCGCAAGCGTCACCACACTTCTCGTGGTGTGGGAACTCATGGCCCTGACATCGCTGGTCCTCGTGCTCACCGAGCACGGGCTGCGCCCCTCGGTCCGCGACGCAGGGCTCTGGTACGGGGGAATGACTCACGCCGGACTGGTCGCGATCATGACCGGCCTTGTGATCTTCGCTGCCGGCGCGGGAGGAGAGACCTTCGAGGCCTTGCGTGCGGGGGCGGCCCACCTGTCCCCCACTGTTCGTTCCACCATTTTCGTGTTGGCCCTCATCGGCTTTGGCGCCAAGGCGGGCCTGGTACCCCTGCATGTGTGGCTGCCGCGCGCCCACCCAGAGGCGCCCAGCCACGTGTCCGCACTGATGTCGGCCGCGATGGTCGCCCTGGGCATCTACGGCCTCATTCGAGTGGGCTTCGACCTTCTCGGTGGCGGTCCCAGGTGGTGGGGTCTGTTAGTGCTCTCGCTCGGCGCCATCTCGGCGCTCTTCGGCGTGTTGCAGGCCAGCGTCGCGACGGACCTCAAGAGGCTGCTCGCGTATTCGACGACGGAAAACGTCGGGCTGATGGCAATCGGCATCGGCGCCGCAGTGGTATTCGCCGCCGATGGCAACAGGGCCCTGGCCGGAGTGCTGATGGCGGCGGCCGTGCTGCACGCGCTCAACCACGCCGCCTTCAAGACCGTCCTCTTCCTCGGCGCGGGGTCTGTATTGCGCGCCACCGGCCTGCGCAACCTCGACGCGCTCGGGGGCCTCGTGCGCCGCATGCCACTGACCACTGCGCTGTTCGGGATCGGCGCCTTGGGTGCGGCCGCATTGCCGCCAGGCAACGGGTTCGTGTCCGAGTGGGTGCTCCTGCAGGGCCTCATCCACTCGGTGTCAAAGGGCGTCGCAGCCGAACCCGTGGTCGCGGTGAGTATCCCCATCGCGGTGGGGGTCGTCGCGCTCACGGCCGGGCTCGGTGTCGCGACCTTTGTCAAGGCCTTCGGCGTCGGCTTCCTCGCTCAACCGCGATCGACGGCAGCGGCCACCGCGAACGAGAGCCCGATGCCGATGCGCGTCGGGATGGGCATCGCCGCCGCGACGTGCGTCGTACTCGGCGTCGCGCCCGCCATTGCAGGCGGCGCGCTCGACCGCGTGCTGAACGTGCTCCCGCCCGTGCGGGACACGGCCCCGCTCGCGGGCAGCACCATCACCCTTCGCCTCGCCAGCATCGCCGGGTCGATGTCGCCGCTGCTCATCGCGCTCGGCCTGGTGCTCGCCGCTGTCACGGTGGCCGTAGTCGTGCGTCGCCTCACCGGCTTTGCCCCGCGACGCCTTGTGGGTGTCTGGGCGAACGGCGGCGCTGAGCGCAACTCCCGCCAGGAGTACACCGCGACGTCATTTGCCGAGCCGCTCACCCGCGTATTCGACGACGTGCTGCGGCCAGAGCAAGACGTTGACGTCACGCCGTACGCCGAGTCCTCGTACCTCATTGAATCCGTGACGTTCCGCCAGCGGGTTCCGGACCGGCTCGAGGCCGCCATCTACCCGCCCTTGCTATCGGCCGTCGAGGCCTGGGGTCAGTGGTCACGGCGCCTTGCCAATGGGCGGGTTCACCGCTACCTCGCCTACGGGTTCATCGGGCTGCTCGCCGCCCTCGTCGTCGTGGCGGTGACCGCATGACCACGTTCGAGACGGTTGGTGCCGTCGCCGCGGCCGGAGTTCAGGTGGCCCTCATCGTCGTCGGAGCTCCCTACCTCACCGGCCTCATGCGGCAGGTGCGTGCCCGCATGGAAGGCCGCGCTGGGGCAGGCATTGGGCAACCCGTGCGGGACCTGCGCAAGCTGCTCCACAAGGAGGCAACCCGGCCAGAGGGCACGAGCGTTGTGTTCATCGCCGCTCCACTGATCCTGCTCGCCACGTCCGTCTTCCTCGCGGCCGTCGTGCCTTTCGTGTCGACCGTCGCGGCCGTCGGCGGAGTAAGCGACCTGTTCGCCGTGGTCGCGATCCTCATGCTCGGCACCGTCTCGCTCGCGCTCGCAGGGCTGGACACCGGCACGGCGTTCGGCGGCATGGGCGCCAGCCGCGAGATCACCATCGTCGCGCTCGTCGAGCCGACCATCTTGCTCGCGGTCTTCGCGCTCTCAGTGCGCGTCGGCTCGTCCGACCTCACGGACATCGTCGCGGGGACCCTCGCCTCCCCCGCCCAGGTGCTTTCGCCCGCGAGCCTGCTCGCGGCCGTCGCGTTCGCCGTGGTGATCATCGCGGAGACGGGCCGCCTTCCCGTCGATAACCCGTCGACGCACCTTGAGCTCACGATGATCCACGAGGCGATGGTGCTCGAGTACTCCGGCCGAGACCTCGCGATGGTCGAGCTGGCGGCGTCGATGCGGCTGGCGTTGTTGCTCGGACTGGGAGTCAATCTATTCGCCCCGTGGGGAGTGGCCACCAGCGTCGCACCGCTCGCCCTCTTGCTCGGCGTCGTCATGCTCGTCATCAAGGTCGCCCTGGTCGCCGTGGCGCTCGCCGTCTTCGAGGTGTTCATGGCCAAGCTGCGCCTGTTTCGCGTGCCAGAGCTGCTCGCCGGATCACTGCTCTTCGCCCTGCTCGCCGTCGCCGCGTCTTACTTCCTCGCATGAGCACCGCTGTGTCCACCCAGCTGCTCGACGTGATCTGCGGCGCCATCCTGCTCACCGCCGTCCTGACGCTCTGGCGCCGAGACTTGGCTGCGATCATCCGCCTGCTGATGGTCCAGGGCGCGCTGATCGCGAGTCTGGCGCTGCTTCTGGGCATCACCGAAAACAGCGTGGAGCTCTACCTCGCGGCTCTGGGGGTGGGCGTGCTCAAGGCAGGCGTGCTGCCGGCCATCCTGCGTCGCCTCCTCAGGGACAGCGGCGAGGTGCGCGAGTCCGCGCCGCTCGTGAACGTGACGTCATCTCTGCTCGCCGCGGCTGTTCTCACCCTGCTGGCATACGTGCTGAGTGGGCCACTCGTCGCACTTTCGCCTTCGGCAGCGACCCGTGCACTGCCCGTCGGCATCGCCGTGGTCCTGCTTGGTTTCTTCATGCTCGTCACCCGCAGGCGCGCTCTGTCGCAAGTGATCGGGTTCCTGCTGCTGGACAACGGCATCACGACCACGGCATTTCTTGCGACCTCGGGTGTGCCGCTTGTGGTCGAGCTCGGGGTCTCCCTCGACGTCCTCCTCGTGGTGCTGGTGCTGCAGATCGTGGCCGCCCGCATGCGGATGGCGTTCGGTAGCACCGATCTCGACGGCCTGAGCGAGTTGCGCGACTGATGGCGAAGGGGACCGAGATGTTGGTGTTGCTGGTGCCACTTGTCCTGCCCGCGCTCGCGGCGGGCCTCGCGGCTGCGCTCGGTTGGCGCCGCTGGATCGCTTGGTGCTCTGTGGCCGCGTCGGCGGCCGTGCTGTTCGCGGGCATCGTGGCGGCGGTGGTCACCTCTGACGGCTCCGTGCTGACTGTGGGTGGCCTGCTACGGGCGGACGCGCTGACCGCCGTGATGCTCCTCGTCATCGGTGGCGTCTCGGTGATCGCCACGTGGGCAGGGGTCGGATACATCGGTGGCGAACTCGAGGCCGACACCACGACAAGACGAGGCGCACGCCGCTACGCAATCCTCGTGTCGCTGTTCATTGCCACCATGTCGGGCGCTGTGCTCGCCACCAACCTCGGGGTGATGTGGGCCGCGGTCGAGGCCACCACCATCGTGACCGCATTCCTCGTGGGCCACCACGGCGGACGCCGCGCCGTCGAAGCGACGTGGAAGTACGTCATCATCTGCTCGGTCGGGATCGCCTTGGCCTACCTGGGCACGGTGCTCGTGTACTACGCCTCCCAACACGCGGGTGGCGCCGATGGGCCAAAGGGAACGCTCGACTGGACCGCGCTTGTCGCGAATGCGGACCAGTTGGACCCTGGGGTGATGCGCATCGCAGTCGTGCTGCTGGTGCTTGGCTTCGGCACCAAGGTGGGCCTCGTGCCCCTGCACAGCTGGCTGCCGGACGCACACAGCCAGGCGCCCGCGCCTGTGTCCGCCCTGATGTCAGGCGTGTTGCTCTCTGTCGCCGTGTACGCGCTGCTGCGGTACAGGGTGATTGCCGTCGCTTCCCTTAACCCCGCGTTCGTCAGGACGCTCCTGCTCGTGGTGGCGCTCGGGTCGGTCCTGGTTGCCGCGTCGATGATGATCGCCCAGCGTGACTACAAACGCCTTTTGGCCTACTCGAGCATGGAACACATGGGGCTCGCGGTGATCGGCATGGCCGTCGGTACGCCACTCGCGATCGCGGCCCTGTTGCTGCACGTGTTGGGTCACGGCCTGGCCAAGGCCGTGCTGTTTTGCGCTTCGGGCCAAGTGCTGGACCTGACGGGCACCACCCGCATCGCTGGCGTGCGCGGGCTGCTCGTGCGCAGGCCCGTGCTCGCGGGGGTCTTCGGGCTCGGCATCGCGGCGCTACTGGGGCTGCCGCCCTTTTCCCTCTTTGGCAGCGAGTTGGCACTGGCACGGGCGACCGCAAACGCTGGACTCGCTTGGGTGGTTGGCGTCGCCCTCATCCTGCTGCTCGTGGTGTTCGTCGCCATCGCGAGGCCGGTGGCGGGAATGCTGCTCGGGCCCTACGACGACGCACACGACGGTGCCACCGCCGCTACCGCCCGCCCCGCGTCGTCGGCCGTGCCCTTGGTGCTTGGCCTGCTGGCGCTCGTGGCGATCGGCGTGGCGGCGCCGCTGGATGGACTTCTCGAGACGGCTGCGGCGATCGTGGGAACCCGATGAGCAACGCGGAAAGGAGCAACGTGGAACGGCGGGATGTCGAACGGCGGGATGTCGAACGGCGGAGTGTCACCGCGGCCGACCTGGGCGGACACGTGCAGGGGCTGCTCGACGAAGGGTTGCGTCTGGCGCTGGTGGCGGCGCACGAGGATTCCGAGGCCTTCCGAGTGGTCTACCTGCTCACTGGCGCGGGCGACCGGCGGGTCGAGCTCTCGCTGCGCACGAGCGTGGACGCGCCGACCGTACCGAGCCTGGCGCGCATCTCGTTCCCTGCCGGGCGTTTTGAACGCGAGATGCGCGACCTCTACGGCATCGTGCCGATCGACCACCCGTTGCCCCACCGGCTGGTGCGACACAAGCACTGGCCGCAAGGTTGGTACCCGATGCGGTCCGACGCGGGAGCGCCGCCCCCCTTCGGGCCAACGGAGGGCGCCTACCCCTTCTTGCGCGTCGAGGGCCCCGGGGTCTACGAAATCCCCGTCGGTCCGGTGCATGCGGGGATGATCGGTCCTGGACACTTCCGCTTCTCGGTCGTCGGCGAGTCGATCCTCAAACTCAAGGCTCGGCTCTGGTTTACCCACAAGGGCCTAACAAAGCTAGCGGAGGGGCGCACGCCCGACGAGGCGCTGCCACTGGCCGAACGTGTCAGCGGAGACACCACCGTGGGGCACGCCACGGCCTTTTGCGCCGCGGTTGAGGATGCGCTTGGGGTCGATGTTCCCGAGCCAGCCCGTGCCGCTCGCGCCGCCCTGCTCGAACTGGAGCGGCTGTACAACCATGTGGCGGATCTTGGTGCGCTGTGCATGGACGTCGGCTACGGAATTCTCAACGTGCACGCGCAGCGGGTGCGGGAGGACGTGCTGCGGTTGGGCGCCGAGGTCACGGGCCACCGGCTCATGCGCGGCGGTGTGATTCTGGGGGGTGCCGCGCTCCTGGCGGTGCCCACAAGCGCAGAACTGACCCGGATCGCCGACGACGTCGCCCAGATAGTCGACCTTGCCTTGCGCCAGTCAGTCGTGGTGGACCGCTTCACGGGTACCGGCTCGCTGAGCGTTGAGAACGCCCACGAGATCGGGGTCCTCGGCTACGTCGGGAGGGCAAGCGGGGTGGACGTCGACGCGCGGCGCGACCACCCATCCCACCCTGCGACCGCGAACGTGCGGCCCGCCGTGCGCTCCGAGGGTGACGTGCTGGCGCGATTCCACGTGCGCGCAGAGGAGGTGCGCGCGAGCATCGACCTGCTGAGGGTGCTACTTCCGGATCTGCGGAGTGGTCGATTGTTGACGGACCTCCCTGCCCATCCACGGGGGGCCGCAACAGCCGCCGGTTCAGGCATGGTCGAGGGCTGGCGGGGAACCATCACCCACCGCGTCGAGATCGGCCCTGACGGGCGCCTGACGCGCCTCGCGGTAGTGGATCCGTCGTTCCTCACCTGGCCGGCGTTGCCTGTCGCCCTGCGGGGCATGATCATCGCCGACTTCCCAGTGATCAACAAGAGCTTCAACCTCTCGTACGCGGGGAACGACCTCTAGACGACGCCCTCGCTGTCGCCGATGCCCGACGCCCGACGCCTCTTGCCGAACTCGCGGCCGGCGGCACTCCATACTCGGCACTCGCAGGCCGGTTTCCAGGAGTTTCAGAGTTTGAGCAGAGTTGTCCTCGCTGCAGGCACCGGGCCGTTCTTGCTGGCTAGGGTTAATCAGGACGATCCCCGCGGCAGATGCCCGCGACCCACGCCCGGAAAAGCCGGTTGGCTCATGGCGAACACACTGATACTTGCCGAAGGTGCTGGTCATTACCTTGATTTCGGCATCTTCCACATCTCCGTCACCAATGCGCTGATCATGGGCGCGATGATCGTCCTCTTCGTCTTAGCGGTCGTCATACCGTTTCCCCATCACAAGGCCGACGACGACTCGGACTCGCGATGAGTGCCGTCGCGGACACGGCGCCCGCACGCGCCGTACCCGCGGCATCGGCGCCCTCCCCCGACAGGACCAGTTGGACCGCCTGGGCGCGCTACCGGATCACCCACACCGTTCCGGAGGGCCAGTGGCTTCCCGACCGGCAACCGTCCTACGTGGCGTCGTGGATCTACGTGTTCGGCATGGCGACGCTTGTGTCCCTCTTCATCGTGATCGGATCCGGCGTGGTGCTCGCGCTCGGTGGCTCCGAGTGGTGGCACACCTCCGGCGTGGGCCACTTCTTCAACTCCACTCACCTGTGGAGTGTTGAGATCTTCTTCGCCGTGATGGCGATCCACCTCTGGGGCAAGTTCTGGATGGCGGCATGGCGTGGAGGCCGGTCCCTTACCTGGATGACGGGCATGATCGCGCTGCTGGCCGCCGTGGGTACAGGGTTCACGGGCTACCTCAGCCAGACCAACTTCGACGCCCAATGGATCGGCGCTCAGGCCAAGGACGGCCTCAACTCGGTGGGCCTTGGTGCGTGGTTCAACGCGCTCAACCCCGCGGCCGCGCTGACGCTCCACATCGTCGTGCTACCGCTCGCGGTCGGCGTCATCGTCATCATGCACGTCATCCTGGTGAGACGCCACGGAGTGGTGCCTCCCATAGGTGCCGTGCCTCTCATCGGTGCAGTCCCGCCCATCGGCGCACAGGAGCCCACATCATGACCACCTCGACCACATCGTCGACGCACGGAAAGCGCTACACGCCCGATTCTCACTCGTTCCCGACGAGGCCTTACGACCTTGTCAAGGAAATGGTGATCGCGGGTGTGGTGCTCCTGCTTCTCACCCTGGCACTTGCCGCCAGCTTCGGCTCGCTCGACGAGAAGGCGATCACCCTGCAGGACTGGGCCAAGGCCGCGCCAAACGACGTCGTCGCGACCGCCGTCGGCGAACTTGCGGGCACCACGGACAGCTCTGGCTACGGTCCGCCATACAACACTGCCAGCGAGGGCCAAAAGTTGGGGCCTCTTGCTCTGCAAAAGTGGGGCGGCGTTCGGATTCCCGTCAACTCCGCGCAGGATCTGGTCCTCACACCGCTCGAGGCCGCACCGGCCGACACCGCACTCAAAGATGCCCTGGGCACATGGCAGAGCGCCAATGCCGACCAACAGACCGCGTGGGCCACGGCCTACGGTGACGCCCTCGGTGCGACACCCGACGGCAATCCCGCCGATGTCGCAACCGGCGACTACGGTCCAGTTCCCGTCATGGCATCGTCATTCCTGACGCTCGCGCAGTCCGGCGGCCTCGAACAGCTCATCTCGCCGAACTTCTACGGTGGCGACCGCACCAAGCAACTGCTGCTGCTCGCGGACGGTTCTTACCTCGAGGAACAGGCCCGCGCGCGCAGCCTTGGCGGCGATCAGTGGGGAATGATGAATGAGGCGGGCAACTACCCCGGCCAGGTGTGGCTTGGGCTCATGACTTTCTGGTACCAAATCCCCGCCATCGGCGGCTCCGAGAACGGTGATGCGCTGGTCTGGGCCGCGACAGCGGTGATCGTGCTTGGCTTCCTGTTCCTGCCGTTCATCCCTGGTGTACGTGCCATCCCAGAGAAGATTCCCGTGTACAAGTTGGTCTGGCGGGACTACTACCGCAGGAATAAGACCAAGAGATAGCTTGTCGCCGATGGCGGCACGGCCCAGCCCGTCGCCGCGCCATTAGAGGGTCGCGAGAAGTTCCTTCATGAGTGCGATCTCGGTTGTCTGGTCAGAGATGATCTTCTCGGCCAAGGCGATGGCATCCGCGTTCTGGCCGTCCTTGATCTCGACCTGAGCCATCTCAATGGCACCTTGATGGTG
>JBBRWX010000066.1:0-13278 GCA_038248935.1 Actinomycetales bacterium
GATTGCGCTCGTGCTGACCCAGCCAGACGCGCCCGGCAAAAGAGGGTCTCGCCTCCACCCAAGCCCGGTCAAGCAATACGCTCTCGACCACGGGCTGGCTGTCGAGACGCCCGCAAAGGCGTCGGCGCCCGAAGTGATCGAGATGGTGAGCGGGATTCACGCCGATGCTGCCGCCGTAGTGGCGTATGGACAGATTCTGCGGCCCTCTCTCATTGCCGCCACCACTCACGGCTGGGTGAACCTGCATTTTTCTTTGCTTCCCGCATGGCGCGGGGCCGCCCCGGTCCAGAGGTCACTCCAAGCGGGGGACGACGTCACTGGCGCCTCCACCTTCGTGATCGACCAGGGCCTCGATACGGGACTAGTCATTGGCCAAGTCACCGAAAGAATCAGGCCCGTCGACACCGCAGGGGAACTTCTGGAACGGCTAGCGAGGGTAGGGGCGCCGTTGCTCGTTGACTCGATCGAGGCCCTCGTGGGTGGTTACGCCATGCCCCAACAACAAACGGAGGACGGCGTGAGCCACGCTTCCAAGCTGACCCGCGACGACGCACTCGTGCGTTGGGAACTGCCCGCCCACGTGATCGATCGCGCCATTCGCGCCTGTTCACCCGCTCCAGGAGCCTGGACGACGCTCCCCGACGGCTCAGCGGCCAAAATCGGACCCGTGGTTCCGATCGATGGACCCACGACGACGCCCGGCCTGGTGAGGTCGACGGATGAGGGGATTGTCGTCGGCACCGGGGGGCGGCCGGTCATGCTCGGTTGGATCCAACCGGCGGGAAAAAAAGTGATGGATGCGCGCGACTGGTGGCGCGGAGCGCGCTGGGCCGACGGCGTCTTGCTTGGAGAAGCGTGAGCACCTCCGCGCGGAAGGCCGCGCTTGCGTGCGTGCTCGCCGTCGTCGAGGAGGATGCCTACGCGAACATCGCAATGTCGAGCATCGTCCGTGATGCGGGCCTCTCTCAACGCGACGCGGCGTTTGCCACCGAACTAGCGTACGGGTCCTTGCGCATGAGCGGGTTCTACGACGAGGTCATTGCCGTCGCGTCGGGCCGCGATCCAGCATCGCTCGAGGCGACGGTGAGGGCGGTGTTGTGGATTGGTGCACACCAGGCCCTCGCGATGAGCACGCCGCCACACGCGACGGTTTCGGAGACCGTCGATCTCGCGAAGCACGCTGGCGCGCCGCGAGCGAGCGGACTCGTGAATGCCGTGATGAGGCGGATCACAGAGCGCACCCGAGACGAGTGGGTCGAGGCGGTGGCGCCGGGTGACGGGATCACGGACCTCGCGATTCGCACCTCCCATCCGGAGTGGATCGTCGCCGAGGTCGAGGCGTCGCTGGCCGCACGGGGGAGGTCTGGTGAGGTCGAGGCGCTGCTTGACTCCCACAACCAGGCCGCCGCGGTGACGCTCGCCGCGCGTCCAGGGCTGATGGGCCAAGAAGCTCTCGCTGAGCAGTCGGGGGGCGTTGTCACGGCGTTTTCACCGTATGGCGTTGTCCTGAAGTCCGGTTCGCCAGGAAAGGTGGCCGCGGTACGCGATGGCTCTGCGGGCGTTCAAGACGAGGGATCACAGCTGGTTGCGGCGGCCCTCGCGGCGGCGGCAGCGCGCCCCGCGAGCGCGAACGAGCGCTGGCTCGATGCGTGTGCCGGTCCTGGAGGAAAGACCGCCCTGCTTGGAGGGCTCGCCGCGCAACGAGGCGCCCACCTCGACGCGCTCGAGCTTCACCCGCACCGAGTGACGCTCGTGTTGGATAACGTACGTTCGCTTCCGGCGGGCGTGGTCGATGTCCATGTTGGCGACGCGACAGCATGGACAGGCGGACTCTTTGACCGGATCCTCGTCGACGCGCCATGCACTGGAATCGGGGCGCTGCGGCGTCGGCCAGAGGCCCGGTGGCGGAGATCGGCCGCGGATCTCGAGGACCTGACGGTCTTGCAGTCGGCGATTCTGTCCCACACCGCTTCGCTGCTCGCGCCGGGAGGCGTGATTGCGTACGTCACCTGTTCGCCTGTACTCGCCGAGACGAGAGAGATCGTCGCTGCTAGCGGCCTCGAACACGTCGACGCCAGGGCCGCCTTCGCCGAGGTCACTGGCACAGAGCCCGATGCCTGGGGAGAGGGCCCCGATGTGCAGTTGTGGACTCACGTGCACGGGACGGACTCGATGTACCTGGCGCTCCTGACGGCGCGCGACGGGCGCTAAGTTGTCATCATGAGCATCCGTATTGCGCCCTCAATTCTCTCCGCCGACTTCGGGCGGCTCGAGAGCGAGATGCTCGAGGCTGCGAGCGCCGATCTCATTCACGTCGACGTGATGGACAGCCACTTCGTGCCCAACCTCACGATGGGGATTCCAGTCGTCCAACGCCTCGCCCAGATTTCGCCGCTGCCACTCGATCTACACCTGATGATTTCCGACCCAGACCGCTGGGCAGCCAGGTATGCCGACCTGGGCGTGGCATCGTGCACCTATCACTTTGAGGCCGCCACGCATCCGGTGCAGGTGGCACGTGACATCAGGGCTACCGGCGCGCGTGCGGCCGTGGCGATCAAGCCGGGGACGCCGGCCGAGTCGGTCTTCGATCTCCTCACCGAGGTCGACATGGTGCTTGTCATGACGGTTGAGCCAGGCTTCGGGGGCCAGGAGTTCATGCCAGAGATGCTGCCAAAGTTGGGTGCGCTGCGGAGGGCCGCCGCCGAGGCAGGCACTGAGATTTGGCTTGAGGTCGACGGAGGCATCACACCGATGACGGCGGGAGCGGCGGTCGCGGCGGGCGCGGACACTTTGGTGGCGGGCGCCTCCGTGTTCGGTCATCCTGATCGCGCTGCGGCGATTGCCAATCTGCGCGTGGCGGCACGGTAGAAAGTGGAGCAGACGCACGGTCCTGAGGTACTCAGCGATGAGGCCGCGCTCGACAGGGCGATCGCGCTTGCCGCGTTGGGCCCCGAGTTTGGCCCCAACCCCAGGGTGGGAGCCGTCATCACGAACCCCTTGGGAGTGGTGCTTGCCGAGGGCTTTCATCGTGGCGCCGGAACCGCGCACGCGGAGGCGGCCGCGCTCGACGAAGCAAAGACGTCGGGTGCGGACGTGAACGGTGCGACCGTGTACGTGAGCCTCGAGCCATGCAATCACACGGGCAGGACCGGGCCCTGTTCGGTGGCGCTCGCAGACGCGGGAATCGCCCGCGTCGTCTACGCCGTGGCTGACCCCAACCCGCGCGCCGTGGGGGGAGCGCAGTACTTGGCGGCCAGGGGGGTCGAGGTGATTTACGCGCCACACCCTCGGGCCGTGGAGGTGAATCGCAAATGGTTGACCGCGATGAGACAGGGCAGGCCCTACGTCATCGCCAAGTGGGCGCAGACGCTCGACGGCAAGATCGCCGCGGCCGACGGAACCAGCTTCTGGATCACGGGCCGGGAGGCTCGTGAGCACGTTCACGAGGTGCGAGCCGGGGTCGATGCGATTCTGGTGGGCACTGGCACCGTACTCATCGACGATCCCGAGTTGTCGGCGCGTCCCGAATCGGTGCTCGAAGCGCACCAGCCGCTCCGCGCAGTCATGGGCGAGAGGTCCACGGCGGGGGCGCGTGTATGGCGAGACGAGAACGCGATCGCTCTTGCCACTCATGACCCGAAGGCCGCCCTCGCGGCCCTGTGGGAGCGCGAGGTGCGCACGGTAATTGTCGAGGGAGGATCCGCGATTCACACGGCCTTCCTCATCGCCGGTCTTGTCGACGAACTCAACGTCTACATCGCCCCGGTATTGCTCGGCGCGGGAACCGCCGCGGTGGGCGATGTGGGAATCCGCACCATGGCCGACGCGTTGAGAGGTCAGGACGTCTCGCTGAGAACACTCGGTGTAGATTGCCTGGTCACGGCCCACTTTTCGAAGGGATAGTCATGTTTACCGGCATTGTTGAGGCCATCGGCACAGTTGCGGCCGTTGAGGATCACGGAGTTTCCTCGCGGATTGTGCTGACTGCGCCTCACCTTGGGACGGACATTGCGCACGGCGAATCGATCGCTATCAACGGGGTCTGCCTGACGGTGGCTGCGCATGAGGACACCGGTTGGGTGTTCGACGTGATGCGCATGACGGAAGAGACCACGACGCTGGGAGATTTGGCGCCCGGCTCGAGTGTGAATCTTGAGCGCGCTACGCGCGCGAACGGCCGGCTTGGCGGTCACATCATGCAAGGCCACGTCGACGGGGTCGCCACGCTCGTTTCGCGCGACTCGCAGCCAGAATGGGACGACCTCACGTTTTCGGTTCCGCGAGAACTGCTTCGGTACGTGGTGCTGAAGGGATCAATTTCCCTCAACGGCGTCTCGCTCACCGTGGCCAGGCTCGTCGACGACGCGGTCACGGTCTCCCTCATTCCGACCACATTGTCGGAAACAACGCTAGGCGAGCTCGTGGTCGGTAACAAGGTGAACGTCGAGGTTGACATCATCGCCAAGTACGTCGAGAGAATGATGGGCCTTTCTCAGTGAACAACGACTCCATTGTGCTGGTCGAGAGGGCCCTCGCGGATCTCCTTCTCGGCAAGCCAGTCCTCGTGTGCGATTCTCATGAGCGCGAAGACGAGGCCGACTTCATCATGTCCGCTTCGCGCGCCACCATGGAGTGGGTCGCGTGGGGCATCAGGCACTCGAGCGGCTACCTGTGTGCGCCGATGACTGGCCTCAAGGCCGACACCCTCAATCTGCCGCTCATGGTTCCCAATAGCCAAGACCCGCGCCGCACGGCATACACGGTGTCAGTGGACGCCGCGTCGGGCGTCACCACTGGCATTTCGGCCGCTGACAGGCACAGCACTCTTCAGCTCTTGGCGAAGCCAGACGCCTCGGCCGATGATTTCATTCGGCCAGGGCATGTTCTGCCTCTGCGCGCTGTTGCAGGTGGTGTCCTGCACCGACCTGGTCATACTGAGGCCGCCGTCGATCTCTGCAGACTCGCTGGGCTTGAGCCCGTCGCAGTCATTGCGGAACTCGTCAACGACGACGGCACCATGATGCGACAGGGGAGTGCTACCGCCCTTGCCGTGAAGGAGGGACTTACCCTCATGACCATTGCCGACCTCATCGCCTACCGCCGCGCTAAGAAGGACCTTCCCGTCGAGGTGGAGCCACAGCCGCATCGCGTGCTTCTTGAGGGCGAGGCCAGGCTTCCAACCGTCCACGGTGATTTCACCATCAGGGCGTACCGTGACGCGCGCACGGGAGCCGAGCACCTTGCGCTCGTGAAGGACGCGCCCGATGGCGTGGTTCCGATCGTGCGTGTGCACTCGGAATGCCTCACTGGAGACGCCTTCGGCTCGATCCGCTGCGAATGCGGACCGCAACTTGACGCATCTCTTGAACGCGTTCAGGCCGAGGGTGGCGCCGTCGTGTACCTGACGGGCCATGAGGGCAGGGGCATCGGCATCACCGCCAAGATCAAGGCATACGCGCTTCAGGACCAGGGCATGGATACGGTCGATGCAAACGTCGAGCTTGGACTTCCCGTCGATCGCAGGGAGTACGGCGCTGCGGCCGCGATCCTGGCGGACCTCGGCCTCACCAGCGTCAGGCTCCTGACGAACAACCCCGCGAAGGTCGAGGGCATGCGAGCCTCAGGCATCACGGTGGTCGAGCGCGTCGGCCTGCACGTGGGTCACCACCCCGAAAATGAGGCCTACCGGCGCACCAAGGTCGAGCGCATGGGACACTTGCAAGAGGAGTCTGCATGAGTGGTCAGGGAGCGCCAAGTCTCCTTGTTGACGCGAAGGGCGCGGTCGTGGACATCGTCGCTTCGCAATGGCACACGACCATCATGGATGGCCTCGTGGCGGGCGCACTGGCTGCCGTGGAACGCGCGGGCGCCACGGCAAGGGTCTGGCGCGTGCCTGGCGCCTTTGAGTTGCCTGTGGTCGCCGAGAGGCTCGCCAGAAGCGGTTCAGGGGCGATCGTGTGTCTTGGTGTGGTGGTGAGGGGAGGCACTCCGCACTTCGAGTACGTGTGCGATGCGGTGACGCGCGGCTTGACCGATGTCGCTCGCACCCACGCCGTCGCAGTGGGCTTCGGCATTCTCACCACGGATACGGAACAGCAAGCGCTCGACCGCGCAGGGCTGCCCGGATCCTCAGAAGACAAGGGTGCCGAAGCCGTTGAGGCCGCTCTTGCAACATCGGCTCTTTTGCGCGTCATCGCGAGCGACCTGGCCTGACGTCGGGCGCGCGCCGTCGCGTCCCACAGCACCGCCCTACTAGGCTTGCCGCGTGACTTCCTTCAACGAGCTTTTCCAGACGCTTTCCGAACGCGCCACCACACGTCCCGAAGGCTCGGGAACGGTGACCCTGCTCGACAAGGGGGTCCATGCCATCGGCAAGAAACTGGTCGAGGAGGCCGCCGAGGCGTGGATGGCGGCCGAATACGAGACCGACGAAGCCACGGCCGAGGAGATCTCTCAGTTGCTGTACCACGCACAGGTCATGATGATTGCCAAGGGCCTCTCGCTGGCCGACGTCGAGAAGTACCTCTAGGGGTTCACCGTGCTACGCATCGCAGTCCCTAACAAGGGATCACTCTCAGAACCCGCCGTCGAGTTGCTCCGTGAGGCCGGCTACAAGCAGCGCAGGGACCCGCGCGAGCTCGTGCTCGTCGACTCGCGCAACGAGGTCGAGTTCTTCTTTCTCAGGCCCCGCGACGTGGCCGTCTATGTGGGTGCGGGAACGGTGCACGCGGGTATCACGGGACGCGATCTCTTGCTCGACTCCGGCGCCGCCGCGACCGAGCAACTCGAGCTGGGCTTCGGGGCGTCGACCTTTCGCTACGCGGCCGAACCAGGCAAGATCTCGAGGATCGAGCAGCTCGCGGGCAAGCGCGTCGCGACCTCCTATTCTCACTTGGTCGATACTCACTTGAGGTCCTTCGGCATCGAGGCGGACGTGGTGAGGCTTGACGGCGCGGTCGAATCGTCCGTGCGTCTTGGCGTGGCCGATGCAGTGGCCGACGTCGTGTCGACGGGGACCACGCTGAAGGCCGCGGGCCTCGAGGTGTTCGGTGAGCCGTTGCTCGTGTCAGAGGCGATTCTCATTCGCTCGGACTTGGTCGAGGAATCGACCGTCGCGGTGCTGACGGCCCGCTTGCGGGGGGTGCTCATGGGCAGGCAGTACGTGCTCATGGACTTCGACGTGCCAAACGAGTTCCTCGACGCCGTATGCGCCATCGCACCTGGCTTCCAGGCTCCCACCGTGACGCCTCTTCACGACTCCGATTGGCATGCGGTACGCGTGATGGTTCCTCGGATCGAGATGAACCACGTGATGGACGCCCTGTATGCCGCAGGCGCGAGGGCGATCATCACCACCGAACTGCTCAACGTCAGGGTCTAGATGGCCGCCGATCCCGCGGAACGCCTCCTCAACCTCATCATCGCCTTGACGCACGCCCGCGTACGGATGACGAGGGCTCAGATCCGGCGTTCGGTGGTGGGCTATGAGTCCGACGAGTCGGGTCTGACCGCCGACGACGTGAGACGCAAGGACGCCGCCTTTGAACGCATGTTCGAGCGTGACAAGGACGAGTTGCGGCGCATGGGCGTTCCGCTGCAGACGGTTGTTGATCCGACGCACGGCGACGAGATCGGCTACAAGATCGATGCTTCCGACGCTGCGATGCCCGCGATCGACTTTTCGCCGGCCGAGGCGGCCGCTCTCGCCCTCGCCGCAGAATATTGGCAAGGCGCCATGCTCGGACCGGATGCCCACCAGGGGCTCACGAAGATCGCATCGGCGACTCAGTCGGTGCCGCGCACGCCCCTGACTCTGGGCGCCAGGACGAGCGCAGCGAGCGACGCCACGGCGGTCGTCGTGGACGCGCGTGCGCGCCGCATGGTGGTGCAGTTTGAGTACACATCAGAGGGCTCGGGGACCCTCACGCGCACCGTGGAGCCGTGGCAAGTGCTCCTCAGGGGCAGCGCGGAGTACCTGTACGGCTTCGACAGGGATAGGGCGCAACCGCGCACCTTTCGGTTGAGTAGGATCCACGGCACGATGCGCGCTGCGGGCCCAGACGGCGCGTACGAAATACCGCGACCGCTGCCCGGCCCCGATTGGGGCGCGAACGGAGCGCAGCGCCTCGCCGTCGTGGGATTGCGTCCCGAGACCGGCCACGCGCTGCGACAGTCGGGAACCGTCGTCGGAGCCGAGGGCGACTGGGACCTCGTTGAGGTCGCGTATCGGTACACGGATGCCTTGACGGGCGTGGTGCTTGGGCTCGGCGGCATGGCGAAGGTCGTCAGTCCCGAGGACCTCGCCGAGGAGGTCCGCAGGCACGCCCTCAGCGCCCTCGGTGTCGCGGAATCGACGTTGCGGGAGGGCGACAATGGCTGAGCGCACCGCTCCGCGCGTGACCAGGCTGCTTGGCCTCGTCACGTTTTTGGAACGTCAGGGTGAGGCAACTCTGGCGACGCTCGCGGCGCAGTTCGACGTGAGCGAGGAGCAGGTCAAGCGCGACATTGAGCTTCTGTGGGTGTCCGGCGTGCCCGGTCACGGTCCGCAGGACCTGATCGACTTTGATCCATGGGCGTTCGACGAGGGCCTGATCAGGCTGACGAACTCTCAAGGCGTAGGTCAGGTGCGCCTGTCGCCACGCGAGGCGGTGGCGCTCATCGGTGCACTGTCCGCCGCGGTTTCTGGCGGTGCCGCCCCTGAGGCCGCCCACTCCGCGCTGACGAAGCTGCGCGAGGCGGTGGGGGACGGGGACGCGGTGCGGACGCTTTCTCGCTTCACAGTCGACCCGGTGCTCGCCGCGACCTTGCGGGACGCGATCGACGCGGCGGTCATCGTGGAGATCGAGTATGTCGACGCAAACGACAAGAGGACAGTGCGTGTCATCGAGCCGCACCGGCTTGTCGTCATCGATGGAGCCACATATGTGGAGTGCTTCTGCAGGCGTGCTCAGGACTATCGCACTCTCCGGCTCGACAGGATTGCCGCTGGCGCGCCAGGACTGGAAGCGGTCGTCACGCGTCCGAGCGAGAGCGGCGGGTTCTCGCTCGTTCCCCAGTTTCAGGCCGTCGTCGAGGCGCACCGATCGGCGCGATGGCTTCTGGAATCATTCCCTGGAACTGTCATCGACGATGACGGAGAATACGTCACTGCTAGCTTTGGGGTAGCGGATGCACCCGTGATGGCCGCGAGGCTTCTTTCCATCGGCCCGCAGCTGCGTTCGATCGCTCCGGTGGCACTCGCCGACGAGGTGGCGCGCCAGGCGCGGTCAGTCCTGTCCGCACAGGCCTAGACTGAACCTCTACGTGAGAAGAGGATGGGTTCATGGGCGCGCTTCGCGGTTGGCACATTGTTGTTCTCTTGGTGATTGTCCTTCTGCTCTTCGGCAGTGCAAAGCTTCCCGATCTGGCGCGAAGCGTGGGTAAGTCACTACGGATTCTCAAGGACGAGACAAAGTCGCTGACCTCCGATGGCGACTCGACGCCCAAGCCTCCTGCAGAGGATGAGGCGAACGGCTCCTAGGCGGGCAGTGCGCGCCGCCGACGCGCGCATGCCCTTGCGCGAGCACCTCACCGAGCTGCGCAATCGCCTCTTCTTTTCCCTGATCGGCGTCCTCATCGGCGCAGTAGTCGGCTGGTTCCTGTTTTCGCCTGTCTTTGAGGCGCTTCAGCGACCGCTCCTCGACGTCGCCGAACGTCAAAATGCGCTGGTGTCCGTCAACTTTGCCGGCCTCGCCACCGCTCTTGACATGCGGTTCAAGGTTTCCTTCTTCCTCGGGCTGATTCTCAGTTCACCGTGGTGGCTCTACCAGCTGTGGGCCTACATAGCGCCCGGTCTCACGGGCAAGGAGAAGCGTTACACCTTTGGCTTCGTGGCGGCCGCCGTGCCGCTCTTTCTTGGAGGCATCGGCATCGCGTGGTTCATTTTTCCGCATGCCGTGGAGATCCTGACCAGCTTCAGGCCCGACGGGACGCAACAACTGCTGGACGCCGAGATGTACCTCAATTTCGCGATGCGGCTGCTCGTTGCGTTCGGACTAGCATTCGTCTTCCCCGTCGTGATGGTCGCGTTGACGTGGGTAGGGATCGTCCCGTGGAGGGCGTGGCTCAAGGCCTGGAGATGGGCCGTGCTACTCATCTTCATCTTCGCGGCGGTGATGACGCCAACGCCTGACGCAATCACGATGATCGCCATGGCAATTCCGATGTGCGCCCTGTACTTTGGCGCCATTGGCATCGGCGCCTTGCGCGCCAAACGACCCGTGAAGGACGACGAGTGAGCAAAGTTGGCGTGATCACTAACCCGACCGCTGGGTCGGGCAGGGGCAGGGCCTGGGGGACGGAGGCGCTGTCACTTCTCGCGTCGCGCGGGCACCAGATCGTGGATCTTAACCGCGGCTCATGGGCCGGCTCCTATGAGGCCGCCATGAAGATACGCAGGTCCCTTGATGCGCTCGTCGTCGTCGGCGGCGATGGCATGGTGCACCTGGGGATCCAGGTGTGTGCCGACCGCAAGCTGCCGCTTGGCATCATTGCGGCGGGATCGGGAAACGACGCCGCCATCACCCTGCAGCTCCCGATCCATGACATTCCCGCGTCGGTTGAGCGCATCGAGGAGGGTCTCGCCGGAGCGGTAGCGACGATCGACCTGGGCAAGGTGTCGGGCAGGCAGGTCGAACTGCCTGCTGCGCCTCGATACTTCATTGCCGTGCTTTCCGCAGGGATTGACGCCGCCATCGCTTCATACGCGAGGCAACTGACGTTCCCGCGTGGTCCGCTCAAGTACAAGTTCGCTACGTTGCGCGAGGTACCGAGGTACAAGCCGTACGGCGTCGAGGTGACCGCGGACGGCCAAAAGTGGTCTCAACAGTGCACGCTCGTGGCCGTAGCGAACTCTCCCGTCTTTGGGGGAGGTCTGATCGTGTCTCCCGAGTCGCGCGTCAACGATGGCGTGTTGGAACTGGTCATCACGGAGCCGCTTGGCAAGCTCGAGATCGCGAGGCTCTTCCCCAAGCTGTCTGACGGCTCGATTCTGGGCGAACCCAAGGTGCGTGTCGTCAGGGCGAAGAAGATCACAATCGCGCAGTCTCCCGGCGGAGCAAAATTGCCGCCAGCGTTTGGTGACGGAGAGCTTGTTGGCGGCGGACCACTCACCATCGAGGTTGCGCACAGGGCGTTGCGCGTCCTTGGTGCTCGACTGCGTGAGAATGGCTGAGTGACTAGCCCAGCAGAACGCTACGCGGCCGCACGTCAGCGTTCTCGCTCGTCGGACGTTGCGGAATTCGAGGCGACCCTCGCGTTCGCGCTCGACGACTTTCAAAGGGACGGTTGCCAAGCCGTCGCCGACGGACACTCGGTGCTGGTCGCCGCGCCCACGGGCGCAGGCAAGACGGTCGTGGGGGAATTCGCCGTCGCGCACGCGCAGCGCAGGGGAAGAAAGGCCTACTACACGACGCCGATCAAGGCGCTCAGCAACCAGAAGTACGGGGACCTGAGGGCAATCTATGGGCCCGAAAAGGTGGGGCTCCTCACCGGCGACACCTCCATCAATCCCCATGCCGACATCGTCGTCATGACCACCGAGGTGCTTCGCAACATGATCTACGCGGGCTCCACAAGCCTCGACCGCCTCGGCGTGGTCGTGCTCGACGAGGTCCACTACTTGGCCGATCGCTTCAGGGGTTCCGTGTGGGAAGAGGTCATCGTCCATGTGGGCGCCGCCACCTCGATCGTCGCACTATCAGCGACGGTGTCGAATGCCGAGGAGTTCGGCGCGTGGCTCACGGAGGTCAGGGGAGACACCAAGGTCATCGTGAGCGAGCGCAGGCCCGTGCCGCTGTGGCCGCACGTCATGCTCCGTGAGGGTCTCTTCGATCTCTACGCACCGGGCACCGATCCCAGCGACCTCGGGCCAAACCCTCGCATCAATCCGGAACTCGAGGCCATCGCGAAGCGATCCCGCCATGAGGACCAGTCAAGCAGGCCGACACGGACGGGCTATCGGGGCGGGAGGGACGGTCACGCCAAGCCGAGGCGCAGCCCGCCGCGGTTTGCCGTCATCGACCAACTCGACGCCCAGGGCCTGTTGCCCGCGATCGTCTTTGTGTTTTCCCGCGCGGGCTGCGAGGACGCGGTCGAGCAAGTGAAAGCTTCGGGGATCCGCCTGACCTCGGACGAGGACCGTCGCAGGATTTCACAGATCATCGAGGTGCGGTGCGCGGCGCTGCCCCCTGAGGACCTGGGGCCACTTGGCTTCGCGGCATGGAGAGACAACCTTGAGGCGGGGCTAGCCGCTCACCATGCGGGCCTCATCCCTCTGTTCAAGGAGGTTGTCGAGGAGCTATTTGCTGCGGGCTTGATCAAGGTCGTCTACGCGACAGAAACGCTCGCCCTCGGCATCAACATGCCTGCCAGATCAGTTGTTCTAGAGAAATTGGTCAAGTGGGACGGGCAGTCCCACAAGGACCTCACCGCGGGCGAGTACACGCAGCTCACGGGGCGCGCTGGGCGCCGCGGAATCGACGTCGAGGGACACGCCGTCGTCATTGAGCACCCCGGCTTTGACGCGGGCCAGTTAGCGCGCCTCGCGTCGCGTCGCACGTACCCCCTGATCTCGTCGTTCCAGCCCAGCTACAACATGGCGATCAACCTGGTGGGCCGGTCGGGCGTGGAGCGGGCGCGCGAGGCGCTCGAAATGTCGTTCGCCCAGTTCCAGGCCGATGCCTCCGTGGTCGGCAAGGCCCGCAGGGTGCGCGAGCTTGATGCAGCGCTCGAAGGCTTTCGGGACGCAATGAAGTGCGATAGGGGGGACTTCCGCGAGTACGCGGGACTGCGTGAAAAGCTGTCGCGCAACGAGAAGGTGGCATCGCAGACCGCGCGGAGGGCCACTCGCGAGGCGACGGTGGCGCAACTGAGCCAATTGCGGCGCGGTGACCTTGTCCGCATCCTGGGGGGTAGGCGATCTGGCGTGGCCGTGGTGATCGCTTCGGACGACGACGCGAGAGCCCCGCGCCCCACGGTCGTCACCGACGCGGGCAGGGTCACTCGATTGTCGATCGCCGATCTCACGATGGGTCTCGACACGGTGGGCAGGCTCACGATCCCCGGAAGGTTCAATTCGCAGGATGCCAGGGCGCGCAAGGAACTCGGCGCGCGAGCGGTGGGGGAGGCGAGGCTCGCACGCGACAAGGAGCGGACGGAGCGTCGACCGCGCGAGTCCTATTCCGACGCCGACGCCGTCCGTGCGGCCATCCGTAGCCACCCGTGCCACTCGTGCCC
>JBBRWX010000067.1:0-13272 GCA_038248935.1 Actinomycetales bacterium
CAACTACCTTGATCAGGAGCTGGCCAGCAGCGGGCTCGGGACGGTCCGTCTCTTGCCATTCAAGCGGGTTGGTGGCCAACGGTGCAGGGGTGAAGAGGAGGTTTGCGCGCATAGTTGTCATGCCCTCGACTGTACGGCTTGCGCGGGCGACATGACGGGGTCCTGGATCCGGATGAGCACCTTCACCTCGTGACCTGACTCCGAGGCCGCGAAGGCCTCGCTCGCCTTGTCCAGCGAGTACTCGCTAGTGATCATAGCCTCGGCATCCACGGCGCCGGAGGCGAGGATCTCCATGGCCCGCCGATAGTCCTCGGCCAGATAGGTCGCCGCGCCTTGGAGCGCGATCTGCCTGTCCTGCAGCAGTGGAATATTGACGGTGACGGGCCTTGCCGGAACGCCCACGATCACGACGACGCCGCCGTTGGCCACCATCGCGAAAGCCGCGTCTACCGTGGGTTGGATGGCGACGCAGTCGAACACCGCGTCTGCGCTCTCGCCCAACGCAGCGCGCACCTTGATCGCGACGTCCGGATCGGCCGCGTCGACCGTAGCGTCGGCGCCCGCGCGTTCGGCAAGTGCCCGCTTGTCTGCGAGCACGTCGGTCACCACGATCCTGCGAGCGCCAGCGGCTCGAGCTGCGGCCAGCATGAGCAGACCAATCGTGCCGGAGCCGAGGATCGCGACGGTCTTGCCGGAAAGGTCACCGGCGAGACTCGTCGCGTGAACGGGAGTCGACAGGGGTTCGATCAGGGCGGCCTGGTGGTCTGTGAACCCCGCAGGCACCTTGTGCAGGCGAGCGGCATCGCACGTGAAGTAGTCCGCCATGCCCGCCTCCCTGAATCCACAGCCGAAGAATTGCAGGTCTTCACACACGTTTCCTCGGCCCGCAGTGCAGGTCTTGCAGGTGCCGCACGGCAGGGTCGGCTCGGGTGTGACCCGGTCCCCCACGGCAACCGAGGTGACGTTGGTGCCCGCGGCCACGACCACGCCCACCACCTCGTGCCCCGGGTAGTAGGGCAGCGGAATGGCCGGGTGCTCGCCGCGCAGCGCATGGGTGTCTGACCCGCAGACGCCCGCTACGGTGGTCGCGACAAGCGCCTCGTGCGGTTCAGGGACCGGGGTCGCTTCCGTCACGAGTGCGACCACGCCCTCCGAGGGCACGTGCACGCGTCGGCGTTGTGCGGGGATGTTCTGCATCATTTCTCCAACTGTCATAGGTGGACTGTTTGCTCAGGACCAGGAATTTCGGCGGGCGGGCTCGGAAAAGTGCGGGTATGGAGCGCGGCGGCGGCCGCGTCCGAGCCATCGACCTCGCCCCACGGTTCCGGTGACACGCGATCCGCCTTTGCGCGAGGCCCCGCCGGACCACGTTGGCACCTTTGTCGTCTGTGTTCTGTGTTAAATATAACGCCTCGTTCACACATCTTCACACAAAGTTACCACCGAGATCTCGGTTCGGCGTGGGATGGAGGAAAAGGGCGGGCGGCACCAGACCGGGCGCCGCCCGCGTCGGACCGCCTTCATAACCCGCGCCACGCGCAAGTTCAGGCCCGCGCCAGGCGAATGAAGGCGCGAACCTCCGCACAGCCGCACCCGCGGCCTTTGAGATCACGATCAGATATTCCAATGCCTGTGAGCTGGAGGCTCTGCGCGATGCCTTCGGGCCCGTCGTACGCGGCGTGGGATTCGCCCGGGGTCAGAGCGTTTTGAACACGGTGGAACGCAACTGCGAAACGGTCCTCCGAAACGCCGGACCGTGGCCCCCGACCGCGCATTGCTACCTCGACTACCTCGCGGTGGCCGGGGTGGACGGGGCGCCTCGGGCGCCCGGCGGTTGCGGCAGCTTCACGACGCGAGCCTTGGCTTCCCCGCCGGTGGCGCCACTTGGCAGTCGCCAGCGAAGATGCCGACGGAAGTGATCTGTCACAACAACTTCGCGCCCCATAACCTGGCCTTCAACGACGGGGCGGCGTGGGCGCTATCGCCTTTGACGTGTGCTCCCCTGGTCCGCTGCTTTGGGACATCGCCGACTTGGCTACCCGCGCCGTCCCGCTCACCGCGTCAACCCCAGACAACGCCCTCTAGGATGAACGACGCCAGGAGCCGGGCCGCGCTCATCCTGCGGGCATATGGTTCTGATGCGACGTGGGACGACGTGTTGCGACTAGCCAGCATCCGACTACACGATCTAGCCCAAGCGTCGATTGCGAAGGCCGAAGGACGGGACAAGCCCCAACCTCTCACCCGCGCCGAGGGCTACGAACGTGACGTGCAGTACCTCCGAAGCCTGAGCGTGGGCGCGTAGCGCGTCGACTAGACGATCCTGGGAACCGCCACCTCGGTGAGCACCGGCTGCACCTCTCCGTCACGGATCAGCCACTGGTCGTCGATGCGGAATGAACCGACGGGAATCCCACCGGTACCGCGAAGATCCTTCACGATGTCCCAGTGCAGAGCCGACATGTTCACCCCGCCGGATTCCGGGTATGCGCGACCGGGAGCAATATGGACAGTGCCTAGGATCTTCTCGTCAATCAGGAGGTCACCTGTCATCTGCTTCAACGCGGAGTTTGTGCCCACGCCAAGTTCGCCGACACGCCGCGCACCCTCGTCCCCGTCGAGAAGTTTGCGCACGAACGAGAGCCCGTCAGCCGCATCCTCTCTCACGATCAGCCCCTCCTCAAACTCGAATTCGAGATCCTCCACCTTCACACCGCCGAAGGAGAAGACGCCAGGAAAACGAATCCGCCCTGACACGTCGGACTCGACCGGTGCCGTGGCAATCTCGCCATCGGGCCAATTGGCATTGCCTGCGAACGGCATCCACGTGCGGCCCTCTAACCCGAACTCGAGCGTGCCCCACTCGTCCTCGATGACCGCGGTACGCGCCGAGGCGAACCTGTCACAGAGCGCTTGCATCCTGCTCGCGGCCTCCGGCCAGTTCGCGTCGAAGGAGGCGGCCCACTCCGCCATCAGCTCGTCGGCATCGAGAGACATTGCGTGCGCCCACCCGGGGGTGGGAACGCGTACCAGGGCCCACCTGGTGCCCTTCCACCTCATGGTGGACACGATCCCTCTTCCGTGCCGCAGCGCGGCGATGCGCTGGGGATCGGCATCTACGACAGGGTTCAACATCGCGCGAAAAGACACGTGGACGTTGGACCACTCCATCGCGGCAGCCTCGAGAGGGGGCGCCTGAGCGAGCGTCTCGGGCTGCGCCCACCTGAGCGCGCTTGCGTCGAACCGCTCATCCGTCGCGACCACTTGCACCACCGCGCCGCGTCGCCACCCTTCTTCCACGAGCGCGGAGGCTGCATCCATCACAGAGACGTCCGTCACGAAGACAGAGACCCGGTCTCCCTCCGACATTTCTACGCCATCGGCGACCAGTCGGATGATGTCGTCCCAGTCAATTCCCTGCATCGAAGCCCCGCTTCAGTTGTCGTTGAACCGACTGCGATTGATCGGAGCCAGTGCTCGGTAGACGGCGACAAAGTCCTCGTGATCGGCGCGCATCTGCGCGGCGATCTCCAGATTTGGACGCACGGCGCGAATCGAGTGCCACCAGCCGCAGGCGGCAGCGGGGTCCGGAATCGCACCGACGCCGACCGCCGCCAGGAAGGCGTCACCAAAGGCGGCCCCAGGAGAAACCGCTACGTGCTGTTCAAGCCCCGTGACCGTCGAGACGGTGTTCAAAATCACGTCGTTCTTGGTCGCGCCGCCTATCGCCACCACATGCTCAATCGGAACGCCGGCCCTTTCATAGACGAGCAACGCCTCTGCTACCGAATGGCCCAGGCCCTCGAGCACGGCGCGGGCGACGTCCGCCCGCGAGTGTTCCATCCCAAGGCCGATCACTGCAGCACGGCTGTATGGATCCTGGAAGGGCGTCCGCTCGCCGGAAAAGTGAGGCACTACGAGTACGCCGCGAGCTCCAGGAGGTGACTCGGCGGCTAAGTCCAACAGCCGCCCAAAAGTCACGTCGTCCTCGACATCGGTGATGTCGAGCAGATCCGAGATCCACCGTGTCGCTGTCCCCAGCGTTGAGGTGCCGGCGGCGAGCACATAGGTGTTCTCGAACACGAACGGTGCCGCCCAGAGGTCCGGGTGGGTGATCGGTTTGGAGCCGACCCGAATGAAGTACCCAGTGGAGCCGTACTGCGCCATCATGGCACCGTCAGAGATCGCCCCAGCCCCGACAGCTTCCGCAGGCGAGTCGGTGGCGCCGACGATGACGGGGGTTCCCACGGGTAGGCCCGTTGCCGCGGCGGCGTCTGCGTGAACGCGACCAGCCACCTCCGTGCTCCATGCCAGGCGTGGAAGGCGGGCCTCGTCGATAAAGTCGTCGCAACCGGTCACGTCCCAGCGCTTCTCGACAAGGTCGTAGAGCGGATGAAAGTAGCCGGCGGTCCCGTGATCAATGACCACCTCGCCGGTGAGTTTGGCCACGATCCACGACTGGCTCGTCATGAACCAACGAGCGCTTCGCCAGACCTCCGGCTCCTCGTCTTTGAGCCAGGCGATCTTGGGACCCGCGGACTGGCTGGTGAGCACATTTCCAGCGCGACGAAACACCTCATCGGCACCGAGAGCCGCGGTAAGCGCCTCCCCTTGGCGGGTCGCACGAGTATCGACGCCATACAGGATCGCGGGTCTCAGAGGCACAAGGTCGGCGTCGGTAGCGACCACGCACGGGCCAATGGCACTCACCCCGATCGCCTCAACCTCCCGCCCCTGACGGTGGGCCATAAGTTCTCTTGAGATGGCCGTGATTCCCGCCCACCAGTCGGCTTCCGGGTCGTGTTCGACATGGCCCGGCCGGGGGGTAGAAAGGCCATGGCGGTGGCGCGCCATCGCAAGCACGTGCCCCTCGGCATCGACCAGCACGCCCTTGCTTTCAAAGGTGCCCACGTCGATGCCGATGAAGGTCACTAGCGAACCGTCCTCACCACGTCCATCAGCTCGGCGACGCGCGCCGAGTCCGCGTCGTTCTCAAACACGCCGTCCCGCTTGAACCAGGTGCCGACTATCGCCCCGTCCGCATACTTGAGGCTCTCAACGACGGTGTCTGGCCGTACCCCCGTGTTGACGAAGACGGGGGTGTTGCCCGCGTGCTCCTTCACGATCTTGAGCGTGGGGGTGTCGGTGGCAGCACCGGCGGTTAATCCCGAGACACACAGGCCATCGGGAACGCCGTTGAACACGGTCGACCTGGTCATTTGCCCGAGGTCGCGACCGCCGAGGTACGTGGCGGCCTCAGGAACGATGTTGTAGAGCAGCTTCACATCCGTGGCAGACACCCTGGAACGATGCCGCGCCGCACGCCCCACATCCGTGTTCCACAGGCCGAAGTCGGATGCGTACACACCGGTGAACACCTCTCGCACGAACGAGGCGCCAGTAGCAATTGCAAGGTCGATTGAAGCCACCCCATCCCACAACACGTTGACGCCAAACGGAACGGTGATCTCCTCAAGGAGCTCGCCGATGACCCTCGCCATGGCGATCGCCGTGATCGGTTCCGTTTGCGTCAGGTAGGGAAGGCTGAACTCGTTGGAGATCAGAATGCCATCGATACCGCCCTCCTGCAGTGCCTTGATCTCCTGACGACCATGGGCGAGAATCCGGGCCATGCCCCCTGCGGAGTCATAACCGGGGTCGCCTGGCAGAGCGGGCAGATGACACATGCCGATGATCGGTTTGCGTACGTCAAAGACGTCGTCGAGCCAGGTAGTCATGAGTAATGCCCCATTCGTCGTTGAAGTGTTGTGTCTAGTTCTGTGGGGCGGCGGCCGCTGCCCATGCCTCGACGAACCGCTGGAATGCGGTCGCGCCTGGATCGGCTAGCCCAATGCTCCGCTCCTGCAACCACGAGGCACGGCCACGCCTGGACTGCAGTGAGGTGGTCTCGCGCACCGCGCGCGCCGCCGCGACCTTCGCGGCGATCATCGCCTCGTTCGGATCGGAGACGGAGTCGAGCGCCTCCGACGCCGCGACGATGCCATCGAGGATCGTCTTGTCGCCGACCTGGGTCTTGCCTCGTTGCGCGATGCTGTCAGCCGCCGCCCTGGTAAACCGAGCGGCTTCCGCCACGCTGATGTTTGTCTCGCCCTCCCACACGCGGGAGCCGGACAAGAGCGCACCCGCGACCAGGGCCGCCATCGTCGATGGATTGGCGTTCGCGAAGGCCTTCGCACACGTGCGCGCGATCTCCGTTGGTGTGGCGTTGTCGTCCAGTTCCTGGAGCGCCGCTATCACCGCACGCGAGCCTGCGGTGATCGTAATCCCAAGGTCTCCGTCGCCCAGCGCCTGGTCGAGATCGCGCAATTCGTCCGACGACTCCATCAGAATCACGAGGCTTCGGCAAATATGGTCATTCAATTCCCGGCTCAGCATTTCAGATCAGCCTTCCTGAAAGAATGGTGACTTGGCGGGCTCAAGCAGCAACTCGAGCCTGTCATCGTTGAGTTCGAGGATCGAGATCGAGGCGCCCGCCATCTCGAGGCTGGTCGCGTACTCTCCCACATAGTTCTTGACGATCTCGATTTCACGTTCAGCGAGGAATTTGTGAGTCCTGCGATAGAGCACGTAGAGCTCCTCGAGTGGGGTGGCGCCCATGCCGTTCACCAACACCGCCACACGTGAACCCTTGCCGAGGCCGAGGTCATCGACGAGAGCCGACGTGAGGTGCTCCGCGATCTCGTCCGCCGTCTCAAGAGCGCCGCGCCGCGTGCCTGGCTCGCCGTGGATTCCGATCCCGATCTCCATCTCGCCGTCAGGAAGTTCAAAACTTGGCCGTCCCGTCGTCGGGAGAATGGTCGGAGCAAGCCCGATGCCGATGGTTGCGGTGTGTTCGACGATGTCTTCGGCGACGGCGGCGACCTGCGCGAGCGAGTCGCCTCTTTCGGCAGCTGCGCCGGCGGCCTTGTAGGCAAAGAAGATTCCGGCAACACCTCGTCGATCGAGCTTGCGCTCCTTCGGTTGGCTCGCAACGTCGTCGCGACCCAACACGGTCTTGGTCTCAATGCCTTCAAGCTCAGCCAGGTCGACCGCAAGGTCGAAGTTGAAGACGTCTCCGCCATAGTTGCCATAGAGGTACAGCACTCCCACGCCACCATCAACCGCCTTGGTCGCCTGAAGGACCTGGTCTGAACTGGGTGAGCTGAAGACGTTGCCAATTGCCACTCCGGAACACAGGCCCTTGCCCACGTATCCCTTGAAGAGAGGCAGGTGGCCAGAGCCGCCGCCGGTCACGATTCCCACCTTGCCGTCGCACGGCGCATCGGCCCTGACGAGGATCCGAAGGTCGTCGCCAGGCGTCTTCACGAGATTGGGGTGCGCCAGGAGAATTCCCTCGACAAACTCGTCGACGAACTTCTCTGGGTCGTTGATGATTTTCTTCATGGTTTCTGTCCGTTCACTTTGTTTCTGATTCCGCCAAGGAGCCTTGCGCTTCACTGTTTGTGCTCGGCCGCCGCCTTCGCGTTTTGAACCTCACCTGGTCAAGGACCATCACGCCCACCAAGATGACGCCCTGAGCGATTGCATACTCGTAGGCGGACAGCCTCATCGCAGTAAATCCGCTAGACAGCACCTGGAGAGTGAGCGTTGCGAGGACGACCCCAAGCACCGTCGCGAACCCCCCGTTGGGGTTCGTGCCACCCAGCACCACGATCACGATCACCAGCAGCACGTAGCTCGAGCCATAGTCCGCACTCGCTGAGGAGCTCCTGCTGAGAAATGCCAAGCCTGCCACCGCGGAGAGCAAGCCGCTGGTGATATAGGTCATCATCAGGGTTGAGCGAGCACTGATTCCCGAGTACTTGCTCGCCACCGGGTTGGCGCCTTGCAGGGCGATCTTTCGGCCGATGGCGGTGCGGTTGATCATGACCGCCGTTGCGACAGCCGCGGCGATCAGGATGATCAACAAGACGGGAACGCCGAGCACCACCGTGGAACCCATGGACGTCAGCCCGCGGGGAGAACCGGAAACCGTCACGCCACCGGTCCACACAAGCGCAAGACCGTTGTAGAGCTGCATCGTGCCGAGGGTCGCAAGGATCGGAGTGATCCCCACAACACTCACGAGCACTCCATTGATCGCGCCCAGAGCAACGCCCACCGCGACCCCCGCGATCAGAATCACGGGCGTCATCGAATCTGCCGCCGCCTGCCCCTGTGAGTTCAAGACGGCCGTGTAGAACGTGGACACGGTGATGGCCGTGCCATTCGCAATCGCGACGACGGAAAGGTCGATGCCGCCTGTCAGCATCGCCATCATGACGGCGAGCGAGAGCAGACCGATTTCTGGTGCGACGAGGCCGATGTTCTGGAGGTTCACCGGGTTGAGGAAGACACTTGGCTTCAGAATCGCGAAGAAGGCAGAGGTTGCGACAAGCAGCAACGCCATCCGTCCCACGCCTCGTCCCACATGGATTCGTTCAAGGGCCGCAGTAAATGCGGTGTCGACCCGGTGATTGACCTCTCTCAATGAACCGCGGGATGGATCGCTCATGCCTCGACCTCCTTCTGCACAATGACGGGGCGCTTTCGCGAGCGGACACGGCCGAATGCCTGGACCGTGACGCCAAGCAGAAGCAACATCCCTACTGCAGCCCGCTGCCACGTGCTCGGGATTCCCACAAGCACGAGGTTGTTGTTGATGAGCTGGACGAGGACGACACCCAGCACCGTGCCGACGACGGAGCCGCGTCCTCCAAAGATGGAGGCGCCCCCCAGCACCACGGCCGCGATAATGTCGAGTTCGGTGCCCACGATGCTTTGAGGGTTCGCGTTCTTTCCGAGGACGACGTAGACCACCCCGCCCAAAGCCGCGAGAGCACCCACCAGCGTGTAGAGCCAGACTTGTGTGCGCACCACGCGGATGCCCACGCGCCGCGCGGCCTCGGCATCGCCGCCGATGGCGTAGATGCTGCGGCCGAAGAGCGTCCACCTCAGCATCCAGGCGATCAATACCGCCACGAGGACGACAGGGATGATCATGAAGTGCAAGTACCCGCCACCAGGCACATCCCAGAGGTGAACGTCTGAGAGCGTGGTGATCGACTTGGGCAGGCCGCTCGCGGAGATATAGAGCGAGCCGATGTAGGTGAGAAGAATGCCCTTGTAGATGGTCTGGGTACCAAGAGTCACGATCAGAGTGGGGAGCCTGAACCGGGCGATCACCACCCCGTTGAACAGGCCAAGCAGCCCGCCTACGACCATCGCGATGACAAAGATCAGCACGAGTCCGGGATCAAGGTTGCCGTCCACGGACCACTTCACCGTGGTGTACGCCGCGAAAATGGCGATCGCGGGGAACGAGACGTCGATGCCCCCAGAGATCATGATGAGCAGTACCCCGAGAGCGAAGACGAGCGGCACCATTGAGCTGCGCACCAGCGCGAAGAAGGTGCCAGGGGTGAAGAACGCGGGCGATGCGATAGACATCGCCACCGCCACCGCGAGGATGACCGCGAGAAGCAGTCCTTCGTTATTGGCACCCCGCATACGCCCCAATGCAGTCCTCATGCCGCCAACCTCTTCTGAATCTCGCCCGCATGGATGTCGTCGCCGACGAGTTCAGACACGATGCGCCCTTCGTGAACGATGAGTATGCGATGGCAGCTTGAGACGAGTTCAGGAATGTCGTCGGAGATGACGATGATTCCCATCCCTCCAGCAGCCTGTTCTCGCAAAATGGCGAGAATCTCTTCCTTCGATCCGATATCGACACCCACCGTCGGCCCGTTCAGTACAAGGATGGAGGGCTTCCGGTCAAGCCACTTCGCGAGCACGACGCGTTGCGCATTACCACCAGAGAGGCTGCGCACCACTGCGGTGACGTTCGGCGCCTGAATGCGCAGCCGCTTGAACAGGTCTGCGATCGATTCCCGAATCCGCTTGCGGTCAAGAAGTCTGAACTTCGTGCGATACGAGTCCAGCGACGATGCCACCATGTTGTCCGCAATGGACACGTCAAGAAACAGGCCCTGGGTCAGACGATCCTCAGGCACGTATCCGATTCCCGCCTTCACCGCGTCGCGGATCGAGCCGATCTTGTGAGCCCGCCCTGCGACGATCACTTCGCCACTTTGGGCAGGTCGGATACCAAATACCGCCTCGGCAATTTCCGATCGTCCCGAACCGAGCAGTCCCGTGATGCCCAGGATCTCGCCCGCGCGGAGCTGGAGATCGATGTTCTGGAAGTCACCAAACCGCGTCAGGTTTCTCACGTCGAGCAGGAGGGGTGCGTCAGGGTCGAGCGGTTCAACGAGCCTCTCCTCCGACACATCCCTGCCCGTCATCGCCTTGGCGATCGAGTGCCTGGAATAGTCCGACGATGGCCCGCTTTCGATGAGTTCACCGTTTCGAAGGATCGTGAGGCGCTGGGCGATCTGGAGTACCTCGTCCAACTTGTGGCTGACGAACATGATCGCGACGCCGCGATCCTGGAGCCGTCGCACGATGGTGAAGAGCCGGTCAACCTCGGTATGCGTGAGCGCGGTGGTGGGCTCATCCATGATGAGCACCTTGGCGTCACCGACGAGGGCCCGACAGATCGCGACGAGTTGGCGGTCAGCCACCGAGAGGTTCTCGACGTCCGCACCGAGGTCGATCTTCAAGCCGAGCTCTCTGACGATCCGGTCGGCGTCCTCGTAGATCCGCTTGCGGGACGAGAATTTCTGCCGCTTTGCAAGTTCGCTGAGCATCGCGATGTTCTCGGCGGCTGTGAGGTTCGGAAACAACGAGAAGTCCTGGTAAATCACTTGGACTCCGCTGCGGATTGCCTCATTTGGCGTCAGATGTGATCGCTCGCTACCGCCGATGGAGATGCTTCCGGAGTCTGGCCTCTCAACGCCACTGATGATCTTGATGAGCGTTGACTTTCCGCTCCCGTTCTCTCCGGCGACGCAATGGACTTCGCCAGCGAGAAGGGAAATCGACACGCTCTTGAGGGCATGGACTCCGCCGTAAGTTTTCACAACGTTGCGGACTTCGAGGACGGGTTGGGCGACCACTGTCATGGTTTTCTACATCCCTAGTGCTTCCAAGTCCCCGAGTGGGCCGGACCTTTGAGGGCCGACCCACCCGGGGATTGTGCGAAGGAGTCAAGCGACTTTTAGAACTTGTAGTCGCCGACGTTGGTCATGTCCACCGCGACACCGGCATTGCCGGCGAACACGTTGTCGAAACCATCCAACTTCACCAGGGACTCGTATCCGGGGATACCGAGGTTAGTTCCCGTTTCAATCTTTCCGCCCTCGGAGAGGATCTTGCCGATCTGCAACTGCGCCTTGCCGGCCATGGCAGGGTCCCAGAAGAAGATCTTGTCGATCGCTCCGCTTTCGAGGTAGCTACCGGCAACGGACGGAATCGAGGTGCCCATCACACAGGTCGAGTCAGCCTTACCGGCCTCCTCGACTGCACGCGCGATGCCTACGACGTCGGTACCCGCCGAACCCTCAAATGCCGCGATATCGGGGTACTTGGCGAGGATTTCCTTTGCCTTGTTATAGGCGGTCTCTTCGCTCTCACCCGTTTCGATCGGGTCCTCAACGAGGGTCATGTCCGGGAAGTCGGCGAGCTGCTTGTCGAGCGCACCGCCTACCCACGCCATGTGAGATCCGGTCGTCAGCGCGCCGACAAACTGAACATACTTGCCGGTGCCGCCGGTGCACTGACCAAGGTTCTCCATGATCTGTGCACCGTAGGCGCTGTTCTCGAAGCCCTCGATGTCAATGTCAAGGTTCTTCATCCCAGCGGCCTCGTGGCCGACAACGATGATGCCCGCGTCGCGTGCCTGCTGCGCCACGGCCTCCATGCCTGCAAGGTCATTGGGAACAATGCCGATGGCGACAGGCTTCTGTGCGATGAGGTTCTGAACGATGGATACCTGGCCCTCGTTCGTGGCCTCTGCAGGGCCTTCTTCGCGAGCGTCGAGACCGTTCTCGACACCCCATTCCTTGACGCCGACCTCCATGCGGTCGAACCAACCGATACCGGTGGCCTTCACGACAACGACGTAGGAGCCGCCTCCGCCGGCCGCGCCGGTGGTTGCTGCTGGGGCAGCTGACGTCGTAGTCGCTGGGTCTTTGGTTGAGCTACAACCGATGAGGGTCAGGGCAATCGCGCTGACCAGTAGTCCGCCGGAAAGTCTCTTGTGCTTCATGTTTCACTCCCTTGTGATCGAGCACCCTGCGCTTCTACGCCTTCGCCGAAGCTGCAGTGGCAGTACCAGGACGATATGCCCGGGTTCACGCCGCTGTCAATCGGAACCGCGCGCTCGTTGCGCATTTGTTATCTTACTGATGCGCGTTATCGCGCATCCGAGGCGATAGACTCGTGCATCAGACCGAGGGAGGTCCCCATGTCTCGACAGGCGCAGATCGTCGAGTTGCTACTTGAGCGAGGGTTCACTTCCGTGTCGGACTTGGCGGCGCATTTCGAGGTCACCGAGTCGACAATACGACGCAACCTCACAGAACTTGAGGAGCGTGACCTCGTTCAGCGGACCCACGGAGGCGCTCTCCCCGTAGGGCAGGTGGACGCCCCATTTGACCTTAAACAGTCTCTGCATCGGCCCGAGAAGGAAGCCATCGGCAAGGCGATGGCCCATCGGATTTTGGACGGTCAGACCGTTCTACTCGACAGTGGTTCCACGACTCTCGAAGTCGCGCGCAACATCAAGGGTCGCCAACTCACAGTCGTCACAAACGACCTCCTCATCGGCGCCACTATTGCCGAAAAGAAGAACGCGCACCTCGTTTTCATCGGCGGAGAATTGTTACCGAATGTATATACGATGTGGGGCCCGACCTCGATCCAGCAACTCGAAAACCTGCGCGTCGACGTCGCCGTCTTCGGTGCGGACACCGTCACGGAGGCGGGCATCTTCAACACGTCGAGTTACGAACTCGAGGTCAAGAGAACGATGAGGTCAGTGGCGACTGAGGCGTTCTTCGTCGCGGATAGCTCGAAGTTCGGCAGGGAAGCGCTCTTCAAGGTCTTCGACCTCGATTCCTTCAGTGCCGGAATCACGGACAACTACATGGAGCCGATGCGGGCAGCCCAGTTCCCCGTGCCGCTCATCAGGGCCCACGCCCAGGAGAGCCTCCCCAGCCCTAGATCTCGGCGTTGAACAGCACCGCGCGCGACCGCAACTCCCCGGCTGCGAGTTTGGCTAACGCCACACCCGCCTCGTGCATGGGGAAGCGCTCGACAACGGTGTGAATCTTTCCCGCCGCCGCAAGTTCAAGCACGGCACGCATC
>JBBRWX010000068.1:0-13204 GCA_038248935.1 Actinomycetales bacterium
AGCACAATGCCCACAATGGCGAGTGCGCGGTGGCGGCCCCGTGCGCGTCGGGGAGCCGTCTGCCGTGCTGGCTCAGGCTCAGGCTCAGGCTCCGGCTCCGGCTCCGGCTCCGGCTCCGGCTCCGGCTCCGGCTCCGGCTCCGGCTCCGGCTCCGGCTCCGGCGAAGCGTCGTCTATCGGGAGCGTGAGCGCAAGCTCCAGCGGGCGCGGAACCGACACGGTGATCGACGGCGTGAACACGGGACCAGGGTCGGCCAACGGCCGCACAATATCTGCAAGGTCAATCGCGTCAGGGCGGCGCGCATCCACCCGCTGCCGCGGAACGGGCGGCATCGGCAATGCCGCACGTTCGAGCGCGATCCGGGGCGCGCGGGGCGCGGGTGCGGGGAAGCGTCGCACCGTCGCCTTGTAACCCGCGCGCGAAAGCCGCCGTTGAACGGCGGCCGAGGCATCGGCGGATTCGAGTCGCTTACGCCGCGACATTGCGACCGTCCAGCACAAATCGAGGAACCGCCGCCACGGCGGAGAGCACGACCGCTGCCCCGTAGACCCACAGGTGGCCCTTGAGGTCATCAGCGACCAACGTCGACTGTCCAGGACCCTTGCTGGCGAAGAACACCGTGACGCCCACCCACAGCGAGGCGAACGCGACAAAGCCGGACCATGACTGCCACGCCTTGGCAAATATCCCCGCACAAGCCACCAACGCCAGCGCTAGTCCCACGCCCAGGTACCCCGTTGACCGATGGGACCCGGCGCCGATGGCGGCCACGAGCGCCCCCAGTAGCCCGAGCGCCAGCACGTAGATGGCCCTCTTCAGCATGGGGTCAAGAATAGGCGACCCCGGCCGACCTCGATCCACCACGCCGCGCCGCGAAGCGCGCAGAAACCTCCGCTAGGCGTTCTGCCGCTTCGCACGTGACGCCGCGCGACCGCGCTCCGTCTGATCGAGAATGACCTTGCGAATGCGCACGTTCTCGGGCGTCACCTCGACACATTCGTCCTCGCGAGCAAACTCGAGGGATTCCTCGAGAGTGAGCCGACGGGCCGGGGCGAGGCGCTCAAGCGTCTCGGAAGTCGACGAGCGAATATTGTCGAGCTTCTTTTCCTTGGTGATGTTGACGTCCATGTCCTCAGTGCGACTGTTCTCGCCAACGACCATGCCCTCGTACACGTCCTCAGTGGGCTTCACAAAGAACGTGCCGCGGTCCTGGAGAGCCATCAGGGCGTTGCCCGTCACAGGTCCAGAACGGTCGGCAACAAGTGACCCGTTGGTTCGGTACTCGATCGGGCCGGTCCACGGCTCGTAGCCGCGCGAGATCGACGAGGCGATTCCGGTGCCGCGTGTGTCAGTGAGGAAGGTCGACCGGAAGCCGATGAGCCCGCGGGCAGGAACCAGGAACTCCATGCGCACCCAGCCGGTGCCGTGGTTCGCCATCGTTTCCATCCGGCCCTTGCGGCTCGCGAGAAGTTGAGTGATCACGCCGAGGTGCTCCTCGGGGACGTCGATCGTCATGTGTTCCATGGGCTCGTGCAACTTGCCGTCAACGAGTTTGGTGACCACCTGCGGCTTGCCGACAGTGAGCTCGAAGCCCTCGCGTCGCATCTGCTCGACGAGGATCGCGAGCGCGAGTTCGCCACGCCCCTGAACCTCCCACGAGTCGGGGCGGCCGGTGTCGACTACCTTGAGCGAGACGTTACCGACGAGTTCCCTGTCGAGCCTGTCCTTGACCTGGCGGGCGGTGACCTTGGCGCCCTTGACCCGGCCGGCGAGCGGCGACGTGTTGATGCCGATGGTGACCGAAATCGCCGGGTCGTCGACTGTGATCAACGGGAGCGGCCTAGGGTCGTCGACGTCGGTAAGGGTCTCGCCGATCGTGATTTCTTCGATACCCGCGACGGCGATGATGTCGCCGGGGCCCGCACTCTCCGCAGGAACGCGGTCGAGGCCCTTGGTCTCGAGAAGCTCGGTGATCTTGACGGTCTTCAGGGTGCCGTCGTGGCGTGCCCACGCAACCATCTGGCCCTTCTTAATCGTGCCGTTGAACACGCGCAGGAGCGCGAGACGGCCCAAGAACGGAGAGGCGTCGAGGTTGGTCACGTGCGCCTGCAACGGCGCGCCCTCTTCGTAAGACGGCGCAGGGACGCGCTCCATGATGACCTTGAAGAGCGGCTCGAGATTCGTTCCCTCTGGCATCGTGCCGTCGGCTGGCTCGACGAGCGACGCGATTCCCGCTTTTGCCGACGCGTACACGACGGGCACCTCAAGCAGCGAATCGATGTCAAGGTCGGGAACCTCGTCGTGCAGGTCGGAGGCGAGCGAAAGGAGCAGGTCGTGTGTCTCTTCGACGACTGCGGCGATGCGCGAGTCGGGCCGGTCCACCTTGTTGACGACGATGATGACGGGCAGGTGCGCGGCGAGCGCCTTGCGTAGCACGAATCGCGTCTGGGGCAGGGGGCCCTCCGACGCGTCGACGAGGAGGACGACGCCGTCGACCATGGAGAGTCCGCGTTCGACCTCGCCGCCGAAGTCGGCGTGGCCGGGGGTGTCGATGACGTTGATGGTGACGCCGCCGGGGATCGAGGCCGCGCCCGTGTAGCGGATCGCGGTGTTCTTTGCGAGAATCGTGATGCCCTTTTCGCGTTCAAGGTCACCCGAATCCATGGCACGATCTGTCACATGGGCGTGCTCGCCGTACGCGCCGCCCTGCACCAGCATGGCGTCGACGAGGGTGGTCTTGCCGTGGTCAACGTGGGCGACAATTGCGACGTTGCGCAGGTCAGAGCGCAGGGGCATGCGAAGAACTCGTTTCAAGTTGGGGCGCGGGCCCGAAGCGGGACCACCTATCATTCTACGACGCTAAGCCGTCCCCGGACGTCTGCTGAGGCCTGCCACCCTTTGCGGCGGGCGTCGTAGCGCGCCTGAGGGTCATCGACGGAGACGACATCGGCATCGGCATCGGCGAATGCGGGGGCAGCGACGGCACCCACCGCTGTTGCGTCGATCACGATGGGGCAGGTAAAGGTCGAGTCGTTGCCGTCAAAATGCAACGACTTTGTGCCAGCGCGCGCACTCAAATCCTTTATCCCCACGTCTTGGGGCCGATGGGAGGCACGAACGTTCCGTCAGAAAGGTCTGTCATGGCACTACTCGCGCCACTGCGTCGCCGCACCGACTCATCCCAGCACTCGCTCTTGTCCCACGCATCCTCGACGACAGCGATTCTCGAGTCCCTGCCTACGTGTGTGTTTGTGACCGATGCGGCGGGCACCATCGTCTTCGCGAACAAGCTCGCTTTTGCCAAGATGCGAGAGATCGAGGAACACACGCGTGTCGCGTTTGGTGTTGACGCCGCAAACCTCATCGGCTCCCCCCTGACTGCCTTCCACCAGCCCGGCGCGTTCGCATCGGAAACAACCGGATACCCGAGGACGAGCACCCTCAAGTTCGGCGGCGTGACGCTCAACTCTGTGGCCGACGCGTTCGCCGACGAGCGCGGCAACGTGCTCGGCGTGTGCGTGACGTGGGACAACGATTCGAGCGCTGCGGCCATGCGCGAGACCTCCTCGGCAACCTCGACCCGGCTGTTGGCTCTGGGTGATTCGCTCGAGACACTCACTACCCAGTTGACTCTCCAGGCGTCTGACACGTCCGAAGGCGCTCAGACGGCGGCCGCGGCCGTCGAGGAAATGAGCGCCTCGGTCCAGGAAATCGCAAACTCGGCTACCCAGGCCGTCACTGTCGCGCGCGAGGCCGTGACCGCCGCGAGCACAGCATCGGACCGCGTCGCCCAGCTTGACCTGTCGAGCCAAGAGATCGGTGTGGTCGTCAAGCTCATCACCTCCATCGCAGAGCAAACCAACCTACTGGCGCTCAACGCCACGATCGAGGCGGCCCGCGCTGGTGAGGCAGGCAAGGGATTCGCCGTGGTGGCGTCCGAGGTGAAGGAACTCGCTCGCGAGACCGCCGATGCGACCCAACGCATCACTCAGATGATCGGCACGCTCCAGGAGGACAGTTCTCACGTCACCACCGCCCTGACGGCGATCACGGACCTCATTCACCAAATCTCGGACGCGCAGACCTCGATCGCCGGAGCAGTCGAGGAGCAAAGCGCGACCACCAATGAGATCAGCCGTTCGGTCAACGACGTGGCGCAGACCGCCGAGGCGACCACTCACGACATCTCCGCGATCGTGGATCAACTCGACCTCGTCCACGACGCATCGAAGGCGCTGCGCAACGCGTCTGCGACGGACTAGAACGCGGGCATTCGCAAGGATTCGCAAAGAAGGGATTCGCCGTCGAGACGATGGCGGGCCCCTTTTGCGCGTGGCGCACTACCGTGTTCTCATGACGATTCTCCACCTGGCGCTCGAATCCGACTGGACGGCGGCCGTCGCCGCGGGTACCTATCGCGTCTCGACCAGGGGCCTCACGCTTGACGAAGTCGGCTTCATCCATTGCTCCACTCCCGACCAGGTCGCCGGCGTCGCAGCGGCGTTCTACTCCGACGTCACCGTTCCGCTGCGGTTGCTCGCGATCAGCGCGGAAGCCGTCCGGGCATCGGGCACCGAGCTTGTGTTCGAGGACGGCGGCGACGGGGACATGTTCCCTCACATCTACGGCCCCATCGACCCCGCGTGGGTCCGTGAGGCAACGCCCGCCCGGATCGCGAATGGCCTGCTCGTGGTCGGCTAGGTTGCGGCAAACGGGCGCCGCACGCGATAGGCGCGCGTCACGTACGGCAAATCGATTTTTCCCGTCTGGGCGAACTCGGGAAGGTCCGAGATGAGCCTGGCAAGGCCCTCATCCACCCTTGCCTTGTGCTCCTGAGTTCCCTCGATGTAGTAGCTACGGGACCGCGCCATCGCTGCGAGGCCATCGGCCGTCATCGACGCCGACCAGCGCAGCGAATGGCGCTCAAGGGCGCCAAATGGCACCCCTACCTGCGGCCCCTCGCCGTTCAAAAGCCTCTCGGCCTCGGAACCGTGCATCACGCGAGTGAGCCGCGCCACCCAAGGCACCGCCTCGTCCCTGATGTTCCACAAGAGCCCCAGAACACCGCCAGGGCGCAGGATGCGCGCCATCTCGACCGATGCCGACGCCACGTCCACCCAGTGCCACGCCTGACCGAAGACCACAGCGTCGACGCTTGACGAGAGCAGACCTGTCGCCTCCGCAGTGCCAACGCGCGTCTCGACGCCAGGCACGGCGTGCGACAGCGCCTCGAGCATCGCGGCGTCTGGATCGAGCGCGATGACCTCGTGGCCCTGCCGGACCACCTCCGCTGTCAGCTTGCCCGTGCCCGCTCCTGCGTCCAGGACCCGCAACGGAGCGTGGCCAAGAACCCACTCCACCACTTCGGGAGGGTATCCGGGCCTGCCCTGTTCGTAGGCCCCAGCGGCCTTTCCGAAGGAGGTGCCGGGTGTGCTCATGGGGCGAGGCTACCGCGCAGTGACGACCGCGGGCTCGGGGACGCCTGTACGTTCGGTGAGGACGGTGCGTTCGGTGAGGACGGCACGCTCGGCCATGAATGCGGGCTCAACCGCGACGCCGCGCTCTTCGCTCGTCGCCTCAGCCAGCTCCTCCAACTTGGCCAACTCGGAGTCGACGTCCAACTGCACGTCCTCCAGCGGGACCATCATCGTGTCAAGCGCGGCAATTGCGACGGCGGGCTCGCCCACCTTGACCACGATGACACCTGCGAGCACGAGCGCTGCGCCTGCCATCTGAATCGGAAGCGGCGTCTGGCCCAACAACAGCCAGGCAAACGTCGCGGCGGCGATGACCTCAACGAGCGAGACGAACGAGGCGAGGCGCGCACCAAGCGCGCGGGTTGCCGCAATGCCAGCCACGTATGAGAGGCCCGCGGTCACCACGCCAAGCGCAAGCGCGACGACCCACCACGGCACGTCGACGCCCTGGAACGCGACGTCGCCAGTTGTCATAGCGAACGGGAGCATTCCCGTCAGGGCCGCGGTGATGAGTACGACTGCGGCGACGGCCACTCCCCCAGCGGCGAGCGCGATGGGCGGCAGGCCGTTCGACTCGTCGGCACCCATCACGAAGTACGCGGCGGCGCCCACCATGGCGCCAAGCGCCCACGCAACGCCCACCAAGTCGATCGGCTGGCCTCCGATGATGTCGAGCAGTAACACGAGCCCGACGGCGGCGATTGCCGCGCCGATCACCGTCACTCGCGTGGGCCGGTTGCCGTGGCGGGCCCACAGCCACAACACGACGGCGATCGGCGCTGTGTACTCGACAAGCAGCGCAACTCCAACATCGAGCCTCGCCACGGCGAGGAAATAGAACAACTGGGCTGCGGCGACGGCGAGCACGCCGTAGACGACGATGACTGCCGCCCCCTTGCGGAGCAGGTGCCAGCGCCCTCGCATCGACAGAATGCCTGGAACGATCATGAAGATGGCGGCCACAGTGACGCGGACGATCGTCGCCGCACCCGCCGTCCAGCCGATGTCCATGAGGCCGCGAGCGAGCGAGCCTGACAACCCAAACGAAGCGCAAGCGATGAGTGCCAGGGGGATTCCTCTGGCAATCGCCGAGCGCGGCGCGTCAGGAGTCAATGCGGTCATGGCACATGACAATAGCGCCGTGATGGTAATGTGTCAAAATGCCTTTCACTCATGACACCGCCGAGGCGCTCGACGCCGCAGCGTGGCTGGTGAATTCGCGCCAAGAGCCCGACACTTTGACTACCCTCGATGAGGTGATCGAGTTCTTCGATCAGTTCGGATACTCGGGCAGCCGACCCACCGCGAGCGACGTCGCGCCGCTGCGCGAGGCGCGCCCTCGCCTGCGCAAGCTCCTCACCGCGGAACGCGACGCGGCCGTCCCCATGGTGAACTCGATCCTTGCACAGGCACGCGCTGTCCCCCGCTTGGTGCGTCACGGCGATGCCGACTGGCACATTCACGCGACCAGCGACGACCGCCCGCTGGCCGAGCGCATTGAGGTGGAGACTGCCATGGCGATGATCGACGTGATCCGTATGGACGAGCTCAGCCGCTTGGCGACCTGTGCAAGCGAGGGCTGCGAGGGCGTCGTGTTCGACCGATCCCGCAATCGCTCGCGCAAGTACTGCTCGGTCGCGTGCACCAACCGCGAGGCGACGGCGGCCTACCGCGCGCGCCAGTCGGCGGACGACGAACAGCCCAACTAAGCGGGCTTGTAGGCGGTGACCTCGATCTCGATCTTCATGGCGTCGTCGAGCAAGCCAACCACCTCCATCGTCGCGGCGGGGCGGATGTGCGCGAACCAACGGCCAAAGACGGGGTAGCAGAGTTCTGCGTCCGCTCGGTCGGTCAGCAGGTAGCGCACGCGCACCACGTCCTCGATGGAGAAGCCGACGGAGTCGAGCGACTTCGCGATGGTCGCGAGGGCCTGGTCAGCCTGCTGGGCCACGTCATCGGAAATCGTCATCGCGCTGTAGTCGTAGCCTGTGGTGCCCGACACCCACACAAAGGGCCCCTCCACCACTGCGCGCGAATACCCAATGGTCTGCTCGAACGGCGATCCGGAACTGACGAGACGGCGCTCGGTGCCCATGAGGTTCTCCCTAGGAAGGTGCGCGGTCACTCACCGCGGGGAGACCAGGCTAACGCCGGCCGGGGTGCGGCGCGCGCATCGGGCGGCAATGGACAAGCCCCTTTGCGCGCAGTTGTGGGTACCGTGAGAACATCCAGCACGACGAGAGGTGTCCCCCCATGACGAGCAAGAACAACGAGACCTGGTCCGCGGAAGAGAAGGCGGCCATGAAGGAGCACGCGGCCGAGGCCAAGCGCTCTAAGGCGGCCGCGAGCAAGGAGGCCGACGCCCAGGTGTGCCTCGACAAGATCGCGGCAATGGCCCCCGCTGACAGGGCACTCGCCGAGCGCGTCCACGAGATCGTCACCACCGCGGCGCCCGAGCTCGAGGTCAAGACCTGGTACGGAATGCCCGCGTACGCGAAGGACGGCAAGGCGGTCGTGTTCTTCCAGGACGCGGGCAAGTTCAAGGCGCGCTACGCGACGCTCGGGTTCCAGGACACCGCGGCACTGGACGATGGCGCTTTCTGGCCGACGTCGTTTGCGCTCACGTCAATCGACGATGACGTGGCGGCTCAGATTGCGAAGCTGGTCAAGCGCGCCGTTGGCTAGGCCCGCTTTGCCCGCTTTGGGATGGCGGGGTGGGATGGCGCGGCAGCCCACGCGACGCTCCGAACCAATCCCGCGGCGACACGCAAGCGCTCCGCGTTGACGGCACAGCGTTGACGGCACAGCGTCGTCGGCGTGTCGCGGCCACAATTGGTTCGCACCGTCGATTCTTCGGCGTGGGGGTTAGTCCGCTAAGCGAGAAGGCGGAATTTTGAGACGTCGTCGTCCTTGCATCAGGTGTTCGCGGCCGTCGATCGGCGGGGATGCCGGCTCAGTACCGCTTCACCTCAGCGAACGATGACGTCAACCTCGTCCGATTGCGGCCACTCAAAGCCGTCGATGTACGCGTCGAGCAACTCGGCAGGCACGTCCACGGAATCCGCCCCTGCGCCTGCCGCACTGCGCACGGCCAACCGACGGAGCAGCTCTGCCCTTGGCACGTCGAAACACACGACCTCTGCGGAGGCTCCGCACGCGCGCGCGATGGCGCGGTACTCATCCCGCGTCGACCTAGCATGGAATGAGTAGTCGACGACAACGTCTTGACCAAAATTCAATGAGGCGATGAGTTCCTCGCGCTGGCGAGAGACGATTGGCACCGTCACCTCCACAGGGAGCGGGTGCTTGGTGTAGCCATCGCGCCACGCCTCGTTGTCGATGGAGAGCCTGATGAACCCGTCGTCCTCAAGACCGCGCGCGTAAGTAGACTTGCCCGCTCCCGCCAAGCCACACATGAGAACCATCCGCGCCATGCCTACATTGTGAAGCCACCAAACGCAGCCGATTTCCTTGGGCCGCGAGAGCGCAAAGCAGGCCCGGTCTTTCCCTCGTGGGAGACCGGGCCTGCTAGCGCGCTAGATCAACGAGTTGTCGAGCGGCGTCCGCCTGCGCGGGTCCAGATCAACAGCACGATGATGGCTCCGATGATCGAGCCGATGATCCCCGAGGGCTGCAAGAAGCCTTCGGCCGCGTCCTTTCCGAACAGCAGGTAGCCGAGGAATCCCCCGACAAACGAACCGATGATGCCGACGACGATGGTCATGCCGATCGAGAGGTTCTGCCGACCGGGCACGATGGCGCGTGCGAGCAGCCCCGCGATGAGCCCGACAATGACGATCGTGACGATGAGTCCCAACATGATGGTTGCCTTTCCAGGAGCGGATATTTCGATCCCACTGAACCACCCCTAGGGTGGTGTCGGTACACCCCTAAGGAGGGTTATGGTCGAGATATGCCTGACCCCACGAGGCCCATCAGGGTCGCCCTCGTCGATGACTACGACGTGGTGCTGCTTGGCGTCGCGACGATCATCGACCAATACCGAGACCGCGTGGTGATCGCCGAGATCGACGCTAACACGCCTGTCCGCGACGTCGTCGACATCGTGCTTTACGACTCGTTCGCGCAACCAGAAGCCGACAACCAAGAGATCGGCAAGTTGGTCCGCAACCCGACCAACGGTCGCGTGGTGGTCTTCACTTGGAACTTCCATCCCGACCTCATCGCCAGCGCTCGCGAGCTAGGCGTGCGCGGCTACCTCTCCAAGGCGCTGCCTGCGAGCGAACTGGTTGCGGCGCTCGAGAGGGTGCACGCCGGTGAGTTTGTGGTCAGCGAGGTGCCAGGCCGCGTTGGCCCCACGAGCGGCCTGGACTGGCCCGGGCGGGGTGAGGGGCTCACCGCGCGCGAGTCCGAGGTTCTGGCTCTCATCACTCAGGGACTGAGCAATGCGGACGTCGCGGCGCAGACCTACCTCAGTCCCAACACCGTCAAGTCCTACATCCGCTTGGTCTACCGAAAGATCGGGGCCGAGAGCCGGACGCAGGCGGTCCTATGGGGCGTCAACCATGGCTTCGTCCCCGACCACCACCGGATCGATCATTGGCGCGGCGGGCCGTGACCTCCTCCCAGAGCACGTGGGTGGCGTGATGCCTCCCCGCTCCCCACTCCCTCAACGACACGGGCTCGACGCCGCATGGGTGCGCACGCCGGGCCCCGCCGAGGAGGACCCCATCCGGTGGGCGACGATGCGCGACTTCCTCATGGATCGCTTGCCGGCCAAGGCGATGGTCGCGGACATGCTGGATGCGGGCGAGTTCGTGGACGAGACCGGCTGCCCTTGGCGAGGGGACGAGGCCTTCAGACCTCACAGCTTCGTGTGGTTCCACCGCGCACTCGCACCCGAGACGCCGGTGCCCTTCCCCATCAAGGTGCTGGAGGTGAACGACCGCTTTGTGGTGGTCGACAAGCCCCACTTCGTTGCCACCACCCCGCGCGGGGCGCACGTCCAGGAGTCGGCGCTGGTCAAGATGCGGCTCGCCCTCGACCTGCCCGAGCTCGCGCCTGCCCACCGCCTTGACCGCCTCACCGCGGGCGTGCTCGTGTTCACCGCGCTTCGGAAACATCGCGGCGCGTACGCAGGAGTGTTCCAGTCACGCGGCGCCCGGAAAACATACGAGGCCTTGGCGCCCTTCGACCCAGAACTCGAGTTCCCGCGCCGCGTCACCGGCCGCCTCGAGAAGAGGCGAGACAGCCTGCAGGCGGAGCTGGTGCCGGGGGAACCCAACACGGAGACGTTCGTGGAGATCGTTGAGGTGAGGGGCGCATACGCGCACTACCGGCTGTCACCGGTCACGGGGAAGACGCACCAGCTGCGCGTGCACATGGCCTCGCTGGGGCTGCCCATCCTGGGCGACTCGCTCTACCCCACGGTCATGAACGTGCCCACGGACGACTTCTCGTCACCCCTACAGCTCATTGCCCGACGCCTCGGCTTCACCGACCCCATCGACCACACCCCGCGCGTTCACGAAAGCACGTTCGCGCTCGAGTGGCCGGAGGCAACCGGGCCGGCGAGCCAAGATGCGGCCGACGCAGGCTAGACCTTTTTCACGAGGCTCGACTTCAACTGCATCTGACCAAAGCCATCGACCTTGCAGTCGATGTTGTGTCCGTCGAAACCATCGACAAGACGGATGCCCCGCACCTTCATGCCCACCTTGATCGACTGGGGGAAGCCCTTGACCTTGAGGTCCTTGATAATGCTCACGGTATCGCCGTCGGCTAGTAGCGTGCCAAAAGCGTCCTTCACGACGGACGCGTCGGCCTCAGCATCGGCGCCGACATCGGCCTCGCTAGGCGACCACTCGTGCGCGCACATCGGGCACACCAAGAGCGCGCCCATCTCATAGGCGAGGTCACTGGAGCAGTTGGGGCAGAGCGGTAGCGTGTCGGCCATGGCTCACTTTCCGATAGATGCGGGGACTCTCGGTGCTGGCTCACCCTAGCCGGTTCACAGCACCCATCGCCTGAAAGCGGCAGAGCGTCACTCCCCCAGCAGGTCGAGGAGGTGCCGACGATAGGCCAGATATGCGGCTCGTCCTTCACTCGTGATCGTGAAGCGCGTCTGACCGGTGCGGCCATGTCCGATCTTCTTGGTCTCGACGTACCCAGCCTCCCGTAGGGCACCCATCTGCTTGGAAAGATCGGCATCGGCCAGTTTCAATTGCTCACGCAGAAACGAGAAGTCCGTGGTCGTACTTGACGCAAGGATGGCCATCGCCGCGAGTCGCTTCGGTGAGTGGATCGTGCCGTCCAGATCTGCGGGGGTGGTCACGCCAACCTCGACCGCACCGCCGCACACGCGGCCGGATAGACCCGGCGTTCGTATGCCCAGACCGACGTGGTGAATACGACGAACGTCACGGCGACGGCGGCGAGGGGTGGGCTGAGAAGTGCGACGACCACGGTGAGGAGTAACGCCACCGAGGCGCCTGCGAAGGCAAGTCGGTACGCCCGCCGGATCTCGGCTGGAGCTTCGCTCATCTGCGGCCACGTCCCCCATCGCGCGCGGTACCAACGGAAGAAAACGCCAAGCGTGAGGGCCGCGCCCGCGAAGACACTTAACTCCGCCACGATGTGGCCATCAGCACCCTGGAAAAGTGCGACCGCGATCGCCGCGAAGTAGCCGCCGATCAAGCCCGGATACCACCACGGTGTGGGCGGGTATTCGATGAAAGGACGTGCTGCCGCCAAGTTCAGTTCACGTAGCGAGACTTTGCTTTCCATAAATGCAACTTAACATTTACTTGCCATTACTGCAAGTAATAGCGTCCCGAAGGATCGGCAAGCGACGTCCCCACGTCGACTCACCGCTGCGAGGCGGTGTCTGCGGTCGATCTGAACTCGGCAGACACATCGATCGGCTCCGGCAACTTGGCTGACGCCCAAGCGGCAGTCAAGGAACGTCTGACGCTTGAGGTCGCTGCCGAGCGAGAGCAAGGTGGAATCGAAGCCCCGGCAGTCACCAATGAACCCACGCCAGAACCCATCCGGCTCTTTAGCGCGAAAGGGGCAGTCTCAGCATCCTGGCCGCGCCTAGAAGGCAGTACTGGGCAGATCCTTCTCGCCATCAACAATCGCGGTGATGATCCGCGCTGCCACGAGGTCTGGATCCAGCGCCGCTGCGAATCGCGGCGCTGACCCGGCGATCGGGTGCTCGGACAGCGTGGTGCCAGTGTGGCCTGGGCGAGCATCCACGATTCGGATTCCCGCGCGACGATACTCGCGCGCCGCTGCGACAACGAAGGCGGCGAGCGCCGCTTTCGACGCCGAGTATGCTGCCACACCCGCAACGGGTGCCTCAGCGACAACGCCACTCAGAGTGACAACGAAGGGATCTCTGCCATCTCGTGCCGAGGCCGCAAGGTACGGCTCGCTCTGGGCAATGAGCTGGATCGCGCTCGTCGTGTTCACCGCAAATAGTTCGTCCACCGTGGCGGGGTCAAGGTCTGATGCCGCGCCGAAGGCGACGACCCCCGACGCGACCACTAGCCCGTCGAGACGTCCGTGCTGCGCAAACGTGGCATCGAGCACCTCCCGAACCACAGAGGGTGAGCGCAAATCGTGCCCAGCGGACTTTGACGACCGAGCAACGATGGCGCCGTTCTTCTCAAGCTGAGCGGCGATCCGCAAGCCGAGCCCGCCGGTCGCACCGACTACCAAAACAACCGCACCCTGAAGATTTGTCATAGGAAAATCCTAATTAA
>JBBRWX010000069.1:0-13110 GCA_038248935.1 Actinomycetales bacterium
CACGCGACGCTTCGCGCTGGGCACCTCAAGCGCGCAACCCGCGGCCCAGGCGACGTTAGCGTCACCGGTCGCGTCAATCACGCACTTCGCGCGGATCTGGAACAAGCCTCTCCGAGTGAGCACGAGGACGCCCCTCACAGAGTCGCCGTCCACGACGACGGCAGCCATCCTGGAGTGGAGCAGTGGCTGAACGCCGCTTTCCACGATCAACCGGTCCCACTCAAACTTGAGCGCCTCCGGCTCATAGGTCACACCAGTGCCAGCGCCGTAGGTGTTGCCGCGAAGCATCGCCTGGCCTGATGTGAGGAGCCGGTTCGCGACTTCCCATCCCACGCCGCCGACAATGCGTTCGTCGCTGCCAGCGGGGAAGAAGCCGTACATCGTGTCCAGGACGGCCGCGGCCGTACCGCCGAAGAAGCCGCCGCTCTCCACTAAGACGGTGCTCGCGCCCCGACGGGCTGAGGCAACCGCCGCGGTGCAGCCGGCCGAGCCGCCACCGATGACCGCCACGTCCGACTCCCAGAGAAGGGGGTACTTTTCGGCGTCTGCGGAGGACAATCGCAGCACGCTTGTAGGCGCCTCCGGGGGTTCGATGAACGAATCGGAACTGAAAGTGTCAGTAGACATGTCGATCTCCTTCTCGGCGGCTCGGACGCCTCTCACTGGAGCAGCCAGCCGCCATCGACCGGCAGGACAGCGCCGGTGGTTTGTGTTGCGTTGTCGCTTACGAGCCAGCGCACCGCTGCCGCCACGTCGGCAGGGGAGGCCGGGCCTTTCGTCAATGGCATGAGCTCGGGGAAGCGTGCGATGATCGCGTCGTCTCCGAGAGCTCGCGCCGCCATGGGCGTGTCCACAAGACCCGGAGCGACGACGTTGAAGCGAATCCCCTTTCGGGCCCCCTCAAACGCCGCCGCCTCGAGCAAAGGAACGAGTCCCGCCTTGGCGACGCGGTACGCAACCGTGAGGAAGTCCTCGTCGAGTCCCCGCGATAACGCAGATCCAATGAAGACGACCGATGCGCCGGGAACGCAGTGTCTCAGGCATGCCCGGGCGAAGTAGAACGCTGACGTCAGGTCGACACGTAGTATCTCGTCCCAGGCCGAATCCTCACAGACCGAGGGCGGCCCGTCGCCCAGGCGCCTACCGCTCATGCCGATCGCGTGCACGGCGGCTGTCAGGGGACCTGCGGCAGCGAGCCTTGCGGCAACCGTTTCCGCTGTCCCCGGCAGCGTGATGTCCTCATCGGGTCGATCCGAGGCTTGAACGGAGAAGCCGTCTGAGGCGAGGCCTTCGACGCACGCGCTGCCTATGCCGCCGTGGGCGCCGACCACCCAAGCCGTTCCGAGCATCAGTGCTGTTGCGGGGTGCTGACACGCAAGACGGCGGCCTTGCGGCGGGCGTGATCGAGGTAGGCGGCCTCGAACAGCTCGCTCGACCTTTCCTGACCGACTACCTGTGGGCCCGTCAGGACCGGCAGTTCGATTCCCCGGTCCGCGAGCTTGTGTGCGGTGGCGACCTTCAACATGTTGACGATGGTGACGTTGGCGATGCTGCTGACTGGCCCGACCTTGTTTTCCCAGCCGGTGACGTCCACGACTGCATCGCCGAGCGGCGTGCAAGTGTCGATCACTACGTCCGCATGGTCGGCGAGGACAGTGCCGGACGCGTGCGTGGGCGGGACGCTGCGGGAATCCAATAGCGACGTCACGGCGATGACTTTCAGCCCAGCCTTCTTCGCAATCATTGCTGTCTCCACGGGGACGGCGTTGCGTCCGGTCGCACTGAACATCAGAATTGCGTCGGTCGGTCTCAGTTCGAAGTTGGCCAGAATCATTTCGGCAAGTCCCGAGACCCGTTCGATGAACATCGCCTGACGTTGCCCGTTCGAGCCGGCAATCTCGGTGTGAAAGGTCATCGACTGCTCGACGAGCGGGTGCCATCCGGGGAACGACCCGTAGCGAGGGAACATCTCCTCGACAGGGATCCTGGAGTGGCCGGTGCCAAACGTGTGCACGACGCCGCCGTTCCCGATGGCCTCAGCCGCAATCAATGCTGCGGACTCGATCGCCTCGACCTGCGTCGACTCGATCCGGTCAAGAACTTTACGTGCTTCATCAATCCAGGCCTTCATGGGAGGGTCCTTTCCTTGGGGGTTTCCGTGGGTGTGGAGATAGCGTGCTCGGCCGCAAAGTTCGCGGCTCCGATCGAACCTGCTTCTGTCCCGTAGCGCGCGCCGCGTGCTTCGATCCGGCCGGTGAGAGACGTTCTCGCGTCGAGCGCCTGCTGAACCTGGGGGAGAAAGAGGTCCGTCGCGGGCCGGAGCCCGCCGCCGATGACCACAACTTCGAGCTGGAGAAGAAGTCCGATCATGCTGGCAGCCTGCCCCAAGGCGTCGCCCGCGCGGTCAAACGCTTCCATGGCCCACGGGTCCCCGAGGCGCGCGGCCTCAGCGGCAATCTGAGCCGTAAGTGGCGCTGCTCCGTGTTGCGTGAGTTCGCGAAGAATCGGGGACTGGTCGAGGACGACCGTACGAGAGAGTCGGCTGACGATTGCTGTCCCGGACGCCACGGTCTCTAAGCAACCGCGTCCGCCGCACGCACACAGTTCCCCACGGGAATCGAGAGGAACGTGACCCATCTCCCCGACCGAGTCCAGTTTGCCGAAGAGAATTTCGTCCCGAAACGCGATGGCCCCACCGACCCCTGTGCCCAACGTGATGAACAGCGCGTTTGAAACACCCTGAGCCGAACCGCTGGAGTGCTCGGCCCAGGCAAAAGCGCGCGCGTCGTTAAGGCACGCGACCGGGAGCCCGCATAAATGCGTCAGTTCCCGGACAAGTTCAAAGTTGTTCCAATCGCCTGGAAGGTTCGGAATCAGAATCGTGCGCCCGCGAACTGGGTCCACCGTTCCAGGAACGGCAACTCCCACGCCAACGACGCCCTCCTGCGAATCGACCAAGTCGACTATGGTGTTGACGACGGCGTGGTTGTCGGTTCGTGGTGTCTCCACCGAGCCGCTAGCCTCAACCCCACCGGCTCGCAGCACCGACCACTTGATGGACGTGCCGCCCACATCAACACCAATAAATCGTTCCTCATCCGGGCGCAGCACGGCTCCGACCGCTCGTTCGCCGATCATGACTTCCGTTCCGCCACATCCGACATCAGGTGCCAAATTGGGGCAACTGAACCGGGGACGGACTCCAGACCTCTACTCATAATCTCCTCAGCCATCACGGATTGAGCGCGGAACGGGTGGTCAACGGCGCCCGACTCGCACAGTCGTAAAAACGTCTCGATGGGGTAATGAAGGGTGTCACCGGCGACTTTGGGCTGAGAAACCGAAGAGATGATTTCGGACTGCCCATCTAACCCTGTGAATATCACCACGCCGGGCTCGGCGATCGAGTCGATGGACAGTGATCCGGTCTCGCCGTAAATGACGCTCGGAGCAACCGAGTTGGTGACCTTCGAGTAGGCGCATGTCACCTTCAAGGTCCCGTAGTCAAGTAGCAATGTCCCGCCGGCCCCGAATCCGTTCGAGAGGTGGTAGCCGACTACCGAGAAACTCTCCGGTGCCCCGAAGAGTGTGAGACTGGGATGGAGGCAGTAGACCCCGAGGTCCCTGAGCGCCGAATTGCCGCTTGCGGGATCGAAAGGGTTAGGCGTCGCGCCTTGCAAGAACGCGGAGTAGCGGGAAGAGTATTGGCACTTCTCGAAGTGGGCATGTCGCAACATCCCGAGCCTCGCGAGTGATTTGGCAATCACTTCGTAGGCGGGGTCGTGTACTGGCCGTACAGCTTCAAGAAGTACTCGCTCTCGGGATGCGGCCACGTCAAACAAAGCGCGAACCGCTTCGGGCGACGTTGCGAGAGTCTTCTCACACAGCACGTGCTTGCCAGCCGCAAGGGCGGCCAGCACGTGTTCATAATGCGACCCAATAGGACTCGCGACGTAGACGGCATCGATTTGGTCGGAGCCTGCGAGATCCTCCATCGTGGCGGCGACGAGTGACAAGCCATGGCGGGTAGCGAAGTCTTGACCTCGATCAAACCCGCGTGAGTACACCCCGACGGGCGCGCCACCTGCCCGCCGGCACGCGGCGACAAACCAGTCACTGATCGAACCCGTTCCGATGATTCCAAATCGCATGGTCCCCACCATCAGTCGTTGACCGAAGTCTTAATGCCGGCGAGTTCCAGCCGGTCTCTGAACTTCGCCACGTCGCTGGAAGTGAGCGACTTGGCATGGTCGAAAGAGTATTGACGATTGAGATCCGCGTACTTTCCTTTTCCGTACTGGTGGAACAGCACCAACTCAACCTCGGGAATTCCATACTCCTTGAGCAGGCGTGCAAAGGCGTCGGCGTCACTCAGACTGTCGTTCACGCCGGGAATTACTGGGATCCTAAAGATGTGCTGAGTGCGGCTGTTGGCCAGGTAGGCGGCATTTCGCATGATCAGCGGCTGGCGTGCGCCTGTCGCTTCGAAGTGGCTTGTCGCATCGTGATGTTTGAGGTCCATCATCACGTAGTCCAGCCGATCGACCAGGTCGATGAAGTGACTAGTTTGAGCCAGACCCGAGGTCTCGCCAACGACAGATATTCCACGTTCGTGCGCAGCGTCGATCAGTGCACCCGAAAACTCAGGCTGAAGCATGAACTCGCCTCCTGAGAGGGTCATACCACCACCGGAGTGCTCATAATACGCACGGTCGCGCTCCACCAATGCCATGACTTCGTCGACCGTCATCGACGAGCCAGCTGTGATCGATCGTCCACTTCGTCGGCTCCACATGTCCTCTGGTTCCCGCGCCTGCGACTCGGGGTTAGAACACCACGCGCATCGCATTGGACACCCCTTGAGGAACACACAGGTGCGTATGCCTGGACCATCGTGTAGCGAGAATCGCTGGATATCAAAGACGATCCCCTTGTGCTCAACACCGGTTGCGACCTGCCGGTTTACAGACATCTTCCTCCTTCCGACATTCGACAGTTCGTGGCGACGGGGATCCCGCACGTCCGACAGCAATTGCATTCGATCTTGTTTTGATCGAATTGACCTCCGACACACTTGGTCGTTCTAGCGCCCATACAGCTCACGACTGATGACCTCGTCTTGGACGTCTTTGTCAAGATTCACAAAGATCGCGCTGAAGCCACTGACCCTGACGATCAAGTTGGGGTACGCCTCGGGGTGAAGTTGAGCGTCCTCGAGAACTCCGGCATCCACGACGGTGACCATCAACTGGCAGCCGCCCTTGTCGAAGTAAGTCTCGAAGAGGCTCTTGACCTTCGGTCGCTGCCGGTTGAACATGGTCGGAGTGAACTTGATGTTCTGGACTGATCCCCCGTGGTAGCGGGCTTTGAAGCGTGACAGGGAGTTCAGCATCGCCGTCGGTCCGCTTCGGTCGGCGCCGCCCTGAGGGTTGTTAGCCGGGTTCATGAACTTGCCGGACGGACGCCCGTCGGGCGAAGCTGCAGTCCGACGTCCCCATTCGGTGTTCGTCTGATTGTTGCTGATCACGATCAGGTAGTAGTCCATGCCGCGCGCGAGGCCGAGCTGGCGGTTTTCCTTGGCGACGTACTCAAAGAGGTCGTTGGCCATCTCGTCAACCTCGTCGAGATCATTGCCGTACTTCGGGCTTTCCACGAGAGCCGTTCGGAGTTCGTCATAGCCGACGAAATCGGCGAGGACCGCCTCACGAAGTTCTTGTAAAGAGTATTTGCCGTCGTCATAGACGAGCTTCTTGATTGCGTGGAGCGAGTCGCTGGTGTTGATGTTGCCATAGGTCTCGTTGGTGCCGCCCAGGTACCTTATTCCGCCGTCCAGCATGCTCTTCCCACGCGCGACGCAGTCGTTCATCCACATGCTGCCGAATACGAACGACACCTCGTGGTTCATCACCTCGTAACTGTGATATTGAGCATCCGCGCCGAGGGCGAGGTAATAGTCGAGTAGCACCTTGTACTGGTCGAAGAACTCCTCGAAAGTCCTGAGTTCGGAGAGTGCCTTCAACTTCACGGGCCCTGCCCGGTACACGCCGTCCATCGGATCGTAGCCATCGTTGAGCGCGATACCAAGGAGCTTGAGGAGGTTTATCAGAACGTTGGGCGTTCCAACACTCTGGCCCTGAATCACGAACTCGCCGCAACCGAAGGGCACGTACTGCTCAGCAGCGGTTCGGTCCACGCGCATGGAATACATGACTGCGGGTACGTTCGTGTCGTCGTTGTAGAGAGTGGGATAAGTCGCTCCGGTACCAATGCAGTCCAGCGCGGCGTCCATGATCTCGCTCGGCGTCGACTTGTTGAACCTCAGAGTGAATTGTGGCTCTACATACTTGCACTCCGCAGTGACCCTGAGAGCGAGTTTGGCGAACGCGTCCGCCGCCTCGGGGTGCTTCCGGCCGTAGCCACCCACGATGATTCGTCCGTTGACCGTGGTCCTGCGGTTCTCAATCATGGTCCAGAGTGAAACCAGGTAGGCGTGAGCCTCTTGCTCGTCGATCAGTCCGGCTTCGAGGTCTCGAACGAGGTACGGACCAAGGTAGTCGTCAAGCCGCCCGTAGTTGATGCACCCCGCGAGCAGTGCAAACAGCCAAACTTGTTGGATCGCTTGGTGGAAGGTCTCTGCCTTGCCGTCGCGGATTGCTCGCAGCGACGAACCCATTGTCGTGAGCTGAACCCTGCGGCCCTCGTCGGAGATTGTTTCGAGATCACCCGCGATCTTATCCAGGTAGGAATCGACGACGCTCCGGTAGATGTCGAGCGAAGCGACGCAAGCGAGAAGGAACTTGTTCTCGGGTTCGTCTTGCAGCCGGTTTGCGAGCGTCTCCTGCATGCCGTTGGTACCAAGGTCAAGAACCGTTTCGTAATCGAGCATGACCCCGCTCAGGCGTGCGGTCGCCATCAGGGGGAAGTTCGCGTCGATGAAGCGCCCTATCGTGGTCTCGGTCAGGACGTCTGCGCAGTAGAGGGCCTTGACATCGTGCTCTGTCCAGTAGTCGTACAAAGCAGTCACACGTTCGCGATCCTCGACGGATTCGAACTCAGCGCCGAAGGCCTGCAACTTGTCGAACACGCAATAGTGACCGACGCCTCCAACCGACGTCACCGAACCGAAGCCAATGGGCAAGAAGTCAAGACGGCCGACGAACCAGTCGTCCTCCTCGATCCTGCGAAAGAGGCTGGGGTAGAGAACGCGAAGGCAGTTGACCTCGCGTTCCTCTTTGGACAAGTGGAGCGACTCGCGGTGAACTCGCGTGTACCGTTCCATCAACTCCAATTGCTCCTCGCGCGATTTCTCGATGGGGAGCTTTTTGCTGACTTCGACGTTTTGGGCGCCGGCGACGCTAACTTTAGCCATTGGGGTGACTGCTCCGTTCGGCCTCGCGCCAGTTCGTTTCAAAGCCGCCGAGGAGATCTGTGAATCGCTTGGTGATGAGATGAGGGCGGGTGATTGCACTTCCGACAACGACAGAGTGGGCACCGAGGTAGACAGCCTTCATGGCGTCTTCTGGGGTATAGATGTGCCCCTCCATCATCATGTAGACGTCGTTGCCGAAGTCGCGGCACATGCGGGCGAACTCGCGGTAGTCCGCCTCTTCGATGTGCGCCGTGTCCGGCGTGTAGCCCCGCAGTGTCGGTCCGACGATGTCGGCTCCTTGCTCGACGGCGTTCTTCGCCTCGTCGTACGTAGAGACGTCGGCGAACACGATCGCCTCGGGGATCTCCTGTTTGAGGATCGGGAGGAGTTCACAGGCGCGCTGACCGTCGTCGTTGATCTGGAACGTGCAGTCGAGCGCCACGACTTCGGCACCTGCCGCCCAGACCTCCTTCGCGGCGTCAATCGTGGGCGTGATGAACACGTCGGTGGTTTTCGACCAAATCTTCCACAGGCCTATCAGCGGCAGATCAACATCGGCCTTGATGCTCCGGATCTGTTCCGGGCTATTCGCTCGAAGTCCCGCCGCGCCGCCCCACTTGGCGGCGCGTGCCATCGCGACGACGTAGGTGTCGGAGTAGGTCGGGTCGTCCTTCTGCACCTGACAAGAGACGATCAACCCCTTCATCGACTCTAGGATCGCGTGCTTCTTAGGGTCGGTAGTGTTCACTTCGTACCTCTCTGCAGTGGCGCGGGCAAGCCGCGGTCGTCTCGGATCAGGACCCAGTCCAATGGGTCGCCCACGAGCGCCTTGTCGAACTCGCTCAGCATGGCAAACGGACGGTCTCCGAATAGGGGCGCGCTCGTATCGTTGGAGGGCGAGATGGGTTTCTTAGTACACCAGAGAGTGTCCCGCCAGCTCTGAACCACCCCGTCAGCATTAGCCAATCCAAACGACCTGGAAAAGGTGATCACGCGGCCGGGCGCCAGCGATGAACGTGAGTCGACGCGGGACGGCCTCTCTAGGGCGAGCACTGGCACTCCTCGAATTTGTGTTGCTCTCACTAGTATATACAACTTGACACTCAAGTCAATACAGCATCTTCGGGCGCCGCGGTGCCGGGGATTGGGGTGGCAAACGCGCCATAAGACGCCACTGCTCACCCCAACGAAGCGTGGCGTCAACTGGTGTTGATGAGGTATGTTCCACTACGCGCCGGATGGTCAACAAGCCCCAGCCACGGCCCTCGAGCGAGCCGAGTTCGGCAAGCGCGTGCGGCGCCAGCAACGTAGCGCGCGTCATGGGGCACAGACAGGGAGAGACCGAATGCACCCAATCGTTCTTGCGATGGACGTGGGCCAGAGTGCCGTGAAGGTGCTCTTCGGGGACACGGACAGCCGCACCTTCCCAGGCGTCCGGGCTGGGGAGGGTCTCTTGCCCCAGGTGGCCGACGTGGTCAATGAGGTGGCGGCCCATGGCGATGGCTCGGCGATCGAAGTGGCCGTCGGCGCCGCCGCGCTCAGTCGCGCGCACCGGGAGGACGCCTTGACGTTGCTGGAGCTTTGCCGGCCCGCAGGAGTCGTCCGCGTCTCCCTGACGTCGGACTCAGTCACCTCCTTCCTTGGCGCGATAGGTGACCAGCGAGGGGTTGTAGTGGCCGCAGGCACCGGCATGGTGGTTCTCGGCGTTGGTGACACGAGCGTCGCTCGCGTCGACGGCTGGGGAAACGTGATGGGGGATGCCGGTTCCGGATTCTGGATCGGCCGCCAGGCCCTGGACGCGGTCATGCGCGCGTTTGATGGCCGTGGACCCAAGACTGCGCTGACGGCGGCGGTCAAGCGGAAGTATCCACATCTTGGCGACGCATACATGGAACTACTGACGGATCCCGACTTCGTCAGGGTTGTGGCCCGCTTTTCGAAAGACGTGGCCGATGCCGCCTCCAGCGATCGCATTGCGGCCGAGATCGTGGCCCGGGCAGGCAAAGAGATCGCTCACTCTGCCGCCACCGCTGTCCGACGGATCGGTGAAGATCGCTCAAGCAACCCCGTGATCTGCCTGATGGGGGGAGTCCTCGGTCATGGACCGGTTCTCGAAGCTTGCGAGACCGCTTTGCGCGAACTCTGGCCCGAGTTCACTCCCCACCTAGCGAGCGGCGACGCTCTCGCCGGGCCGCGCCTTCTGCCAGGCCTATCGCGTACGCACCCTCTTGCCGATTACATCGCGGTCGCGTCGACCGCGCGGGAAACCGCATAGAAGCATGGCCGAATCAGACCCCTTGCGAGATCAGGATCGAATCGCTCCGGAACGTCGACTCGTTGCTGCGCGGCAAAATGAGTCTCAGCCAGCGACCATCGCCGGCGCCGTAGGTGGAGGGCGATGCGTGGTTGACACGTTGATCCCAACGAACGCAAACCAGACCGACGCGCAGACGGCGGTGGGAGAGCCACGGCATCGAGACGGCCGATGCTCGCCACCCGACGACTTCATCCGCCGGCGTGGCATCGGATTGCGTACCAGCGGACATCAGGGCCGCCGACGCCGAATCGGCTGTGCGCGGCAACTGAAGGCAGGGGGCCGTCTTCTTAATCTCCGCAATGCTTCCCTCCCACCCTCGCGAGGATATCGATGAACGGCATGAATCTGATCACCAATCGGGCACGCGACTATGCCTGGGGATTCCCAGGCGGAATCTCCCGGCTCCTGGGCTCCCCTCCCACCACGGCACCGGAAGCGGAGCTGTGGCTAGGAGCCCACCCTGGCTCCCCGAGCCGCAGCGTAGAACCCCATACGCCCTGGCGGGACCTCCAAGAGTGGGAGCAAACGAGCGGGCAACAGTTGCCATTCCTTTTGAAGTTGCTTTCGGCGGCGTTGCCGCTATCAATTCAGGCTCATCCGACCGAGTTTCAGGCGGCGCTGGGCTACGCGCGCGAGGAAGCGATGGGCATTCCCCGGGACGCGCCCGATCGCAACTATCGTGACGCACATGCCAAACCGGAGCTTATTGTCGCCGTCGAGGATGGCTTCGAGGCGCTCTGCGGCTTTAGGGATCCGCAGGAAACAGTGACTGAGCTCGACTCGCTGTTGTCTGCCGGATGTGGAGTCGAAGTCGCTCCTCTGCGCGATCTTTTGGCAGGAGACGACCCGTTGCGACGGGCGGTGAGCTGGCTTCTCTCGGGCGATCAGGGGGCACGCCAAGCGGCTACCGAGTTGACGCGCTTCAGCCTTCTGCATCCGGAACTGCTGCCCGTTCTTGCGCGAATCTCTGAGGAGTACCCGGGTGATCCGGGTGTCGCCGTGGCATTGATGACCAATTACGTCACGCTGCGGGCTGGCGAGGGTCTCTGGTTGCCTGCGGGAAACATCCACGCGTACCTGCGCGGCAACGGCGTCGAGTTGATGGGACCGAGCGATAACGTGTTGCGCGGTGGTCTTACTCAGAAACACATTGATGTCGTAGAGCTCCAGGAGGTGCTCGACTTTAGGTCGATGCGCCCTTCTCGAATCTACCCTGAGCGCGTGGCGGACAACATCGTCACCTACAGGCCAGCCGGGCTCGAGTCCGGGCGTGACGTAGCCTTTCAGCTTCTGCTAGCCACGGGCGACTCCGAACTCGTCTTGGATGCGCCCGCGATCGCACTGTGCCTTCGCGGCGAGTTCAGCCTTGAGGCGCCGACTTCCACGCTGGGGATGGCGAGGGGAGCCGCCGCGTTCCTCGAAGCCCGCGGCACTCTTCAATTGATGGGTAATGGCGAGCTGTACGTGGCTGTGGGGATGGCCGAACTTCCGCGGACGGGTGTATCGGCTGAGTCGCCAGGCCAGCGCTAGAGGCAACGACCGAGCAGTCGCGGGGCTCGTCTTCGCCGGTGGTGCGACAGTCTCACGACCAAAGACGAACAGTAAGCCTCATCAACCGCGATTGCGGAGGCGCAGTTGCGTCAAACAGAAAGTCTAAACGGCACGCCGGACCGCGTTCGCGGCGGCTGGTCGCTTGGTATATACCTTCGGCCTGCCGGGTATCCTCACTATTCGCGGCATGGCCCGAGCGTCGGGTGCCAAACGCGATGCTCGCGCTCCCCGTAACAGAACGGCGGCGTCACCCACGAATTGGACGGGGATGGGTCACGCGGCAGCACACACGCCTCCAGTGACCTATACATTCGTCTCGATGAGTCTAGTCTGTACCGCGACGAGGCAAAGCGTCTGTGCGAGACCTTGTCGAAGAAGACAACGGGCAGGAGAGTCTCGATGGACGCACACCGCATCACCATGCTTGGCACCGGATCGATCGGCGATCTCTACACACAGTCGTTGCATGGACAGCGCAGTCGCGACCGTGTTCACGTGGTCTACTCGCGCTCGGAGAAGCGGGGACGGGCCTTCGCGGACCGTTGGGGGGTGCCCGTTTGGACGACGTCTCTCAAGGAAGCCGTGGCGAGTCCAGACACGGACGTCGTGGTGGTAGCACTACCAAACGACATGCACGAGCAAGCCGTCGCGTTGGCCGCTGCCGCGGGCAAGGCTGTGCTCTGTACCAAGCCTCTGGGCCGTGACGCTGTTGAGGCAGCGCGAATGCTCAAGATCGTTGAGGACGCGGGCGTCTTCGCCGGCTACCTCGAGGATCTGTGCTACACGCCCAAGACAGTCAAGGCCGTGCAAGCGGTGCACGACGGAGCGGTGGGCGAAGTCCTGTGGGTGCGGTCGCGCGAGACCCACCCTGGGCCGCATAGCGCCTGGTTTTGGGATAGCGAGCGCGCTGGCGGCGGCGCGGTGATCGACCTTGGCTGTCACTGCGTCGAGATCATCCGGAACTTCATCGGCAAGGGGAATCGGCCGGTGGAGGTCATGGCTTGGACCGACACATTGGTGCATCCCATCGAGGCCGAGGACCACGCGATCGCGCTGGTCAAGTTCGAGAGCGGTGCCGTGGGGCAGTTCGAAGTGTCATGGGCATTCCGTGGTGGGATGGACCTGCGTGACGAAGTGTCTGGAACCGAGGGCACGATCTGGCTTAATCATTTCCTGCGCACTGGATTCGAGATGTTCACCACAGGCGCTAGCACGCGGTACCACGCTGAGAAATCTGAAAGCGAGAGTGGCTGGCTGTTCCCGGTCGGTGACGAGGTGTCCGACCTCGGCTTCAATAACATGTTCAGCGACATGTTCAACTCCATGGAAGTCGGTGCGCCGCCGCAAGAGACCTTTTACGATGGATACGTCGTCAATGCGATCATGGATGCCGTCTACCGGTCAGCTGAGAACCGTTCCTGGGCACAGGTAGAACTCGATTGGCGGGGTGGCAGTACCGCGCGCATCGGTCGCAAACCGGGCCGCATTTACGGCAAGACAGTCATCAAGACCGAGATCTTGCCAGACGGTCGTACGAAGTGGATCCTCAAGAACCCGGCCACTGGAGAGGTCATGGACCGCATCGAGGCTCCCTGAGTCGCCGGTCCTCGCCGCGGTTGGTGAGGACGAGTGACGCTCCGCGCGGACGAGGCCGCCCATGACCGTTTTGTATAGTCCACTAACTGTTGCATAGTGGCGCAACGATAACCCGGTGGCTATACTACTTGAGTGAATTCACGCAAACCGCGCCGCGTCGTAGTGACCGGCGCCACGGGTATCGCTGCCGCCACAGCCCAACAACTCGCTGCACGCGGGTCACAAGTGTTTGTCGTGGCACGGACCGCCACCAACTGCGACAGCCTCGTGCACGACC
>JBBRWX010000070.1:0-12741 GCA_038248935.1 Actinomycetales bacterium
GGACTTCACGTGGGATCGCGTGCTAGCGCCTCTGGTCGCCTTCTGTCGCAACCCCATTCGCGCTGCGGACAGCGTCAAGGTCACCAGCAGGCTCCCCAAGACCTCTACCAAGTTGGCCGCAGCGTCGAGCGGGAGGCGAAGCAGCAATCATTCGGGATTCCGCAAGGATATTGAACTGGTCGTCTACTACTTGAAGAACGGCGGGCTCAGGGCAGTGGTCGAACGAATCCGCGTGCGGCTCGACCGCAAACGCGAGGCGGCACGGCTCCCCTAACGCCTTGACCTTCTCGTGATGAGCCGCCAGGGCATTGCTATCAACGCAATCTTTCGGCCGACGCGGAATGTGGGACTTGTGATCACAGCGTTGGTGACGGCTCGCGCGACCTTGAGTTCACGTCGAAGTTGCGTAGCAGCTTGTGACTCAACGCGCGACATTTTCTCAAGCTTTTTGATTTCCTCAAAGCGTTTCTCGAGAGACGCAACGTCGAGTGGTTCGTCGAGCTGATCGATGGCCATTTGCCACAGCGCGCGGTGATAGGGCACAAGACTCCTCACCGAGTCTCGGTGACGCGAAGCGGCCTCGCGCAAGAGAGGGTCGGCCATCGCCTCTGCGACAATTGACGGGAGTTGGCTGAACTTGTCGAAGAAACGCACGGCCTTCCCGAGGTGCAGCTTGTGGACAACTTCCCGGGCGACCGAGGTATCGAAGGCCACCACCGGAACCCCGAAGTCGAGAGCATCTGCTATCGGTAGCCCGAATCCTTCATACGTCGACGGGAAGATGACGAGCGCCGCGTTCTCAAAGACGCGATGAAGCTGGCGTTCGGACAGCGTTCCGCTCGACACGATCAATGTTGATTCGGTCTCCTCAACGCCTGGCAGCGGGCCAAAGGCGAGAATTGGGAGCCCCGTTGAGGCGAGCGAGTCAACTGCCTTGGCCACTTGCTTGTGGGGATAGAAATTGCCCAGGACGACCGCGTAGCCACCCCGGGAGATCATTTTCGCAACTGCGGGCCTGAGTTTGGTCTCCGCCAGGTGGTCGTCACCGATTTCGGTGACCGCATTCCGGGTCGAACCAAGCATCACAGCCTGAGTCTTCGATTCGAGATTGGCTGCCAGGTGAGGGAAGAATGCGGTCGCATCTGAGAGCGAGAACTCGCTCAGGGACATGACACGGTCGGCGTGCTCCAGGCCCAGATCCACCACGAGCGAGCGAAGTGGATCGCTAGCCAGCAAGGCGAGCGAACGGGACGAGATCAGGTCGAAATGGCTCACCACCCATCGCGCACAGTATGAGTTCAGCTGAAAAAGCTGTTCGAGGCTGTTGACAGGCGCGACGGCGATACCCACGTCGAATACGCCAGTGAGCGTCGAGTACGGGACGGTCCGTATCCCGTAGGAGTCCAGTGCGAAGAACTCGATCGCGTCGGGCTGCGCAGCGATGGTCACTTCGATGTGTGGAGGAAGTTCCGTGCCGGCAAGTGTGCGAAGAAACGACAGCGCGTATCTCGAGCTCCCGTTGTATGCGAGCGAGACGTGGTGCATATCGACGAGGATGGTGCGGCGCGGGGATGAATCGGCGGCGATGACCTCCGCAAACACATCTGGCGCCGCGTAGCCGAACGACGTGAACGAACTCAACGCGTCGGAGTAGAACGGGTACCGGGACAGGAGTAGCTCGGAGTTCTTCAGATCGAGTTCGGCCTTCAGGCGCGAACTAAAACTCGCGCTTCCCAAGTGCTTGACGAACGCGTGGTTCGCCATGAGGGAGGAATACCCGAGAGCGTTGACGCGCAGGCAGAAGTCATTTTCTTCGTTGTACCCTGCCCCGAAGACCACGTCGAAGAGTCCGTGGTTGTCGATGAGCGAACGCTTGATGAGGTAGCAAAACCCGACGGAGATCGGGCTCACGTAGTAGCGCGGCAACAGAGGTGCGATGTGGGCGTAGATCTCTACACTTTGTTCATGCGGCCACCGCTCGTCTCGCGGGGATTCCCGGCGGAAGAACGGCATGCTCGCGATCGTCGCGTTGTCGCTGCGAGGACACACAACTCCATGGTGCTCCGCGCCATAGAGCACCGCGATCATCTCCTCGAGCGCTCCGGAAGTGAGCTCCGCATCGCTGTTGAGAAGCAGAACGTCGTTGCCCGAGTCGTCAAGCGTCAGTGCCGCCCGGTTGCAGGTGGCAACGAAACCGAGATTCGACTCGTTCCGGTGATAGTCGACGTTGGCCCGGCCCTCCACCGCACTCAACACGAGAGCCTCGATCGAGTCCGCGTGTGGCCCGCAGTCATTGACCAAGATCACGCGATGAAGTGACAGGTCTACGTGAGCGAAGACCGATGTCAGGCACCTCTCGAGCGAAGACCAGTGATCGTAGATCGGCACCACGATGGTGACCGCTCGCGTTCCTGCCGCCTTCGCCATCCTTAACCCTCTCATCGCAGACCCAACCGAACACTACCCTGAGACACGTCACCGTCTCCTCTGGTGCGGAGCCAACCATAAGGTCCGTGATCGCCACCCGTGCCGCGAGAGCCGAGTGGGCGTGGTTGTCTCGGTCGAGCCATGCCCCCTGGGCAATGAGATCGAGCTCAGGTCGTGGGCCCTTGCTCCTGTCGGCGCCATCAGCCGGTCATGCTAACCTGCCAGATGGCGGTTCGCGCGGTGTGTTAAGGAATGAGGGTGACGACGGTGCATTGGGGGTTGCGACGCAGGGCTCGGATCATCCGATGGCTATGGTCAGTCGTCGACGCAGTGATCTGGGTTGTAGCTGTGTTCGGCGCTACCTGGTTGCGGTATGACTTCGACACGGTCCCCGTCTTCGTAAAGTCGACGCTCATCTTCGCGGTGGTGGGCGCAACCCTTCACGTTGGCATCGGGGCCCTCTTTGGCCCATACCGTGTAGGTCACCAACGCGGCTCTTTCGAGGAGTCCGCGGATATTAGCAGGGCCGTGGCGATCACCAGCCTCATCCTCGCCGCGTGGGCCATCTTGGGGACATCCATTGTGGTGCCGCGCTCGGTGCCCCTCATCGCGGGGTCTCTCGCCCTCGCTGGAATGTTCGCCAGCCGCTTTGTGATCCGGGCCTGGCGCAATAGCAACAACACTCGCCGTGCAGGCGATCAGCGCGTGATTGTTTTGGGGGCAGGCGAGGCTGGCAGGCGCATCGTGCGGAGCATGGTGCGCGACTCCCACAGCGGGTACTTCCCCGTGGCACTGCTCGACGACGACAGGCTTAAGCGCCGGCTCAAGATTGAGGGCGTGCCGGTGCGCGGCACGCGAGACGACGTGGGACAGGTTGCCGAGGCGTACGGCGCCACAGGGCTCGTGGTCGCGCTACCGCAGGCCAACTCGGCGCTCATCAGGGAACTCACGGAGCGCGCCACGGCCGCAGGGCTCGACATTCAAATTCTGCCTCCCCTGAACACGATCATCGGCGGAGCACCCACGTCACGCGACCTGCGAGATGTCAACGTGGAGGACCTCTTGGGCCGTCAACCGGTCGAGCTCGACACGTCGGCCATCGCCGAACACATCGCTGGACGTCACGTCTTGGTCACGGGTGCAGGTGGGTCGATCGGTTCGGAGTTGTGTCGACAGATTGCACGCTTTGGACCCAAGAAGCTCTACATGCTCGACAGGGACGAATCGGGCCTGCTCGACACCCGGATGAGCCTGACGGGCGAGGGACTGCTTCAGGGCGACGAGGTGATCCTGGCGGACATCCGCGACCCGGAGGCGATGCTCGAGGTGTTCGGGGCCACGCGTCCGGATATCGTGTTCCATGCGGCGGCGCTCAAGCACTTGCCGCTGCTTGAGACCTTCCCCTTGGAAGCTTGGAAGACCAACGTGCTGGGCACCCTCAACGTCTTGACCGCAGCGGCGGAGTTCGACGTTGGGACGTTCGTCAACGTCTCCACGGACAAGGCTGCCGAACCCACATGCGTGCTCGGGTTCAGCAAACGCGTCGCGGAGCGCCTGACTGCGGGTTTTGCCCGTGATCGCCCTGGCCGTTACGTGTCCGTTCGGTTTGGCAACGTGCTCGGCTCGCGCGGGTCCGTGGTCCACACCTTTACTGCGCAGATTGAGAGAGGCGGCCCTGTCACCGTCACCCACCCTGACGTGCGCCGCTTCTTCATGCTGATCCCCGAGGCCTGCCAACTGGTGCTGGAGGCAAGCGCGATCGGGTATGACGGCGAGGTGATGGTGCTGGAGATGGGCGAGCAGGTCAAGATCGTCGACGTCGCAAAGACGCTCATCGGGATGTCCGGCCGCCGGGACATCGACATCACGTACACGGGACTGCGCCCTGGTGAGAAGGAGAGCGAGGACCTGTTTTCCGAGACCGAGCACCGCCGGCCCACCACCAACCAGCTCATTAATAGCGTCGAAGTCCCTGGCCTCGATTCCGCGGACGTGCGCAACGAGAAGCTCACCTCGCATGCCGAGGCTTTCAACTGGATGCGCGCCGCTAGCGTTCCCTCGGCTGGGAGCGAGTAGCTCGTGATCGTGTTCGCTGTCACGGCGATAGTGGCCGTGGTAGCCGCGCCGATGGTGCGCAGCCGGCTGGTTCGAAGAGGGCTTCTTGACGTCCCCAACCATCGCTCGTCGCACTCTGTCCCGGTGCCTCGTGGCGGAGGAATTGCGTGCGTCGCAGGCGCCCTTGCGGGGGCGGGGACGGCCGCGCTACTCCACCACGACGTGCCCTGGATCGTCTTGTCGGGGGTGGCGCTTCTCTCGGTTGTCGGATACGCGGACGATCGCTTGAAACTCAATCCGTCCATCCGGCTCGCTACGCAAGTGGTAGTTGGCGCGGCGGTTGGCGCTTCGTTCGGTGAAGCGGTATGGGTGGGTATTGGCGCATTGTGTATTCCAGTCGCGGTGAATGCCGTCAACTTCATGGATGGAATCAACGGAATCACCAGTATCAACGCCATGGTCTGGGGGGCCGTCGCCGTGGGCGCCGGATCTGCGGCCGGGGCGACTGGCTTGGTCCTCCTGGGGACTATCACCGTCGGGTCGGCGCTGGGGTTCTTACCGTGGAACTGTCCCACGGCACGGCTCTTCCTTGGCGATGTGGGGAGCTACTTCTTCGGAGCGCTGATCGGATTCGGCAGCATTGCAGGAATGCGCTGGGGAGTCTCCCCTAGTCTATTGTTGGCTCCGATGGCGATCTACTTAGCGGACACCGGCTTTACGTTGATGCGGCGTGCGTTCCGCCGCGAGTCCCTCACGACAGCGCACAGAGAGCATGTCTACCAACGACTCGTGGATGAAGCCGGCCTTGCGCACCTCACGGTCGCTGCGGGCAGCGCCATGTTGTCCCTGCTGATCATCGCCGCATGGTTGCCAAGGTCCCTGTTTCTTGGCATGGCCTCCACGGTGGGGGTGACAGCGATCTACCTGGCTTCACCCGCTGTCCTTGGCCGACGGCGCGGTCGTCGACGCGCGAACGAGGACGGAGTTCGCACCCCATGAGCACGCCGCAGCGGGTGGCCGTATTTGGAGCCAGTGGCTTCGTTGGAAGCGCGGTCGTCGAGGCCTTGAAGCTGCGTGGTGCCGAAGTCGTCTCGGTCCAGGCGCCAAGAATCGACCCCGTGCCGGCTTCGGAGGCGGCGAGCTACATCGACCGCTCAACGGAGTTGCATGCACGGCTTGTCGCGTCACTTGAGGGATGCGCAGCGGTCGTGAACGCGGCAGGAAACCCCGACGCCTCCTCGAATGATGAAGCCGCATTGGTGGCGGCGAACGCCGTGAGCGCTGGCCTCATTGCGCGGGCCGCACGAGACTGCGGTGTGGCACGGTTGGTGCACGTCAGCAGCGCGGTTGTGCAAGGAGATGCGCCAATCCTGACCGAGGACGCCTGGACCCAACCCTTCTCTCCTTACTCACGATCCAAGGCGCACGGCGAGCAACTGGCGACTCAGTACGGGCCACGCGAGACAGTCGTCTACAGGCCGCCGAGTGTGCACAACCCAGATCGACGAGTAACTCGAGCTATCCATCGCCTCGCAAGTTCACCGATGTCAACTACCGTCGCACCCGGGAGTGCCCACTCGCCGCAGGCACTCCTACACAACGTGGCGGATGCCGTGGCCTATCTGGCGGTGTGTCCCGCCGAACCTCCAACGATCGTCATCCATCCGTGGGAAGGTATTACCACGGCCGGGCTCCTGGTGGTACTTGGCGGGAAGGCACCTCGCCTCGTCCCCCGTCCTTTGGCTAGAGTGATCCTCTCGATGCTCAAGGGTGTCTCTAAGGTCGCACCGAGGCTGGAGGCAAACCGACGTCGGGTTGAATTGCTGTGGCTCGGTCAAGGGCAGGCGTCGAGTTGGTTGACACGGTCGGGCTGGGCTCCACCCTTGGGTATCGAGGGTTGGCATGGACTCCTGGCCGCGATGGCTGGGAGTCATCCGCCTTCGCACCACTGAAACACTCGAGGCTGTTGCGTATTCATTACGAGGTGCGTGCGGTAGCGCCAGGAGAGAGGGTTCCCAAGTGCAGGGACGGAAGAGTTTGAGTCCAACCGTTGTCTACGGGGTGACAGTCCCGTCGGTGGCTCAGTCTTTCCTGCGCGGCCAGTTGGCTTTTATGGCCGCATCGGGGTGGCACGTGGTTCTCGGGTGCTCACCCGGCCGCGGCCTCGACATAGTGAGGTCGCGCGAAGGCATCGAAGTGGTAGAGATCCTGACTGAGCGCGAGATCAGACCACTTCGCGATCTCAAGTCCTTGTGGCTGTGGCTGCGCCTTCTGCGCCGAGTCAGGCCCGACGTCATCAATATGAGCACCCCCAAGGTAGGCCTGATCGGCACCCTTGCTGGATGGATACTGCGCGTTCCCAAACGCATCTACGTAGTGCGGGGTCTTCGCTATGAGTCGGCCCAAGGCCTACGGCGGCGAATTCTCATGCTTGCCGAGCGAATTACCATCGCGTGCGCTACAGACGTCGTCGCAGTGAGCAATAGCGTCCGTGAGGAACTAATTGCGACGAACTTGCTCCGTCGCAAGTCGGTCGTCGTGATTTGCCACGGTAGCAGCAACGGCGTCGACGTCCCGTCAATCCAGATGCGGGTTAGTGAGCTCGATCGTCCGTCCGCCAGGCTCGGTTTGGGCCTTCCTGCCGACCCAACCTTTGTCATCGCCTTCATTGGACGGCTCCGTCGAGACAAAGGGGTCTCGGAGCTCGCGGCCGCGATGGTTATGGATCGGCTGAAGGATGCCTTCTTGCTAACTGTTGGAGATATCGAAGACCCCGATTTGGCGACCGAGCTTACACAGTTGGGCGAGCGATGGGTCTCGGTCGAATGGCTCGACGATGTCGCCCCAGCACTGGTTGCTTGTGACGTTCTCTGCCTTCCCACGTACAGAGAGGGATTTCCCAACGTAGTTCTCGAAGCCGCCGCGGCAGAGCGTCCTGTGGTTACGACCGACGCAACAGGGGCGAGGGACAGCGTGGTCGATGGCGTCACTGGCTTGGTGGTGCCAGTAGGCGATATGACCTCACTCGCGGATGCGCTCGCGGGGCTCTCCGGAGATCACGCGCTGCGCGAGCGATTCGGAACTGCGGCGCTGGCGCGAGTTCGTCGGGACTTTGTTCCCGAAGACATATGGCGAGGACTCGAGGCGATCTACCGGGAATCCCGGAACGTGTCGACTAAGCCTGCCTCCGACGAATGATCGAGGATGGGGGGCCGCCCCGGGGGTTAAATCCCTACGATCGCCAGGACGTCGAACCAGTTCCCGGCGTGGTGCAGCGCAGCAAGCTCGAGGCTCTTGTGGCGATAGGTAGCGGCATTCGCAGATCGCATGTGGTCAGGGTCGTTGCCCTCATGGGGACAGAGGCCGCATTGGCCGCGGTCTTCGCCGTTCTCACCGCGAGACAACTTGGTCCCGATGACCGCGGCGTCATCGTCATTTTTGCGACGGTCGGGTCCTTCTTGATGCTCTTGGGTTCGCTTGGCGCGGCGACCGGCGGCCGGATGCTTCTCTCGCAGCAGGCGTCTGACTACACGCCTCATCGCCACCTAGAGATTACGCGGCGCCTCTGCGTGTTTCATGTGGTCACCATGGTCACCGCAGGGTGGCTCCTGTTGGCGGTAACTCACGCGTGGCGCGGGTGGGCGATCGGGGGTGTGTTTGCAGCGTATGGCGTCGCTGTGATCGCTATCTACCTTATGAGCGAGGCTCTCCACGGCATCGGTCGCCACACACGCGCGTCAGCCAGCGGGGTCCTTTTGAACGGTCTTCTGGTGTCCGGGACGATAATCCTGGGAGCCTTCGGTGCCGTCTCTGTGGCATCAGTGAGCCTACTCATGCTGGGCGGAGCCGCGATCGACGTCGCGTTCCTCGCCGTGCCACTGGCGTGTGCCAGGTCGTCGCACGACCAGCACCGCCAGCGTTCGGCGAAGGCGCTGTTTCTTCTGAGTGCGCCAGCCCTACTGGCATCGCTGGGACAGGCGCTCACTATTAGGGGCGACCGACTTGTCCTGGGCGCACTTGCAGATTCGCGTGATGTGGGGATCTACGGCACAGCCGCAACTTTCGCAGAATTGATGTGGCTCATTCCGATGGGAGTCGGTCAGATCGTGTTCCGACAGGCCGCGCTCGGCAACTTGAATCGAGTGAGACGCCTCCAGGTGATTGCTCTCGTCTGCATGGTTGCTTTCGGCGGAATTGCGGCTCTACTCGCGAAGCCCGCTGTGGGGCTGCTTCTTGGCCCAGCATATGCGGATTCGGTTCCATTGGTTTGGGTTCTCCTCGGCGCGGGCCTTCCGATGGGCCTATACCATCTCAATGCTCCGATTCTCAATGGATCAGGCGACCTCAGGGGCCCGGCGGTCGCCTCCCTGTGGTCTGCCGCACTTCTCTTCGCAGTTTGCTTTGCGACTATCCCGAGCCTGGGCGCATACGGGGCAGCGATCGGGAGCTTCTCCGCCTACAGTGTCATGGCTATCGTCACTACTGTTCGTAGTCGCCGAATGCAAGAATTGATCGGTGCCAGCCAGGTACGGCAAGCCGGTTCTACAACGTAATGGCAGTTCAGCTCCCGGCCTCCATCACGTGCGCGAGATTCGCCGCGATTGATCGAGATCTCACTGGCACCGAGGTGATTGAACGCATTATTGACGTGTCGAACTTCAATTCCAGAGGCACCTCGATGAGTGGACTTGGAACTCGGGGCCGCCGGTCGACCGACGCTATCAGGGGCGGAATCCGGCGCCGACGAAATGCTTGCCATCGAGAAGACAGACATGGTCGGGTTCCTCACTCAAAGGGCTTTAGTATAGGTCGTCGAACTCGACTGGAAAGACGACTCCAACAAAATGTGAACCGTACGTGCATGTGCATATCAGGCGTGCGACTAGATTAGTGGTAGCGATTCAGTCGGTCCAACATCAGGGAGTATTCGTATGTGCGGAATAGCAGGGGGAAGACACGCCGATCCTCGAGTCGCTCAGGCTTTGGACGTTGCGCTCGTTGCGATCGCGCACCGCGGACCGGATGACAGTGGCACGTTTGTTGACGGTGAGACTTGTCTAGGAATGACGCGCCTATCAATCATCGACATCGCCGGGGGGCATCAGCCGATGACCAGCTCAGATGGTTCGTTAACTGTTGTCTTCAACGGCGAGATCTATAACTATCGTGAACTGCGGAAAGATCTTATCGCTCGCGGATATGTGTTCCACACGGACAGCGATACCGAAGTGTTGCTTCACTTATACATGGAACTGGGCGCTGGCTTCGTCGAGCCTTTGCGAGGGATGTTCGCCCTGGCCATCTATGACCGGCGCGACGACACTATCCTCCTGGCACGCGATCGGTTCGGGAAAAAGCCGCTCTACTATTCTCATACCCCCAAGGGCTTGATATTTGCGTCTGAACTTAAGGCCCTAAAGCCCCTCGCCAATGCGGCAAGTGAGGCCTGGTCGATCAATGATCAAGCTATTTACGATTACATGTCACTCGGATCGATTCCGCAACCGCGAACCATTTTCCGCGAGGTGAATTCGGTTCCGGCCGGGGCATTGCTAGAATACCGAGGCGGGCAGAGTTCGATACGGTCGTATTGGAAACCGTCATTCTTGCCGAAACTCGACGTGTCCTATGAAGAGGCTCAGCGACTCACTCGTGACGCGATGGCGGAGGCTGTCGGTCTTCGGTTGCATTCGGAGGTGCCACTCGGAGTGTTTTTGTCCGGGGGAGTCGACAGCAGCGTAATCGCCTACGAAGCGGCGAAGGTGGTGGGGCCCACACTTGAAACGTTCACCATGGCGACGCCTGGTTCCCTTGATGAATCGCCGGTGGCTGTTCGCACTGCGACTGCCTTGGGAGTACGCAACACCACGCTTTCGTTGGAGGTCGACCCGCTCAACGGGGTGCAAGAAGTTGTCGACCGCTACGACCAGCCCTATGCCGACTCAAGCGCGATCCCGAGTTTGCAGATATCTCGGTTGGCTCGAGAACACGTAGCCGTCGTGTTGAACGGTGACGGGGGCGACGAGGTCTTCGCCGGGTATCGACGCTATTTGGCGGCGTCCAACGCATCGCGTTTCGAACGCCTCCCACGACCGCTGGTGTCCCGTGCGGCGTTGGTGCTGGGATCGCTCAGCTCATCGAGAAGAGGAAGGCTAGGTTTTGCCAGTCGGTTCGCGCGAGGCTTGGCGCTCGACCGCCCCGAACGGTACCTGGCATGGACTCAGGACATGCTTCGCGAGCCCGACAAGGCTGCAGTTTGGCGCGGTGCTCCGTCGGTCGCGACGGAGACGCTCATTTCAAATCAGTTTGATCAAGCGCTCGGAGCGCTTGATCAACAGATGGCTACCGATATCGAGTTCAACCTCATCCCTGATCTCTTGGTCAAAATGGACATCGCCACGATGGCGCATTCGCTTGAGGCCCGGTCCCCATTTCTAGACCACCGGGTTGCAGAATTGGCGTGGAGTCTTCCGGATCGCTATAAATTGAGGGGGAGTACCCCAAAGGCCGTGCTTCGTGACGCATATCGGGGACTGCTCAGCGAAGAAGTGCTTCACGGCGCGAAGCGCGGATTCGAGGTGCCGTTAAAGTCCTGGCTCGAGACTGATCTGCGTGCGCTCATGCTCGACACTGTCGGGTCGAGGGGTGCCCTCGTCCGGTCGTACCTTGATGGCCAGTTCATCGACGATATTCTTGAGCAAAGGTCAATGGTCGATCGCAACTGGGCCTACATTGCGTACGCGCTGCTGGTGCTCGAGCTGTGGTTGCGGAGCGAGAGCGATAGCCCGGGATCATCTGTGTGTGCGGCGCAGCCTCCGGATGGATCGGCGTGACGACGCACCCCCTATCCTCGCCGGAGCACGGCGACGGCAGTAGCGGACCACAGTTGACGACAGTCTCAATTTACGGCAACCGAGGGCCAAGCACGAGGGTGCGGGTCCAGGACTGGATTGATCACCTCGGGCTGGATGCAGACTGTCGGAACTATGCCAGTCTCGCAAACGCGGGTTTCTCCACGATCCGAAAGCACTTTGCCTCAGTGCTCGCAGCTGAAGTACGCACACGCAGGTTGTCGGGGGTCACGCACCAGCGACTGCTGCTCTCCAGGGAGGCATCGCCCTTCAGCCGTGGAGAAGTCGAAACTGGGCTCCTGCGCCGTGCGACCCATGGGATTTACGACTTCGACGATGCCTTGTTTGAGGACGTCGTGGGGTGGCGGCGAATCCTGGCAAAGGACGTGAAGTGTCGCGCGAGTGTGTCAGTTGCTGATGTGGTCATCGCCGGGAACGACTATTTGGCGAATTGGGCTTCGGCGTACAACAGCGATGTGAGGGTGATTCCTTCGTGCATCGAACCGGCAGCGTACCGTGTCAAGCGGACTTGGGATATTCAGGCCCCTCCACGGCTAGTGTGGCTTGGGTCTGGCGCGACTGAGATGTACGTCGAGCAGATTGCTCCGGCTCTCCGTGAAGTCAATCGACTGACGGGAGCACGGCTGGTGCTTATAGGCCCGAGGCGAGATGTGGAGCATCCGTTGCTCGAGGGGATTGTAGATCGCCAGCCCTGGAGCACCGAGACATTCGCGGACGATTTGGTCACTGGTGACATCGCGCTAGCGCCCCTCGACTACACTCCGTACAGCAAGGGCAAGTGCGCCTACAAATTACTTCAGTATGCCGCCTCAGGCGTGCCGATCGTGGGGTCACCGGTGGGGGCAAATGGCCCCGCCCTGGCTCACTTCGGGGGGACTGCTGTAGAGCACCCTAACGACTGGGTCGATGCGCTGATGGCCATGATTGGCGCTAGTTCGGAGACGCGCAAGGCAATCGGCAAGACCGGTGTAGACGCAGTGCGCAAGCACTACTCCTTCGCCGCCTGGGCGCCAGCGTGGCAGAACGCGACGGGATTGAGCTCATAGGTCGACGTCCGGCGCCCTCACCACCGACTCCGCCATGATCGACCGGATGCGACTCCAGGCCGACGTGATCAGCCTCAAAGGGGCTCTTCACAATTGACCTGACTTGCACAGTTCCCGTGGGGTGCAGGGGTGTTGGTCCTGGTAGATGGCTTGGAGGTTCGTGTTTTGGGGCTCTTCACGAACGAGGGTGTAGTGCCGGTCCTGACTTGCACAGGCTTAGTGCCCTGGGCCGGTGATCGGGGGTAGGCGGTCGAGGATGGTGCGGGCCTCGCCGGTGATCTGGGGCTCTGCGGTGAGTTGGTGGCCGCCGATGTCGATGGTCACTGTGCGCAGTGGCCGCA
>JBBRWX010000071.1:0-12726 GCA_038248935.1 Actinomycetales bacterium
ACGACGTCCACCCACGCGGATCCGTTCTCGGTCACGTAAATCGGCTTGCCCGTGTCACGGTGAATCCTCATGAGGTGAGAGTGGAAAGCGCTCGGGTCAATGTTCCACCCCATCGCCGTACGCTCGCCGGCGGGCGGCATGAACTCGATCTCTTCGTCTCCAGGCCACGACGTGTTGCCTCCCGCCTTGTGGCCGTCGGCGAGGGTCGCAAGGGCGGACACCTCGCGGGTGTTGTGCGCGTTGTGGCGCACCACGTGAGACGCGTAGTAGTTGACGCCGAACCAATCGACAGCGCCCCTCATCTCGTCGAGATCCCCGTCATGCACGAAGGACCAGTCCGTGAGATGGGCGGTGTTTAGCTTCAAGATGGCGGGGTACGCGCCCGTCACGAACGGCTCATGAAACATCCTGTTGGCAAGCGCGTCGATGTGCGCCGATGCCGCGAGGTCTTCAGCGCTCGAGGGATCCCACGGGCGTGGCACGTGGACGTTGTTCACAAGCCCCACCTGCGCCTCCGGCTTGACCGCCTTCATCGCGGCGTAGGCGCGGGCGTGGGCGAGATTGAGGTGGTGCGCCACGGTGAGCGCCTCCGCATGGTTTTGGTGACCGGGGGCATGTGCGCCCGAGCCGTACCCGATGAACGCTGAAACCCACGGCTCGTTGAAGGTGCTCCAGAACTCGACTGCGTCGCCAAACTCCTCGATCATGCGGGTGGCGTAAGCGACAAACGCGTCAACCGTTTCCCTGCTGAGCCATCCGCCGGTGTCATCGAGCGCTTGAGGCAGGTCCCAGTGGTAGAGCGTCACGAAGGGACGGATGCCTTTGGTCCGCAGGCGGTCGATGATGCCGCGGTAGAACGCGATGCCCTCGTCGTTGAAGGCTCCCGTGCCGAGCGGTTGCACCCGAGGCCACGCGATCGAGAAGCGGTACGCCTGGAGGCCAAGGTCCGCCATCATGTCAATGTCAGTTTCCCAGCGGTGGAAGTGGTCGCACGCGACGTCTCCGTTGTCGCCGCCCACGATCGCCCCTGGCACACGGGTGAAGGTGTCCCAGATTGAAGGGCCTCTGCCACCCTCAAATGCTCCGCCCTCGATCTGGTACGACGCCGTGGCGGCTCCGAAGAGGAAGCCATCGGGAAACTGAGAAGAGGTCATGGTGAAGAGTCTACCGAAACGTTTCGATTGGCGCGACAGCCGCACGCGGCTCCTTCAGCTAGAACAGCCTCGTATGGGCGTTGTCCATGCCACGCATGGCGTCGTAATCGAGGACAAGGCACCTGATGCCCCTATCTTCGGCCAGCACCCTTGCTTGCGGCTTGATCTCTTGGGCGGCGAAAACCCCGACCACGGGAGCCAGCAGCGGATCCCTGTTGAGAAGCTCAAGGTATCGAGTGAGTTGCTCGACGCCGTCGATGTCTCCCCTGCGCTTGATCTCCACAGCCACGGCCCTGCCGATCGCGTCCCTCGCCAAGATGTCGACGGGACCTATCGCCGTGGGGTACTCCCTGCGCACGAGCGTGTGTCCCATGCCCAGGACGACGATCTGCTCCGCCATGAGCGCCTGCAGGTGAGCCTCGACGCCGTCCTTCACCAGGCCGGGGTCGACGCCGAGTTCATGCTCGGTGTCGGCGAAGACTTCATAGAGATCGATCTCCAGCCGGTCGTCCGTCTTATCGTGTTGCACCACCCAGCGCTCCACGACCACCACGCCGTCCGAGTCATCCACCTCGCCGAAGACGCGCGTCGTACACGGAGGGCTCATCCAGTTGAGCGGCTTATACGAACCGCCGTCGGAGTGCAGGAGCACCGAGCCGTCGGCCTTGACCATGATCGCTCGGGTCGCCATAGGCAGGTGAGCGTTGAGCCTGCCCGAATACCTGGCAGAGCATCGCGCGATCACCACCCGCACTGCGAGGCTCGCTAAGCGGACGCGGCGGGTTCGGCCACGATCGTCACGACGTCGTGGTCGAGCGAAATAAAGCCGCTCGTGATGGCGACAAAGCGCTCAGTGCCGTCCAGCTCGACCACCTTGACCGTTCCGGCCGCAAGCACCGACAGGATCGGCTCGTGACCGGTAAGAAGGCCAATCGAACCCTCGACGCTTTGCGCACTCACGCTCCGCGCCTGCCCCGACCACAGCTTGCGGTCGGGGGCGACGATCTCGACGGTGAGCGCCATCAGCTAGCCAATCTCCTTCTGGATGCGAGCCCAGTTCTTCTCGAGGTCTTCGAGACCGCCGATGTTGAAGAAGGCCTGCTCCGAGATGTGGTCGTACTTGCCCTCGGTGATTCCCGTGAAAGCGGCAACCGTCTCGTCCAGTGCAACGGTCGATCCCGGCACGCTCGTGAACTGGGTCGCCATGTAGGTGTTCTGCGATAGGAACTGCTGGATCTTGCGGGCGCGGGCCACGATGATCTTGTCCTCTTCGGACAGCTCGTCGACGCCCAGGATCGCGATGATGTCCTGGAGCTCCTTGTTGCGCTGCAGGATCGACTTGACCGAGTTGGCGGTGTCGTAGTGGTCGCGGCCCACGTAGCGCGGGTCAAGGATGCGCGACGTCGACGCCAGCGGGTCCACGGCCGGGTAGAGGCCACGCGAGGCGATCTCACGGCTGAGCTCCGTCGTGGCGTCGAGGTGCGCAAACGTGGTCGCGGGCGCAGGGTCGGTGTAGTCGTCAGCCGGAACGTAGATTGCCTGCAACGACGTGATCGAGTGGCCGCGCGTGGACGTGATGCGCTCCTGGAGCTGGCCCATCTCGTCGGCAAGGTTGGGCTGGTAACCCACTGCCGAAGGCATGCGGCCCAGCAGGGTCGACACCTCGGAACCCGCCTGCGTGAAGCGGAAGATGTTGTCGATGAACAGCAGCACGTCCTGCTTCTGGACGTCGCGGAAGTACTCCGCCATCGTCAGCGCGGATAGCGCAACGCGAAGACGCGTGCCCGGCGGCTCGTCCATCTGCCCGAAGACCAGCGCGGTCTGCTTGATAACGCCGGATTCGCTCATCTCGGCAATGAGGTCGTTGCCCTCACGGGTGCGCTCACCCACGCCTGCGAACACCGACACACCGTTGTGGTTGTTCGCGACGCGGTAGATCATCTCCTGGATGAGGACGGTCTTGCCGACACCCGCACCACCGAAGAGCCCGATCTTGCCGCCCATCACGTAAGGCGTCAGCAGGTCGATGACCTTGATGCCGGTTTCGAACATCTGAGTCTTCGACTCAAGCTGGTCGAAGGCGGGGGGCTTGCGGTGAATCGGCCAGCGCTCTGTGATTTCGAGCGTCTCGCCCGGCTTGCCGTTGAGGAGCTCGCCGGTCACGTTCCACACGTGGCCGAGCGTCACATCGCCCACTGGCACCGAGATGGGCGCTCCCGTGTCGACCACCACGGCGCCGCGCACGAGTCCATCGGTGGGCTTGAGCGCGATCGCGCGCACCATGTTGTCGCCCAAGTGCTGCGCGACTTCGAGCGTCATGTGCATGATGCCCTCGGCTTCGCCCTGAGCGCTCAGGTCGATCTGCGTGGTGAGCGCGCTATACATGTCTGGCAGTGCGTCTGCAGGGAACTCGATGTCGACGACGGGGCCGATCACCCTGGCGACGCGGCCCGTGACGACGGCGTCCGACGTTGGAGTGGCCGAAGCGCCCGAAAGGCTCGATGCCGGCTTCTTCGCTGCGGTCGTCGCTGCGGTCTTGGCGGTGGGAGTCATGAGGTGCTCTCTTCCGGTCAGGAGGCGGCGAGCGCGTCAGCGCCCGACACAATCTCGCTGATTTCCTGGGTGATTTCGGATTGGCGCGCCGAGTTGGCGAGCCTCGTGTACTGACGAACGATGTCTTCCGCATTGGTGACCGCGGTATTCATCGCGGACTGACGGTTGGCAAGTTCGGAAGCGGATGCCTGGAGCAAGCAGTTGTAGATCCTGGACTCGATGTAGCGGGGCAGCAACTCGTCGAGAACCTCTTGAGCGTTCGGCTCGAACGCGTACAACGGCGAAAGCTCCTCATCTGGGTCAATCACGCCCTCCACGATCTCGAGGGGGAGCATGCGAATCACTCGCGGCTCTTGGCTCACCATCGAGGTGAAGTGCGTGAAGACGATGTGGAGCTCACAGACGCCGCCTTGGTCCGCTGGGGCAAGGAACGCGCGCAGGAGCTCCGCCGAGATCTCATCCGCCACGTGGTGACTTGGCGAGTCGGAGTCTCCCGTCCATGACCCCGCAAGGTCGCGGTGCCTGAACGTGTAGTACGACACTCCCCTGCGCCCTGCGGCGTACTGCACAATCTCGTGCCCCTCGGCCTCGAGCCTCTCCGTCAAGCGCTCCGCCTCGCGGATCGCATTGGCCGAATAGGCCCCCGCCATGCCACGGTCCGCTGTGATGACCAGCATGGCCACCTTCTTGGTATCCGTGCGATCACTCGTCAGCGGATGTTCCACGTCCGAGTGCGCTGCCACCGCAGAAATTGCCCTCGTGATGGCGCGCGAATACGGCCCCGCTGCGACGACCCTGGCGCGCGCCTTCCCGATGCGGGAGGCAGCGATCAGCTCCATCGCACGGAAGATCTTCTTAAGCGACTGGGTCGACCGGATCTTCTGCCGGTAGACGCGCTGCTGACCGCCCATGACTTACTTCTTCGCGGGCTTCGATGAACGCTGAGCCACGATCTGTTCCTGCTCGACCTGGGCGTCGCCGCCGCCCGCAATCACGGCGTCGGTAGTCAGTTCGGCGTTTTCGGATTCTAGGAACGTCGTCACGAAGCTGTCGACCGACTTGTGGAGCTCGGCCTCGTCCTCTTCGGACAGCTTCCCCGTGCCTGCGATGTGGTCAAGGACCTTCGTCGACTGACGCAAGTGATCGATCAACTCGCGCTCGAACCGCAACACGTCGCTCAACGCGATCTTGTCGAGCTTGCCCTTGGTGCCCGCCCAGATCGATACCACCTGCTCCTCGACGGGATACGGCGAGTACTGGGGTTGCTTGAGGAGTTCCATGAGGCGAGCACCCCGCGTGAGCTGCTGGCGCGACGCCGCGTCCAGGTCGGAGGCGAACATCGCGAATGCCTCGAGCGACCGGTACTGAGCCAGGTCGATCTTGAGCGTTCCTGACACGCCCTTCATGGCCTTGACCTGCGCAGATCCACCCACGCGAGACACCGAGATGCCCACGTCGACAGCTGGGCGCTGATTGGCGTTGAAGAGATCGGACTGTAAGAAGATCTGGCCGTCGGTGATCGAGATGACGTTGGTCGGGATGTACGCCGAGACGTCATTGGCCTTCGTTTCAATCACGGGAAGACCCGTCATCGAACCGGCGCCCATCTCGTCGGACAGCTTGGCACAACGCTCCAGGAGGCGAGAGTGCAGGTAGAACACGTCCCCTGGGTACGCCTCGCGGCCCGGCGGGCGACGCAGCAGAAGCGACACGGCACGGTATGCCTCGGCCTGCTTGGACAGGTCATCGAACACGATGAGGACGTGCTTGCCGTTGTACATCCAGTGCTGGCCGATGGCCGATCCGGTGTACGGCGCGAGGTACTTGAAGCCCGCAGGGTCTGAGGCCGGTGACGCCACGATGGTCGTGTACTGAAGCGCGCCTGCCTCTTCGAGGGCGCCACGCACCGCGGCGATTGTCGAACCCTTCTGGCCGATGGCGACGTAAATGCAGCGCACCTGCTTGTTCGGGTCGCCCGAGTCCCAGTTGGTCTTCTGGTTAATGATCGTGTCGATCGCGATCGCGGTCTTGCCCGTCTGGCGGTCACCAATGATGAGCTGACGCTGGCCGCGGCCGATGGGGATCATCGCATCGATCGCCTTGAGCCCCGTCTGCAGCGGCTCATGGACGGACTTTCGCGACATCACACCTGGCGCCTGCAACTCGAGAGCACGACGGGCCTCGGTCGCCACGTCGCCGAGGCCGTCGATCGGAGTGCCGAGCGGGTCGACAACGCGACCCAAGTACCCGTCGCCCACCTTGACCGACAGCACCTCACCCGTACGGTGCACGGGCTGGCCCTGCTCGATGCCAGTGAACTCGCCAAGGACAACCACACCTATGTGGCGCACGTCCAGGTTGAGTGCGAGCCCAAGGGTGCCGTCTTCGAAGCGCAAAAGCTCGTTCGCCATGACTCCAGGCATGCCCTCGACCTGCGCGATGCCGTCGCCGGCGAGCGTGACAGTGCCCACCTCTTCGGAAACGGCGCCGTGCGGCTCATACGACTTCACGTGAGCGTCGAGGGCGGCCCTGATCTCGTCGGGGCTGATCGTCAACTCGGCCATTCTTGTCTCTCCTGTCGATGCCGCGCTAAGCGCGAGCGTCATACGTCGGCGGTCAGCCGACAAGTCGTCGTCGTGCGTCGGCCAGGCGGGAGACGACGGTGCCGTCTACCACCTCGGAGCCGACCTGAATCTTGATTCCGCCAAGAACTTCGGGGTCCACGGTCACGTTCACCTGCATGTCGTGGCCATACGTCTGCTTGAGAATGGAAGCCAACCGGGTGCGCTGTGCGCCGCTCAGCTCGATCGCCGCCGTCACACTCACCACCATGAGATTGCTGCGCGCCGCGGCCAGATTCACCAATTCGCGCACCGCGCCCAGCAGCCTGATTCCGCGAGGTGCGGCCACCTTGCGCGCAACCAGCGCGTAGGTCACAGGGTCCACCTTGCTGCGGAGCACGTCGTCGAGGACACCGAGGCGCCCCTCCACGGTCGCCGAGCGATCACCCAGAGCGGTCAGCAGTTCACGGCTTGACGTCAGTTCGCGCTCGACCAGGAACAGTTGCTCCTCGACCGCGTCCAGCACGCCCGTCGACTGGGCCGCGGCCAACAGCGCAAGTTCACCCGCGTCCTCAATCGCCGATGCCAGATCGGAACCCGCTGACCAGCGTGCGCTCGCGAGGTCGGAGATCACAGACACCACTCTGGGGTCATACGAGCCAAACAGCGACGTGACCAGGCTTGACTTGTCGTCGCCGTGGCGGCCGGGATCGGTCAGCGCTCGACGCAACGAACCCGATCCGTCGAGCGCGTCGACCGCTGCGAAGAACTGACCGGCGAGCCCGATGCTCTCCTCGCCCGCGGCGGTTGCCACGGGGTCGAAGGCGCGAAGGACCGCATCGCGCGCCGCCTGGCTCGTCCCTCTCATCGTCTAGGCCTTCGCCTTCGTGCTCGCCTCGAGCTCGTCAAGGAAGCTGTCAATCACGCGCTGCTGGCGAGCGTCATGCGTCAGCGACTCGCCCACGATCTTGGAAGCCAGATCCGTCGCGAGGCCAGCAATCTCGGCGTGGAGCGTGACGACCGCCTGCTGGCGTTCGGCAGTGAGTTGCTTCAGCGATGTCTCCGAGATGCGAGCCGCGTCGCGGAAAGCCTTCTCCCTGCCGTCGGCGACGATCTGTGCGGCCTCGAGACGAGCGTCCTCACGGATCTTCGCGGCGACGACGCGCGCCTCGCGCAGTTGAGCCGTGTACTCGTCAAGGGCGACGGCCGCTTGGGCCTGCGCCTCTTCGGCCTTGGAGATGCCGCCCTCGATCAGTTCCGCGCGCTCGTCGAGCACCTTCTGGAGCTTGGGAAGGAAGACGCGCATGAACACCACAACGATGCCCACGAAGATGATGAACGACCACAAGAGGTCGGGCGCGGTCGGCAAGATCGGGTTGAAGGCCTTTTCGGGCTCACCCGATTCCGCCGCAGCGACGATGAAGCTCACCATTAGGCGAAGATGAAGCCGGTGACAAGGCCGAGGAGCGCAAGCACCTCGACGAAGGCGACTCCGAGGAACATCGTGGCGCGCAGCATGCCTGCGGCCTCGGGCTGGCGGGCCATGCCCTCGATGGTCTTGCCGATCAGGATGCCAAGGCCGATGCCGGGGCCGATGGCCGCGAGGCCGTAGCCGACCGTCGCGATGTTTCCCGTGAGGGCAGTTGCTGAGGCCAGGGTGATGGTGTCCACAGTGGTTCCTTCCGTGTTTTGTGGCTGGTAGGCCACACGTTTCTAGTGCGCGTCCTCGAGTGACAAGTTGATGTAAACGGCAGACAAGATGGTGAAGACATAGGCCTGCAAGAGCGCCACGAAGATCTCAAACAGTGTGAAAGCGAGCCCCGCGGCAAAAGACACGGCGCTCATTCCCTTGAGCCATCCCGTCGCCTCAAACAAGAAGTACTGCGTGGCGGAGAACGTGAGCACAAGGAGCAGGTGTCCCGCGATCATGTTGGCAGCGAGCCGCAGTGCGAGTGTCGCTGGCCGGAGGATGAAGACCTGCAAGAACTCGATGGGGGTCAGGAGCACGTAGATGCCAACCGGCACGCCGGGCGGGAAGAGGTTCGCCTTCAGGTATCCGCCCAGTCCGTGTTTGCGCACACCCTCGGCGAGATACAACACGTAGACCCACAGGGCCATGATGATCGGCAGGCCAATGAGCGACGTTCCCGCGATGTTGAGAAACGGGATCACGCCGGTCGCGTTGAACAGCGCGATCGTCACGAAGATCGTCGTGAGGAAGGCGACGTATTTCTTGGCCCGCTGTTGACCCATGATCTGCTCGACGATCTGCACGCGTACGAAGTCGACGACCATCTCGACCATGCCCTGGCCGCGGCCGGGGATGACCTTGGGGTTCCGCGTTCCGAGCCAGAAGATCAGAATCAGGACCACGGCGGCAATGATGCGGACCATGGTGATGCGGCTGAATTCGAAGACCGTACCGTCAAAGAGGAGAGGCGCAGGGTTGAATTCGTTGATCGACGGGGCGTGGAATCCGTCGGACCCAAACAACCACTGGAAAAAGTTGCGCGATGAACCCTCAGGGTCGCCTGCGTGAGCAGCCGTCTGCACCATGGCGGCCAGGTTCAGCACTCGCATCTCTCCCTGGGGTGGGTTCCGGGCGCAGTCACACGCGCCGGATACTGTGTGGAACTGGTCGCAAGCCTAACCTATGCGTCCATGGAGTTCGACCCCGAAATTGCGTAGGGAATGCGCGCCTTACGCACCGCGATGAGGTCAATCGCGAGGGTTCCCATGATGCCTGCGAGGGCGACGATGCCGAAGCTTGCGCGGTCGACGCCGGACACTGAGCTGAGCGCAAGCATCCCGCCCACGATCACCACCATCTTGGCGAGCCACGAGCCTCCGACGATCAAAGCGAACACATGTGGGGGCTTCTTGTAGCCCATCACCATGGCCCCTTGGGTCACGAGAGCCGCGATAGCCGCGAGTCCAGCGCCCGCAATTGCTCCCCACAAGCCCCCGCTGCCCCTGGCGAGCCCCGACGTAGTGCCTCCGACGACCGCGAGTGCTGCGAGCGACACCGCGCTCACGCGCAGCGCCCACCAATAGGCGTCGCCCTCCGCGGAGTTCGTGTGTGCGTCGATCCGTTCAGCCACCGGTACTCTCCTTGCTCGGTTCCATTGTCGTCGGCTCGCCTGCCGGCGCCGCCTCTGCGTTGTTGACTCGATTCTGAGAACGTCCGAGGGCTTCCACTCTTTTCACGGGCACCGCGGCGGCGCCCACGCCACGCCACAGCCGCCATACCAGTCGACGGAATCCGGGCGAGAACGTTGTCGCCGATGCGACCATGACGCCCACGGCGAGAAGCCCTGCCGCGTACCGAAGCCGGAGGAACACCATCGACACGGTTCCAAAGGCGAGAACGAACGTCCAGAGCCACAACACCGCGACGGCCCGACGGTGAGAATGCCCAAAGCGCAGAAGGCGGTGGTGCAGGTGATGGGCATCGGGCTTGAAGGGAGACTGACCCTTGCGGAGTCTGCGGAGAAATGCCAATGCCATATCTATCAGCGGCACGGCGACCACGGCGAGCGGCAAGAGGATCGGCAAGAACGCGGGCAGTTGTTCACGTTGGCCCACCACAGCGGTGTCAATCTGGCCAGTGACGGTAATGGCAGCCGCCGCGAAGACGAGTCCCAACACCATCGACCCCGAGTCGCCCATGAAGATGCGGGCCGGATGGACGTTGTGTGGAAGGAAGCCGAGGCATGCACCCACCATCACGGCCGTCATCACCGTGGCGAGCGACGAGTAGTCGCCCGGCGAGGCGCCGCGCGCGAGCACATACGTATAGACCATGAACGCGGTGCCGCCGATGGCGACCACCCCTGCGGCGAGCCCGTCAAGGCCGTCGACAAAGTTGACGGCGTTGATTGCCACGACGACCACCACGACGGTCGCGATGAGCGATAGGTAGCTATCGCCGATCGTTCGCCCACCGATCGGAAGGGCCACGAGCTGGATTCCTCCCCATGCCATGAGCAGCGCCGCGAGGATTTGGCCGGCGAGCTTCGCCATCCAGTCGAGGTCCCAAATGTCGTCGGCCACCCCCACCGCGCACACAAGCGCGGCTCCGCCGAGTACCGCCCATGCCCCATGCGAGTTTTCGAAGACCCTGCTAAGGAACGGGATCGAAGATGCCACGCCCAGCCCAGCAGCGAGCCCGAGGAAAACCGCCACCCCGCCAAGCCTTGCGGTGGGCACCACATGGACGTCCCTTGCGCGTACCGCGGTGACCGCGCCGACGCGGATGGCGACGTGCCTCATCACGGGTGTTGCCACGTAGGTGACCAAGGCGGAGATCACGAGGAGAGCGAGGTATACCTTCACTCGGCGTCCTCTGCCGCGTCGAACGCCTCGATGCCCGCGACCTCGACGAGCCTGTCCCAGCTCACGCCGCCGTCTCGAACTACCCGCAGCGACGGGCCGGTGGCATCGACGATTGTCGACGCGACGCCAAGCGGGCTGTCGCCCGCGTCGAGATAGATGGACACCGCGTCGCCAAGCTGATAGCGCGCGGCCTCCGCGGTCGTCGCGGCGACCAACCCTGTGCGGTTCGCGCTCGTCACGGCAAGGGGTCCCGTGCGAGCGAGCAACGCGAGAGCTGCCTCATGGGCGGGCACGCGCAACGCGACGGTACCTCGCGTCTCACCCAGGTCCCACGCAAGGCTTGGCTGGGCGTGAATGATGACGGTGAGAGGCCCTGGCCACAGCGCATCCATCAGCGCCCGCGCCGGCGCGGATACGTCGCGCGCAAGGCCGTCGACTGTGCGAACGGAAGGAATCAGGACGGGCGGCGGCATGTGCCTGTCGCGGCCCTTTGCGGCGAGCAGCCGCGCGACTGCCTCCGGTGAGAACGCATCGGCGCCCACACCGTAGACGGTATCGGTGGGCAGGACGATCACTTCGCCGCAAGACACCGCGTGGACGGCCGCATCGAGCGACGGGCCCCACGTGGCTGGGTCGAAGCAAGGCAGGATCACGCGCACCAGTCTGGCACGGCCGCCACCACTTGACGGGCGCAAGCGCCGCTCGTCGGCTACTGCAAAGGGCGCGCTACACTCGTCGCGCGACGAGCATCCTGTCCCGCCCCGTCAGGTCCGCGCGAGTCTCAATCGACTCGAAAGCACCCGTGCGGAGGGCTAGTTGCCTCGTCGCCGCACCTTGAACGTCGGCGTGCTCCATGACGAAAAGCCCTCCAGGACGCAAGAGCCGCACTGCTGCGGCGACCACAGCGCGCGGCACATCAAGGCCGTCTTCTCCTCCGCCAAAAAGCGCCGACGGCGGGTCGTAGTCGCGCACCTCGGGATCGATCGGAATCGCCCCAGACGGAATGTAAGGCGGGTTCGACACGAGCACGTCGACTCGGCCATCAAGCTCACGGAGCAAGCCTGAATCCGCAACGTCGCCTTGAGCGACGGTGAGGTTCGCGGCGTGGATGCCTTCCGCATTGACGGTCGTGAGCTGGACGGCCTCGAGCGAAGAATCGACCGCATGGACCACTGCCGTAGGAACCTCGGTGGCGGCTGACAACGCGATCGCTCCCGTGCCACAACACAGATCGACGACGAGTGGCCGGCGCCCTGAGGCTGCGATGGCAGCGGCCTCGTCGATCGCGACTTGAGCCACCACCTCCGTCTCGGGACGCGGCACAAAGACGCCCGCGCGCACCTGGAGGGTCACGTAGCGAAAGACGGTGGAGCCGAGGAGGTGTTGCAGGGGTTCGCGGGCCTCGCGCCTGGACACGAGTGCCTCGAAGCGCCTCGCATGATCGGGGCTTACCTCTACGTCGCCAAAGGGGACTCGATCAAGCCCCATCGCGAAGGCGGCAAGCTCTCGCGCATCGTGATCGGGAGAGGGCACCCCTGCGTCGGCGAGGCGTCCCGATGCCTCAGCCATGAGGGAACGCAGGTGCGGCACTAGTCCTCGTGGGCCGCGAGACGGGCGGCCTCGTCGGTATCGATCGCGGACTGAATCACCGGCCCGAGATCACCCGCGAGCACGTGGTCGAGGTTGTACGCCTTGTAGCCGGTGCGGTGATCCGCGATGCGGTTCTCGGGATAGTTGTACGTGCGAATGCGCTCGGAGCGGTCGACAGTGCGGATCTGCGACTTGCGAATGTCGGAGGCCTCGGCGTCGGCGATCTCGCGCTCGGCGGCGAGCAAGCGGGCGCGCAGGATGCGAAGCGCGCTCTCCTTGTTTTGCAGCTGGCTCTTTTCGTTTTGGCAGCTCACCACAATGCCTGTGGGCACGTGCGTGAGGCGCACGGCCGAGTCGGTCGTGTTGACGGATTGGCCACCAGGGCCGGACGAGCGGAACACGTCGACGCGGACGTCGTTCATGTCGAGATTGACCTCGGTAACCTCTTCGACCTCGGGGTACACGAGTACGCCCGCGGCTGACGTGTGGATGCGCCCTTGTGACTCGGTCGCGGGTACGCGCTGGACGCGGTG
>JBBRWX010000072.1:0-12021 GCA_038248935.1 Actinomycetales bacterium
CGGTCGAGACCTCGTGGGCACGTCCAAACACGTGCACGGTGAGCGGGTCGCCTTCTACCAGCTCGAAGCCGGAGCCCTCGCCCGTGACTTCCACCTTGAGCAAACGGCCCCTGTAGCGAATCGTGAAGGCGTAGCGCCGCCAGCGCTGCGGGCAAAACGGCGAGAAGCTCAGCGCGCCGTCGCCGGTGCGCATGCCTGCGAAGCCATGCACGATCGCCAGCCATGACCCGCTCATCGAAGTGATGTGCAGCCCATCCTCGGTGTCGTTGTTGTAATTGTCGAGGTCGAGACGGGCGCTGCGCTCATAAAGTTCGACCGCCTTGTCATGCAACCCTGCGGCGGCGGCAAGCACCGCGTGAAGAGAGGGCGAGAGCGATGATTCATGCACAGTCATCGGCTCGTAGAACTCGAAGTTGCGTCGAATGTCGGCGGGCGCGAAGTCCGCCTCAAACATGTACATGCCTTGCAAAACGTCGGCCTGCTTGATGAAGCAGGAGCGCAGGATCCGGTCCCAGGACCAGTGCTGATTGATCGGTCGATCGGCGTCGTCGATCGCGGTCACCGGCATGAGGTCCTTGTCCAGGAACGTGTCGTGCTGGACCTTGATGCCGAGTTCGTCGTCTTCGGGAAGGTACATATTCGCGGCAATGTCGGCCCAACGCTCAAGTTCTGCGTCGTCCACGGCAAGCTCTGCACGACGTTCTTCATCAAGTTCGAGCACCACGTCACTCGTGTAGGTCAACACCCAGCGCGCCAGATAGTTGGTGTACCAGTTGTTGTTCACGTTGTTCTCGTACTCGTTTGGCCCCGTCACGCCATGGATCATGTACTGGCCGGCGCTATCGGAATAGTGGACTCGATCGGCCCAGAAACGCGCGATCTCAGTGAGTACCTCGACGCCCTCGTTCACGAGGTAGGTCCGGTCGCCCGTGTACGACGTGTAGTTCGCGATGGCGTGGGCGATCGCGCCATTGCGGTGAATCTCTTCGAAGGTGATCTCCCACTCGTTGTGGCACTCGACACCGTCGAACGTCACCATCGGGAAGAGCGCACCTGCGAGACCCTGCTGGCGCGCGTTGTGGCGAGCCTGATCGAGTTGACGGTGACGATACTTCAGCAGAGACAACACCACGTCGGGCCGCGACACCGCTAGGTAGAGAGGCACGAGGACCGCCTCGGTATCCCAGTACGTGGCGCCGCCGTACTTCTCCCCCGTGAAACCCTTCGGCCCGATGTTGAGTCTCTCGTCCTCGCCGTAGTAGGTCGACAGCAGCTGGAACATATTGAAGCGAATCCCCTGTTGGGCGGGGGCGTCACCTTCAATCTCAACATCGGCTTGCGCCCAACGGTCTGCCCAGGCAGACTCCTGCTCGGCACGGTGGTCCGTGTAATCCTTCTCTGCCGCTTCGTGGAGCAGCGCCGCGGTGCGAGACATGTGGTGCGCGTCGTCGACGTCACGCGACGTCACCACCGCAACAGTCTTGACTAGTTCGAAAGCGGATCCTGCCTCAAAATGCGCCGTGTAAGGCTCCTCGACCAGGAGCTGCTGCGACCGGGTAGCCTCGGCGTCCAGCCCGCCCGCGGTGCACGCCATGGCGGCGGTCACCGTGAACTGCGGAGTGCCAAAGGGGTTGGGGTTGGTGCGCATGCTCAACGCCGCAGGTTCAGTCGAGCGTCCCACCTCGTGCCAAAACTCCTCACCATAGTTGGAGTCAAGGTTGTGGACGGCGCCATCGATAGCGGGAACCAGCCGCAGCACTCCCTCACCGCTCTCGATCTCAATGGACAGGCGCTGGAACGACAGCTGCGGAGTCACAATGCTGAGGAATCGTTCGGCATGTAGACGCAGGCTTGCCCCTCCGACCTCACACCTGAAGGATCGGGTCAGCCGTCCGCGGAGCATGTCGAGGCTGATCTCAATGTCGCTGAAAGGAACCGAGAAGAGGTCAAGTGCCTGCCCATTCACCTCAATGCCGATGGCTGCGAAGTTGACGGCGTTGATGGCTTTTCCGAAGTAACGGGGGTAGCCGTTCTTCCACCAGCCCACCTTCGTCGGATCGGGGTACCAGACGCCCGCCATGTACGTGCCGAGGTGACTATCGCCGCCGTAACCCTCCTCGAAGTTCCCGCGCATACCCATGTAGCCGTTGCCGATCGAGGTGATGCTCTCGATAAGGCGGATCTGGGCGGGATCGAGGTTCGTGGTGGAGACGACCCAAGGGTCGACTTCAAAGAGGTGAGCCATCTCTGGTCTCCCATTCCATTCCGGCGGCCTGCGAACGTCATTGTCTACGCCACGAGCCGCAATTCGAGGCGCGGGTCCCTCGGCGACAGGCTCAGCGTATCGCTACCGGAACCGTTTCCGTAATCGCAGGTCAGGTATCAGAATTGCGTTTCTTGGAGCGCGGCGGTCGAGCGGCATTGCCTCGTCTCGGCGCTCGCCGCGCCGCGCCGCGCACCAGATCGTCAATGGCTTGGACATTCGCCCGTTGCGCCGTCGGCCACGGCTCCCCTAGCGCCTCCGCGCACCGAATCCGCACCCGCGGACGACATGGCCGCTTAGGCATCCGACTGCCGTAGGCTGGGTCGCTGCAGCGCCGTTGTGCGCACGTTGCGACCATCTCATGCGAGGAACAGATGTCCGGCACCACCATTCGCGAGCTTGCCGCCTTGTGCGGGGTAGCGGTGTCGACGGTGTCACGGGCGATCAACGGACATCCCGAGGTCAGCCCCGAGACGCGCCTTCGGATCGTCGAGATGGCCAAGAAATACGACTACGTGGCAAACTCTTCTGCCCGGAGCCTCAAGGCGCGCTCGACCAACGTCATCGCAGTGCTGATACAGGGCGGACTCAGCCCCATCTTTTTGCCGATGATCCGCATGTTTGAGGACCAGATAGAGAAGACCGAATTCTCGCTGATGCTCACCTTCATCTCCGATGAGGACGCGGAATCCGGCGTCATCACGCGCGTCGTACGCGACCGCAAGATTAGCGGCGTGATCTTCCTTGGCCGGTACGGAGACAAGGCCGAGGGCGCACTATCGAGTCAACGGTTGGCCGAAATGGGCACGCCCATCGTCTTCTGCACCACCTCCGACTTCTCGGGTTCGCGCTCTCCCCATTCATCGGTGTCCATCGACGATCGTGGTGCGTCCGCCTCCATCACCACACTGTTGCTCGAGCGCGGCCATCGTCGCATCGCCTACCTCGGTGCGGGTGGTCCAGGTGACGCCGAGCAGGTCTGGGCGTTGCGCGTGGCGGGGTTTCGCGACGCCATAGAGGACTTCCCCAAACCCACCCAAGCCCTGGTGCTCGAGGCCGCGGTACCTCAACGGCTGTACACGATGGAGAACGGCTACGAAACGATGCGCCGCGCCCTCGACGACGGCCTCGACGCAACGGCCATCGTCGCCATGTGCGATACGGTCGCCGTCGGCGCGATCAAGGCACTGGGCGAGCGGGGCATACGCGTGCCCGAGGATATGTCCGTCACCGGCTTCGACGACATCGACTACGCGCGCTATGCGGTGCCCGGACTGACCACGGTCGCCCAACCCCTCCAGGAAATCGTGAGCGAGTCCACGCGCATCTTGCTGGACATCATCGCCGACCCCGACCGCGGCGCCGAGATCATCCGACTCCTCGGGCCAATCGTTGAGCGCGACTCCGTGTGCTCACCTTCGCCGGAAAGGGTTGCGCCTTGACTATCCCGTGGGTAGGGCGGCGCCCCCGCGCCTGATCTCCACGCCGTAACCTAGCCCTGTCGTGGGCAACTAGCGGCGAGCCGCGTGGAGGGCCTTGAGGATCATCGCCATGAGCCCTCCCGCGATCACGGCTGCCAGGCCGATGATGGCAATTGTCTGGCGCATTCCAGGCAGTGCGGCGTCGTAAAACGCCTCGATCGCGAGTTGTCCCCATGTGCCCTGATCGCCGCCAGGCAATCCACTCGCGATGCGTTCGGGAGTCGCGAACGTCAGGATGAGCGCGAGGCCCAGAGCCATCGCCCCCACGGCAATGAGGAATTTGGCAATCACATAGCTACGTCGCGTTGACACCGCGAGGCCCACAACGATGCACGCGCCCCCAATCCACAAGAAGTATCGCTTGGCGAATTCCACCCGCGAATACGCGGTGCGCGCCTTGGAGAAGCTCTCCGCAGACACGACCTCCACGTGAACAGGGGCGACGGCGACGTCGGGGATCAGGGAACCGACAATGGGCACCTCTCCCAACTGCTTGTTCACCGTGCCACTCACGTCGATCGACACGGTGAAGGGGCCCTGCGGGCGGTCTTTGCGAGCGAGATCCTCGCGCAACTGCTCGCTCGCGGCATCGACCTGATCGAGGACGGTCTGCTTGAAGTCCTCCGAACGCGTCCATTCAACAAGTGCCGCGTGCAAGGCACCGTCGGCGCCAATGACCGCCAAATCGACGCCGACGCCTGCGAGCGACTCGGTCGCGCGAGACATCATCTCGTCGCCGATGCGGTCGGTCACGCCGGGCGTCGACAACGCGGCCCGCGCCATCGTCCGAGCGACAACCCCGTCGTCGACGGCAGTGAGCAAGAGCCACGCCGCGCACCACGCAACGACGAGAGCGGCGCCCGCAAGGATCGCGATCGCCGAGATGAACGTCCGAAAGCCCTTCACGATGAGTCCTCCCAGGCGAAGAACACGCGCTCCATCACCACTCTGGCGCGGCGAGCCGTGCGCGCGTAGCGCTCGTCAAGAGCCTGGCCGGACTCCGGCACGCCCATGATCGATGCGAGGACTCCGAGGTCACGGTAGTCGCCAGGCAGGGCATCCGCATCGCCTGGCTTACCACGAAGGGCGATCGCCCCGCGCAGGTCCGTAGCGAGCCTCCACGCGTCGGCTAACGCGCGCGCGTCGGAAACGGGCAGGACGCCCGCGGACCGAGCAGCCCCAATCGCCCTCAACGTCTCGGTCGTTTGCAGTGAAGGGTGCGCCTTGGCGTGACGCAATTGCAGCAGTTGAACCGTCCACTCGACATCGGAAAGCCCTCCGGGTCCCAGTTTGAGGTGCCGACGAGGGTCGATGCCCCTGGGGAGACGCTCGGCTTCCATGCGCGCCTTGAGAGTCCTCATTTGCTTCAGAGCGGCAGGCGTGACCTCAGACGGATACCTCACGTCTGCGATCGCCTCGACGAACCGCTCTCGAAGTTCGGGCCTGCCCGCGACGGGGCGCGCCCTGAGCAGTGCCTGGGCCTCCCACGGGTCCGACCAGCGGCGATAGTACTCAGAGACCGAGTCGAGCGAGCGAACGAGGGGCCCGTTCTTCCCTTCAGGGCGGAGGCCCGCGTCCACGGCGAGCGACGGTTGCGAGTTGGGCCGCTGGAGCAGGTCGCGCAACTTTGCCGCGACTGCGAGCGCGAAAGAGGACGGGTCTTCCGCGCCCTCACGAGCCTCGTACACGAACTGCACATCCGCATCGGAGCCGTAACCCATCTCCGAGCCGCCGTACCTCCCCATGGCAACTACCGCCACGTCGGCGGCCGGCTCGGCCAGCCCACGCTCGATTGTCACCACGGCATGCGCCACGCGCAGCGCGCCCCTCATCAGCACATCGGAGGCCTGGGTCACTGACGCCGCCGCGGTGACGGAGTCTTGAAGAGCGAGCACGTTCGCGGCCGCGGTGCGCACGATCTCGCGCCTCCTGAGCCCCCGCAGCGCCGTGATGACCTTGTCTTCGTCGTCGGCACGAGTGATGATGGCCTCGGCCTCGCGGTCGAGTCTCGCGACCGGAACAGGTGCGAGATCATCGTCGTTGTCGAGCCAGGTGATGTGCTGGGCGGACGTCAGCAACGCCTTGGTCACAAATCCAGACGTCGACAACAGGGTCGCGAGGCGCTCGGCCGCGTTTCCCGAATCGCGCAAGAGCTTGAGAAACCACTGGCTGTGCTCGAGCTGATCGGCGAGCTGCCTGAAGGCCAGGAGGCCCGCGTCAGGATCGGGGCCTGCCGCGAACCAGCCGATCATCGCAGGCAAGAGCTGACGCTGAATCGCGGCACGGCGCGAGAGGCCCTGGGTGAGAACCGCGATGTGGCGCTGAGCGCCGGCCGGGTCCCTGAATCCGATCGCGGCCAGTCGCGCCCGCGCCGGACCCTCGGACAGCGCCACTTCGTCGGTGCTCAGCTGAGCCACGACTCCGAGGATGGGTCTGTAGAACATCTCGAGGTGCATCGTGCGGACCTCGCGACGCACATCCGTCCACACCTCCTCCATATAGCCGACGGTGGCGAACCCCGATGCTCGAGCGAGGATCCGCTTGTCCTCGTCCGTGTCAGGCATGAGGTGCGTGCGGCTGAGCCTGCGCAGTTGCAGCCTGTGCTCCCACACGCGCAACTGCCGGTAGCTGCGCTCGAGCGATGCCGCTTGAGTGCGCCCCACGTAGCCGCCGTCCCTGAGCGCCCTGAGGCCCTCGAGGGTGCCGCGAACCCTGAGCGACGGGTCGGAACGCCCGTGGACCAGTTGAATGAGTTGGATCGTGAATTCGACATCGCGCAGGCCTCCAGGGCCTAGCTTGATCTCGCGATCCTTCTCCTTGAGCGGGATGTGCGACTCGACACGCTTGCGCATGGCCTGGGCCGACTGCACGAACCCATCGCGTTCCACTGCGGTCCAGACGAACGGCCACACGGCATCGAGATAGGCCTGGCCCACCTCGAGGTCACCGGCGATGGGCCTGGCCTTGAGCAGGGCCTGGAACTCCCACGACTCGGCCCACCGCTCGTAATACGCGCGATGTGACTCGACGCGGCGCACGAGCACGCCGTCCTTGCCTTCTGGACGAAGGTTGGGATCGACTTGCCACAATGGCGGCTCGGACGACGGCGCCGAACACGCGGAGGCGGCGCGCGAAGCGAGCGCCGTGGCCGCGGCCATTGCCGCACCCTCATCGAATCCGTCCGCCGGCTCGGCCACGTAGATGACGTCGACGTCTGAGACGTAGTTCAGTTCGCGTGCGCCGCACTTTCCCATCGCCATGATCGCGAGGCGTGCGGACTCATGACCGGGCGTCTCTGCCCTAGCGATAGCCAATCCCGCCTCGAGGGCCGCGCCAGCGAGGTCGGCCAGAGCGGCGCTGACCGCGGGCTCAACTGCTAGGGGGTTGACGGAGGCAACGTCGATCGCCGCGACCTTGGCAAGTTCGCGACAATAGGCGATCCTCATCGCATCGACACCCGCTTCGCCGGTCACACCCGCGACGGGTGCGGAGGATTCGGGATCGGCGCCGACGGCGGTCAAGAGCGTTGCTCGCGCGCCCGATGCGTCCGGGTGGAGGTCGTCACCCCACGACGACGCGTCAATCGCGACATCGGGATGCCTCACCAAGAAGTCACCCAGCGCGCTCGACGCACCAAGGAGCATCCCGAGCATGTTCCCTGCCGTCGTCCCGCGCAGCGCCACAAGCGGTTCGAGCAATCCCTTGTCGCGGGCCGACTCGGCTAGGCGCAACAGGCTGAGTAGCCCTCCATCGGGATCTGCCAGGTACGACAGTGCTCTGGGGACGTCGTCAATCGTCGCGCCCGCCACGGCCTCGATGTCGGCAACGAGACGGAGTGCCCTGTCGGGATCGTGCACGCCCGCGCGCCGCATTTGCGCCGCGGGGCTGAGCTCTCGACCTGTCACGCGTCTACCCTAAGCGCACGGGGGTTGATCGACCCGAGCGTTCACAGAACGCCGAGGTAGCGCTCCAATTCAAAGGGCGTCACCTGGGCGCGATATGCCGTCCATTCCTCGCGCTTGTTGCGCACGAAGAAGTCGAAGACGTTCTCGCCCAAGGTTTCCGCCACGAGTTCGGACTTCTCCATGACGGCGACCGCTTCGGCAAGAGAAGAGGGCAAGGGCTCGTAACCCATTGCCTTGCGCTCGGCCGCGCTCAATTCCCACACGTCGTCCTCGGCGCCATCCGCGAGCTCGTAGCCCTCCTTGATGCCCTTGAGTCCAGCGGCAAGAATGACGGAAAACGCGAGATAAGGGTTCGCCGCGGCGTCGATGGCCCTGTACTCAACCCTGGCCGACTGACCCTTTGAGGGCTTGTGGATCGGGATGCGCACCAGTGCGGAGCGGTTGTTCGAGCCCCAGCACACGTAGCTGGGCGCCTCCGCGCCGCCCCACAGTCGCTTGTAGGAGTTCACGTGCTGGTTGGTCACCGCGGTGATCTCCGGCGCGTGCTTCAGCACGCCCGCCATGAACTGGCGAGCCACCGTCGACAGCCCAAATTCGGCCGCGGGATCGTGGAAAGCGTTGCGGTCGCCCTCAAAGAGGCTCAGGTGCGTGTGCATTCCGGAACCGGGCGAGGCGGCCAGAGGCTTCGGCATGAAAGAGGCGTACAAGCCCTGCTCGAGCGCGACCTCCTTGATGGCCGTGCGGAAGGTCATGATGTTGTCTGCCGTGGTGAGGGCGTCGGCGTAGCGCAGGTCAATCTCGTTCTGGCCAGGCCCCGCCTCGTGGTGGCTGAACTCGACGGAGATCCCCATCTCCTCAAGCGTCGTGATCGCGGTGCGCCTGAATTCGTGGGCGGTGCCGCGCGGCACGTTGTCGAAGTAGCCGGCCTGATCGACGGGGCGAGGTAGCTTGCCCTCCTCGAGCGGCTTGAACAGGTAGAACTCGATCTCGGGGTGTGTGTAGAACGTAAAGCCCTGCTCCGAGGCCTTGTCGAGAGTGCGCTTGAGGACTTGGCGTGGGTCCGAAAGCGCGGGTTCTCCGTCGGGAAGGTGAATGTCGCAGAACATCCGCGCTGCGCCCTGGCGATCGCCGCGCCACGGCAACACCTGATACGTGGTCGGGTCAGGGATCGCGAGCATGTCCGCCTCGTACACGCGCGTGAGGCCTTCGACTGCGGAGCCGTCGAAGCCAATCCCCTCGGCGAAGGCGTTTTCCAGCTCCGCGGGCGCGATCGCAACCGATTTGAGCATCCCGAGCACGTCGGTGAACCACAAGCGAATGAAACGGATGTCGCGCTCCTCGACACTGCGAAGCACGTACTCCTGCTGCTTATCCATGGTCCCTATCCTGCCCCATCCAGATGTCGATCGTGTGTCGTCACCGCGACCGGCCGACGCCAGGGCTCACTGGGGCGCGGCGAGGTCGACTTCCGGGCGTAGATAGCGCTCAAAGGTGGCCCGCGTGCGCTCCCACATCGCGGGTGTCAACTCATGCCCCGCGCCCGGCTCAACGAAGGACGTGAAGCGGTCAGCGGCATCGGCCGCGGTGAATGCGCGCGCGATGGTGTCGATGCCAGGGAGCACGCTGCTGAGCGGGCTGTCTGTGTCGAGTTCGCCAAAGTTCACGTGCAATGGCGTGGGGGCGATGAGGCCCGCGATGTCCGGGGTGTCGCCGTGGCGCTCCCAGCCGGGCACGTACGTCGTGAAGCAGTGTGTGAGGTGGTGTTCCTGGATCGCGGCATAGGTGGGCAGGCAGCAGTTGCCCACGATCGCCTTGAGTCGGCGCTCGAACGGGCCGGTGAGCCACGCAATCGTCGAGCCCATCGAGTGGCCGTAGGCCCCGATACGGTCCGGGGCGACCTCGGGGCGCGAGACGAGCAGGTCCACGGCGCGGCGCGCGTCCAGAATGTTCTTCCACGCGATGCTGGTGCCGCGCGTGAGGTGGCGCATCGCCTCAAACTCCTCGTAGCGTCGGCCCGGGAGGTGAGAACTGGTGCGGTCCTCGAAGCACAGGGCGTCTGGGCACAGCACCACGTAGCCTTCGCGGGCCAGTGCGACGCCGGTGTGATGCCTGGGGTCGCCTGCCAGTCCCGCGAGTTCGGACTTGCCGAGGTCCCACTCGCCATTGTGCTGGTGGAAGGCGACAATCGCGGGCGACGGGTGAGCCCCCGTAGCGCCGTCCGGGATGAGGAGCAGCGCGGGAACGCGATCGTGGGGCTCGGCGAGGTAGGTCAGATGCTCGATCCGATAGCCGTCGCGCTGGGTGGTCGCCGTGATGAGCACGTCGAGATCGCACGGCGAGGGCCACGGGCCGCCCAGGCACTGCTCAAGGTGTTCGCGGAGCGCAGGCGGCTCAGTTGGCGACGTCATGGATCCAGTGTGGGGCGCGGACGCCAAGTAGGCTCGCCGCATGTCGAAACTCCGCATCGCACTCGCACAGGTCAACCCATGCGTGGGAGACATCGCGGGTAACGCGGAACTTGTCTTGTCGCGAACCCGCGAGGCGGCCGGGGTCGGCGCGCGCGTCGTCGCGTTCCCCGAGATGGTCATCACCGGATACCCCATCGAGGACCTCGCGCTGCGCGAGAGCTTTCAGCGCGCAGCCGAGGCAGCTGTGCGATCCTTGGCGTCCGACCTCGTGGCGGAAGGTCTTGGCCACCTCACCGTCGTGCTCGGCACGCTCGGGGTCAACGCGGGCGGCCACCCGACAAACGACGCCGTCGTGATCGAGAACGGCGCGATCACCGCGCGTTACTCCAAGCACCACTTGCCCAACTATGGCGTTTTCGACGAGAGGCGCATCTTCGCCTCGGGCACCGAGCCGTGCGTGATCACGGTCGACGGCCGGCGCATCGGCATCGTGATCTGTGAAGATATTTGGCAAGACGGCGGCCCTGTGGCGGCCATGGCGGACGCCGACATAGAACTGTTGCTCGTGCTGAATGGCTCGCCCTTCGAGGAGGGCAAGGGACGCGTGCGCACCGACCTCGCGCGCCGACGCGCCGCCGAGGTCGACGCCCCGCTCGCGTACGTCAACATGTGGGGCGGCCAGGACGACCTCGTGTTCGACGGGCACTCATTCATCGTCGCCGCCGACGGCGCGTGGATGGCCAACTCTCCCGGCTTCGCCGACGCGGTGCTGACGTGGACGCTCCCTGCCGCGGGCGTGGCTCCGGTCCAGTCCAGCGTGGTCGATTTTGCGTCGGATGACGAGCAGGTCTACCAAGCGGTGGTCACGGGGCTTCGGGACTACCTGGTGAAGAACGGCTTCCGCTCAGTGGTGCTCGGGGTCTCAGGTGGAATCGACTCCGCCCTGACGGCGACCATCGCGGCCGATGCCGTGGGCGGCGCGAACGTGGTGGGCATCGCGATGCCCTCCGATTACTCGTCGCAACACTCGCTGGACGACGCGGAGGACCTTGCCAAGCGCCTGGGCGCCGACTACCGCGTGCAGCCCATCGCGCCCATCGTCGACGTATTCCAAGAACATCTGGCGCTCACGGGGGTATCCCAGGAGAACCTTCAGGCGCGCGTGCGCGGCGTGATCCTCATGGCGATCTCGAATCGCGAGGGCCACATGGTGATCGCGCCAGGAAATAAATCCGAGCTCGCGACCGGCTACGCGACGATCTATGACGCGGGAAGCATCGGTGGCTTTGCTCCCCTAAAAGACCTCGACAAGACCAGGGTGTGGGACCTCGCCCGCTGGCGCAATGCAAGGGCGCGCGAACTCGGCCAGGTCGAGCCCATCCCCGTCAACTCGATCGAAAAGCCCCCTAGCGCGGAATTGCGCCCAGGCCAGACCGACCAAGACTCGCTGCCGCCGTATGAGCTGCTTGACGAGGTGCTCGACGCCTACGTGGAGCACGCCGAGGGCCGAGCCGAACTGCTGGCGCGAGGTTTTGACGCCGCCGTGGTCGACAAGGTGCTGTCACTGGTGGACCGCGCGGAGTGGAAGCGTCGTCAATATCCGCCGGGTCCCAAGGTGACCGCGCTCGCGTTTGGGCGTGACCGCAGGCTGCCAATCACGAGCCGCTGGCGCGAGCTGCCCTAGGCCCGGCACCGCAACGCACGGCACGCACGCACCCGCACCCGCACCCGCACACGCACGCACGCCGGGGCTGCCCGCACGCCGGGGCTGCCCGCACGCGTCGCGATTCACGCTAGTCGGCGCCGGTGACCACATTTTTGGCTCCCGCGCGTCTCAGTCGGGGCGGGGGGGACCCCCGCCCGCCACCAGAACAAGTTGTGCACAGCCCCCCCACAAAAAAAACAACCCACCAAAACAAGTAACAACACCCCCCCAGCCCCACCAAATAGTAAGAACCCACCAC
>JBBRWX010000073.1:0-12013 GCA_038248935.1 Actinomycetales bacterium
CGCGGGCTGGCCCCTCCTCCTCTGCTCCCCCTCGCCTCCTCTTTGGTTGGGGTGGGGGCGCCGCCCGCGGGCCTGGCCGGCCGCCGCCCCGGCCCCCCCCCCCCCCCCCCACGGCTCCACGGCTGACCCGCCTGAGCGCGGCACAATGGGGGCATGTCCAAGCACGCCGTCAAGCACGAGCACGCCTCGACCCCCGCGGTCGTGGCGTTGATCGACGCGGAAATCGCCCACACGCTCCACCCGTACGACCACGACCCAAGCAGCGACCTGGGTTATGGCCTCGAGGCCGCCGCGGCGATCGGCGTGGATCCTGAGCAGGTCTTCAAGACCCTGTGTGCGTACGTCGACGGACACCTGTCGGTGGGCATCGTGCCTGTGAGCGGGATGCTCGACCTCAAGGCTCTTGCCCACGCGCTCGGTGGCAAGAAGGCGGAGATGGCGCCTCCGGCCGACGCGGAGCGCTCCTCGGGCTACGTCGTGGGAGGCATCTCCCCCATCGGCCAGCGCAAGGCCCTGCCTACCGCTCTTGACGAGACGGCGGAGCTCTACGACGTGATCTACGTGAGCGGTGGCAGGCGCGGCCTCGACATCGGCCTCGCGCCCGCAGATCTCGTCGCGGTGACGCACGCGGTGATCGGCCCGATCGCCAAGGACGCCTGATGGCGGACATGGCCTCAAAGCTTCCCGACTGGGACTACGCCACACGCCTCACGGAGGTGAGGGCCCGGGTCCACACCGCCGAATACATCGCGGGGCGCGCGGGATCGGACGTCAAGCTCCTTGTCGCGACCAAGGCGTGGGATGCCGATGCCGCCGCGGCCGCGGTTCGCGCGGGCGCGACCCTCGTAGGCGAGTCACGCATGCAAGAACTGGCCGTGAAGGGAGCGGCCCTCAAGTCGGCGGGCGCAAGGGTTCACGTCATCGGTCAGCTACAGCGCAACAAGGCCGCGACCGCCGTCGAGTTCGCGGATTGCGTGCAAACCGTCGAATCCCTCGCGCTCGCCGAGCGCTTGTCGCGCCTGTGCGCCGATGCCGAGCGCCCGCTTGAGGTGATGATCCAGGTCAACGTATCCGGCGAGGACTCGAAGGCAGGTGTCCCGCCGCACGAGGCGCTCGTGCTTGCCTCGGCCGCACAGGCGCTGCCGTTCCTCACGGTCACCGGGTTCATGACGATCGGCCTCAACTCCCCAGACGAGGCCGCTGTCCGCGCGGGCTACGCGCAACTCGCGGCGGTCAGGGACGAGGCGCTCATCCGCTCCGAGCGCGGCGAAATGAACCTGCGTGAGGCGTGGGAGCTCTCGATGGGAATGTCGAACGACCTCGAGTGGGCAATTGCGGAGGGCGCGACGATCGTGCGCGTCGGCACCGCGGTCATGGGGCATCGCTCCCGTTGAGGAGCCGATGCGGGGCAGACCAGGGATCTTGCGTGGGCAAGGCTAGCCTTCCTACCGCGCGTGCGAAGCCGAAGGTACATTGGCGACATGGCAAGCCCCACGCACAAAGCAGACTTCAAGCGCGGCCCCGATGAGGCCGACATCTCTTCCAGACTCAACTGGCTTCGCGCCGGAGTGCTGGGTGCAAACGATGGCATCGTCTCCATCGCCGCTCTCCTTGTCGGCGTCGCCGCCGCCACAACCAACCTCCCCACCATCTTTACCGCCGCAATGGCAGGCATCGCTGCGGGTGCGCTGTCGATGGGGGTGGGCGAATACGTGTCGGTCTCGAGCCAGCGAGACGCCGAAGAGGCTCAGCTCGCCCGCGAGCGCGTGTGGCAGAAGGCGCGCCCTGCATGGGAGCTTGAGCAGCTCATCAGGCTCCACATGGGGACCGGCATGTCTGAGGACACGGCTCGCAGAGCGGCCGTCGAGCAAAGCGCCAAGGATCCCCTCGCGATTCACGCGCGCATGCACCTGGGAATCGACCCAGACGGACTCACCGAGCCGATGCACGCTGGCATCGCGTCGCTCATCGCCTTCTCGATCGGAGGCATTGGCCCCCTCCTGACCACTCTGCTGCCGCCCGCGCACCTGAGGATTCCGCTCACGTTCATCGCGGTGCTCATTTCGCTCGCCGTGACGGGCTACATCTCGTCCCGCGTGGCCCACTCCCCACGCATCAAGTCGATCGTGCGCAACGTCAGCGGCGGCGCCGCGGCCATGATCATCACGTACGGAATCGGCCTTTTGGTAGGCACCACGCTGTAGTTGGGGTTGTACCTAAGGCACGATGCCCGACGCCGCGCCTACGGCACGAGGTTGATCCACGCTTCCGTGCCGAATTTCTCGGCCACCAAGGCCTTGGCCAACTCGAGTTCCGCCGGCCGCACGGCACCCTGGGTGGTCGCGTAGCGTCCCGCAAAGTGCGCCAAGAACGAGTCGATGATGGCGTCGCGTGTCATTCCCGTCTGACCCCGCAATGGGTCCACGCGCTTGTTGGCGCTCTTGGTTCCCTTGTCGGAGAGTTTCTCGCGGCCGATGCGCAACACCTCGAGCATCGCGTCGGCGTCGATGTCGTACGCCATCGTGACGTGGTGGAGCACGGCTCCCGCGATGTAGCGCTTCTGAGCGGCGCCAGCGATCTTGCCCGCGGGCGAGGCGATGTCGTTGAGCGGCACATAGGTGGCCTGAATCCCCAACTCGCGCAGCGCGCCAAGCACCCAGTCGTCCAGGAACGCGTACGACTGCTCAAAGGATAGGCCCTCGACAAGCGACGTGGGCACGTACAGCGAGTACGTGATCGTGTTGCCTGGCTGGATGAACATCGCGCCGCCGCCAGACACACGCCTGGTGACCGTGATGTCGTGACGCGCCGCGCCCTCTGAGTCGATCTCGTTGCGCATCGATTGGAAGGAGCCGATCACGACGGTGTTGCGCTCCCACTCCCACATGCGCAGCGACGGCCCACGACGCCCGGCGCCCACCTCTTGAGCGAGCACCTCGTCGAGCGCCATCTGCAGATGAGGCTCGCGCGGCTCATCGTGAATGACCTCAAACGTGTGGTCGTGCCAGCCGGTCGCGTGGCCAAGCGCGCGACGGACCGCGATCGCCACGGCCTCGGGGCTGAATCCAATGAACTGTGCGGCCCCCGCGGCGCGAGCCACCGTGGCGGCCAACTCCGCGACCGGCGCCGATGAGGGCATCCCGACCAGCTGCGAGTTGATCGCGAGCAGCGCCTCGGCGGGTTCAAGAAAGAAGTCGCCAGAGATGACGACAGCGCTCAGTGCCGCGGCGGTTCCGCTGCCGGAGGTCTCGGAATCGGAGGTTTCGACGTCGGCGACAACGAGCTTGCCGCCAGGGATCTTGTATTCACCATGCATGGTGCCCATTGTCCCCGTTACGGGTTGGGGGTGACGTCCGCCTTCAGCAATCCGTAGAACAGCGAGTCCGTGAGCGCTTCCCACGACGCCTCGATGACGTTGGGCCCCACACCCACGGTGCGCCATGAGTGACCCGTCACGGTATCGACTGTGGTGATGAGTACGCGGGTGACGGCATCGGTGCCGTGCGAGGCATCCATGATGCGCACCTTGAAGTCGACCAGGTCGAAGCGATTGATCTCGGGATACACGGTGGTGAGCGCCTGACGCAAAGCGTGGTCGAGCGCATTGACGGGTCCATTACCCTCTCCCACCGTCAGGATGCGTCGCTCTCCACCAGCGCGCAGCTTGACGACCGCCTCGGCGTTCGCCTCCGTCGGGTCCCCCGGAGTCGAAGCGACATTGACTGTCCAATTCTCGACGTACCAGAACCGGGGCGCCTCACCCAACTCCCCGCGCAGCAACAACTCGAAAGACGCATCTGCAGCGTCGAAAGTGTAGCCCTGGGCCTCGGCATTCTTGACGCGCTCGGTGACGCGAGTGAGGAGCTCGCCCTGACCGGTGAGGTTGAAGCCCAGCTCCTTGCCCTTGAGCTCGATCGACGCGCGGCCGGCCATCTCCGACACCAGCATCCTCATGTCGTTACCGACGCCTTCGGGGTCGGTGTGCTGGTAAAGGTCGGGATCCACCTTGATGGCCGATGCGTGGAGGCCCGCCTTGTGCGCAAACGCAGACGCTCCCACGTATGGCTGGCGGGCGAACGGCGCGATGTTGGTGATCTCCGAGATGGCGTGTGAAAGGCGGGTCGACTCGCGAAGACCCCCCGACTTGAGTGCGATCGCACCGCGCTTGAGCTCGAGATTCGCGGCCACCGCGACGAGGTCCGCGTTGCCGGTCCTCTCCCCGTAGCCGTTGACGCATCCCTGTACGTGCGACGCACCTGCGGCGACGGCGGCCATCGAGTTCGCGACCGCGCAGCCCGAGTCGTTGTGAGCGTGGATTCCAAGCGTGGTAGCGGTCCTCGCCGAAACTTCGGTGACGATGCGGCCCACCTCGTCGGGAAGCATGCCGCCATTGGTGTCGCAGAGGACCAGCGTCGACGCCCCGGCATCGGCTCCGGCGATCAGCGCGCGCACCGCGTATTCACAATCAAAGCGATAGCCGTCAAAGAAGTGTTCCGCGTCGAGCAAGACCCTGCGACCCTCGCCCACCAGGAACGCGACGGTCTCGGCAATCATCGCGAGGTTCTCGTCCCCGGAGACACGTAGCGCCCGCTCCACGTGCCTCACATCGGACTTGGCAACGAGCGTGATGATGGGAGCCGCGGAGTCGAGGAGCGCCCGCACCTGGGGATCGGAGCCAGCCGAGGTGCCCGCGCGGCGCGTCATGCCAAAGGCCGCAAACTGGGCGTTGGTGAAGGTGAGTTCCTTGGCCACAAGCGAGAAGAACTCGGTGTCCTTGGGCACCGCGCCAGGCCAACCGCCCTCGATGACTCCCACCCCGAGGTCGTCAAGCAGCGCCGCGATCGCCATCTTGTCGGCCACGGACAGATTCATTCCCTCTTGCTGCGCGCCGTCGCGCAGCGTGGTGTCGTAGATCTCGACGGTGAGATCCGCCATGGTCGTCTCCTCGGTCCAAAGGTGCCGCGCACTGCCATCATCCCAACAAAAAAGCCCCCCTAGACGTCGGGAGGCTGCGCGTCGGGAATCCCGACGCGCTACGGAATGGTGATCGCGGTGTACATCGTCAACATTGTGACACACGGCGCAGGCTTTGGCGGCGATGACGTCGCAACCCTCCCTTGAACCACGACTGCGTCCGAGGCAACAAATTGTGGGCGATCTCACACGTTCTTTGGGTTTGCCATGCGGTCCCTCCTACGATGGGGTTATGTCCGTATGCAAGGGAGCTGCGACGGTGGTGTGCGTCCAGCCGCCAAGCGAAGTGGCGAGCGCGCGGTGACGGAGCATGTGAGTGCGCCAGCCGCGCCGCGCAAGGTCCTACTCACCGCGATCGGGGTGGTTGCGACCCTCACCGTCTTCGTAGTCGATAGTGTCTTGCCCCACGGCTACGACGTCGCCTACCTGTACGCCGTGACGGTGTTGGTCGCTGCCTTCTCCGGAAGAAGTAAGGTCGTGGTTCGCACCGCCATCGGCGCGTGGGTGCTCACTGGTCTCGCCTTCGCTGTCAAAGAGCAGGGCAACTTGCACGGCAGCACGCGGCAAGAGATATTCAGCAAGGTGATGTCGGCCGTCGTGATCGCGCTCGTCGCCGTCGTGGTGATCGCGGTCATTCAGCGGGAGGCCAAGAACCACGAACTCGGCAGGGCGCTCCGTGCCGCGGAGGGCGACAGGGAAGCCGACAAGCGGATGCTCGCCGCCGCGAGCACGGTCGCCTCGATCGGCACGTGGGCACTCGACGCAGACGACGATCGATTCGATTGGTCGGACGAAGCCTCAGCGATGCACGGGTTCCCGCCCGGCCACCGGCCACTCCGTGATGACGTCCTCGGGCTTATGGATGGGGAAGACTCGGCACGCCTGAGGCAAGACCTCGATCTGGCGTGGACAAACGGGACACCATTCAGGGACGAGCTTCAGATCACACTTCCAGACGGATCGCAGCGGTGGATCGTGAAAATGGGAGAGACGATCCGCGGCGACAACGAGTCTATCGCCCGCGTTTACGGCACGGTCCAGGACATTACGCCCTGGAAACAGGCGGAACTCACGGCGTCGGTTCAGGGCAACCGCTTCTCTCAGCTCACCCAATCGTTGCCGATCGTCGTGTGGACCGCCGACTCAGCAGGCAAGATCGACTATTTCAACGACGCTCTGTTGCAATACACAGGGGCAAACGCCGAGGATCTGCTCGCAGACCAGTGGATGTCCATCGTGGATCCACGGGACCTCGACAGGGTGCTTGAGTCATGGCACGAGTGCGTCGCAACAGGCAATAGCTACGACATCGAGTTCCGCATCATGGGCGCCGACGGCATCTTCCGCTGGCACCACTTGTCTGCTCAACCCGAGCGCAACAGTTCCGGTGAGATAGTCAGGTGGTGGGGCAGCTCGATCGACGTGGATGTGAATCGACATTTGCGGGAAGAAGCGGACTCCCTCGCCGCGGAACGAGAGATCGTCCTGGAAAGCATGAGCGATGGCGTCTACGCCCTCGACGGGGAATCGCGTATCGTCTACGTCAACTCGAGCGCACTCCGGATCCTCCGCATCGAGCATGTGGAACTCCTCGGCAAAGTGCTGTGGGAGGTCTTCCCGCAACTCGCCGACGGCGAGTTCCACACGTTCCTGATCGACACGCAAAAGCGCCGCACACCGGCGCATCTCACGTATCACTCGATGCTCGCCGACAAGTGGCTCGAGTTGTCCGCGACACCGAGTTCCACCGGCGTCACCGTGGTCTTTAGCGACGTGACTGAGGTGCGACACCTTTCTCAGCAGTTGGCACAATCGCAGCGTCTCGAGGCGGTGGGTCAACTCACTGGCGGCATCGCCCACGACTTCAACAATTTGCTCACCGTGGTCTTGGGCGGAGCGGACGCTCTCACCGCCGACGACACACTGACGGAAGACTCCCGCGAGATGGCCGAGCTCATCGGCAGTGCGGCCGAGCGCGGCGCGGAACTCACCCACCGTCTGCTTGCATTCGCGCGACGTCAGCCCTTGGAGCCTCAATCGGTGGATCTGTCGGAGAGGCTGCGGCAGCTCGAACCGCTGTTGCGCCGCACTTTGGGCGAAAACATCAGCATCGAGGTCATACCTGACGGAAGCACTCATGCCGAGGTGGATCCCGGGCAATTCGAGAACGCACTTCTCAACCTGGCCATCAACGCGAGGGACGCCATGCCTCACGGCGGCTCCTTGACGATCGAGGTGGCTACGGTCACTCTCGATGACTCGTACGTGACGGCCCACGCCGAGGTCGACCCTGGGACGTACGTGGTGGTGACAGTCACCGACTCGGGCACGGGCATCAACGCCAATGACATGGGAAACCTCTTCGACCCCTTCTTCACTACCAAGGAGACGGGAAAGGGTTCGGGCCTTGGCCTCGCGATGGTGTGGGGGTTCATCAAGCAAAGCGGTGGGCACATCACCGTTTACAGCGAGCCGGACTACGGGACCTCTATCAAGATGTACTTGCCGACGGCCTTGACGGCCCCCATCCCCGCGCGGCCGGTGAGCGTGCAAATCTTCACAGGACCTTTGAGCGGTACGATCTTGCTCGCAGAAGACGACGACTTGGTGCGGGTATTTGCGACGGATCGCCTGAGGGCAAAGGGCTACGATGTTGTCGCTGCCGCCTCTGGCCCAGCTGCGCTCGAGGCTCTTGAGTCCATGGAAAGAATCGACTTGCTCTTCACAGACGTGATTATGCCCGGCGGCATGACGGGACGGCAGCTCGCCGACGCCGTGGTCGAGAAGCGCCCAGGCACGCCCGTCTTGTACGCCTCCGGCTACACCGAGAACGTCATCCTTCACAACGACAGGCTCGACCCAGGTGTGAGGCTTCTCGCAAAGCCCTACTCGACACGGCAGCTGATCGAGCGCGTCGGCGATCTGCTCATGGCCGAAGAGCAGGCTCCCCAATGACCGGGGGCAAGACCGCGGGCCGCGTGCTCATCATCGACGACGATCACCTCGTTGGCGCGATGCTGGTCGCCCATGCGCGTGCGGCGGGGTTCGACGCAAAGGTGACGGACGATCCGGAAGTGTTCTACGCGCTCACCCGTGAGTGGAAGCCCACGTTCGTCGTGGTCGACCTGGTGATGGGCGCCGTCGACGGGCTCGCGGTGCTCAAGGCCCTCGCGGAGATGCGCTCGGATGCCGCGGTGGTCATCGCTAGCGGCATGGGCGCAAAGATCCTTGACTCTGCCAGGCAGTATGCTGCCGCGAGCGGCCTCGCATACGGCGGGGTGCTACACAAGCCCTTCCGGAGGGCGGACGTTGCCGCGGTTCTCGCCGCTGGATCTCACGCGCCCGACGCGAACGCCGCCGTGCGTGATGTCTTCGGCGATTGGGACTCCGAGCTTTTCGAGGAGGCACTCCTTCGTGCCGTCGCCCGCGATGAACTTGGCGTGGCCTTCCAACCCAAGGTGGCGTGTGCAGATGGTCGCATCGTGGGCTACGAAGCGCTCGTGCGCTGGAGCCACCCCACCCTGGGCGCGATTCCGCCTGACGCGTTCATTCCGAGAGCCGAGAGCCTGCGCATTATCAGCATCGTGACGAATTCCGTCGCGGCCACGTCGATGGCGTGGTTTGCTTCGGCCAGGGCACACACGTCAGAACATCTGGCGATCAACATCTCCGCCGTCGAGCTCACGGGTTCGGATCTGGGTGCGCGACTCTTGGGCGAATGCAACCGGTCTGGACTCGACCCCTCCCGCATCGTCCTCGAGGTCACAGAGACCAGCGCCGTGACGAACGCCACTGAGTCTCTCGAGGTCCTCACGCGCTTGCGGCTCGATGGCTTCCAATTGTCGATCGATGACTTTGGCACCGGCTATTCGTCGATGACCCAGTTGTCGACGATGCCGTTCACCGAGGTCAAGATCGACAGGTCCTTTGTGCGCGACCTGGGCACGTCGCTCCCCGCCGAGGTCATGGTGAGGTCGATGCTCCAGCTCAGCAAGGGGCTCGGCATTGAGTGCACGGCGGAGGGCGTCGAAACGACCGCGGCCCTGGATGTGCTGCGCGAAATGGGATGCGACTTCGCCCAGGGCTATTACATCGGGTACCCGATGACAGAGTCCGACCTTGAGGCCTGGATCCTGGCTCACAACGGCGGCAGCTAGCTCCGTTTCACGGTGCCCTGCCGTTAAGCACCTTGCGCCGTAGCTTCCAGTCAGGCAAATGCTGATCCATCACGGCGTAGAAGCGCGCATTGTGCCCGCGCTCGATGAGGTGTGCGAGCTCGTGGACGATGACGTATTCGAGCAACGACGGATCGCGGCGCGCGAGCTCTAGATTGAACGTCACGCGCTTGGTCGCCGTGTTGCATGTGCCCCAACGCGTGGTCATGCGGCGAATGGCGATCTGGGGCATCGGCACTCCCATGACCTGCGCCCAATACTCGACAAGGGGCGGCACGGAGAACTTGAGCTTGCGGCGCAGCGCCTCGGCCTCTGGTCCCGCCACGAGCGGCTGAGGTTGCCCCGCGAGCCGTTCCTGGTGCTTGGCGATCCACTCGGCTCTGTCGGCAACGAACGCCGAGATCGTGGACATGGGCACGTGCCTTGGCGCGCTCACGACCACCTCGCCATGCGGGGCCCTCACCGTGATGCGAAGGTTCTTGATCCGCTTGCGATTGAGCGTGTACTCGACCGGTGCTGCCATAGTGCGATCAGCGTACGCCCGGCCTCTGACAGCGTCACTCAGGCTTGCTGCACCCTTTGTGTGTCCGCCGCCAGTGCGCGCAGTTCGTCGGCGGTGGTGCGCGTTCCGTACGCTGGCGTGTCCCGCTCGACGCGCCACGACTCGTTGAGCGGACCAAGGTCCACCGCGTCGTAGCCCAGGCTGTCAAGGAAGTGCGCCACCGCAGATTTTGCTTCGCCGTCGTTGCCCGCGATGGGCAAGGCGCGGCGGTTTTCGGCGCCTTTGGGCAGCCCGTCGGAGGGGATCTCGTGCGCGAAGATGTTGTTGAAGGCCTTCACCACATGGCTCGCTGGCAGGTGCTCCTGGAGCAGTTCCGACGTGGTTGAGGCGTTGGTATCGAGCGCCTCGATGCGGCCGTCGCGCTGCGGGTAATAGTTATTCGCGTCGATCACGACCTTGCCTTTGAGCGGCTCAACCGGAACCGTCTCTCGCGCCTGCAAGGGGATGGCGACGAGTACAAGATCGCCAGCCTCAGCCGCTTCGTCGACGGTAGCCGCGCGGGCCTTGGGGCCAAGTTTGGCGACCAACTCCGTGAGGGACGCGGGGCCGCGCGAGTTGGCGAGCACCACGTCGTAGCCTGCGTTGACGGCCGCTTGGGCCACGTTCGTGCCGATCTTGCCGGCACCGATCATTGCGATAGTAGGCATATTCGGTGAACGTCTCGGAGGCGCCGACCATTCCATCCGCCGTGCCGACCCAACCCCAGCCGCCTGCACGTGTCAGCGGGTCCACCGGAGTCGTGCCAGAGTAAGTGACACTCCAGGAAGGTGACTCACGTGCGGCATGCGGCAGAGGTGACGTGGTGGCACGTGTACCCTCTCGGGTTCCTTGGCGCCACGATTCATCCGGACGGGGCAGCCAGCGACGCAGGCGCTGCGGCTGATTCCGACGGCGCCGCCCCCACCCCAGCACCAGCCCGCACCCTGGCGTCGCTGATCCCCTGGCTCGACTACGCGGCCGACCTCGGCTTCGGGGGCCTGCTACTCGGCCCCATCTTCCGCTCGTCGACGCACGGGTACGACACGCTCGACCATTTGGAGATCGACCCGCGCCTGGGGACCGAGGCGGACTTCGACGCTGTTGCGGCCGCATGTGCGGAGCGCGGAATGCACCTCGCCCTGGACGGCGTCTTTAACCACGTGGGCGACCAGCATCCGTGGGTGCTCGACGCACTGGCGAACGGACCAGACTCGGCAGGCGCCAGGCGCGTGCAGATCGATCACGCCCCGGATGGCACCGCATCGGCGCACGTGTTCGAGGGCCACGGCGGCCTGGTCACTCTCAGGCACGATGCTGAGGAGGTCCGCGCCTACACGGCCGACGTGATGACGTATTGGCTGGGTCGCGGGGCCACCGCGTGGCGACTCGATGCCGCGTATGCGGTCCCCGCCGACTTCTGGGCCGACGTGCTGGCGCGCACGCGCGCCACCCACCCCGATGCGTGGTTCCTGGCCGAGGTCATCCACGGCGACTACGCCGGCATCGCCGCGGCGAGCACCGTCGACAGCGTCACTCAATACGAACTGTGGAAGTCGCTGTGGAGCTCGATCGCGAACCGGAACTTCTTTGAACTCGACTGGACGCTCAAGCGCCACCTCGAATTCTGCGAGGCGTACACACCCTCCACGTTTGTGGGCAATCACGACGTCACTCGCATCGCGTCTCACCTGGGCATCGACGGCGCGATCGCGGCCCTTTGGCTGCTCATGACGCTTCCGGGAACGCCGTTCGTGTACTACGGCGACGAGGTGGGCGCGCTGGGCGTCAAGGAGGATCGCATCGGCGGCGACGATGCGGTGCGGCCCGAATACCCTGCCACGCCCCCGCCTGGGTGGGCCTCAGATGCCGATGCGGCACGCGTGCTTGCGGCGCACGGCGACGCCATCTCGCTCCGCCGCGAAAACCCCTGGCTCACGCGCGCGCACATCACCGTCGAGTTACTGGAAAACACCAGAATGACGTACGTGGTGCGCGGACAGAATGAGGGCGAGGCGTTGCGGGTGGATGCGAACCTCGGCGCGGACCTCGGCGCGGACCTCGGCGCAGACCTCGGCGCAGAAGTCGCCGCCGTACCTCACGTCACGGTGTCCCCGGCAAACCCCGCGCCGGTGAACCCGGCCTAGCCGCCGCGCCGCGCCTGTGGCGCGCCGCTCGAGTTGAGGCGGTGAGGTGAGCCCGCGAGTTGAAGCGGCGAGCTACGCCGATTCGCCCACGGTGGGAATCGCGCGCGAGTAGATCTCTTCGACAACGTCGGAGAAGTGGGAGATCACGACGTCACGGCGAATCTTGAGAGATGCCGTCA
>JBBRWX010000074.1:0-11732 GCA_038248935.1 Actinomycetales bacterium
AACTGGATCACGGGCGCGATGAACAACGACTTCCCGGACGTGAACTACGTCGTCGCGGAACTCCCCGCGGGACCAGGTGGCCCCGGCACCCTGCAGTACACCAACTGCTGGGGAATGGCCGCGGATAGCCCCAACCAGACGGCCGCGCTTAACCTGGTGGAGTACCTGACTGCACCGGAGCAGCAGCTCGCATTCTCCGCCGCTTTCGGTCCCATGCCGTCGGTTGCCTCGGCCGCAGACGCGTGGACCGCCGCCAACCCGAACTTGGCCGCCTTCCTTGCGGGAGCAAAGTACGCCCAGTACTTGCCCAGCCAGGTGGGTTCCAACGAGGTCGTCTCTGACCTGAACGCCCAGCTGGAGTCGCTGAAGGACGGCGACCCGGCTGCCATCCTTGACTCCGTGCAGAGCAATCTCGAAGCAGTAATTAAGTAGTTGTGGCCACGCAAGTAGCCACCTCTCGCCGCGGCGGATCCCGGTCATCCGGGATCCGCAGCGGTGAGCGCCTCGCAGGATGGCTGTTCAGCCTGCCCGTCATCATCATTCTCGGCGTGTTCCTCTTCATCCCAGTCGTCATGGCGATCTGGGTGAGCTTCTCCGACTGGTCCGGGCGAGGCAGCCCGTTGTCGTCGGGTGTCAACTTCATCGGACTCGGCAACTACTCCGACGTGACCGGCGGAGGAGGGCTGGCCGAGAAGAACTTCGGCATCGCGATTCGGAACAACGCGTGGTACGTGGTCCTCGTCGTGCCCATCCAGACGGTGCTGTCGCTCTTCTTGGCCGTGCTGGTCAACCGCGCGATCCTTCGAGGTCGCAGCCTCTTCCGCATGGCGTTCTACTTTCCCTCCGTGACCAGCTCGGTGGCGATCACCGTGTTGTGGCTCTTCCTGTTCTCGACCACCGGCGTCATTAACAACGTGCTGTCGTGGTTTGGCGTCAACGGACCCAACTGGTTTAACGATCCTCGCGGGATTGTGCATGTCGCGCTTGGCGCGATGGGTGTGGACGCGGCGCCTGCGGCTTTGACGAGCCACGGACTCCTGGGTATCGACTGGTGGGAGTGGCTGTCCGGCCCTTCCTTCGCCATGAGCGCCTTTGTCCTGATGGCCGTCTTCACGACGAGCGGCACGTTCATGCTGCTGTTCCTCGCCGCGCTGCAGAACATCAACCCCGAACTAGGTGAGGCGGCTTCGGTCGATGGGGCGAACGGGTGGCAACGGTTTTGGCGCATCACGCTGCCGCAGTTGCGCCCCACACTTTTCACCGTGCTGACCTTGGGCCTGATTGGCACCTGGCAGGTGTTTGATCAGATCTACACCGGAACGCAAGGCGGGCCCGGAAAGACCACCCTCACACCCGCGTACCTTTCCTACGATTCCGCGTTCATTAACCAACAGTGGGGACGGGGCTCCGCGATCGCGTTCATCCTGTTCCTCATCATCATCGTGTTCACGGTGTTCCAGCGATGGGTGCTGCGGGAGCGGAAGATATCAAAGCGACGCTCATATAACTACCAGGCGACGGGAAAGAAGTCATGAGCGTCACCGAGACACGGCCACACGCCGCACGTCAGCTTGAGTCTCTCAATCGCTTCACGCGCTTGCGTCGGCGGCTGAAGAGCCTCGGGATCGGCCAGTGGGCCCTCTATGCGCTACTCATCGGCCTTTCGCTGATCTACATCTACCCGTTCTTGGTGGAGGTCGCGACGTCCTTCAAGACGGATACCGAGGCCGCTTCGGACCCGATCGGCCTGTTCCCCAATGTCTTCTCGTGGGCGGCGTATTCGCGGCTCTTCGCGAATAGCGACTTTCCGCGATGGTTCATGAACTCGGCCATCGTGACCGTGTTCGTCACCGCCGGTCGGGTGTTCTTTGTGTCGCTCGCCGGTTACGCGTTGGCCAGGCTTCATTTTCGGGGACGGGGCCTTGTCTTTGCCATGGTGGTGGGCGTCATGGCGGTTCCTGGAGTCGTCCTCCTGATTCCGAAGTTTCTGGTGCTGAAGGAGTTGCACCTCTACGACTCTTATGCAGGCATGATTTTGCCTTTGCTTGTGGACGCCGCAGGCGTGTTCATCATGAAGAACTTCTTCGAATCCATCCCTGTGTCCGTCGAGGAGCAGGCTCGCATGGATGGCGCCGGTACGTTTCGGGTGTTCTGGTCGATCGTGCTCCCGATGGCACGCCCTGCCCTGATCACTATCGTGATTTTGTCGTTCCAAGGATCGTGGAACGAGCTCAGTCACTTCATCGTGTCGACCCAGTCGCCCGAGCTGACCACCCTCACCAAGGGTGTTGCAAGCCTTGCGTCTGGACAGCTCAGCCAAGGCACCCAATACCCGATCAAATTGGCGGCAGCTGCCTTGATGACCATCCCGGTGGCAGTCATGTTCTTCATCTTCCAGAAGAGGATTATGAACAATACTCAGGGTGCGGAAAAGGGATGAGTGACCTGACTTCCTCGATCAGTCGTTTCGCAGGCCTGCAGCCTTTGCTCCATGACTCCGTCATTGTTCTTCGGGCACCCACGCAAGTGTGGTCCGCTCGTACAGGGGATGCCGTTGAAGGGGCCGTTCATGGGATCTACCACGGCGATGTCAGGCACATCAGTGCGGCCACGGTCTCCTATGACGGGCACACGCCCGAGTGGATCTCGACGTCGCCCAAGGGCCCGTCGCAGATCACGTTCGGAGGGCTCCTTCGAGAGGTCGACGACGAACTGCCTGACCCGCGGGTTCGCCTGTTGCGCCATCGAGAGGTCGTCGCTGGCGAGGTGCGGGAAGTCCTGTCGCTCGTGTCGAGCGTGTCGCACGTGGTCGAGACCACGCTGCGTCTGCGGCTCGTGCCGAGCTTCAATCCCCTGCAAGACGTCAAGGCCGGCTACGTAGGAGCGGCACCCTGGACGCACCTCCAATGGCGAGACACGGAGGGATTCGAGAAACTGACGGTGTCGGCTGCTCAACAGTCCTTCGTCGTCACTGCGCCTGGAGCACATGTTCTCGTGACCGACGATGCTGTCACGCTCGAGTGGCACGTGACCGCAGCGCCGCGGGAGAGCGTGAGCGTCGAGTGGTCGGTCGTTCTCCACGACGATTCGCTCGTGGTCGCGGGCGTCGGCCGACCCGCCGAGTGGAGTCTTGATGCCTCCGCGATCGCCACTCTCGCGGACTCGCGCGTGGGGCGTTGGCTTGATACTGCGCTCGGTGACCTCGATGCTCTACGGCTCGCTCTCCCCGAACACCCCGAGGATGAGTTCTACGCGGCGGGCGCGCCGTGGTTCTTCACCCTGTTCGGTCGCGATTCACTGTGGGCGGCGCGACTCACGCTCCCGGTTGACCACCGTATCGCCGCGTCCACCCTGCGTGTCCTTGCCAGGCTTCAGGGCCACAACCTGGATCCAGCAAGCGCAGAGGAGCCAGGGAAGATCCCGCACGAGCTTCGCTCATCCGAGTTCTCGATGCCCGCGGATGGCATCTCGCTGCCACCCGTGTACTACGGTACCGTCGACGCCACGGCGCTTTGGGTGTGCCTGCTCGCCGACGCGTGGAAGTCGGGCATGCCTGATGAAGAGGTGCGTGCACTGCTACCCGCGTTGCGCGGCGCGCTCGATTGGCTCGTCAACTATGGCGATAGCGATGGCGACGGGTTCATCGACTACATCGACTACACGGGACATGGGCTCGCCAATCAAGGATGGAAGGACTCGGGCGACTCGATCCAATGGCGGACAGGCGAACTTGCTAAAGGACCGATCGCGCTGTGCGAGGTCCAGGGATACGCGTACGAGGCCGCATTGTCGGGCGCCGACGTTCTTGATCACCTGGGCGAGCCAGGGGCGCACGATCTGCGTGAGTGGGCGGCGGCACTCAAGGAGCGTTTTGCGTTGTCGTATTGGGTTCAGACGCCCGAGGGCAGGTACCCCGCGGTCGCGCTCGACGCGGACAAGCGTGCCGTCGACAGCCTGACCAGCAACATCGGGCACCTGATCGGCACCGGCATTCTCGATTCGGACGATGAGGCGCGGGTGGCCGCCTTGCTGCTCGGGCCGTCCATGCTGTCCGGATTCGGGGTGCGCACCATGTCCACGGGGGCGGCGGGCTACTGGCCGCTCAGCTATCACGGGGGAAGCGTGTGGACGCATGATTCCGCAATCATCGCGCGGGGCATGGCCCGCGCGGGGCTCTTCGATGAGGCCGACGCGGTCATCGCCGGACTGTTGACGACCGCGGAAGGGTTCGCATATCGCGTGCCCGAACTTCATAGCGGGGACCCTGCCAGCGAGACCGCGTCGCCCACGCCCTATCCGGCAGCGTGCAGGCCTCAGGCGTGGTCGGCGGCCGCCGCGGTGACGGCGGCTCACGTATCGCTGCGACGGGGCGCCTGGGACGTGCTCTAGGTCCCACCGAGTTGAAGCCAAATGCTCGGCCCGCGGGTTGACGTCCCGGGGGTGTACGAACAGAAGGCCCGGTCCACCTGGACCGGGCCTTCTGCGTTCCTGCGAACGGTGTGGTGATTGCCTATGCGGCAAGCTCGCCGTCAGAGCTGAACACGAGGCCCACCGCCACGGTGCCTTCGCGGATCGCGGTCTTGGTGAGCGGGCCGCCCGCGTCGAGAGCGGAGAAATCGGTCACATCGATGCCGTAGACCTTTTCGAGACCAAGCTGGCAGAACGTGCGCTCGGGGCACTCGGGGGGTCCGCCGAGGGCGATCCCCGTGCAGTTCTTCGCAAGATCGGTGAGCGACGTCACGCCGTACTTCTCGGAGAACGCGGTCGTCACGGCGAAGGCGTTCTGATCCTGGGCAGCGGAGGCCTTGCCGAACACGAGGCCCAGCTGGGAGCCGAGGTCTGCGAGCGCGGCGGATGTCACAGCGATGTCACCAGAGGCCACGGCTGGGGCGCTGTCCCCGTTGAGCTTCTTGTTGAGGAATTCGGCGGCGGTGGCCGCGTATTCCGGCACCACGTTGACTTCGCCGGACTCAAGAGCAGGCATGTAGGTCTCGCGGTTACCGATGGGGCGAACAGTGACGTCATAGCCTGCATCCCTCAGCACGGCGCCGTAGATCTCAGCGACAGTGATGTTTTCGGAGAAGTTGGCCGCACCCACTGTGAGCGAGCCCGATCCCTTGGCGGGAGCGGTGAGGCCCTGGTCGGCGACGAATTGCGCCGCGACCTCTGCCGACGTCTGCCGATCGATGTCTACCGCCTTGTTGAGCTTGATGAGCGTTCCAGTGTCGAGCACCGCCGACACCTCGTCGAGCGCAGCCATCACGGAGGCGTCTTCGGACGTCTTGGCGTTCACCGCGGGAATCACGTTGTCCGAGTTCTGCAGGGTCATGTCGTCCGTGAGCACCACGAGCGAGTCGCCTGGAACAGGCAAACAGACCTGCGAGGTCATCGCGGTGGGGGCGCCTGTCATTGCGTCGGCCGTGGGTGAGGGAGTCGAGCCTCCACCTGACGCGCAACCTGCGAGTAAAAGGGCCGATGTTGCGAGAGTGGCCAATGGTCCAAGACGGGTGTGCATGATGCTCCTCGTGGGTGGGCGTAGTGGTACGGGAAGGTAACCGACAAACCGCGTGCCATCTTCCCGATGTGCGTTGGATGACACCAATTCGTGACCAACAGATTCGTGACCAACAGATTCGTGACCAACAGATTCGTGACCAACTACTTCGTCACACTCATCTAAGCGGATGGGCGCGACATCACGCCACCGCACGGGCTCCGACCCTGAGCGGAAGAGGAGTGAGCCGCCGTTGCAGCGCGCCCATCGCCGCATCGACTGCGAGGGTCAGCGCCGCGACCAGGACGCCGCCCGCGAGCACTTGTCCGTACCGCTGAGTCGCCAACCCCGTGTTGATGATGACGCCGAGTCCTCCGCCAGCCACCAGGGCGGCCAACGGCACGGTGGCGACGGTCTGAGCGGCGGAGGTGCGCAAGCCGGAGGCGATGAGGGGCCATGAGAGCGGCAGTTCGACCCGCACTGCGACCTGGAGCCGGGTGAGGCCCTGGCCGACCGCGGCCTCCGTCACGTCCGCATCGACGTTTGCCATTCCGGTATACGCGTTCGTCAGGATCGGAGGGAAGGCGAAGATCGCCGCCGCGATGATCACCGCTCGGTTGCCAAACCCGATACTGGAAGCGGCGAACAGGGTGAGAAGCGCGAGGGTGGGCATCGCGCGCGACACGTTCGACAGCACGACGGTCAGACCGCCGCCGCGCCGCGCGTGACCCAGTGCCATCCCCAGCGGCAACGCGATCGCGGCTGCCGTGATGACGGCGGCCGCGGACATGTACAAATGCTCGATCGTCAGCGCCGCGATCGAATCCTGTGCAAACTTCCAGCCACCATCGAACGTGGGGCGCGTGAGCCCGTTTTCGCCCTTCCAATTGACGCCCGTGGAGACGTAGTCCCAAGCATCGGCCCACATGCTCATGCCGACCTACCCCGGCGGGCCCACGGCATGGCGGCCCTCGCGGCCGCCACTATCGTCAGGTCGAGCACAAGAGCGAGAGCGACGCACAGCAGCGAACTCGTCGCGATCTGTGCCCGGTAGCTCGACTGGAATCCCAGGAACATGAGCTGGCCAAGGCCCCCATAGCCGACGACAACGCCGACGGTCACGAGGGCCACCGTGGTGACGGTCGCGATCCGCAGGCCCGCGACGATCGAGGGAAGAGCGTTCGGTATCTCCACAGCGAACAGCATCTTGCGTCTCGAATAGCCCAGACCACGCGCGGCGTCGATGATGTCCGGGTCGACTCCCTCGAGGCCGGTGAGGATGTTGCGCACCAAGACGAGCAGGGCGTACGTCACCAGGCCGATCAGCACCGTCGTGCGGCCGATGCCCGTGAAGGGGGCGAGGAGGGCAAACAGGGCGAGCGAGGGAATTGTGTAGAGCACGCTTGCGGTGCCGAGGATCGGACGCGTGAGCCACCGAATATTGCGGGCCAATACCGCCAGGGGAAAGGCAATGGCGAGCGCGATCGCGACGGCCTCAAGGGTGAGCGTGGTGTGAATGCTCAACTGGTGGCTGATTTCGGCCCAGTTGGACTCGACGTACCGCCAGGACAGCCAGGGGTTGGGTGCGGCGGACCTCATCTTCCACACCTTAGCGGCGGATATGACCAAAGACCCATGTAGCGTGAGGCGCATGCACGGAATCGGAATTGCTTTTGAGCACGCACGCAAGGCATATCCGGACGGCACGGTCGCTGTCGCGGACCTGAACCTTGAGGTGAAGGCTGGCGAGTTGCTCGCGTTGGTGGGGCCGTCGGGGTGCGGAAAGTCGACGACCCTGCGGATGGTCAACCGACTCGTGGAGCCCACGTCTGGTGTGATCTGCGTGGGCGGCGCGGACGTGACGTCCCAAGACGCGGTGGAACTCAGGCGCGGCATCGGCTACGTCATCCAAAACGTCGGCCTGTTTCCGCATCGCACGGTTGCCCAAAACGTTGCCACCGTGCCCGGTCTTCTCGGTTGGGACTCACAGCGCACGCGTGAGCGCGTCGACGAGTTGCTGAGTCTCGTGGGGCTTGCCCCTGCAACGCACGGCCCGAGGTACCCTCACGAGCTCTCCGGCGGCGAGAGGCAGCGTGTGGGCGTCGCGAGGGCGCTTGCCACCGAGCCGCCCGTGTTGCTTATGGACGAGCCCTTTGGTGCGGTCGACCCTCAGGGCCGACGCAGGCTCCAGAGGGAATTTGCCCAGATTCATCGTGACCTGGGCACCACGGTCATGATGGTGACCCACGATATCCGCGAGGCCGCGTTGCTTGCCGACCGCATCGCCGTGTTGTCACGTGGCGCGGTGCTCGAGCAGATCGGCTCGCCTCACGAGGTCACCGAGTCTCCAGCGAACGCCTTCGTCGCCGACTTTGTGGCCGACTTCGCGGCCTAGCCGCCGCCGTTCCCCGAGGGAACCTCGGGCGTTGCCCCTGTGGGGGTGTTGCTGTCGGAGTTCTTGTCGCCGTAACGCTCATAGCGCTCTCGCCACGATCGCCACCACGCGACTTTCTCGCCGCGCGCGGAAGCCGCTTCTCGCTCGAGCCTTTCCTGAGTGAGCCTGATCTCCCTAGTGCGGCGGCGTCTTCTGCCGGTGGTGACGATGTAATACACCGCACCGGAGATCCCCACCAGGAACACGGTGACCAGGATCGGGGCGAAGATCGCCGTGAGGCTGAGGGCCACCGAGGTAGCGTCCTCGGCGAAGGATGCAAGAGGGGCTCCCGTGCCTCCCGTCGCCGCGTTGATTGCGGGCCGTGACGTCGATTTCCCGGTATGGACCAGGAACGCGATGATCGCGCCCGCGATGCCGCCGATGAGGGGGTTGTCCGACCAGAACTGGCCCCTGTCGATCTCGGCTGCCGATGCCATGGCGGAGAAGATCACGCCGCCAACGAGCGGACGCACCGCCGTCTGAATGAGGTCGTTGACGTGGTCAACACCCGGAATCTTGTCGAGTACCAGCTCGGACGCGAGCAGGATCAGGCCGATGATGATCGTGGGCCAGTCCTGGAGCCACATGAGATTCGCGGGCAGGTCGATGAACGTGGAGAAGCGCGCGAATACGCCAACGAGCACCAAGGGGATGAAGGCGTTGAGGCCCGCGGCGGCCGACAGGCCAGCGCCAGTCAGCGCGGCAATCATGGTGTCTCCTCGGGGTCCCTACTGCACGACAAATCTGTCTTAACGATAGCCTGGCAAGACGCGGGGAGGTGCCCCGCAAGCACGGAAAGGGTGGTCTTCATGGACTTGATCGGAGTTTTGGTGGCTGGAGCAGTGCTCGCCATCATCGCATCCCTCATTCGCCGCGGTAAGTCGGGAATGCCGTGGTGGGGCAACTGGCTGGCAGGCATCGGCGGCGCACTCATTGGCTACTGGCTGGCCGCCCAACTGGGTGTCGAGGCCACTAACGGGATCGACTGGATCCGTTGGGCCATCTCCATTCTGGTTGCGGTCGTCCTGCTCGGCGTAGGCGGGGCACTCTTTCGCAAGAGGCGCTTTTAGCCAGGAATGATGCGAGAAGGCCCCCTGCATATGCAGGGGGCCTTCGTCGTCTGGGGTGAGTGACGGGACTTGAACCCGCGGCCGCCTGGACCACAACCAGGAGCTCTACCAGCTGAGCTACACCCACCATCGGCCTGACGGCCAGCGAAAAGTGTATCAAGGCAGGGGAGCCTTGCGCACACCATCGTGGAATTGCTCAAAGATTAGTGCCCGTTGGGAGGGGGAGCCTGCTCTGTCACAACGGCCGCGGCCGTCTTCGCGGCGTCGGAATCGGGACCTGGAAGAGGGGTGAAGACGGTCTCGCGGTAGTACCGAAGTTCCTGGATCGAATCCTCGATGTCGCCCATTGCGCGGTGCCCGCCCGTCTTGGCGGGGGCGTTGAAGAACACGCGGGGGTACCAGCGGTGCACCAGTTCCTTGATCGAGCTGACGTCCACCACCCGGTAATGCAAGAGCTCCATCAACGCGGGCATGTCGCGGTCGAGGAAGGCCTTGTCCATTCCCACCGTGTTGCCTGCAAGCGGGGCGCGGGTAAAGCCGATCTGCGCCTTCACGTATTCCACGAGTTGGCGCTGGGCGTCTGCCATCGTCATGCCGCCGTCGAGTTCGGGAAGCAGCCCCGACTTCACGTGCATGGTGCGCACGAAGTCGCCCATGGCCTCGAGCGCGTCGGCTGAGGGCTTGATGACGACATTGACCCCAGTGCCTAGGGGATTGAGCTCCGCGTCGGTGACGATGCAGGCGACTTCGACGAGGGCGTCCGTGGTGAGATCGAGTCCCGTCATCTCGCAATCGATCCACACGAGGGGAGCATCTGCCATGGCTACCAGTCTAGGGCCACGGACGCTCGGCGAGTCCCTTGCACTTGACAGAAGCGTCCAAGCCTGGTTAGTTAGTTGGATAAGTAACTAACCAATGTGGCGGGAGGCGACGTGGACGAGGGACGACCGATCTTCGTGCAGATCGCAGAGCAGATCGAGGGCCAGATCCTGGACGGACTGATGCCCGAAGAGTGCCAGGTGCCGTCAATCAACGAGCTTTCGGCATTCCACCGCATCAACCCGGCAACGGCACTTAAGGGCGTCAACGTGTTGGTGGAGGCCGGAATTCTTTACAAGAGACGAGGAATTGGCATGTTCGTAGCGCCTGGAGCTCGCGAGATGGTCATGGCGCAACGTCGCGATGCCTTCCGCTCGCAATACGTGCGTCCGCTCGTGATCGAGGCTGGCAAGTTGGCGATCACGCCGCAGCAATTGACCCAGATGATCGAAAAGGAGGCGGAACGATGACCGCCAACGTTGTCGAGGCCCACGGTCTCACCAAACGATTCGGTTCCGTCGAGGCGGTGACGGGCGCCACCTTCACCGTGGCCGAGCACAGCATCTGCGGGCTCCTTGGTCGCAACGGATCCGGAAAGACGACACTCATGCATCTGCTCACAGGGCAGGAATTCGCCTCCTCCGGCCAAGCCGCGCTCTTCGGACAGGCTCCTGTCGAAAATGCGGCCGTTCTTGGGCGCACGTGCTTCATCAAGGAGACCCAGACCTACCCGGATGCATTTCGCGCCAAGCACGTGCTGCGCGCGGCTTCATGGGTGTTCCCCCATTGGGACGCCGAGCTGGCAGACGAGCTCGTGGCGGAGTTCGATGTTCCCCTTGGCCGACGCATGAAGCGCCTTTCTCGAGGGCAGCGCTCCGCCGTGGGCGTCGTGGTCGGCATCGCCTCGCGCGCCGAGCTCACCATCTTCGATGAGCCCTACGCGGGTCTGGACGCGGTGGCCCGCCACATCTTCTATGACCGACTACTCCAGGACTTCGGACTCCACCCGCGGACCCTTCTCATGTCGACCCACCTGATCGACGAGGTCTCTGACCTCCTCGACCACGTGCTCGTGATTGACGAGGGTCGCCTCATGATCGATGCCGACGCTGACGAGCTTCGCGGATCGGCAACCACGTTGGCAGGGCGTCACTCGGCCGTTCAGGGTTTTGCGGAGGGCCGCGAGGTGCTCACGTGGGACTCCCTAGGAGGGCTAGCCACCGTGACGCTGACGGGGCTGTCCGACGCCGACAAGTCCGCGGCGCACGCGGCGGGCCTCGACGTCGTGCCCGTCTCCCTTCAACAACTCATTGTCGGCCGCACCCGCGGCACCGGCCGAGAGGAGATCGCCTCATGACCGCCATTTCTGATACCGCAGCCGTCGACAACACCCACGCGGTGCCGTTCACCAAGCGGTGGGCGAATGTTGTCCGTATTCACCTCGCCAACCCTTGGCCAACGCTTGTGACGCCGTGGCTGATCTTCATCGCGGTATTTGGGCTCACATATTCCATCTGGCGCATCGTCATCATGGCCGCTGGGACTGCTGGCGTCGACGCTGACGCCTTCCAGTACAACGGGGGATCCACGTGGATTCTGTTCTACATGGTGGTTGTCGCGGCTCAATCAATGAACCAGACCTTTCGCTTTGCCACGGGCTTCTCGTCGACGCGGCACGACTACTACCTCGGCACCGCCACACTCTTCGTTGGGTTGTCCGCGCTGTATGCGTTCGGCATCACCATGCTGGCGGGAGTCGAAAGCCTGACCGGAGGGTGGGGAGTTAACGGCGGATTCTTCGCACCAGCTTTCTTGTCCGATTTGCCGCTCGTCCAGGTGTTCTACGTGTACTTCATCACGCTGCTGTTCATGTTCTTCCTCGGATCCGCGGTGGGAAGCGTCTTCGTCCGCTGGG
>JBBRWX010000075.1:0-11731 GCA_038248935.1 Actinomycetales bacterium
GCTACGTCCCACGCGCGACTCATCTGATCCTCACCATGCCATGACGGTAGCGCGTCACATGCCCAGTAATCGCAACACGGCCACCGCCACCCCGCCACCCATCAATTCCAGGGTGGAACACAAGCGGCGAACAGGAAGGAGCATCCCGCCCGCCCAGATCGTTGGACCACCAAGGGAACATTCCAAAGAAGCGAACCCGTCATGACCGATCACGAGCATCGCGACCAAGACAAGCCGGTGGACGTCGACAACGCCGCAGACCACCGCCCCGAGGATGCGGGAGCGCCTGGCTGGCAGAACAACTCCGGCGTCGCGAAAGACGCCGACCAGAATCCTGACGCAAAGCAACCACCCGCCTCCGGGCTGCAGAAGCAGCAGCGAAGCCAGGGCATGAACCACTCCGGCTGGGAGGGAAAGAACTAGCCGCAACGAGGGTCAGAGCGGGGTAGCGCGTCACAACCCCAGCAGTCGGAACGCCGCGAAGGCCACGGCTCCGCCCAGCAGGATCCAGTTGGTATCGCGCTTCCAGATGGCCACTGCGGCGGCCGCAAGCGCCATCAGATGCCATGCGCCGAAGACCCTGAATCCGCCGTCGCTCAGCAGTAGGGAGTTCGCGGCGATCGCGGCCATCGCCGCAGGTCCTGCGAGCTCCAGCGTTTTCGCCCAACCGGGGGACAGCTCGCGCTCGCCCGCGAAGAGCGCGATTCCTGCGTACTTGATCGCGAACGTGATCGCGGAGGCGAGGAGGAACAAGATGAGGGCGGTCACGGCGTGCCCTCCCTTGGCTCATCTTCGTCTCCGGTGGGGGCGCGGCGGTACCACGACGAGGGGGCGATCAGGCGAGTGACGCCGATGCCGGCGATCGTCGCGACGATGACGTTGGCGCCATACGGCAGGTCGCGCGCCGCGATAGCGACACCTGCCGCGATGACCGCCGCCATGAGGCCGGGCCTGTCGCCCACGGTGCGCAGGATGATCGCCAGGAACATGAGCGGAACGATGAAGCCGATCTGCCATGAGGCGGGGATGACTGGCCCCACCACGATGCCCACCATGGCGCCTCCCGCCGCGAACCCTGTGAAGAGCGAGGCGCCTCCAAGGAAGAACCAGCGTCGGCGCACGGGGTCGGGGATCAGGGGAGCGAAGTGTTTCTCGAACGATGCGGCCTGGTCCGTGAGGGTATATGCCAGCACCATGCGCCAGCGGCGCGGGAAGACCTTGTAGACCGGCGCGAGGGAGGCCGAGTACAGCGCGAAGCGCGCCTGCACCACGGCGACGGTGCCAAGGATAATGAGCCATGGCGCACCGCGCTCAAGCAGGTCCATGAGCGCTAGTTGGGCCGCGCCAGCGTTGAGGGTCCAGGTGCCGATGGCCCCAGCCCATGGCGAGACGGTTGCCGACGATGCGATGAGCGCACCCATGGCCAGTCCAAAAACGGCGCCGCCCATCGACAAGGGCAGCATCTCCTTGGCGCCGCGCAAGAACTCGCGGCGAAGGTGACGGGGGACGCGCAGAGAAGGAGCGTCGCGCGTAGTCACCGGCTCAGTGTGTCACGCGCCCTGTTTCCCCCAGGTGACTCAACGTCCCGGTCCTGAAGACGCCGTCACGCACCGCCGTGCGGTGAGGCGCGTCCGATACTTGACAGCGGCGGGTGCTGGGCGCCACGCGATCACGTGTTCATAAAGCCCCGCGACCAGCAGCACAGCGAAGGCAAGCGCCCCTGCCGTCATCGCCCACCCTGCCGAACGTCGCCACAGCGCCAGGCCGATCGCCACCGCGGCCGCGACATGCCACGCGCCAAGTGCCCGCCACTGGCCGGCATCGAGGAACAGCGAGTTGACGATGATGGCCCCGAGAGCGGTGGGCGCCACGAGCGCGAGCGCACGTCGCAGCCGGGGAGGAAGCTTCTCGGGGGCGCTCAGGAGCGCGATGCCGGACACACGGATGAGATAGGTGCCGATTCCTGCGGCCAAGAAGACGAAAAAGACGGTCACACTGCCTCACCCGCCTCGTGTTCGGCGGCCTCGACCACGGTGTCCTGATGTTCCCCGCGCCGTGCGCGTCGAGCGTCGGCCGCCTCCGCGGAGAGGGTGCCAACGAACAGTCCCGAGACGATACCAGTGAGGACATTGAGGCCAAACGGCAGCCCCTTCGACAGTAATACGACCGCACCGGTCACGCCGAGCGCGACGAGTTCCTAGGGCTTCTTGAGCACCGGCACCATCACCGCGATAAACATGAGCGGCACGATGAAGCCGATGTTCCACGAGTCCGGGATGATCGGGCCCGCCACAATTCCGACGACGGTGCCCGTGATCCACACCAGGGCAAAGGGGAGGGCACCCCCCACCACGAACCAGCGTCGGCGGACAGGGTCCGGATAGCGGTTCGCGTGATGCAACGCCACGACTGCGGACTGGTCGGTCATGAGGTGGGCGAGGCCCAGCTTCCAGCGGCGCGGGAAGTCGGCGAAGACCGGACCAAGCGCGGCCGAGTACAGAGCGAAACGGGCGTTGATGATGAGCGCCGTGAGCACGGCGATGAAGGCTGGGGCGTTGGCCCTCGTCGATTCGATCACAGAGATCTGGCTGGCGCCCGCCACGACAGAAACCGAAGCGAACAGTCCAGTCCACGGGTTGATCCCTGCCGCGGGAACGAGTGCGCCAAAGGCGAGTCCGAAAGCAGCGGAACCAGGCATGAGGGGCGAGACCGCCTTCAGCCCCGCCCAGGCATCGGCCCATTTGGGGGCGTCCGATGCCGAACACGGGGCCACCGTTGGCCGCGGCGCCCCCGGAAACAGGAGGCTGCCCGGGCTGAGGTGGCGTCACCCGGCAAGCGTGGCATGCACGTCGAACGCCAGGCCTCGTGAACTGGCACCGTGGGCATCGGCCGTCATCGCCACAGATTCTTTGTGAAATCGCCGTCAGCCCGGGAACAATCCGGGCGACCGTCGCGTTGGATCGTCTGTACCCGCCAAGGCGCGAGCCTCACGGGGAGACAACTGAACTGCGTGGCGCCCCACTTCCACCCCCCCCTCGGAAGGTGGGCGCCTGCGTTCGTTGCTTTCCGTGGGTCTCGCACTCTGGCGGGTCTGTTGTTTTTGCACGTATGTGGAAGAGCGCACGGCCCGCTACCGTGGAAGGTGAAGGAGCGACGATGTCCCCGAACAAGATCATCAAGACGGATGCAGAGTGGCGCGCCCAGTTGGGCGACTTCGAGTTCAAGGTGTTGCGGGAGGCTGAGACCGAACGCCCCTGGACCGGAGAGTTGATCGAGGAAAAGCGGGCGGGCATCTACCGTTGCCGCGCGTGTGGGACCGAACTGTTCCGCTCCGACACCAAGTTCGACTCCCACTGCGGATGGCCGTCCTTTTTCCAGGCCGAGAACGACGCGGTGACCCTGCTTGAGGACAACACCCACGGGATGATTCGCGTCGAGGCGCGTTGCGCCGCGTGCGACTCGCACCTGGGTCACGTGTTCCCCGATGCCCCGCAGACCCCCACGGGCGACCGCTTCTGCATCAACTCGGTGTCGCTCACCTTCGAGGCGCTGACCGACGCGCAGGGCGACGCGAGCGGCGAGGCCGTCTAGGTGGTTGAACAGCGACGTTACCGGCGCCCCGCCATGCTTGACATGGAGGAGGCGGAGCAGATCGAGGGCGACATCGACCCCTTGGACAAGGCTCTTGTGGCCCACGAAACGGCGGCCGCGCTCGTGGCGGGCGCCCGTGAGTCGAGCGACCCCAAACTCACCGCGCGTCTGGTGCGCCTCGTCGACGAAGAGGGAATCGACACCGTGGCGATGATGTGGTCCAAGGCGGAGCCGCACACGCTTCCTGGAGCGCTTTGGCGCATCTACATGTTGCGCGAGTGGGTTCAGTTTTCGGCTGACGCCGTGGCGCGCTCGTACCACCAGGGGGTCAACGCCGCCCAAGTTCGCCACGCGATCGCGGGCGTCGAGGATCCTCCAGGTCCCGACGAGGTGAAGCACCTCGCCGACGTGATCCTTGCGGGAGTATTCGAGGGCGACCTCGCGCTCGCCCTCGATCGCGCGGGAGCCTTTTGCCGCGTCGTCGCGACGGGCGCCGCTTTCGAGGCTCAGTCCGATGAGGGTCACGCCGACGCGCGCGCCCACAAGTCGACTTTGCGTGCGGCCCAATTGCTCCGCACGGGAGAGGACCTCGAGCGCTGCGCCGCGCTGTGGCGCAAGGACCTGCTCGAGTAATTGTCCTACGTGATAGTGAAGGCGCCCACCTGGTCGCTGAGCGACCGGGCGACCGCGTCAAAGTCCTCGGCGGCCTGCCGGAGCCGGCCAACCGTTCCTGCCGTTCCGAACGCCACTGTCTCAACTCGGGACATCTGATCGGCGATACGTGTCGAAGCGAGTGCCGAGCCGGTGATCGAATCGGTGACGTGGGTCAAGGTGGCTGTCTGTTCTTCGGCCGCCGCCGCAACCGTCGCTTGCGCCTCCGCAGCCTCCCGCACCGCGGCAGACGCCCTGTCGAGCGCGGCGATCACGTTTGTGATCTCGGTGTGTTGGTCTGCGGCCACTCGGCCGATGGCCTCCGAAGCGGTCGCGGACTGTTGGGCGAGGGCCTGAACCTCAGCGGCAACCACCGCAAATCCGCGCCCTGCATCCCCAGCTCGCGCGGCCTCGATCGTCGCGTTGAGTGCGAGCAGCCTGGTCTGGGAGGCGATGGCCACGATGGCGGACACCGACTCGGAGATTCGCTGGCTTGAGTCGCCGAGCCCGGAGGCCATCTGTGTCGCACGGTCGAGGTCGGCCCGCGCATGTTGCGCGGCGTCGTTGACTTGAGCCATCGTCGTCGAGATCTCGTGAGTCGCCTGGGTCAGCTCTCCGCCAGAGTCCGAGACGGTCGACAGCATGTTTTGCACGTCGTTGATTTCCCTGGCCGCCGCTTGTGACTGGTCGAGGGTCTCCTTGGCGGAGTCGTCGACGGTGTGCGTTGTTGCGGACAACTGGGTCGCGACGGCCGCCACTTGGCCGCTCGCGCTGGCCAGCTTTCCGAACGCGCTTGCGAGTTGCTCCCTCGCGCTTTCCAGCCCGGCGCCGATGCGCGCGAACTCGTCCTTGCCCGTCGGGAGGGGCTTGCGCGTGAGGTCTCGGCGCGCGAGGCCGGCGACCGCGGAGTTGATGATCGCCACCGAGTGCCTGGTGTTGAGCCACACGACTGCGGACCACGCGAAGGCCAGCACCAGTGCGATCACGAGGACGGTGAGCATGTTGTTACGGCTAGCGGAGACCTCATCGATGCGGGTCTGGATGAGGCGATCGAGGGCGCCTACAGCGGGGTCGATCGCCTCTTTCGCCGCTGGCGCCCCAGCCTCGAAAGGACTGGGCGCGGGGTTTTGCAACGAGTTGGTGAGTGTGGTTCCTTCGTTGCTGAGCACCGCCGAAAGCGCGACAAGAGGCGTGAGATCGGCTTGCAGGGCCGAGTCGGTGGTGGCATCCAGGCTGGCATTCACGTTGGAGTGGATCGCGGTGGCCGCAGCGTTGAGCTCGCCAGCGAGCACCGCTTGGGTGCCGACATTGGCCTTGGTGAGGGCCTCGGGCGTCGCGCCAGTGGACGAGTGGGTGGTGTCCACGTAGTTGGCATTTGCGATGAGGTAGCGCTCAAATGCCACCGGGATCCGAAACACTAAAGCGTCCATCACGTAGAACGAGTCGAGGTCCGCGTCGAGTACCAAACCCGAGTTGTTCGCGTCGGCGAGGATCAGGGTGTTGAGGGCCGTCGCCATGTTGGCCTTGGCGGTGGCATCGGTTCCGCCCGCCGCGGCTTCGACCGCGGCGGCCCCGTCCTCCAGGCCTAGTTCCGGGTGACGGGCCACCGCGGCCCGGAGTTCGCTGAGGTCGGGCATAGGGCTCTCGGCAACGCCGAGGCCGATCAGGGCGTGCAGAGCGGGCTGCAAGACGTCAGTTCCGGCGAGTTCCTGAGTGCTTGCCGAGACGCTCGTGTTGATGGTTCCGATATATGACGCGCCTGCGAGAACGCTTGGCACGGTGAGGAGCACGATCAGCAGACCCAGTTTGATGACCAGTGTGAGGCGCCCACCGAGGGCATCGGAAAGCCGAGTGACGACATTTCCCGATGGGTCCTTCCGTGTCCCTGGCGCGGACCCGGACGGGAGACTCTGGAGGATGCGCGAGAGAGGTCTCATGGCGTTCTCATCGTCCGGGTGGCGCGCACTGTGAGCCAATGAGTCGCCCCACACGCCCCGCGTGGCGCGCGCTCGCAATCGAGGCGAACGACATGAGCAGATCCCGTCCGGCCGATGTGGGTTTTCTCACGGATTGACACCCGAACTTTCGACCTCGCGTATTCTTGAGGTGACGTCGGGTCGCGGTAGCCCCGGGCTCCAATATCAGCCGCCTCGAGCGGCCTATGCGCCGACTGGCGCTCCCGGCCCGGCGTCCCTCATCCCGCTGTGATCAGGGCCTGGCCCGCGGTACTACAGGGTCGGCTTGAGCAGGTGCGTCTCCACGGCGACGATGCGCGGATGCCCGTCATGGTCCATCACGTGAGCGACGAGCACGCCACCTGCAGGCAGGTAGGGCATCGTGCGCGGAAGTGCGCCCCTGGTCTTCCCCGTGATGCGCGACCGAAGCAGGGCCACCATCACTGGAAGCGTGGGTCGGTGGACGCACACGACACGGTTGCGACGCTTGCCAAGCAACGACGCGAAGGTCGCCGCCGTCGCGTCGGGATGCTTGCGGTGGGCCTCCTCCGTGAGTGACTCGTAGCCCCTCACGGGTAGCCCGGCAGCTTGAGCGTACGGATTCACAGTTTGCACGCACCGCACCGCCGCCGAAGACACGATCCGCACGGTGCCGAAGGCGGCGAACAGGTCCTTGAGTTGCATGGCGCGCACGGCACCTCCCGTGGTGAGAGGCCGACGCTCGTCGGCACCTTGCCACGCCTTGCGACGTTGAGCACGCGCGTGTCTTGCGACAATGAATACCCTGGTATTCAGACGCCCGGCCTCGTGCTCCTCGATGAGGCGCTCGAGCGGTCGCAGGTCGTCGTGAAAGGTGATGCGCTCCCTGGCCTCGGCCACAGTCAGCCAAGCGATCTCGTCGATCTCGTGCTTGGTGGCCGATTTAACCGGCTCGCGTGCCGAAGCCGCCGGGGCGTCGGGCGATGTCTCCTGAGCGGCCCAATAGCGGACCACCTTGATCTTCCCGCCCGCGATCGGGTACCGGAGGGTGGGCAATGGGATGCCGAGGTCGATCGTGACCCGCGTCTCTTCGGCGACTTCCCTGACCGCACACGCGGGCAGAGTCTCGCCTGGATCGAGCTTTCCTTTGGGCCAGGACCAGTCGTTGTAGCGCGGGCGGTGAACCGCGAGCACCTCGAGCCGCCCCTCGTGGTCGCGCCACACGAGGGCACCCGCCGCGAGCACGACGTCGGTGGCGAAGATCTTCACTTGCGTGAAGTCCTGCGCTTGGGCTGACGCTCGATGTACATCGTCTGCAGGTCGCGCAACGGTGCGCCGTCACTTCCGGTGCTGGTACGCGTCCACTCTCCATCCCCTGCGAGTTCCCAAGCGGCCACGTCATCCGACATTCCGAGGTCGATGTTCTCGATCAACAGTTCGCGCTGGTCGGGATCGGCGATGGAGATCAGTGCCTCGATGCGTCGATCCAAGTTGCGGTGCATGAGGTCCGCTGAGCCGATGAACACGATGGGATCGTCGTCGCCCCTAAACGCGAAGACGCGCGAGTGCTCCAGGAACCGCCCGAGCACCGATCTGACCCTGATGTTCTCGCTCAGTCCTGGCACCCCTGGCCTCACGGCACATATGCCGCGGATGACGAGGTCCACCTGCACACCGGCTTGAGACGCGCGATAGAGGGCGTCGATGACCGTCTCGTCAACCACGGAGTTGATCTTGATTTTGACCCAGGCCGCACCGCCCTCTCTCGCCCGAGCCGCCTCGGCGTCGATCAGGTCAATGAGGCCGGCGCGTACAGAGGTAGGGGCGACCAGGAGGCGACGGAACTTGGCCTTGGGCGCGTAGCCAGAGAGCTGATTGAACAGCTTGGTGAGGTCAGAGCCGACGTCGGAATCCTTGGTGAGCAGGCCGTAGTCCTCATAGAGCCTCGCGGTGCGGGGGTGGTAGTTGCCAGTGCCAATGTGGCAATACCTGTGCAGGCCGTCGTCTTCTTGGCGCACCACGAGCAATAGTTTGCAGTGTGTCTTGAGGCCCACGAGGCCGTACACCACGTGCACTCCAGCCTGCTCGAGCTTGCGGGCCCACGAGATGTTGCGCTGCTCGTCAAAGCGCGCCTTGATCTCCACCAACGCGAGCACCTGCTTGCCGTTGCGCGCGGCCTCGATCAGGGCGTCGACGATGGGACTGTCTCCCGAGGTGCGGTACAGCGTCTGCTTGATCGCGAGCACCCTCGGGTCCGCAGCGGCTTGAGCCACGAAGGCCTGGACGGACGTCGAGAACGAATCGTACGGGTGGTGCAACAGCACGTCGGAACGACCAATGGCGTCAAAGATGTTCTGCTCGTCGGCGGTCTCTACGGGCGCGAGCTTGTGGTGCGTCGTGGGGCGGAACGAGGGGAATTGCAAGCGTGGCCTGTCGAGGTCCGCCATGACTTCCAGGCCGCGCAGGTCGAGGGGCGCAGGCAGGTCGTAGACGTCGGAGTCCGAGATGCCGAGCTCGCGCACCAAGAGCTCACGCACCTTGGGGCTCAAGCCCTCAGCGACCTCGAGACGCACGGCGGGGCCAAAACGGCGTCGCAGAAGCTCGCGCTCCATTGCCTTGAGGAGGTTCTCGGCGTCGTCCTCTTCGACCTCGACGTCTTCGTTGCGCGTGACGCGGAATGTATAGCTGTTGACGACCGCCATGCCTGGGAAGAGGTAGTCGAGGTGCGCAGCGATGACGTCCTCTAGTGGCACGAAGCTGCGCGGCTCGTCGGAAAGAACCGAGGCATCGGTGACCTGCGAGGCCTTTCCGTGAGCGTCAACGGACAGGAAGCGCGGGAGGGTTTCAGGGACCTTGACTCGGGCGAAGTAGTCCTTCCCCGTGTCTGGGTCGCGGATCTCGACCGCGAGGTTCAGCGACAAGCCGGAGATGTACGGGAACGGGTGGGCGGGGTCTACCGCCAGCGGTGTCAGCACGGGGAAGATGTCGGAGCGGAAGAGCTTGCGGAGGCGGCCCTGCTCCGCCTCCTCGAGGTCCTCGTGGCGCACCAAGTGAATGCCCTCGGCCGCCAAGGCGGGGCGCACGTCGTCGTGGAAGAGCGCGGCGTGCCTGTCCATGAGCTCGTGGGCGTTCTCCGTCAGCATCTCGACTAGCCGGGTGGAGCTCATTCCCGTCGCGCTCGGCACTGCGAAGCCTGCCGCGATGCGGCGCTTGAGCCCCGCGACGCGCACCATGAAAAACTCATCGAGATTCGACGCGAAGATCGCCAAGAATCGCGCGCGCTCCAGGAGCGGCGTTCTGGAGTCCTCCGCGAGTTCAAGAACGCGCTCGTTGAACGCGAGCCACGACAGCTCGCGATCGAGGAACCGCTTGGCTGGAAGTGCGTCGTGGGGCTCCTCGTGCGGCCGCACGGGCGCGGGCATCAGGGGCACCGCGAACGTCTCTTCGGACGTGGCGAATGCGATGGACTCAGTCGTCGGGTCGAGCGGAGACATGGGCCTCTCGGGTTGCCGCGGCTCGGCGTGCTCCGGAGCGGGCTCGTACGCGGGTGCGTACGCGGGGGCGGGCTCGGGCCCCGAAGAGGGTTCCAGGGCGGGAGCGCGATCGGGCTCGGGCCCCGAAGAGGGTTCCAGGGCGGGAGCGCGATCGGGCTCGGGTGCGGGGGCGGGCGCGCGTTCGGGGGAGGGCCACGGTTCGGCGTCCTCTTGTTCCGCCGTGCGGGCTTCTCTGGAGTCCAGGTCCTGCGACGGGTAGTCGGGAATCGGCCGGGTAAGAGAGGGTCCAACACCCGAGGGGAAGACGTCGGTCACTTCAAAGCCGGTGTCCTCAACCAGTGGGACGGCGATTGAGTCGCGGCTGAACTCGCCGTCTGGGTCGGCAAACGGGTCCTCGGGGTGGTTGGCCATGCCCCCATGGTGGCATGACAGAGCGTGCATGGCGAGCGGCAACAGAACTCTGGGCGGGGCGCTCGACGGGCGACCGATCGCAACCAGGGACAGTCGCTGAGCGCTGATACGGTGAGCACGTCGCCTCGGGGTGGAGGCGGGTCTGTGGAGTGGGGGATGGCGATGCCAGGGGATGCGGACAGGGGCGCGTTCGGCGGCCGATCGGATTCGGACGACCCCTACTTGATCCCGGCTGCGACGAAGTACGGTGCGCCACCGTCATGGAGTTCCGCCCCGCCTCAGTCGCACATCAACGACGACCGCCTTAACGTCCCCAACGCCCCGGAGCCCCGCGGGAGAGGCCTCGCCGTTGTCATCGTCATCGTCGTCGCACTTGTCGGCCTGGGCGTCGCAGGCGTAGCTGGCGTCGTCGGTGCGATGGCGCTGGACGCGGCGGACAGGTCGGCGCCCGACGAGTCTTGGCAAGAACCGGCGCCCACCTACGGCGTTCCTGGCCCGCGAGGCGAGATAGGTGACGGCGTGTGGAAGGTTGGCGTCGTTGTTCACCCTGGAACGTATCGCGTGTCGGCACCGATCGATCAGGACGTGAACGGCACTGGTTGCCAATGGACAGAGTACTCCGGCAGCTGCCACTCGTCTGAGACCAAGGTCGACTGGGGCGTCGCCACCGCAGGCCTACCCGTCGTCGAGCTTTCGGCAACGACCGAGTTCGAGTCGTCGGGATGTGGCGAGTGGGTGCCGGTCGATGCTGCGACGCTCTTCAACAAGCCCGACGCGCCAGTGGTTCTCCCTGGCGGCGCGTGGCTTATCGGGGAGGACTTTGCGCCAGGGGTGTATCGCACGGCCCTCGCCGTCGCTTCGGGGAGCGAGGGAGGAAATTGCGATTTGTCGATCTTCGCCGGTGCGAGCCAGTCCGCGGAAGACGTGGTCGACTGGGATATGTGGCAGGCGGGCAGGCCGATCTTGCGCCTCGAAGCCGGTCAGTCATTCAACTCCGAAGGCTGCGTTGACTGGATCCCCGTCGACCCAGAAACGCTCTTCCAGCGAGAAGATGCGCCGAGCTCGATCGCGCCCGGAATCTGGCTCGCGGGCGAGGACTTCGTCCCAGGGACGTACCAGGCCACGCCCACCTTCGGCCCTGAGAGCGACTCCGACTATTGTTTCTGGGCGATCGCTGAAGCTTGGGACTCTAGCTCTCAGATCGGGCTCGGTTCGGATTTCTCCGACGAACAGGGGACCCGCACGGTCACCGTCGAGTCGAGTCAACGATTCGAGAGCCAGGGCTGCGGCGACTGGACGCGGGAAGGCACCTAAGTCGGCAGTGGCCTGGTCGCCTCAAGCCCGGCGCGCGCGAAGCCGATCGCGGTATCCAGGTCGTCGAGAAGGTTTCCCGACCGGATGGGAAGGTCCTCCGAGAAGTGGCACGCCATCCCCATGGGTAGCGCAACCGTGAGAGCGGCAACCGCCGCCGCCGCCGCCATGTCTGGGAGGGGGTCGTTCGCAGCGGAGCCGAGGTCTTGCCGCAGGCGGGTCGCGACGGCGTGAGCGAATCTCTCGGAGAACAGCAGCCCGGTGACCGCCACTGTGTGGCTTTCGCGCGCGCTCGCCTCAATGAGATCCCGCAAATCACGAAAGTCGGTGTTGAACCAC
>JBBRWX010000076.1:0-11484 GCA_038248935.1 Actinomycetales bacterium
CCCACCGAGGCGATCAACGGCCGCCTCGAACACCTCCGCGGATCCGCCCTCGGCTTCCGAAACCTCGCCAACTACATCACCCGCAGCCTGCTCGAAACCGGCGGCTTCAGACAAGCACTACACCCTTAAATGTGAAGAGCCCGATTTCCGTCAGCACGCTTTCCAAGTCACCCGAATACTCGTTGTTCACATATGTGCGAGCCGTCTGCACAGCACCGTCGCACGCCTTCGCGTCGCCCATGATGAGGCAGGCCCTGACGATGTCAGGAAAGTGCGCATCATTTCCGCCGAGCGTGAGAAGCACCAGATCGACGTCGGGGTTGAGGGCCTCAACCTGGGGCCCCAACCAGCGATCACACACGACGGAGACCTGATCGCTGCCAACATCGAGCGGCGTCCTCACGACGTGCGTCACGAAATACTCCTCGGAAGCCGGCGTGGGCGCGCATCGAGGCGTCGAGGCCGCCCACGAGGCGTAGAACTGGTCGTCTCGCGGCGCGGACTCGTCCTCGGGTTGTGGAAACGTGATCACGCGCGAGTCCTTCATGTTCCTGGAATGAAGAACCGAGTCTGCGGTAGCTGCCGAGCAAGCCCTGTTCATCAAGGTGACGGCATAGCCCCTCGACTCGAGGATCCCCGCGTATTGCTCGCCCCACGTGTTGGTGCTCCGCATGCAGCGATCGGGACCGTAATAGGCAGGCTCTCCGCCGGCCCTTGCTCCGTTGCCGGCCGTGTACGAGTCGCCCATGAGCAGCGCGGTGAGGGGGTGCGGCTCTTGCGCTTCGACGGGCGCGAAGGGGGCATGTGCGGTAGCGTCGCTTGGAGCCGCCTGGGCAGCGGTTGCCGCCCAGGCCCCCGTGAAGGCGACCGCCGCGATGAGTGCGACGCCGCCGATGGTGATCGATGCCCGCACGATTCCAACTCCCGAATCATCGAGCCCTCAGGGCTCAACTTCGACGGTAAAAAAACTGCCCCCCAACTCGGTAGCCCCAGAAATGGGGTAAAGCGCCCCGAGTGTCGAACGTCACACGTCGGCGTGTCGCGGCCTTCGCGCCCTCAAGGCCCGCGCTGTCGTGGCCCGCAGCGGGCGCCCGCAGCGCGTGGAAGACTTGCTCACGTGAACACTCCAGTGCCAATGCCATCGATCGCGTTCTTCGAGCCGCGCATCCCCGAGAACACCGGCGCCGCGATCAGGCTGTCGGCGGTCACGGGGGCGCCACTCAGGCTCATCGAGCCGCTCGGATTTTCGCTTGAGGAGTCCCGGCTCAGACGCGCGGGCCTCGACTACCACGATCTCGCGACGGTGACCGTGCACCCGTCGTTCGACGCGCTGTGTTCCGCCCTTCCTGGCGCGCGCATTTTCGCCTTTACGGGCAGGGCCGACACCTGGTTCACCGGCGTCTCGTATGAAGCGAGCGACGTGTTGCTCTTCGGACCCGAGCCCACCGGCCTGCCGGATGAGGTGCTCGACCATACACGGATCACCCAGTGGTTGCGGATTCCGATGCTTCCTGGGAGGAGGTCACTCAATCTGTCCAATGCCGCGTCAATCGCGATCTACGAGGCCGGCAGGCAGCTGGGCTTCGCGGACCACGTCTAGGGCCTGCGAGTCGCGACGTCCGCGCGCAGATCCCTCGCTATCTCATCGCCTTGATGCGTTCTGCGAGCAACGCGAGCCCGAACAACACGGCGCCGATGACCGCCACATTGACCCAGACCGGCGCGAGCGAATCCGCGACCGTCAGTTGCGACACTGCGACCACGACCGTGGTCAATGCGGTGGCAAGCAACGGCGCGAACCACTCAAGCGCGACTCCTAGCGCGGCGAGAACCACCGCCCCACCAATGAGTGCGAGCGGACGAGCCACAGCCTCTGGATGCACGAGAAGCGCCACGTAGGAAGGCACGAGAGCCACCCCAAGACCGGGTGCCAGCGCCTGATACGTGCGAATGGTGGGGACTCGTTTCATCCACCACAGGCCCACCACGACCATTGAGGCGGCCGGAACGGCGGTGTATACCTCGAGCGTGGAGAGGCCGACGGCGGCCGCGAGCAACATGGCGGCCACTGACAGGCCCCCAAGGGCGACCCACCGTGCCCACCTCACGCCCAGGGTAGAAAGCGTGAACCACGCGGCGCAGGCCATCACGACCGCCAGCCCGGCGTGCGCAAGGTCGAGGGTTGCGATGGGGCCGGCCACACTTGCGGCCCCAAGGACCCCTATGGCGGCGCGCGCGCCACTGTCGAGTCCGACCGCTACGGCAATCAATGGCATGACGAGCGCGGTCCCCGCAGCCACGGTTGCGGCGATATGAGGCGGCACCCCCGCGGCTCCGAGGGCGACTCCCACGGCGATCGAGCCCGCAAGCGGAGCCACCACCAACGACACGGATCGAGCCGCATCGTCGGCAACGGCCGCGGCCCTCACCGCAGTCCAGAGCGCAACGCCCGACAACGCGCCCCAGGTGATCGCCACATTCTCAGCAGAGCCCCCTGACCAGACAACTGCCCCGAAGCCGATACCTAACGGCACGAAGGCGTTCAGGCCGAGTGCACTGCGCCACCGCACGGCCGCCTCGGCGGACACGAGGCCCACCGTCGCGAGAGTGATCCAACCGATGGGCGAGGGAACGAGCCCTGCGACGATCACGAGCGCGAGCGCCACGACGGCACCCGCCACTCGCCGCACGGGGGGCCACGCCAGCACCGCGCATGTCACTGCAACCACCACGAGCGCATGCCACGGTCGCCACGTCGCGGCATCGCCGTCGTACAGGCGGCCGAGGGCCTCGAACGCCCCCGAGGTAGCAAAGAGCACCGCACCTAAGGCGACCAGCACCACTGGGCTCCCTCCGATAAGAACCAATGCGCGCACGTGGCCACGCGCCCACCGCGCGGACCATGCCACGAGTGCGACGGCGACAGCACCCGCCGCGAGCGCCTGCTCCGGATGATGCGCGGCAAGGGCCGCACTCGTCACGAGACTTGCCACACACACTGCGGGTGCGACGGTCACTCGAGGGACCCACCGCGCGGCGACCCCGAGGGCCATGGCCGCACCATACAACGCCGCGACCGTCCACCACATGTCGACGCTGTCGAACGCCAATCGCCCCAGTGCCACGATGCAGTGTGCCGCGACGATCGCCACCACACCGATGCCGACCGGCCATCGCGCGGGCTTCCACCATGGCACCGCCGCGACGAGCCCGAAGGTGAGGCCTCCCACGGCGACCGCAAGCGCGGGAGCGATCGAGTCCACGAGCATCGGCGCCGCGTCAGGGGTTGTGGAGGCGGCCTGCTGCAGCCAGGCGAGGCCCGTGATCGCGAGCCCCAGGAATCCCGCACCGGAGACAACGCCCGTCACCGCATGACCGGTTCCGCCTTGCACGCGCGTCACGAGGGTCGCCATCATCGGCCCCACGAGCGCCGCACACGCGCTCACAATCGGCGCCCACACGAAGACGGGCGCCGGGCTCGCGGGCTGGGTTGAGAACGAATTCGCCGTCGCAGTCGTCGCGCCCACGATCAATGCGACGCCGGACACCAAATACGCGGGAGAGCTTCCGGTGATCACCGGGATCGCGAGGGCCTGCGGCAACCACCTCGTCACCAGTGCGATCGCGACGGCCACCACGGCAACCGCCACGAGCACTGTTCCGTAAGCACCGGAGAATTGCCAGGACCACGCCGCGGTCGCGCTGAGGGCCACCAAGGTCCCCGCGCCCGCCGCTTGCGGGAGTCGCGGGGAGGCCGTGATGAGCCCCACCAGCGAAACCATGATGGCTGCAGAGCCCCACCACAGCGCCTCATTGGTCTGATGGTCGAGCGCGACTACGACCGCGCCGTGAGTTCCGGCGAGTCCGACGATGACGACCGCCGCATTTCGTACCGACGAAACAAACGTCGCACGCCACACCGGCGCCGCCACCCACTGAACCAAGGCAGCGAGCGCGAGGCCCACGCCAGCGGCGGAGGTGCTCTTTGCAATGAGAGCTGCGGTGCCTACGCCGAGCGATATGGTTCCGGCCGCAAAGACCGCCGAGGCAAGTGCCATGGGCCACGACCTTGCCGCGAGTCCTGGAGGGTCCCAGCGCGCGGTGACCAGGGGAATCGCGGACACGAGAACGAGCGCGACGCCGAACCACACGAGCCCCCCTGTGCCGTCGACCGAGCCGCCATCCCCGGATCGCATGGGGACGAGCGCTGCCGTGAGTTCGTCGGCCAGCACTCGGATCGTTACAAGGCCCATGATCGCCAGCGCGGGCACGATTCCTGCCAGTCCTGGCGCCCGCCACGTAGTCGGGGCCCGCGAGAGTCCCACGACCACGGCGAAAACAGCCATCGCGGCGGCAAGGCCAAACTGCCCCATCGTCAGTGTCCACATCGACGCGGCCGACATCGCTCCCAAGGTCACCAGACCAGTGAGTACGCCGCCGCCCCAACGCGGACGCCAAGCGGTGATCCCCCCGCACGCAAGAGCGCTCGCCCCGAGCGCGGCGAAGGCAAACGCGTCAGGACCTTGTGCCGCGAGTGGCGCGCTCACTGCGACCGCCGCACCAGCGAAGGCGACGCCCACCCCGCCATACGTGGCAATTCCCTGCTGAATTGACGAGGTCCACAGGAAGCGCGTGAGGATGATCACGCCCGCGCCCACCGAGGCCACGATGGCGTACACAGAGAGTCCGACTGTGAGTGATCCGGCTCTCACATCGGCCTCGATCGCGCCGGCTTCAACGGCAAACACCATGGCGCCCGCCGCGGCCGCCCCTACGCCGTCGATCTTGAGCTGGGCGAGCCCTAGCCCCGCGACACCGGCCACGAGAGACGCCACCGCGAGCGTAAACGGGGCAGCCCCTACGGGTCCCGTCGTGAGGGCATACACGCTGACCCCCACAAAGGCGGCCGAGACCACGCCTAGCGCCCCACCCACCGTGCCAAAGCTGTGCTTGGTGGCCTTGACCGCGAGCCACGCGAAGGTCGCTGCGAATGCGACCAGAATCCCCATGCGCGATGCCGGTCCGTAGGTTGACCACGACGCGGCCACAAAGACGATTCCCGCCAGGATGAAGAGTGCCGCACCCGAAACTCCGAGAAGGGCCGCGGCTGACATCGTCCGGGTGTGCCGCTGAGGGGCCGCAGACCGCCATGCCGCGTTCGTGGCAAGCGGGCCCGGAGAGGCGAAGGGATCGGCGTAGTCACGCGACACTGGGCCGCTGAGGGACGTGAGTGGGGACGCCACGGGTGCTGCGGACGGGAACTCAGCCGGGAACGGCGCAAAACCAGTGGGCGTAGCGGGCACACTCGGCGCAGGCACCCGCGGCGCGGAGGCAAGAACCCGCGTGCGGTATTCGATCCACTGTGCGTGCTGCGAAGCGAGCGAGTCGAGCTGGTCCTGAATGCGGTGTAGCTCGCCATTCGCACGCTCAACGCTCCGCGCGGTGTCGCTGCGGAAATTCAGGCCGCACACATCGCAGACCACCTGCTCGACTGCCAACACAGTTCCGCAATCAGGGCACCAATGCCCCGACCCCCCTCGTGGATCGTTCATGCCATGACCCTAGCGGTCGCCTTCATTCCAGAACGGGGATGGAGCCATTTTGTGGATTTCGGATTTTCGTTCGACCTCTCAGCGCGCAACCGTGTGCGGACGCTAGTCGAGTTGTTGTGCGGCCAGGCGCGCATAAAGCCCTCCCGCAGCCAGGAGCTTGGCGTGAGTACCGGATTCGACGATGTGTCCGCCGTCGACCACGTGAATCACGTCAGCATCGGCGATCGTGGAGAGTCGGTGCGCGACGACGAGGGTGGTGCGGCCGCGCGCAGCCTGATCGAGCGCCGCTTGAACCACGCGTTCGCTCACCGTGTCGAGCGCGCTCGTTGCCTCGTCGAGTAACAGGATCGGAGGGTCCTTCAGCAGGACCCTCGCGATCGCGATCCGCTGCTTCTCACCACCCGACAGCCGGTAGCCGCGCTCACCCACCGCGGTGTCGTAGCCGTGCTCGAAGCTCTCGATCGCGTCATGAATATTCGCGGCCTTGCAAGCCGCGACCAGCTCCTCATGGGTTGCGTCCGGCCGCGCGTATCGCAGGTTCTCGGCGATGGTCGCGTGGAACAGGTACGTCTCTTGGGTCACGACGCCCACCTGATCGACGACCGAATCCTGGGTGAGCTCGCGCACGTCCGTCCCCGCGAAGACAACGCTGCCCCCCGAGGCCTCGTGGAGTCGCGCCGCGAGGTACACGATCGTTGTCTTTCCCGCGCCTGATGGGCCCACGAACGCATGGGTCTCGCCAGGCTTCGCGGCAAACGAGATTCCATCAAGCGTCGGGCGCGCGTCCTCGGACGCGTCGGGGTAGCGGAAGGTCACGTCGCGAAACTCGATGGCCCCCACCGGGCCGGGCGCCTCAGACGCGGGACGTGCGTCAGGGGCATCGGAAATCGCGGGGACGAGGTCTAGATACTCGAAGATGCGGGCGAACAGCGCCCGCGACGTCTGCACCTCGAGCGCGACACGCATAAGCGACATGAGCGGAAACAGCAAACGCGCCTGAATCGTCGTGAAGGCGACGATTGTGCCCGCGGTGATCGCGCCGCCGCCAGCCTCGCCGCCTCTCGACAAGAGCCATCCCGAAGCGAGGTAAATGATGGCGGGAACCGAGGACATGATCACCGTGACCACCCCGAAGAACCACTGCCCGCTCATCGCCTGCTGGATCTGGAGGCGGATGAGGGTCCTGTTTTCCCCTGCATAACGCTCGGACTCGAAGCCACGCCTGTTGTAGACCTTGCTCAACAGGATGCCGCTCACCGACAGCGTCTCTTGAGTGATCGACGTCATCTCCGACAGCGACTCTTGAGTCTTGGCCGCGATGCGTTGACGCACCAAGCCGACGCGCCTTTGCGCCACGACGAGCGCGGGCATCAGCACGACGGCCAGGAGCGTGAGGCGCCAGTCGAGCACGATCATCGCGACCAGAGACGCGATGACGGTCGCGGTGTTGCCCACGATGCTCGACACAAAGGTGGTGAGCACTCCGGCGACGCCGCCCACGTCGTTCTGGAGCCGCGACTGGATGACCCCCGTCTTGGTGCGGGTGAAGAACGCGAGGTCCATGCGTTGAAGCTTGTCGAACAGCGTGACCCGCAGGTCTCCCGTGACCCTGTTGCCCACGTTCGATGTCACCCAGGTTTGCCAGACGCTTAGGCCCGCCGATGCGACAAAGATGCCGATCATGAGGGACACCAAACCGGTCAGCAGGCCCAGGTGCGGCGGCAAAGTCCCTCCCGCGCCGTCCGCGGGGAAGAGCGCGCGATCGAAGATGCGCTGGACGAGCAGAGGAGGCACGACGCTCGCCGCCGACGTCGCGAGAACAAGCACGGCGGTGAGCACCAGGTGCTTGCGGTAGGGGACAAACATTCCGCCGACGCGCTTCCACAGGTCGGGCACGTGCGGCGCCGCTGCGTTTTCGGCGCGTAGCGCGTCGGGATCCGCGCGCCCTGTCAGACCGCGACCAGACATTCCGCCGCCTATGGCCGCGCGCCGAGAGCCCGTGGGCGGGTGAGACATGCGCTCAGCCTAAGTGAGGTGTCCGACGCACTCGCGACACGCGCCACGTTTGAGGCGCGGTCCGTTTGAGGCGCGCTCCGTTTGAGGCGCGCTCCGTTTGAGGCGCGGTCCGTTTGAGGCGCGGTGATCAGGCCTAGAGCCCCAGTTCGAGCAGATCGGTTGGCGAGGCTTCGCCTGCGGCAGCGGCGAACAGTTCCATGCCCCTGTGGACCGCGGCGCGATCCTCGGGGGCGAGCCTTTCCAGGACACCCACGATCCCTGCTCGCCTCTGCGCCGTCACCTCGTCGACCATGTGTTGGGCGCGTGCTGTCAGCGCAACGTGCACCTCTCGACGGCTCTCTTCGCCGCTCGCGCGTTTGAGCCATCCCGCGCCGACGAGCCTGTCGACGGTGCGGCTAAGCGTCGAGGGATGCACGCCGACGCGCTCGGCCAGGTCTCCCATGCGCGAAGGCCCCCCGCCGTCGAGGACCACGAGCACCCTGAACTGCGGCATCGTCATCTCCTCGAGGGCGGGCGCGAGGGACTGCGCGACAAAGCCGAGGAGGGATCGGGAGGCGACCAAAGTCGCCAACGCCGCCTCGTCAATCGCGCGGCGTCCGCCCGCTGTCGATGCGGGCGCTGCATTCGCTGGTTCATGGGGCACGCCACCAAGGTAACCAGATCGCCTGCTATTCTACAACTGTTGTCGTCATACAACTTTTGAGGAACCCCGTGACCCCACGCACCAAGATGCCCCTCCGTCGACGCCTGCTCGCGTGGCTCCGCCGTTCCGAGAACTCGGCCCTGATCGTCCTTGCGATCGCCGTGGGTGCCTTGGCGGGCGTCGGCGCGGTCGCATTTCGCTGGCTCATCACCGCCGCGACCCACTTCTTCACGGGCACCGCCGACTACTCAGACGCGGGCCACGCCGCGCACCCTTGGCTTGCATGGCTTGGCCCCTTCTTTGTGGTGTTGGTCCCCGTCGTCGGCGGGCTCATCTACGGGCCGCTCGTGCACCACTTCGCCCGCGAGGCCCGCGGTCATGGCGTCCCCGAGGTCATGTATGCGATCAACAAGAGGGCCGGACGAATCCCCGCCAAGGTGGCGCTCATCAAGGCGCTCGCCTCCGCCATCACGATCGGTTCGGGCGGTTCCGTCGGCCGCGAGGGGCCGATCGTCCAGATCGGGTCGGCCATCGGCTCTTCGATCGCGCGGTGGACCAAACTCAACGAGTCTCAGGTCCGCCTCTTGGTGGCGTGCGGCGCCGCGGGCGGCATCGCGGCCACGTTCAACGCGCCCATTGCGGGAGTGTTCTTCGCCCTCGAATTGCTACTTGCCAACTTCGTCGCCCGCGCCTTTGCGGCGGTCGTGCTCGCCTCGGTGACCGCCTCCGTCATCGGGCGCGCCGCGTTTGGGGACGTCGCGTTCCTCAGCTTGCCCGAGTTCACCGTCCACTCGTTGGGCGAGTACGCGCTCTACGCGGTGCTCGGCCTGCTCGCCGCGGTGGTCGCCACGGCATTCATCAAGGTGCTCTACGGCTTCGAGGACGTGGCAGACCGCTTGTGGAAGGGCCCCGAATGGCTTCGCCCGGCTGTGGGCGGCCTGCTTCTGGGCGTGCTGCTACTCGCGCTGCCCCAGATGTACGGCGTCGGTTACCCAGTGCTCGAGAACGCGGTCATGGGTAACTACCTCGTCGGCTTCCTCGCCCTGTTGCTCGTCGGCAAGATGATTGCCACCTCGCTCACGATCGCGATTGGCGGATCAGGAGGAGTGTTCGCGCCGTCACTGTTCCTGGGTGCGATGCTCGGCGCGGGCTTTGGCCAGGTGGCCCAACACGCATTCCCGGGCATCGGCATCAATCCCGGCGCGTATGCCCTTGTCGGGATGGGCGCCGTATTCGCTGGTGCCTCTCGCGCCCCGATTACCGCAGTCATCATTCTGTTCGAGCTCACCGGCGAGTATTCGATCATCCTGCCCCTACTGCTCGCCGTCGTGATCTCGACGATGCTCTCCACGAGCCTGTCCAAGGAGTCGGTGTACACGGCCAAGCTCATGCGACGCGGTGTCGACCTCTCGGCGCGCCCACCTCGACCCGAACTGGCGGGGCTGACGGTTCGCGACTTCATGCTTCCTGCACCCAAGTCCGTCGGCACGCGCTTGTCTTTGCAGGAGGCGCTGCGCGCGCTAAGGACCTCGCGTCGCCCAGGCTTGCCGGTGCTCACCGAGCACGGCGACTATGTGGGCGTCATTACCGCCGTGGGAGCGGCCGCGGCAATGGTCGACGACGCGGATACGGTCACCGTCTCGCAATTGATTGAGTGGCGCGAATATGTGGGCCCCGACGATCCGATCGAGTCCGTCGTTCCCGTGCTGCTTGGTGAAGAGGTCTACGACGGAATTCCCGTGCTCGATGCCGAAGGTGTCGTGGTCGGCTGGTTGCGCCGTGACGCGGTGCTGCGGCGGATGACGGCTCAGTCGGCGACGCCTGACACGTCGAAGTAGGCGTGGGTGCCGCATCGCCGGAGGCTAAGGCGCCGGATTGCGCGCGTCGTAACGCCTGAACGACCGTTGCGCGCGGGTGAGCAGAGCGATCAGGGCGATGATCATGAGGCCTCCGAAGAGTGGGGGGCACCAAGCGGCCGCAGCGAGCGCGAAGATCCCCACATACATGTCGCCGACGCGCGGGCCACCTGTCACCACCACGATGAACACGCCCTGAAGCCGCCCGCGCATCTCGTCGGGCGCCGCCTGGATGAGCATCGACTGCCGGAATATCGCGCTGACCTCATCCGACGCGCCCATGCCCGCGAGCGCGAGGCCCAGCAGTATCAACGCGGGCCAATGCACGCCATTCCACCCGGGAGCGGCCACGTGGTCGCTCACACCTATGACGAGAGTCACCACGCCGAACAGGACCACGAAGCCGCCGAACACCGAGATTGCCCTGGCAATCGCGAGGCCGTGGCGATGCACGCGCCACCGGTCCAGAGAACAGGCTGGTAAGGATCGTGCCCGCCGCACCCGCGGCCGTGAGGGCGCCCACCGTCAGCGGGCCACCACCAACCACGGTGGCGCCGAGCGCAGGGAAAAGGGCGTACGGCCGCCCGAAGGTCATGGCGATGACGTCCACGATGAAACTCATCCGGATGTTTGGCGCGGTACTCAAGAACCGCAGACCCTCGGTCAGCACGCCCCAACCGGCCTCGACGCGCTCCCCCAACCTCGGCAGGGCGGGAAGTAGCCAGATGCCCAGGAATCCGGCGGTGAACAGCACCGCATCGGCCGCAAACGTCCACGGCAGACCGACCGACGCTGCGAGCACTCCCGCCACGGCAGGGCCGATCGTGAGCATCGCGCCGAACGAGATGCCGTTGAGCGCGGTCGCTCGGGTGATCATGTCGGGAGGCACGATGCGCCCCACCACTGCGCCAAATGTGGCAGAGCGAATAGTGGCGGCGACGGCGATGACGGTGGTCACCGCATAGAACGGCCACAACGGCGCGTGGCCATCGTTGCGCGTGAGGATTGCGTCCCACGCCGAGAGCGCCACCAACACGAGGGTTCCCGCCCATCCGACGAGCGAGCTGACAATCAGCACGAGACGGCGGTCAAAGACGTCCGCGATCATGCCTCCCCACAGGCCCGCGACGATCATCGGTAGCAGGGATATCCCGCCCACAAGACCCACCGCAAAGGGGCTCTTCACATTTAAGGGTGTAGTGCTTGTCTGAAGCCGCCGGTTTCGAGCAGGCTGCGGGTGATGTAGTTGGCGAGGTTTCGGAAGCCGAGGGCGGTGCCGCGGAGGTGTTCGAGGCGGCCGTTGATCGCCTCGGTGGGGCCGTTGGAGGTGCCGGGGCGGTCGAAGTAGGCCAGGATGTCGCTCTTGCGGGTGTTCAGGGTCCGGCCGAGCTTCTTGAGCTCAATCAGGGCGGCGGGG
>JBBRWX010000077.1:0-11168 GCA_038248935.1 Actinomycetales bacterium
ATCCACCGCCAAGGCTGGGACATTGTGGTCCAACACGGACGGGTCAACTTCATCCCACCACCCACCATCGACCCCGCAAGGCGGCCACGACCAGGAGGAATCGCCGCCATCGACATCGGCGATGTCAGCGACCTCGACGAAGCCCGCGACCTCGACAAAGTCAGCAACCTCGACGAAGCCCGCGACCTCGACCCACCGACCGGCCATCCGCCGAACAACCCCGCCCAAAACGACGCCGCCTTGGAAGACTCGACCTTGGAAGACTCGATTTGGGACGACCCTGCCTCGGACGACCCTGCCCGGGACGACCCTGCGTCGGACGACAACGATACCGAGGCGAACGAAGTGCTCGCCGCGTGACCACACGACACGGCTCGCGCGCCCGCACGCCGCACCTGACGTCGACGCCCGACCCCACCTTGGAGCCTCGCGTCACCAACCTCATGAGACGCAACACCGAGGTGGTGGGAGTAGTCGCTCCCTGAACTTGGCCTGTCGTCGGCAACACTGGTGGCCGATAGGCGGGGCGCGTTCGAGCCGCGCCACGGCCACTACGTGGTCTGGCATTTCACGCGAAGGGACCTTCCCAAAAGGTGCGATCCGTTCGCTTTCCCGTCGAGAACTCATGCCGCACTTGCCATCGTGCCGTGCAAGCGCTTACATTGGACGCCGAGGACGTAAGCCGTCTTCCACCGATCGCGCACCAGGGCAGCTACGTGCCATGGGCGAGGCCCCGTCAGAGAGGACGCCGTGAACGCCGTCGACACTCTCAGCCTTTCCCCTCATGCCCCTGCCCCGGTCGAGGGCTGGTGGCGCACAGCGGTGATTTACCAGATCTACCCCCGCTCATTCTCCGATTCAAACGGCGACGGCATCGGCGACCTGCCGGGCATCACCGAGCGCCTCGAGCACCTTGTCGACCTTGGTGTCGACGCCGTCTGGTTGTCGCCGTTCTACGCCTCTCCCCAGCGAGACGGAGGGTACGACGTGTCCGACTACCGCCAGGTCGACCCCCTCTTCGGAACCCTCGACGACGCGGACGCCCTCATCGCGGCCGCTCACGGCCTCGGGCTGCGAGTGATTGCCGACATCGTTCCCAACCACACGTCGTCGGACCACGCGTGGTTCAGGGAGGCGCTCTTGGCGGCGCGCCACTCCCCCGAGCGCGAGCGGTACATGTTCCGCGACGGCAAGGGGCCCGGCGGCGAACTGCCCCCCAACAACTGGATCTCCGTGTTCGGTGGTCCCGCGTGGACGCGGACCACGCAAGGCGACGGCCAACCGGGCCAGTGGTACCTCCACCTGTTCGACCCGAGCCAACCCGATCTCAACTGGGAAAACGAGTCGGTCCGCGCCGAATTTGACGACGTGCTGCGCTTCTGGATGGATCGAAGCATCGACGGGCTGAGGGTGGACGTCGCGCATGGACTCATCAAGGCCCCAGGGCTTCCCGACTATTTCCCCAAAGCCGACGGCGGTTCAATGGGAGGCGACGAGGTGGGGGCCACCCCATATTGGGGACAGGAAGGCGTCCACGAGGTGTGGCGGCGGTGGCGCGGCGTTCTCGCGGAATACGGCCCCGATCGAATTCTCGTCGCCGAGGCATGGATTCGCCCGCTCAAACGCATGGCGCAGTGGGTGCGCCCCGACGAGATGCACCAAGCCTTCAACTTCGCGTTCCTCGAGTGCCCATGGGACGCGGCGGCGATTCGCGCCGTGATCGACGTGTCGCTCAAGGAATTCGGTGCCGTCGGGGCCCCGAGCACCTGGGTCATGTCCAATCACGATGTTGTTCGCCACGCGAGCCGCCTCGCCGTCTTCGGAGAGAACCCCCAGGGACACGGCATCGGGCCACGGTCGGCGTTCAAGCCCGATCTCATCGTCGGCCTCCAACGCGCCCGCGCGATTACCCTCGTCATGCTCGCTCTGCCTGGTTCGGCATACGTGTACCAAGGTGAGGAGCTGGGGCTTCCGGAGCACGTTGACATTCCTGACGACGCGCGGCAAGACCCCACGTGGTACCGCACGGAGGGCGAGCGCTACGGCAGGGACGGCTGTCGCGTGCCACTGCCCTGGTCCGCCGATGCGCCCGCCTTCGGCTTTAGCCCCACGGGCAAGGCGTGGTTGCCGCAGCCTTACGACTGGGCCGAGCTGGCGCGGGATGCCCAAGACTCGTCGCCCGGATCAACGCTCACCATGTACAAGCGGGCCTTAGCGCACAGGAAGGCCCTCGGGCTTGGCGCCGGCAGCATCGCGTGGGTCGATCTCGGCCCCCATGTCCTCGCCTTCGACAACGGGCCAATGAGAGTCGTTGCCAACTTCTCTGCGATACCCATTCCGTTCACCGGAAAAGTGCTGGCGTCATCGGGGCCCGTTCACTCGGTGATCCCCGCTTCGACGACCGCCTGGATTGAGCGGTAGGTCGTGCCTGGTGATCCCGTCTCGCGTCTATCGGTAGGGTACGAAGGTGAGGGATCCACGGTGACGACCATTCAGAAAGTGGCTGCGCGAGCCGGAGTGTCGACGGCGACAGTGTCGAGGGCGCTCGCGGGCAAGAAGTCCGTGTCCGAATTGACCAAGGCCAAAGTCGAGGCCGCAGCCAAGGAACTCGGCTACGTCGCGTCGTCGGCGGCCTCAAGTTTGGCTTCCGGTCGCACTAGGAATATTGGCGTCCTGGTTCCGTTCCTCGACGGGTGGTTCTACATTCGGGTGCTCAAGGGCGCTCACGCCGCCCTGTCGGACGCCGGCTATGACCTGACGCTTTACCACCTCGACCAATCCGCGACCGAATCCGCAGCTCGCACGAACCCGCGACGGAAGCGCCTCTTTGACGAGTTCCTCCGACGTCAACGGGTTGACGGCTTCATCGCGGTGTCTCTCGAATTGACCGACGCCGAGCTTGAACGCCTTCGCACGATCGGCAAGCCGGTGATTGGCATCGGCGGACCGATGCCACGCGCCTTGACACTGAGCATTGACGACACCGCGATCGCTCGCCTCGCCACGGAGCATCTGCTGGCGCTTGGACACCGCGAGATCGCTCACATCGGTGGCGATCCGCTGCTCGACCTCGATTTCCACCTCCCTGCCCACCGCCGAGTAGGGTACGAGGCCGCGCTCGTGGCGCGCGGAATCACGCCCGATCCCCAGCTCGTGCGAGTCGCCGACTTCACGATCGCGGGCGGATACCGCGCGACACTCCAACTTCTCGGCGATCCACGGGTCTCACCCACAGCGGTCTTCGCGGCCTCAGATGAGATGGCTATGGGCGCGATCATGGCGGCCCGCGACTTGGGAAAGAAAGTTCCCGACGACCTGTCGATCATTGGCATCGACGGCCACGAACTCGGCGAGTTCTTTGGGCTCACCACCGTCTCCCAGTTTCCCGAGACGCAGGGCAGACTCGCGGCAGAGGCCGTGTTGCGAGTGCTGGATGGCGAGCCCACCACCGCACACAACGTGGAGCTGCCCTTCGAACTCATCGTGCGGCGATCGACGAGCGCTCCCCCGGAGCGTTGAGCCCCGACGTCGTCGTCTCCGTGCCAGCGGCCGCTACGCACGCGATTGAGGGCGGGGCTCGCCAAGCTGCGGTGGAGGTGCGCGCGTAGGGCGTGGCACCGAGCACCGCAGCGATGCAAGCGCTAGACAATTCTGATGCTGGTGCAACAAAAGATCTGTGACGATCACCACACGGGTTTGGTCCGGCGAACTTTGCATTATCCCTGGTACAAACGGCCTGGTCCAAGCCGTAATCAAACCGTAATCGTCCGTTGTTGCGGAGCCCCCGCGGCGAATGTAGTGTGTAAGCGCTTGCACCAATGGTGTTAGCCGAGAGAACGGTCTCTGGGCGAAGGCGCGGACACGTCCCGCCTAGTCGGTGGCGGTTCCTCGCCACCCTCGCGCAAAGGACCTTACTGATGCTCATGACAAAGAAGTTTCTTGCCGCTGGCGCGTTGCTGGCGGTTGGGCTACTCACGGCCGGTTGCTCGTCAACCTCCGACACCCCCTCGGCCTCCGCCTCCGCAGCACCCGCAACCACCGCGTCGAGCACACTCACCGTGTGGGTCGACGCCGAGCGCGCCGACGCACTCGCGCAGGCTGCTATCGACTACGAAGCTCAGACCGGAATCAAGGTCGACATCGTCGCTCGCGACAACTCCACGCTCAAGGATGACTTCATCCAGCAGGCTGGCTCCGGTTCCGGCCCCGACGTCGTCATGGGTGCCCACGACTGGCTCGGCGAACTCACGACCAATGGCGTGATCGCTCCCCTCGAACTCGGCGACAAGGCCTCCGAATTCCTCCCCGTCGCGCTCGACGCCTCGACCTACGACGGCGTCGTCTACGAGCTCCCATACGCCGTCGAGAACCTCGCCATGCTTCGCAACGCTGACCTCGTACCCGAGGCCGCTGCCAACTTTGACGACATGATCGCCAAGGGCACCGCAGCCGGCGTCGAGTTCCCGTTCGTCGTCGAACAGGGCGAAAACGGCAACCCGTACCACCTCTACCCGTTCGAGACCGCTTTCGCTGCGCCCGTGTTCGGACGTGACGCCAACGGCTCCTACGACCCCACCCAGCTCACGCTGGGCGACGGCAAGGCATTCGCCGCGTGGCTCTCTACCCAGGGCAACAACGGCGCCAAGACGATGTCAACCGAGATCACCGGTGATATCGCCAAGGAGAAGTTCACCACCGGTCAGGCCGCGTTCTGGCTCACCGGCCCGTGGAACGTCAAGGCCGCAGTCGACGCTGGTATCAATGTCGCTGTGGACCCGATCCCCTCTCCCGGATCCGAAGCCGCACAGCCGTTCGCTGGCGTGAAGGGCTTCTTCGTCAACCAGTACTCCAAGAACAAGGTTGCCGCGAACGACTTCCTGGTGAACTACTTGGGTACCGTTGACGTGCAGGTCGCGCTCTTCAATTCGGGTGGCGTTTTGCCCGCACTGACTGCCGCTGCCGACTCCGTGTCCTCCGACCCGATCATCGCCGGCTTCAAGGCTGCCGGCGCGGACGCAGTCCCGATGCCAGCCATTCCCGCAATGGGCAAGGTGTGGGAGTTCTGGGGAATCGCCGAGGCCGCAATCCTTAACGGTGCAGACCCCGACGCCACATGGGTGAAGCTCACCTCGGACGTGCAGGGCGCAATCGACGGCGCATAAAGTAACGAACGGAGGGGGCGGGCTGCACAGTGCAACCCGCCCCCTCCGCACCATCGCGTTACCGCACCATCGCGTTACCGCACCACGTCGCGCCCGCCACACTCACCCCACCACGTTCGCTTGACCTCGGGAGAACCTCGTGAATGACCAGCCACCCACACGCGCCCGATCCACAGGTTTGGGCATGCTCGTCGCCAAAATTGCGGTGCTCGGGATGCTCGACGCATTGGCCGTGCTCCTGGTGGGGGTGCTGCTAGGACGTGGCAACTATGTGGTCGCTGCGGTCGTCGTGGTCGTCGTGTTGGTCCTCAACGTCATCTACCTCACCGAACGCTTCCTTCCTGCGAAGTACGTCGCTCCTGGCCTGGTCTTTCTCGCGATATTCCAGGTGTTCGTCATCGGTTACACCGTGTACATCGCGTTCACCAACTACTCGACTGGCCACATCCTCACGAGGGATCAAGCCGTCGAAGCGCTCCTGAGCCAGTCGCAGCGCCGCGTTCCCGACTCCCCCACGTACGACCTGACCGTCGTCGCCAAAGGCGCGAATCTCGCCTTCCTCGTGACCGCGCCCGACGGCACGGCGCTTCTGGGCGGGCAAGACAAGCCGCTCGAGCCAGTCGACGCCACCTTCAGCGCGGGCAAGGCCGTCGCGGTGGACGGGTATGACTCGCTGAAATTTGCCGACATTCTCGGCCGCCAGGACGAGATCTTTGCGCTGAGCGTGCCTTTCACGGATGGCGCCGCCTCCGGCTCGCTACGCACGCTCGATGGCCGCACCGCCTACGAGTACACCTCCAATTTGTCTTACGTCTCATCGACAGGCATCCTCACCGATACGACGACGGGCCAGGCCTACCACGATGGGGGCCAGGGCGCCTTCGCGGCCGAGGACGGGACAGAAATCCTTCCCGGATGGCAAGTGAACGTCGGCCTGGACAACTTCGCTCGCGCGGTCTCCGAGCCGTCGATCAGGGGGCCGCTCGTCTACGTGACCGCATGGACGATCGCCTTCGCCGTGCTCTCGGTTGCGCTCACGTTCGGCATGGGCCTGCTGATGGCACTGATCTTCAATGACCCCACGATGCGCGGTCGCACGGCGTATCGGATTGTGATGGTTCTCCCCTACGCGTTCCCTGCGTTTCTTGGGGCGATGGTGTGGGCGGGAATGCTCTCGCAAAGCTTTGGCTTCGTCAACCAGGTACTCCTCGGCGGCGCCTCGATTCCGTGGCTCACCGACCCGATCCTTGCCAAAGTCGCGGTGCTCTTGGTCAACCTGTGGCTCGGCTTCCCCTATATGTTCCTTGTGGCGACAGGCGCGTTGCAGGCCATCCCCGGAGAAGTGCGCGAGGCCGCCCGTATGGACGGCACGTCGCGATGGCAAATGTTGCGGCATATCGAAGTTCCATTGCTTTTGGTATCGCTCGCGCCCATCCTCATTTCGTCGTTCGCCTTTAACTTCAACAACTTCAACGTCATCTACCTGGTCACCGGTGGCGGGCCGAGAGACACGGGAGCCGGCATCCCTGTGGGCCATACCGACATCCTGATCTCGCTTGTCTACAAGGTCGCATTTACGGGTCAGAACCGCGACTATGGACTCGCGTCGGCCTTCTCGATCATCATCTTCATCGTTGTTGCAGGGATCTCAATCATCAGCTTCCGCCGCACCAAGTCTCTTGAGGAGATCAACTGATGGCTGTCTACAACTCCACCGCGACACAACGCACGTTGCCCCCCAAGAAGACGCAACGGAAGTTCCCTTGGCGACACGTGATCGCCCTCGTGCTGTGCGCTTATGCGACGTTGCCCCTGTTCTACATCGTGTCCGCTTCGCTCAACCCGACGGGCACCCTCACCGGGTCCAATCAACTCTTCCGGGTCGTGGGCCTCGACAGCTATCGACGCCTGCTGGCGTCCGACCAGTTCCCGTTCCTCACATGGTTCAAGAACTCGCTGATCATCGGCCTCACGACGGCCATCTTGTCGCTGTTCTTGGGAGCACTTGCCGCGTATGCGTTCTCCCGCATGCGATTCCGAGGCCGACGTACCGGCCTGTTGACCATCGTGTTGATCCAGATGTTTCCCCAGCTGCTCGCCGTTGTCGCTATCTTCCTGCTGCTCACGCAGATAGGCGAAATCATCCCCTCGATCGGTCTCAATACCCAGGCCGGCCTGATCTGTGTCTACCTCGGTGCCGCCCTCGGCGTGAATACCTACATGATGTACGGGTACTTCAACACGGTACCGACGGAGATCGATGAGGCCGCGAGGGTCGACGGCGCGAGCCACGCCCGCATCTTCTTCACGATCATCTTGCGTCTCGTGGCGCCCATCCTGGCAGTCGTGGCGCTACTGTCCTTCATCGCGAGCATGAACGACTTCGTCATCGCGTCGGTGGTGCTGATCGACCCCGAACGCCAGACGCTCGCCGTGGGTCTCTTCCGCATGGTTTCCAATCCGAACTACGCGGACTGGAGCGCCTTTGCGGCCGGCGCGGTCATGGCCTCCTTGCCTGTTGTCGTCCTGTTCCTGTTCCTGCAGAAGTACATCGTCGGCGGACTTACCGCGGGATCCAGCAAGTAGAACGGGCCGCCGCGAGGGGCGCCCACTCTCTCGCCTTTTCGAACACCCGTAGGCTTGGGTCATGCCGATAACGCCTCTCCAGACGCCCTCTTGGTGGCGCACAGCAGTGATCTATCAGGTGTACCCCCGGTCCTTCGCCGACGCTTCGGGCGACGGCGTCGGGGACCTGCCCGGAATCACGTCGCGCCTGGAACACCTCGCCAGCCTGGGTGTAGACGCCGTGTGGCTTTCCCCGTTCTACGTGTCTCCACAAAACGACGCGGGATACGACGTCGCGGACTACTGCGACGTCGACCCCCTGTTCGGTACGCTCGACGACGCCGATGCGCTGATCGCCCGCGCGCACGAGTTGAGCCTGCGCGTGATCGTCGACGTGGTGCCCAATCACTCGTCGAGCGAACACAGGTGGTTCCAAGAGGCCCTCGCCGCCGGCCCCGGATCGCCAGAACGCGACCGCTACATCTTCCGTGAGGGCAGAGGGGTCGACGGCAACGAGCCGCCCAACAACTGGCTTTCCATGTTTGGAGGTCCCGCGTGGACCCGCGTCGCGGAAGCGGACGGCACGCAGGGCCCCTGGTACCTTCACCTCTTTGATACCACCCAACCCGACTTCGATTGGACCAACCCGTGGGTCGCTGACCAATTTGACGAGGTGCTGAGGTTTTGGTTCGACAAGGGTGCCGACGGCTTCCGCATCGATGTCGCACACGGGCTCGCCAAGGCACCTGGACTACCGGATGTCGACATGGACCCGCTCCGAACAGGCGGCGAATGGGCGGGGGCCGACCACCCGTATTGGTCGCGCGACGAGGTTCACGAGGTGTGGCGCAGGTGGCGTCGGGTCGCCGATGAGTACGACGGCGACAGGGCGCTCGTTGCGGAGGCCTGGGTGCTGCCGCTGAGCAAGATGGCCAAGTGGGTGCGCCCTGATGAGCTTCATCAGGCCTTCAACTTCGGTTACCTCATGGCTTCTTGGGACGCCGAGGGATTGCGCGCCGTCATCGACGACTCCCTCGCAGCGTTCGGAGGAGTTGGCGCGCCCTCCACGTGGGTCTTGTCCAATCACGACACCATCCGTCACCCCTCCCGACTGTCCGTCAAGGAGCCGTTGCCTCACAACATTGGCATCGGACCCAAGAGTCCCGACAGGCCCGACGAGGCACCCGCGATCGCGAGGGGCCGCGCCGCCACGCTCGTGATGCTTGCCTTACCGGGATCGGCGTACGTGTACCAAGGGGAGGAACTGGGCCTACCCGAGGCGGTCGATATCCCTGACGATGCCCGCCAAGACCCCACTTTCTTTCGCACCCCAGAGGGCGTCTACGGTCGCGACGGCTGCCGTGTTCCGCTTCCGTGGGAGTCCGACGCACCCGCGTACGGGTTCTCGCCAACGGGAGCATCGTGGCTGCCGCAGCCCGCATCGTGGGCACACTACGCGGTCGACGCGCAACAAGGTGTGCCCGGATCGACCTTGGAGATGTATCGCGAGGCGTTGACGATCAGGCGCGATCGTTCCTTGGGCGGTGGAGCGTTGTCCTGGAACGAGTCCGCACCCGACGTGCTCGACTTCACCGTGGCGGGGGTGCGTGTCGTGGCGAACATGAGTGACTGCGCCATCGCTCTGCCTTCGGCAGACCTGCTTCTCGCGTCGGGTCCCATAGCAGACGCACTGCCTGCCGACACCACCGTTTGGCTCACCGCCTAGCTGTCGTTCCCAGTTCAGTTTTGCCCAGTTCAAGACCGCCCCCTCCAATACGGGTCCCACCTGCACGGCGCGTTGACCCGTGCGAACGGACCCCGACCCGTCAGCCGCCGGACCACAGGTCGAGCACCTGCTGCGCCCACAATCGGTTGGTGACCCCGTACGCGGGGAAGTTGAAGCCCATGAGGGTGTCTTCTGCCGAGCGGATCGAGCCGGGAACGTCGAAGCACCCACCCGCGACGTAGGCCGTCGTGTTTTGCGCTCGCATCGCCGCAAGCTCGTCCTGGGTAGGACCGAACCCGGCAGCTGTCGTCTCCTTCGCCCAGTAGTCCAACTGGTCGTCGTACTTCCCAAGATTGCTGGACCACCACGCCTCCGCGCGCTCCTGGGTGTCGGCGCACGAGGGCCAAAAGGCGTTCCGCACGTATCCGTCGTACCCGCCGACCCGACCGACGTACTCGTCGGCGAAGCCAAACATGGCATGGCCGAGTTCATGCGGCAGGTCGCGGATCGTGTATGCAGGAAATGCGGGATCCACGGCGACCAGGGCGTTGACGAACGTACGGGCCTTCCCGCGCATCAGATTGTCGCGATCGGTAAACGCGGGGTCCTGGCCGGAGATCGACGTCGAGTTCCAACCGTCCTGGCCCTGCACCGCGAGCACTACGATCACCTGGTCGGGGGCCCACTGGGGACCGTTGGTCGGCTCGAGCCAATCGTCTGGTCTGTCGGGCGACTCCTCGGCGATCCAAACGTTGAACGAGTCGCGGTGATTGCGAAACGGTTCGTAGCCGAACAGCCCGAGGTCGGCACCAACGGCCGTCGACGGATCCTTGTCGTCAGCGAGCGGCAGTCCGTCCGTCCCCCATATTTGGGCGTGGCCCGACCAGTTGACGAAGGCGCCAGCGACGGCGCGGAACTCCTCGGGGTCGTCCCAGCCCCATGGCACCAGGATGAAGTTGATGCGGTCGGCGCTCGCGCGGTTATGTCCGAGCACAAGGGGTTTGAGGCCCACGGGCGCCGGCTCGAGCTCCATGGGGGTGGGGGTCGGAGCCGTCGTCCGGCTCTCGCTGGGCGACGGCTGGGCGACGGCCGGCGATGGCGTGGAGTCCGAGGGCGAGTCCTGGTCCGGCGAGCATCCGACCAGGCCGCCGAGAAGCACAAGGGCAACCGCTATGGCCGCAAGGCCGTGGCGGGAGGGTCTCGGGGCGCGGTTCCGGCGCGAAGGAGGTTGGCCCTCCGCTTGCGGGACTTCGTTTCCGCGCATGCCTTATGGTAATTGGAGTCGATCGAGCGCGTCAGCGCGCGCCACCGGGGTAGATACTCGGTGGGGATATCGGACTTCGTCGGCGGGAACAGCAGTGTGATGAGCTCGACGTCCCGCGCCTTTGCGTCCGGTGGTACGCCGCGAGCGCCGAGAACACGCGATGCACCAGTACACCCACCATCGGAAGACCTAGACCCGCGCCCATCCACCAAAGAGGCCATACCGATTACGCCCCAATTACACCATCTATCGCGAAGAGCCGCTTAAGGTTCGGGGCGGACGTCACGCGCGATGACAGTCAGTGGTGACTCGGTCGAGACCTCGTGGGCACGTCCAAACACGTGCACGGTGAGCGGGTCGCCTTCTACCAGCTCGAAGCCGGAGCCCTCGCCCGTGACTTCCACCTTGAGCAAACGGCCCCTGTAGCGAATCGTGAAGGCGTAGCGCCGCC
>JBBRWX010000078.1:0-11144 GCA_038248935.1 Actinomycetales bacterium
CCTCCTTCGGGTGGATCTTCACCGAGATGGGCCGCCAGCCCTTCGTCGTCGCCCCCAACCCGTCCGCCTTCGCTGACGGCGTGGATTCCGTGTTTCTGCTCACCCAGCACGGCGTGTCCAAGGCCGCGAGTGCCTTCGAGGTGGGGTTCTCGATGGTCATCTTCACCGTCCTCTACGCCATCCTCGGCGTCTTCTGGTACAAGCTCATGGTCCGCTACGCCCAAGAGGGCGCCCCTTCATTCGCCGAGCCCGTTGTCAGCGACGACCCCGACCAGCCCCTCTCCTTCGGCTACTAGGCCGGAAAGGAATACATCATGGATCTCGCAGTCTTCTGGTTCATCCTCATTGGTGTCCTCTGGACCGGTTACCTGGTTCTCGAGGGCTTCGACTTCGGCGTGGGCATGCTCATGCCCATCGTCGGCAAGACGCCCAAGGGCAAGCGCGTGCTCCTCAACTCGATCGGCCCCGTGTGGGACGGCAATGAGGTGTGGCTGCTCACCGCGGGTGGCGCCACCTTCGCGGCGTTCCCCGAGTGGTACGCGACGCTCTTCTCCGGCTTCTATTTGCCGCTGCTCCTCATCCTGCTTGCGTTGATTGTGCGCGCTGTGGCGATCGAGTACCGCTCCAAGATCAACGACGAGAACTGGCGCAACCGCTGGGACCTGGCCATCATGATCTCGTCCTGGGTCCCCTCGATCCTGTGGGGAGTCGCGTTCTCCAACATCGTGCGCGGCGTCCCGATCGACGAGACGGGCACCTACACGGGCGGGTTCTTCAACCTGCTCAACCCCTTCGCCCTCCTCGGCGGCGTGGTGACGCTCGTCATCTTCCTGAGTCACGGAGCGATCTTCTTGGCGCTCAAGACCAAGGGCGATGTGATGGACCGCGCCGCTGCGTGGGCCAAGAAGTTCTCTATCGCAGCCGTCGTTGTGGGCGCGGTGTGGGCCCTATGGCTCCAGCTCGCGTACTCGAACAACACGTGGACGTGGGGAGCCGTCGCGCTCGCCGCCGCTGGTCTCATTGGTGCGGCGTGGTTCAGCCGCACCGGCAGGTTCGGCTTCGCGTTCATCGCGAACGTGCTCGCGATTGTCGGGGCGGTGGTGTTGATCTTCGGCGCCCTGTTCCCCAACGTCATGCCGTCCTCAACCGATCCGGCGTTCAACCTCATCGTTCACGGTGGCCCCGGCCTCGTGGCGTCGTCGTCGCACACCACTCTCGTGGTGATGACCTGGGTGGCCGGAATCTTCACCCCCATCGTCCTTGCGTACCAGGCATGGTCATACTGGATCTTCAAGCGTCGTCTCTCGGAGGACATGATCCCCGAACACAATGAGTTGACGTTCACCAAGAGCGCCTAGGGACCACATGAAACCCATCGACCCGCGCCTCATCGCGCGGATCGGACCAGCCCGCCGTTACGTCACCGTGACGGCGGTGCTTGGTTTTCTGACCGCATTCACCATCCTGATTCAGGCGCTGTTGGTGGCGCGCATGCTTTCGGGCGAGCTCGCTCCCACACCGCTGACCGAGGACGGCTTGGGAAGCCTTGGCTGGCTCGTGCCGCTCGATACGCGCGAACTGGCCACGGGGCTCCCCGTGCTCATCACCGTCGTCGTGGCGCGCGTCCTCATCGTGTGGGCTCAAGAACGACTCGCGCACCGTGCGGGCACCAGGGTGATATCGGAGCTGCGCGAGGCGGTCGTCGACCACGCCGCATCGATGGGCCCCAGGTGGCTCGCGACGGGCAAGGGCACCGAGGTGGTCACCACGGTCACGCGCGGGCTCGACGGACTGCTCCCCTACTTCGTGCGCTACATCCCGCAACTGATGCTTGCCGCGACCGTGACCCCTCTCATGCTCGTCGTCGTTCTGGGGCTCGATTGGCTCTCCGCCCTCATTGCCGCGCTGACACTGCCCCTCGTCCCCATGTTCATGATCCTGGTGGGCCTGGTCACGAGGGATCGCTCCCAGAAGCACCTCGAGGCCATGGAGCGCCTCGGCGCACGCACGCTGGACCTCATCGCTGGCGTCCCCACGCTTCGCGCACTCGGCCGCGAACGCGGCCCAGCGACGCGCGTGCGCGACCTTGGCAACGCGTCGCGTAAGGCGACGATGGGCTCTCTGCGGATCGCTTTCATGTCGGGGTTTGTGCTCGAACTGCTGACCACGCTGTCGGTGGCCATCGTCGCCGTGACACTCGGATTCCGACTACTCGAGGGCGGCGTGTCCATCGAGACCGCCCTGGCCGTCCTCATCCTCGCCCCCGAGGTCTACCTTCCGCTGCGCAATGTCGGCACCCACTTCCACGCCTCGGCCGATGGAATGGCCGCGGCCGACGGCGCCCTGAACTTGCTTGAACAGGCGCCCATTCGCGTGGGCACTGCAGGCGGACGCTCGGTGGCACTCGAGACGCTCCCCTTGGTATTCGACTCGGTTTCCGTCGCCACTGGAGACGGCACGCGTTTAGCACCGTCCCACCTGACCTTCACGGCGACACCAGGCACTCTCACGGTGCTCAGGGGACCCAATGGCGAGGGCAAGTCGACGGCCCTGCTCGCCCTTGCGGGGCTACTCCCGCCCGACGAGGGAACGATTCGCGCGGGCATCGGCGGCGCCGCCGTCGATCTGAACGACGCGGGCGCCGACGCGTGGGCCGCCCAGTGCGCGTGGGTCCCGCAACGCCCGGAGCTGGGTATCGAGGGCCGCGCGCTGAGCCTGGGCCAACGCCAGATGCTCGCGTACGATCGAGCACTCGCATCGGGGCGTTCCGTGTTCTTGCTCGACGAGCCCACCGCCCACCTCGACGGCGCCGCGCGCGAGCGGCTCATCGCCCGCATCGTGAAGGCGGCACGCGAGGGCGCCACCGTGGTGACAGCCACTCATGACCCACTCGTGATCGCCGCGGCCGACCTGGTGGTCGAGGTGCGCGCCTCGCCTGTCTTGAGCCCCGTCGCGGGCCCGCTTGGAGCGTCGTCATGACCGCGACTCCCCACGCGTCACGCGACGCCACGCGAGACGGGCAGGCAGCGGCCCTGCCGCGGCTGAATGTCAGAAGCCTGTTGCGCGAGGCAGAGGTCCGGCCCCTGCGGATCGCCCTGTCGATCGGCGCGGGCACGGCGGCACTCGGTTCGGCGATCGGGCTGGCGGCCGTGGCGGCGTGGCTCATCGCCGAGGCCGCCCAGATGCCCTCTCCCGCGGCCCTGGGCGTCGCGGCCGTTTCCGTGCGGTTCTTCGGCATCGCGAGGGGCGTCTTCCGCTACCTTGAGCGCCTCGCCAGCCACGAGACTGCGCTGAGCGGCGTGGTAGCGCTCAGGACGAGGGCCTACGACAGGGTCGCTCGATCCGACGCGTCGCGGGTGCTGAGTCTCAAGCGTGGCGACATCGTGGCACGCATGGGCGGCGACATCGACGCGATGGGCGATGCGGTGGTGCGCTCCATCATTCCGTTGGGGGTCGCCGCGACGGTGAGCCTCATCTCGGTCGCGATCACGACCGTGTTCCTGCCGATCGCTGGCGTTGCGCTGGCCGCTTGTCTTGCCGCTGCCGCGCTTCTTGGCGGCGCGCTCACGTGGCGGTCAGCGAAGCTCGCCGCGGAGGCTGGAACGGTCGCCGCCGCTCGCGTGTCCACCGCGACGCTTGAGGCGATCGAGGGCGCGATCGAGAACAGGGTGTGGGGCAGGAGGGACGACGCACTCGCCGAGCTCCGCGCGGCGGACAGGGACGCCGAACGCGCCGCCGAACTCGCGGCACGGCCCGCGGCGTGGGCGGCAGCCGTCATCCAGGCCTCTCAGGGTGTGGCGCTCGTTGTCTCACTGTGGCTCGCCGTGACCGCCGCTCATCACGCAGGACTTTCACCTACGAGCGCGGCCATCGTCGCCCTGTTGCCCTTGAGCGCGTTCGAGGCCGTCAGCGCGGTGCCTGCAGCGGTGGTCCAGGCCTTCCGTTCGGCCGCAGCCGCTCGCAGGGTACTCGCGATCACGCCCGATCGCGACGGCCGCGAGGACGGCGACGGCGCTCGCGGCGCCGACGCGCAACCGTCCGCTGGGGATTCTGCGAATCGCGACAACCTCACCCTGGCCCTTGACGGCCTGAGCGCGGCATGGCCGCGGATGACGCCAACGAGACCCGTCACCACCGAACTCCTGTCAGGGGGCGCACTTGGCATCGTCGGCCGGTCAGGCATCGGCAAGACCACTCTGTTGCTGACCGTGGCGGGCGTGCTACCCCCCGCCGCAGGTTCCGTGACGGTGGGCGGCACACGCGTCACGGCCGCGACGCTGGGTCACACGATCGCGATCACCCCTGAGGACGCGCACGTCTTCGGCACCACCATCCTGGAAAACCTGCGGGTGGCTCGAGGCGACGTGACGGCCGACGAGGCCGCCGACGCGCTGGGCGCCGTCGGTTTGGCGCCGTGGCTCGCCTCTCAACCGGCAGGCCTCGACACGATCCTTGGCGCAGGGGCGCTCACGGTGTCCGGCGGCGAACGTCGACGCCTCTTGCTGGCCAGGGCGCTTCTCAGCCCCGCACCCGTGCACCTCATCGATGAGCCCGCCGGGCACCTCGACGCCGATGGCATCGACGCCTTGCGTTCGCTCGTCGTGGCCATGAAGGCCGCAGGAAGGTCTATCGTGATCGTCACGCATGACCTCGCAATCCTTGACGTAGTCGACGAGGTGGTGAGTCTCGATGTCGACTAGACCGCTCGGCGGAAAGGATGGGCCTATGTCCGACAAAGTGACGGAGGCGATCCTCGCTCTCAATCGCCAGCTCGACCTGCCATCGGTCATCAACAAGATGCTCGACGCCGCAATGGACACCACAGGCGCGCCCATGGCCGCGATCAATGTGCTCGACGATAACGGCATCTCCGTTGACTTCCACTATCGGGGCGTCGAGCCGGCGGTCATGAAGATGCTGGGGCGGGGACCTAACGCCGTCGGAACCCTCTCGCAGATCCCGTTTGAGGGCGCGCTCGTGATCGACGAGATCACCGAGCATCCCGCCTTTAGCGGGCTACCGAAGGGTCACCCGAAAATGGGGTCGTTCCTGGGTTGTGCCTTGCGCGCGCGCGGCACGGTCTTTGGCAACCTCTATCTCGCGTCCAAGCCCGGCGGGTTCACTTCTGTTGATGAGGCAACCGTGGCCGCCCTCGCAGCGGCGGTGTCGGTGGCTATCGACAACGCCCAACTGTTCGAGGAATCACTCGAGCGCGAGAATTGGCTGGCGGCGTCTCAAGCGATCACGACGGCTCTTCTGGCCAACCCCGGGGACGAGACCGCGATCGCCCGTATCGTTGCGTCGGCGCGAGAGTTGTCGGGGGCCGCCGCCGCAACTCTCGTGCTCCCTGGGCTCAATGACGAATGGGTCATGGAGTTCACCGACGGCACGAACTCCGAGGCGATGTTGGGCCTTGTGCTCCCGCCCGACGGCTTTGCGATGTCGGTCATCAGGGCCGGTACCGGCACCATCTCGAATCAGCCTCCAGGGACCACCATCCTGGAGCCTGTGCGCGGCTTTGGCCCCACTCTTTACGCGCCGCTGCTCGCCGGTGCGCGCACCCTTGGCTTGCTGATGTTGTGGAGAGAAAAGGCGAACCGCAACTTTGACGATCACGACCTCGCCACGGCCCAGCGTTTTTCGAATCAGGCGGCACTCGCCTTGCAATTCGCGGAACTCGCCCATGTGCGCAATGTGTCGAACCTCCTCGAGGAGCGCGAACGCATCGCCGACGACCTCCACGACTTCGTGTCTCAAGAGCTCTTTGCGACCGCAATCCAGATCGAGACGATCGCAGACGAAGTGCCCGCGGCCTCGCGCGTCCGGCTGCTGGCTACCCTCGAACACGTCAAGCGTGCCCAGCGGGAGGTGCGCGGCGTCATGGGCCAACTCCAGGGCGAGAGAAACTCGGAGCCGCTCAGCGAGCGGGTGCGCAGGGAATTGGTTCTCGCGCACGACTCTCTCGGTTTTGTCGCTTCGCTCACGGTCGACGACTGGGCCGCCGCCTCGGCCGCGGTCGAGCAGGACCCGACCTTGTCTGACGACATCATTGCCGTGGTGAGGGAGTCGCTGTCGAACACCGCACGTCACGCTAAGGCGACGTCGGCGTCGCTATCGATCTCCGCCAAGGACGGCAGGCTTGCGGTGATCATCATCGACAACGGCATCGGCCCTTCTGGCGCGTTCTCGCGTCACTCGGGGACCTCGAACCTCGCCAATAGGGCGCTGAGGCGCAGGGGAACCTTTTCGCTAGAACCTGTCAACGAGGATGCCGAAATGCCTGGTACCCGTGCGGTATGGAACGTGGCGGCAGCGACCTAAACGCGAAGTCGCCGTTTAGCCGCGCAGCCGCCGCTCAGCCGCGGAAGGATGCCGCGTGGCGTCGCGTGGCCCAAGCGACGACCTGCGTGCGGCGCTGGAGTCCCATCTTGGACAAGACGCTGGTCACGTGGTTTTTGACGGTTTTTTCGGCGATACCAAGCTCGTCACCGATTTCCCTGTTCGCCAGGCCCTGACCAACGAGTTCCACCACACGGCGTTCCATCGGGGTGAGCCTGCCAAGAACTTCGTCGTCACGCACGCGGATGTGCTGACCGTGTTCCTTGCCCGTCGCGGCCAAGCGAACGGCCTCGACGACCTGCTGAGAGCCGGCGGTCTTGGGGAGGAACATGTCGGCGCCCGCGGTGCGCGCGGCGGAGCGCGCCTCGTCGTCGTCGTAGCTGGTGAGCACCACGATGTGGGCGTCTGGCAGCGTACGGCGCACGTGAGCGATGAGCTCGAGGCCGGTACCGTCAGGGAGGCGAAGGTCGGACAGAACGACGTCGGGGCGCACGGCATCGGCGCGACGGACTGCTTGTGCGACGGTGCCTGCCTCGGCGACGACCTCAATGCCATCGGCGCGATCAAGGATGTCGCAGATGCCGCGGCGTACTACCTCGTGGTCATCGAGCACCAAAACTCTGATGTTGTTCATGGCAATAGGCTAACCCGAGGTCCCGGCTTGACTCGGGGCGAAGGTCCCGGGTCCCATGACAGGTTCCGCGCGCAAACGGGCCTCCTGGACGTGGCGACTGGGTCGCACGTCCGGTGGTCCTAGTCCCGGTCCGTCCCGGGATGTTTGGCCCACTGACACCGCGGGCACCAGTGACTCGAACGGCCGCCGATCGTGCCTTTCACGATCATGGTTCCGCACCTGAAGCACGGCTGCCCGAGCCGGCCGTACGCAGCAAGATCCCTCGAAAAGTAGCCAGACTCACCATTCACGTTGACGTACAACGCGTCAAAGCTGGTGCCCCCTTGAGCGAGGGCTCTCGACATCACTTCACGCGCCGACGCGAGTAGCCGCGCGGACTCCGTCGCGGTGAGCGATTCGGCCTTGCGCAACGGATGAATCGACGCCGACCACAGCGCCTCATCGGCGTAGATATTGCCGATTCCGCTGATGGCTGTCTGGTCGAGAAGTACGTTCTTGATCGCGCGAGTGCCCTTGCGTAGGGCGGCCTGCGCACGGGCGATGTCCGCCGCAGGGTCGAGGGCATCCCTCGCGATGTGTGCCACGCTCCGCGGAAGGAAGGGCGCGGGGCTTCCCTGCCCGCCTGGCCGGCCGTCGGCGGTCGGCACCAAAGGCTCGACGTGGAGGTATCCAAAGGTACGTTGATCGAGAAAGTCGAGCGTCAGTGGTCCTTCCGTGCGCGTGAGCTCGAGGCGCGCCCTGCAGTGGGTGTGCGCGGCGGGCGCCGGGCCCGCGAAGGAACGAAACTGGCCCGACATCCCCAGATGTGCGCTGAGCGCAAGAGCGGGTCCGTTGTCACCGTCCTCGTTGTCACCGCCCAGGAGAAACCACAAGAACTTGCCCCGCCTCACCACCGCACAGAGCGTCGCACCCGTGAGTGCCAACGCGAATTCAGCGGGTCCGCCGCCTTGGTGGCGCACACACGAGTCCCTGAACACCGTGACGGCATCGATGGTGGCGCCGCTCACGAGCGGCTCAAGGCCCGCTCGCACGGTTTCGACCTCGGGAAGCTCAGGCAATGGCCGGTTCCGTTGCTAGAGCAGTCAGAGCAGTCAGAGCGCTAAGAGGGCCGCGTGCGCCGCCTCGGCGGCCTCTTGCTCGGCCACCTTCTTGGAGGAGCCCATCCCGTTGCCTCGCGCCGTGCCGTCCACCATGACAGTGGCGGTGAAAACGCGCGCATGGTCAGGACCCACTCCCACCACGTCGTAGACCGGCGGTGAGAAGCCATGGGACGAGCACACCTCTTGGAGGGACGTCTTCCAGTCGAGGGCATCGCCGAGCGTGGCGGCTCTCACGAGAGAGGGGCCCACGAGCTTGAGGACCACTTCTCGTGCCACGTCGGTGCCGTGCGCCAAGTAGATCGCGCCAAAGAGGGCCTCGAGAGTGTCGCACAGGATCGAGTCCTTGTCGGAGCCTCCCGTCGAGATCTCGCCCTTGCCGAGCAAGACGTACGCGCCAAGTCCCAGCTCTCGAGCCACGATCGCAAGTGCGCGTTGGGATACACAGGATGCCCGCATCTTGGCGAGGTCACCCTCGGCCAAGTCGGGGTGGTCGCGATAGAGGCGGTCGGTGACCACGATTCCCAGAACGGAATCGCCAAGAAACTCGAGGCGCTCGTTTGTTGGCAATCCGCCATTTTCGTAAGCGAAGGAGCGGTGAGTGAGAGCAAGCACCAGCATTTCGGCGTCAACAGCAACGCCAAGCCTGCCCGTCAGGACCGCTACGGCATCGATGCTTGGCGCGCTCATGGAGTGCGGCTCACGCAAGCGCGGCTCACAATAGCAACGAGGGCCGTTTAGGCCTCGTGCTCGGTGCGCACCGCGGCGGCGAACTGACGGCCGTTGTAAACACCGCAGGTCGGGCACGCCACGTGCTGCAACTTGTCAGCCTTGCATGTAGGGCACGTCGTGAGGTTCGCAGCGGTGGTCTTCCACTGCGAGCGACGCGAGCGGGTGTTGCTGCGCGACATCTTGCGCTTGGGAACGGCCACGGCTAACTCTCTTCCTTGTCGGACGGCTCGAGGCCGTCCTTCACACTTACTAGTGACGACCACCGAGGGTCGAGTATCTCATGCGCGTGACCTGCATTGTCTGCAAGCCTCACGCCACACTGATCGCACAGTCCCTGACAATCAGGGTCGCACAAAGGAGTAAACGGAAGCGTGGTCACCACCGCATCCGTCACAACGCCCTCGAGATCCAGGCTTTCACCATCGAAATCGTAGACGTCTTCCTCCACGTCACCCGCACTGTAGCCCGCATCGGGGTAGAGGAACAGTCCCTGCAAAGGCACCTCGATATCGACCGAGATGTCTTCCAAACAGCGACCGCACTCCCCCTCCGCGACAGCGGTGAAGGTTCCGTTGACCCAAATCCCATCGGTGACGACCTCGCACTGCACGTGCAACGAGGCCTTCGATCCCTCTGGAACCCCAATCAATTCAGTGCCGAGGCGCTCTGGCACCGCAAAGTCATGGTCGTACTCTTGATGAGTACCTGGACGACGCACGATGTCCCGCAGTGAAATGCGGAACGGCGATGTGTTGAACGGAGTGTGTGCCACACGCTCCTCCATGTCTTGACGGTCCAAGGACCCCGGCCCACTATTGATCGGCGGGCCAGCGGACCATCCTACGGGATAAACAGGGGTGAACTCAAGCCGCGCCGATGTCGAGTGCGGACCTCGTGTGGAGCGTTGGCCGGGTCACCCGTCGGGCAGCCTACCGGCCGCCCTATTTCTGTACGCGCAACGCCGCAAGAACCGCGCTCTCAACCCCTGGCGGAACGTACGCGGACACGTCGCCTCCGTGACGGGCCACGTCGCGCACAAGGGACGACGCGATGTGGGAAAGGGCGCTGTCGCCGGTCAGAAAGACGGTCTCGATGCCGGTGAGGGACCGATTCATGAGCGCCATCGGCCGCTCGATGTCGTAGTCGGCTCCCCCGCGAAGTCCCTTGACGATCGCCACGGCGCCGCGCTCTTCGCAAAAGTCGACGAGCAAGGCGTCCGTCGACGCGACCTCGATGCCCTCGACGTGGCTGATGGCCGATCGCGCGAGGCCCACCCGAACCGCGAGGTCAAGGAGCGGCGCCTTCTGTGAGTTGTGGGCGACGGCGATGATCACCGTGTCAAAGAGTTGACGGGCACGCACGGCAATGTCGACGTGACCCAGGGTGAAGGGATCGAAAGAACCTGGAAAGACAACGGTGGCCATAGACCGCAACCTAGCGCACGCACTCGGCGAAATGCACCGTCGTCTCGCCGTATGCCTTTGACTGCACCAACTGCAGGCCGCGCGGCCACTCTGGCAGGCGCTTGCGTGTCGAGACCTCGAGGACGAAGGGAGCGCCCTGTTCGAGCCGCGGCGCGAGGGCCGCGAGGGCGGCGATCAGGTCGCCATCCGCGATGTCGTACGGCGGATCGAGGAACGCGAGAGTAAACGTCTTTGTGGTGCGCTCGAGGAACGGCAGCACGCGCTCCCGCACGACCGCCGCTCGCGCGCCGAGCCCGAATTCCTTGACGTTTCCCTCGACGATGCGCACGGCGGGCGTCGCCGATTCGACGAAGGTCGCCTCTGCCGCTCCCCTACTCAGGGCCTCGAGGCCCAGGGCGCCAGACCCCGCATAGAGGTCGAGGACGCAAGAGCCGCGAAGGGCATCGGCGTGGTCGAGTCTGGAGAAGATCGCTTCCCTGACCCTATCCGTCGTTGGCCTTGTGCCTGTCTTGGGCACGGCAAGCTTTCGCCCCCCGAACTCGCCGGCGATGATGCGCGTCATGCCGCCAATCGTAAAGCCATGGTGCACACGGGCCCACTGCGTCTACTTGGCGACCCTTGCGGCGCGGCCTCGTCACGCGAGAGAGCGCGTAGTCCAATCGACGCTAGCCGCCTCGACGGGCCTGCCCAAGTAGTAGCCCTGCCCGATGTCGCAGCCCAGTTCGCGAACGGCCCTCAATTGGCCGGGCCGCTCGATTCCCTCGGCGATCGTCGTGGCGCCGAGGCCCTCGGCAAGGTGCACGATCGCACTGACGAGCGCCCTGGCCGTCGCGTCGACGTCGACCGCCGCGACGAAGGACTGATCGATCTTGATGATGTCGATCGGGAAACCAGCAAGATACGAAAGGGAAGACTGGC
>JBBRWX010000079.1:0-11059 GCA_038248935.1 Actinomycetales bacterium
GAACACCTCCGCGGATCCGCCCTCGGCTTCCGAAACCTCGCCAACTACATCACCCGCAGCCTGCTCGAAACCGGCGGCTTCAGACAAGCACTACACCCTTAAATGTGAAGAGCCGCTTAACCTTGCCGGTGCTTAACCTAGCCACGGCGTCGCGAGCTTTACTGCGGTGCGGTCCACACCGCCGAGGATCCCCACACAGTGAGGGGCACGCGAATGCGGCCCATGGCCTCGGCCTCCGGCCAGTCGGCGGGCCCCACGACGAAGCCATCGCCGTAGTCGCCGTTCGCGGGGACGACTGTGGCGGCGTTAGCGAGTTCAAACTGGAGTTTGTTCCTGTCGACACACGGCAATAGGTCCGCGGCAAAGCTGATGGATTGCTCCGGATTTGCCGCGACCCATGACGAGATGGTGGAGGCTGCGCGCACCCCTGACTCGAACGGATCCACTCGCGACGCGTCTGTCATCAGGGTGGCCGCTGTCGCCACGAGCAGGGCGGCGGCGATGCCCACCTTGGCCCAGCGTCGCGAGAGCCACAACAGGAGACATCCGACCACTGCGACGGTGCCTGCAACAGCGAGCCCGAGGCGGTCGTCGCCTGTAGCGGGTGACAGGAAGGGCTCGAGCCCTGGAACCGCGAACGGTATCCACTTGGCATCGGGGGAGATGCGAGGCAGCACGAGAGCGCCGTAGCCCGCTATCGCTGCGATCGACACGAGCAACGCGATGGTCGTCAGCCGCCGCGATGCCCTTGTCCACAGCGTCGTGGCCCCGAGCACCGCCACGGGCACCACAAAGGGATCGAGGTAGCGGCCGAACAGTGGAATGTCGAAGCGCGCGCCCAGATCGGATGAGGCGGCGAGTACGGCGACAAAGAAGGCCGCTTGGACCACGGCCATCCCGCCGAGCCACCACCACGGGCTGGCAAGACCTAGTCGACCCTCTGAACGCAAGGCGCGGCGCGCGTGTACGCCGCACGCGAGGATCCCAAGCACAGTCAGCAGGGACCACGACACGACCTGGGTAAAGCCCTGACCGAGAACGACCTTGGCGATCCCAGTAGGGGTCACGCCCCCGAGCAGGTCGCCCACGCGATCGTCGGCCGCGAAGATGGCCGAGCCCATGGCCCGCTGCGCAAAGAAGCCGCCAACGCTCAGCGCGATGGCGGGCACCGCGGTGGCCAACGCAGTGCGCGCGGACGATGCAGTGCGAGCTGACGATGCACGGACCACCCACCGCAACACGACCCAGACCACTGCGACAACGACAAGGGGAAGCGCCCGCGCATGGACGGCCGCCGCGAGCCCCGTCGTGACTCCGAACGCGATGGAGTCGCGGAGCCTATCGCGGTCCGCGATGCGCCACGCAAGCACAGCGGAGCAAACAACAAGCAGCGTGAGCGGGTTCTCGGCGATCACATAGTTGTCGAGGAGCGCCCTGGCAGGGACGAGGCTCACGAGAGCGCCGATGGCCAGGGCGATTCCGCGCGTTGCCCCGAACCTGCGCGCCAGCACGCTTGCTGGCCACATGACCGCGGCGCCTATCGCCGCGCTCACGTAAGCGGCGATCTGATAGAGGGCCACGGGCGAGATGGGTAGCCACCACAGCGGGGCGAGCGCGGCGGAATACCCCACCGAGTAGCTTGAGCCACACAACGACCAGTCGAGGCTCGTTGAATCCAGCCCGTGCCCAGCGATCACGTTTGCGCCGGCGAGATAGCCCACCTCGTCAAACAGGTACATCGGGCCGACGGATTGCGCCGCGATCACCAGGTGGACCAAGGCGACGGCTCCTAGCAGGCCCCACGTTCCATATCGACGCGCCGCGGCGACGAGTGAGGACAAGGGGGTGCTATCGCTGGGCTCGGTCACAGGTGCAGGTTATCGTGCGCGACTGGCGAGTACGGGGAGCGTCGTCGATTTTGCATCGATCTGTCGGCGGCCGCCTCAGGGCCACTGCTGAGACGTGCTCCCCGCTACGCTGGGCGCATGAGCAACGTCCTCGTGGTGAACGGTCCAAATCTGGGCAGGCTTGGTACGCGCGAACCCGAGAACTACGGCTCTACCACTCACGACGAACTTGCCGCCCTGGTGATGGATTGGGGATCGCAAGTGGGCCTCGAGGCGACCGTGCGGCAGTCAGACGACGAGACGGATCTTGTGCACTGGATGCACGAGGCGGTCGACAACGGTTGGCACGTCATCCTGAATCCGGCGGCCTTCACTCACTACTCCTACGCGCTGCGCGATGCGTGTGCGCTTGTGACAGCTGCGGGCCTCACTCTCATCGAGGTGCATCTCACCAACCCGCATGCCAGGGAAGATTTTAGGGCTACATCGGTCATCTCCGGCGTGGCGACAGGCACCATCGCTGGGCTGGGCATCGACTCATACCGGCTCGCGCTTCAGGCCGTTGCCCACCGCATCGGCTAGACTTGCCGACGGCCTTTTGAACGCAGCGGCCTTTTGAACGCAGCGGCCTTTTGAACGCAGTGCCCATATGAACTGAACGCAAGGAATATCGTGGCGACCTCGAACGACATCAAGAATGGCTCCGTGCTCAACCTCGACGGCAACCTCTGGACGATCATCGACTTCCAGCATGTGAAGCCTGGCAAGGGTGGCGCGTTCGTGCGCACCAAGATGAAGAACGTCATGACAGGCAAGGTGGTCGACAAGACGTTCAACGCCGGTACCAAGCTTGAGTTTGAGACGGTCGACCGCCGCGACATGCAATACCTGTACAACGACGGCACCGACTACATCTTCATGGACCCAGACACCTTCGACCAGGTGCTCATCACGCCCACCGTCCTGGGCGACGCGAAGGACTTCCTGATCGAAAACGAGAAGGTCATGATTGCCACGCACAACGGCAACCCGCTCTTTGTGGAGCTGCCAGCGTCGGTCGTCATGGAGGTCACCTACACCGAGCCCGGCCTGCAGGGCGATCGCTCGAGCGGCGGCACCAAGCCCGCGACGCTGTCCACTGGCAGGGAAATCCAGGTACCGCTGTTCCTCGAGGTGGGCACCAAGGTCAAGGTCAACACGGGTACCGGTGAATACCAGGGTCGCGTGAACGACTAGACCTATTTGTGGGCCGCGAGCGGTCCTTCCCCTCTCGTTGGTCGCCAGAAGTTGAGTGCCCGTGGGGGTCTACCGCCGCTGAGGTCCCTAGGCGCAACGGGGTATCGCGAAGTGCGTGTCCCAACCACCTGACTTCGCAACCGTGACGCCCCGACCCCGTGCCGCAGTCGGTGAGGGACGGTGGAGCATTGTCGCCGTGTGCTGAACACGATATGCGAGCGGGCATCTCGAGTTCCCGCATGGCCGTAAAGTCTTCCGAGGCACACCAGCGTGACCGAAGACACCGTCGATTGTGACGACAGAAGGCTTAGGAGGCGTCCTTTCTTGACTTCCGCCACCCCCGCCCGTTCAAAGCTAGGTGCCGCGCCGCATGTAGGTCTGGCTCGGAGATTTGCCGCAACCAAGGGAATAGTCCGCCAGCCGCGCGCAGACGTCCTTAAGGCCGACTCGACTGCCCCTTCGAGCGTGCGACGGCGTGACATCCAAGCGCTGCGTGCGTTCGCGGTGATGGCGGTGTTCGCGTATCACACCGTGCCGGAGAGGCTGCCCGGCGGGTTTGTTGGCGTGGATATCTTCTTCGTGGTGTCTGGCTATCTTGTCGGTGGGGCGTTGGTGGGTGAAGCAATGTCCACGGGGCGGGTGGCGCTAGCCCGCTTCTACGCACGCAGAGTGCGACGAATCGCACCGTTGGCCACCGTCGTCGCTGTTGTCACGATTGTCGCCACCTCCTTCACCACAAGTCCCTTGCGACTCATTCTCTGGGGTTCTCCGGCAGGGGTCGCTTCCGTAACTCGGGACGGGATCGCGAGCGTTTCAGGAGTCGCGAACCTCTGGTTTGGGGTTTCAAACAGGGGATACGCGATGGATTCGTATGTGTCGCCGTTCACCCACTATTGGTCTCTCGGCGTTGAGGAGCAGTTTTACTTGGTTGCGCCGTTCGCGATCGTCCTCGCGTTTCGCGCAGGCCGCAAGGTCGGGGCATTGGCCATCGCTGCCATGTCGGTCCTCGTGTTCGACGTCACGATTGCCGGATATGGGACTGGGGGAATCGGAACCTTCTATAGCCCTGTTTCTCGCGCCTGGGAACTCGGCATCGGCGTGCTTGTCGCGATCGCGGTGCCCTGGTTGCGTCAGGTGGCGCCTCGTGCAACCGTGACGACGGGCCTCGTCTGGATCTCGTGGGTAGCGCTAGCGGGGTGCGCGGTTGCGATCGAGACCCCGTTTGGCTGGCCGACTATCGCGTCAGCCATTCCCGTCGGAGCGACCGCCGCGATTCTCGCGGGCGGAGCCGTGCGGGAGGCGGGACGACTCGCGTCGCTCAGCGCGTTCCAGTGGCTCGGAGACCGCTCCTATGCGATATACCTGTGGCATTGGCCAGTCATCGCGATCGCGGCGCCGCTCTCGCCCTTCTCGCGCGAAGTGACATCGGCGGCCGTGTTTGTGGTCACGCTCGTGCTTAGCGCGGCATCACTAAACTGGATTGAAAACCCCTTCCGACAATTCCCGCTCACGTCAAAACGTGAGGTGCGCAACATGCTCGTCACCGGCGGCGTCGTTGTGATGAGCGGTCTTCTGGTCATGGCCAGCGTCGGAGTATGGGCGAGCATGAGACCCATGAACGCGCCGCTGATCGCGCAGCGTTACCAGTTGCTCAAGGCGGGCGTTGCGCAGCAAGAGTTCGCAACGATGGTCCCTCAGAACCTGCACCCTGACCTCCTCGACGCCAGCAGTGACAAGCCTGTCGCAGATTTCGACGGGTGCAACGTCCATACGGTCTTCGTGGAGTACAAGTTCAGTGATTGTGTCTATGGAACGCGCGGCCCGGTGGTGGCGCTCTTTGGCGACTCCCACGCCCTCCAGTGGCTCGACGCACTACTTCCCGCAGTCGAACGGGGCGACATCAGAGTGGCCCTTGTCACGGCCGATGGGTGCCCGCCCTTCGACCCGGCGTCACTTGACTACCGCGAGGTGTGCTCCCAGTGGTATCGGGCTGCAGTCGACCGCGTCAATGCTCTCAAACCCGACCTCGTGATCGCATCGACATCGCTTTCAGCGCCGGAGTTGGAGGAACATGGCGCAGCGAACAAGGTGAGCCTGGCGGTCAGTGGCATGGCTTCGGAACTCAAAGGCGCCGAGGTGCTGTGGATTGTCGACACCCCGGCCCATGACCAGAACCCGAGCGCCTGCGCTGCGGTAGAGGTCGTCGACATTTCGTCGTGTTCCACACCGCGAAACAAGGCCCTCCAACCGGGCACAAGAGGCCTCGTGCAACAGACGGTTGTCGCAAACGGTTGGCATTGGCTCGACCTCAACGACTACATATGTGACAAGACCGAGTGCGGAATCATCCTGGGTGATGTCTTCATGTATCGCGACGATGGCCATCTCAGCGCGACGTTCGCCCGTGAGCTCTCGCCCGTATTTATGCAAGCGGTCTTGCCGCTCGTGCAGGACTAGAACGAGCCTCGTGCCCTGGAGGACCAGCGCTGAGGTTTTGTGAAAACGCAATTTCGCGCATGGAGGCTTGACGCCTAGAAACCCGGGGCCGCCTGGTCGGTACCAACAGCCATGGTTCGGCATCGAAGCTATCCTTTTGCAGAAACGCTGACTCTGAACCCTGACCCTCCGTGCGTACCCTTGGCCGGCAGCGCAAACGGTGTCGACTCGTCCGGCGAGCGTGGCGTAGCGTTCTCCCGTACGCATCGAGAGGAATGACACATGGCAGCCCGCACCAAGGCGCGCAAGAGGGCGATTGACATCATCTTCGAGGCCGATCAACGGGGCGCGAACCTCTCAGACGTGCTCGCGGAACGCATCGCGCTTTCAGGCCGCGAGACTCCTGTCCCTCAATACGGGATCGACATTGTGCGCGGCGTCATCGACCAGTGGCTGAGCATCAACGCCCTGATCTCGGAGGCCGCGAAGGAATGGACGATGGACCGCATGCCCGCCGTTGACAGGGCGGTTTTGAGGGTCGCCACGTGGGAGATCGTCTTCAACGACGAGGTACCCGCGGCCGTCGCGATCGACGAGGCGGTCGAGCTCGCGGCTGACCTGTCCACTGACGATTCGCCCACCTTCATCAATGGGGTCCTGGGAACCATCGCGAGGGACGCGTCCGCTCACGATTCGCGGGCCTGACGTCACCCGGGTTCGGGCCGGTCTATCGCCCTGAATCCTCGAGGTCGTCGAGAAAGGCGTGGAGGCGGTCAACGGCGCCCTGATCCACCGCGCCGCCCGACCAGTGCGAGAACGATCGCTGAAGAGCGCGGTTTTCTGCCAGCAGTCCCGAGCACTTCTCACACGTCGTGAGGTGGGCCTCCAGGCGCGCGACACTATCCGGCGTCAGCGGGGCCGACGGATCCGCATCGAGGTAGCGCTGAATCCGGCGAGCGGCCCAGTGACACGTCAGCATCTCGCGAAGTGCGTTCATGACAGCCTTCCTTGGTGGATGGGGGAAGCGATGAGACGGCGTCGGACGCGATCACGTGCCCGGCTAAGGCGCGACATCACCGTTCCGATCGGGACGCCGAGTACCACAGAGGCCTCCGCGTAGCTGAGGTCATGGACGTCCACGAGGATCAGCACCGTCCTGAACTTCGGATCCAGCGCGGCGACAGCCGCACTCAGCTCCCCGTCGATCTCGAGGCCGAGCACGGCATCCTCGGCGCTCGGCGCTTCGGCCGAGCCAAAGGCGGGCCGATAGTCGCCGTACAACTCCTGGGTATCAACGGCGACCGGTCTGCGGCGTCGATGCATGTTTGCGTTGGTATTGCGCAGGATCGTCAGGAGCCAGGCACGAGGATGTTCACCATCGAACCGATGAGCGGCGCGGTACGCGCGAACGAGGGTCTCCTGGACCAAGTCCTCCGCGTCGGCATGCACAGGGGTCATCGCGTGCGCGACCCTCAGGAGAACGGGAATTTCCGGCTCGACATAGTCGCGAAACGACCGATGCCTCGCGACGTCGTCCTGCTCCCGAAGTGCGCTCATGGGGAGGTAACCCGGTGGCCGCCGATGTGCTTCCCGAATCTCGGTGTGAATTCCTGGAACAGATTCGCGCGGACGCAGGGTTTCCGGCCCATCACCAGTGCCGCATCGGTGGCGGGGATGTCGTTCGGAGAGGATTCATCATGAAGACAGCAAGCGTGAGCACGGCAATCGTGGACGAGACCAAGCGGGGCAAGGTACTTTCAATGCGCCGGGTCGCACTCGGCGCCGTCACAGGACTGATCGCGTCCTTGATCATGGCGATGTACGCCATGATCGCTGCGCTGACCTACCAGGGCGTGGGCTTCTTCACGCCGCTGTACCACATCGCCTCCTTGGTGATCTCGCCCGATCACATGATGATGTCGATGCAGCAAGCGGACGCGGGCCAGTCGTTCGCCTTCTACGCAGGGCCCGCGTTGGTGGGTGCCGCGATTCACATGATGACGGGAGCCGCGTTTGGCGCGATGTTTGCCCTCATCGCGGGCGCGGCGCGCCTGCGCGGTATCGCCGTGCTCGTAGCGGGGGTGTTGTGGGGAGTGGTCGTGTACCTCTCGAGCGCGTTCGTCTTGCTCGGTCTCGCGGCGACGGCCTTCGGAAGCGGCGACCAGATCAAGAACATGGGGTCATTGGTGGGCCAAGGCACCTTCTTCGTCGAACACGTCATCTACGGGGCGGCACTCGGCGCGCTCATGTGGCGCGCCGCTCGCCGTGCCCGCTGACACGTCTGGTCCGAACACCGCCTGGTGGGCGGTGCTGCCACTCACTCTCACGGCTTTGGCCGCCGGCGCATGGCTTGTGCTCGCGCTGTGGAAGCCGACCACGACGTGGCACCTCGCCCCGGCGCTCGTAGGGGGAGCCGGAGCGTGGGTGGTCGCGTCAGCAGATACCGACAAAACGTCCCACCAGAGGAGGCGAATTGGCGCGCTTGCGGTGCTCGGGCTTGTGGTGGCGTTGGTCGAGCTCGCCGCGCTGCACGCTTACGGGAGGCTCGAGGGCCCCACGTTGTTGGGCCCAAACGCCGTTGTCGAGTCGATCGTCACGGCGACCGTCGGTGCCGCGTCTGCGGTGATGGCGAGCTTCCGCCGCACCGCCCGCACACCGACCGAGGCGCGGGAGGATAGACCAATGAGTCGGTGACCGCGAGGCGCGCCTCGTCGTCCCCGAGAGTGGGCTACAGTGACGTACGCAAACACCCTTTAAGAACCGTCCTGTGAGGCGGAGAAGGAGTTGGCCAGTGACTGGCATCGTCTTGACCGCGCCGGATATGGCGCGAGCGGTCACCCGCATTGCTCACGAGATTCTCGAGCGCAATGGCGGAGCCGACAGGCTCGTCCTCCTCGGAATCCCGACGCGGGGCCTCCCGCTCGCCGAACGGCTCGCGGCGAAGCTCGCCGAGGTTGAGCCAGGCTTCGACGCGGCGGCAAGGTGCGGCGCGCTCGACATCACGATGTACAGGGACGACCTGCATCGCCACCCCACGCGCGCGATCGGCGCGACCACCCTTCCCCCAGCGGGCATCGACGGTGCCGTCGTGGTCCTGGTCGACGACGTGTTCCACACCGGCCGCACCATCCGCGCCGCGCTCGACGCGGTCAAGGACCTCGGCAGGCCGAGCGCAGTCCAGTTGGCCGTGCTCGTGGACAGGGGACACAGGGAGTTGCCCATCAGGGCCGACTTTGTGGGCAAGAACCTGCCCACCTCTAGGTCCGAGCGCGTCGACGTCCACCTGGTGGAGACCGATGGCGAAGACGCCGTGATCCTGACGGGTGGCCGCAAGTGAAACACCTCCTGGGCACCAAAGACATGACGCGCGACGACGCGATCCGCATCCTGGATACCGCGGCGCAGATGGCCGCAACCCAGGACAGGGAGATCCGCAAGCTCCCCACACTGCGCGGCAAGACCGTCGTCAACCTCTTCTTCGAGGACTCGACCCGCACGCGTATCTCGTTCGAGGCGGCGGCCAAGAGGCTCAGCGCCGACGTCATCAACTTCTCGGCAAAGGGATCGAGCGTGTCCAAGGGCGAAAGCCTCAAGGACACCGCGCTGACGCTTCAAGCAATGGGCGCCGACGCTGTCGTCGTGAGGCACTGGGCATCGGGAGCCGCCTACCAGCTCGCTCACGGCGGATGGCTTCACGGGAGCGTGCTCAACGCGGGCGATGGCACGCACGAGCACCCCACGCAGGCCCTCTTGGACGCCTACACGATGCGAAAGCACCTCATGGACGGTGAGGGCGCTGGCAACGGCACAGGCACCGACGGGAAGGGCCTCGACGGCCTCCGGGTCGCGATCGTGGGCGACGTGTTGCACTCGCGTGTGGCCCGCTCCAACATGCACCTGCTCACGACGCTTGGGGCGAGTGTCGCGCTCGTCGCGCCGCCCACGCTCCTGCCGGTGGGAATGGAGTCGTGGCCCGTCGAGGTGTTCCATGGCCTCGACGACGCCCTCGACGCGCGGCCAGTCGACGCGGTGATGATGCTCAGGGTCCAGCGTGAACGCATGACGGGTGGGGGAGCGGCGTTCTTCCCCTCGCCCGCCGAGTACACGCGGATGTTCGGCCTCGACGCCGATCGGATGGCGCGCCTGGCAGAGGGCGGCATCGTCATGCACCCGGGGCCGATGAACAGGGGCCTTGAGATTTCGGCGGAGGCGGCGGACAGCCCGCGCTCCGTGATCGTGGAACAGGTGGCGAACGGGGTGGCCGTACGCATGGCCGCGTTGTATCTGCTGCTGGCAGGAGAGGAGCAGGCGTGAGCGCGTTCATCATCACAGGGGCCAAGGTCGACGGCGAGCTACGAGGCGATGTCGCGGTGCGCGACGGAGTGATCGTCGACGCCGCGGATCTTCCCGCAGGTGCGATCCGCATCGATGCAGAGGGCCTCGTGCTCTTGCCTGGTCTAGTCGACCTGCACACCCACCTGCGCGAGCCTGGCTGGGAGGACGCCGAGACGATCGAGAGCGGCTCGCGCGCGGCCGCTCGCGGCGGCTGGACCGCGGTGCACGCGATGGCAAACACCAATCCTGTTGCCGACACCGCCGGCGTGGTTGAACAGGTGTGGAGCAGGGGCCGCGAAATCGGGCTTGTCGACGTCATTCCCGTGGGCGCGGTCACGGTGGGGCTCAAGGGAGAGCACTTGGCGGAGATGGGCGCCATGGCGCACTCCCGTGCGCGCGTGCGTCTCTTCAGCGACGACGGGATGTGCGTCTACGACCCCGTCATCATGCGCAGGGCGCTCGAGTACGTGAAGTCCTTTGATGGCGCGATCGTGCAGCACGCCCAGGATCTGCGGCTCACCGAGGGATCCCAGATGCACGAGGGTGACGTCTCGGCCGAGCTCGGGCTCGCCGGATGGCCCGCGGTGGCCGAGGAGTCGATCATCGCGCGCGACGTGTTGCTCGCTGGCCACGTGGGATCGCGCGTCCACATTCAACACCTGTCGACCGCGGGGTCGGTCGACATCGTGAGGTGGGCGAAGTCGCGCGGCATCCAGGTCACGGCGGAGGCCACTCCTCACCACCTCTTGCTGACGCATGAGGAGGCCCGCACCTACAACCCGCTCTTCAAGGTCAACCCGCCGCTGAGAACCGCCGAGGACGTCGAGGCGGTGCGCGCGGGACTCGCCGACGGCACGATCGACATCGTCGCTACCGATCACGCTCCCCACGCGAGCGAGGACAAAGACTGCGAGTGGGCCTCGGCGTCGTTCGGCATGCTCGGCCTCGAGACCGCGCTCGGCATCGTCCAACAGACCATGGTTGAAACTGGGCGGATGACGTGGAGGGACGTCGCTCGAGTCATGTCGCTCCACCCTGCGCGCATCGGGCGCGTGGAGGCGTACCACGGGCGACCGATCGCTGTGGGAGAGCCCGCGAACCTCACCCTTGTCGACCCCAAGGCCCTCTGGACGGTCGACGCCGCGGCCCTCGCGAGCAGGTCCCGCAACACGCCGTACGCTGGCAGGGAACTTCCGGGGCGCGCC
>JBBRWX010000080.1:0-10966 GCA_038248935.1 Actinomycetales bacterium
CTCAACCTCGCGCTCAACGCGCTCGAGTCCGTGACGTTGAAGTTCTGCGGTGTACGCATCGTGGCGATCGCGCATGGCGCGTAAGTTGACCGAAAGCTCCTCGAGGCGCTCGGCCATGCGGCCCCTGCGTCCCTCGAGAATGCGCAACCGGGTGTCGGAATCCGTGCGGTCGAACATCGCGAAGCGCACGTCGAATGTGTCGTCGTCCCACGACGAGGCCCCTGCCGAGGCGAGCTCGGTGGCCAAGCGGGCCTGGCCTTCGTCCGTCAGTCGGTAGGCGATGCGGGAACGCCGAGACGGCACGGACTCGGGTTCCCCCGCGTCGACGGCGATGAGGCCTTCGATGACCATGCGTTTGAGCGCCGGATACAGGCTGCCGTACGACAGGGCCCTGAACGGGCCGAGCTGAGCGCCGAGGCGCTTGCGGATCTCATAGCCGTGGTAAGGCTTTTCGGAAAGGGTGCCGAGAATGGCGAGGGTGAGCACGTCTGTGCGTCCCATGCTCTTCCTCTCGTCCAGCTCCGTTGAGCGCGCCACGCGGGGATTCGACCCTGGCGTCGCCGCGCGTCGATGATCTGCGATGTATCGACGCGGTGTAGCACCCAGTTGTATCGCGCCGATACATCAAAGCGCAAGTCGAGGCCTGAACTGACCGCGCGCATGACCCCCTTTTCAAGGCCCAAGAAGCCAGCGGCCGACGCCCAAAGCGCCAGCGGCCGAGGCCCGAGACGTCGCCGGCGAACGCCCCACCTGGCACATTTCCCCTCGGTGGAGTCTTGAGACGAGCGTGAACCGACGCGCGGGGGAACCTTGGCCGCTCGGCCCCCGTTCGTACACTGACATGGTGAGCGAAGACAACAGAGTTCCGCAGCGCAAGAGCACCCGCCCGGTTCAGGGCGACGCGCCTCAGTGGCGCGCCACTGGCACGCCGGGGGCAGGGCCCCGCAAGCCCACTCCCGCATCGGGTGCTCAACGCACCACGAGGCCGGGCTCGATCGAGCCCAGAGCCACTGGATTGCGTGCGTACGACGAGGCGGCGGCCGGCGGACGCGGTAAAGGCTCGACGAGCGGAAGGGTTCCCGTCAGGACCGCCTCTGGCAAGGGCGCAGCTGGCGGAGCCGCCGGAAGGAAGGGCGGCAAGGGCGGGCCTCCGCGCGACAAGAACGGCAAGCTGATTCCCCGCTGGAAGTACCTGCTGCGGCGCTTCGGCATCGGCGCCTTGATCGCAGGCCTCGCGGTGGGACTCCTCGGCTTCCTCGGGCTGTTCATTCGCTACCAGATGCTCCCCGTGCCCGCCCCCGCGGACTTCGCGCTCATCCAGGCATCGACGATCTATTACGGCGACGGCACGACGGTCATGGGCAGGCTGGGCCAGGCCGACCGCCAGATCGTCGGCATTGAGACCCTGCCCACGTACGTGCCGAACGCCTTCGTGGCCGCAGAGGATCGCTCGTTTTACACCAACCCGGGTGTCGATTTTGTGGGTACCACCAGGGCACTCATCAAGACCGTGGTGTTCGGCAAGAAGCAGGGAGGGTCGACAATCTCCCAGCAATACGTGGAGCGCTACTACAAGGCATCGACGACGACGGACATCAAGGGCAAGATTGACGAGGCACTTCTCGCGCTCAAGATCAACAAGCAGCAGGAGAAGAGCGAGATACTCGGCAACTACATCAACACCGTTTACTTTGGCCGCGGCGCTTACGGCATCGAGGCGGCCGCTCGCAAGTACTACGGCAAGCCGGCGGCGGAGCTCACCGTGTCCGAGGCCGCGCTGCTCGCTGGAATCCTGCCCGCCCCCTCGCGTTGGGACCCGCGCCTCAACCCCGTTCAAGCCGAGTTCCGGTGGAACTACGTGCTCGACGGACTCGTGGACCTTGGCGACATCACCCAGGTCGAACGCGACGCAATGGTCTTCCCCACCACGATCGAATACGCAAACAACGACATCTTCGCGGGGACGCAGGGCTACCTGTTGCGCGCCGCGATTGACGAGGTCACCGCGACCACCGGCAAGACTCAAGAGGAGATCGAGACCGAGGGCCTGAGCATCGTCACCACGATCCAGCCGACTACCCAGGCGTCGATCTTGGCCGCGGTCGCGCAAATGCCTACGGACGCGGCCCCCAACTTGCGCGTCGCCGCGGTCACGATGGACCCGACGACGGGCGCGATCACGGGCATGTACGGCGGCGCCGACTACCTCACGATCCAACGCAACGCGGTCACCCAGGACATCGCTCAAGCCGGGTCCACGTTCAAGCCGTTTGCTCTCGTGGCCGCTCTGGAAAGCAAAATCTCGCTCGACTCGACGTACAACGGAGCCAACAACAAGACGGTGCCAGGGTTCGACTCCCCGGTGCGCAACTTTCTTGGCGAGAACTTTGGCGACATCGACCTGATCAAGGCGACCGCCTATTCCGTCAACACGGTCTACACCCAGCTCAACGTCCAGGTGGGCCCAGACAAGACGCGCGACGTGGCGGTCAGGGCCGGTATCCCAGACGGAACCGCAGGCCTGGAGGCAAACCCGTCCAACGTGCTCGGCACAGCCTCGCCGCACGCCCTCGACCTCGCGTCTGCGTACTCGACGTTTGCCGCGGGCGGCCTCAAGACGTCGCCATTCATGGTGGCTTCGGTGAGCGACGCCGAGGGAAACGTCTATTACGAGCATCAGTTGACGCCAGAGCGCGTCTTTGCGGAAGACGTCATGGCCGACGCCACGTACGCGATGCAGCAAGTGGTCAACTTCAAGGGCGGCTCGGGTCACTTCGCGGCCGAGCTTGGGCGTCCCATCGCGGGAAAGACGGGCACGTCAAACGACAACAAGTCGGCGTGGTTCGTCGGCTTTACACCCCAGCAGGTGGGCGTGGTCGGCATGTACCAGGTGGGGCCAAACGGAGAGGCCGAGGCGATCACGCCTTTCGGAGGCTTCAAGCAGATCACGGGCGGGTCCATGCCCGTGCGGATCTGGACGTGGATGATGACGCCGATTTTGCAAGATCAGCCGGTAGTCGACTTCCCGGCCCGCGCCAACGTCGGCAAGGCGAACACGCCCTCCCCTTCGCCAAGTCCCTCGCCGACGCCCTCGCCGACGCCCTCGCCGACGCCAAGCCCGTCGCCCACACCGACTCCGACGCCCTTGCCGACGGTGGCGCCGCTGCCGACGGTGGCCCCTCCGCTCGTTCCCGCGCCCTAGGGACGGAAGCCCCCGCCTTACAGGCGGAACACGCGCTTCGCTTTGAGTAGCAGGCTCAGCAAGCGATACGTGAAAGGCCTGAGTGGTACGTCCCAGGCGGGAGCGACGGCGACGTCGGGCCCCCACTTGCGCTTGAACATCCCCACCCCGGCCAGGCTGGGGGCGAGCTCGGAGTCGACGCCGCCCATGTCGAAGTGGGTGGCGCCCGAAGCGCGTAAGGCCGCGAGCGCGTCCCACAGCAAGCGCACTGTCGCGTCGAGCTCGCGGGCCTCGGCCGAAGCGGCCGCGTAGTAGTACGTGGCGCCGCCGTCGAAGAGCGTGATGATGGCCCACGCGATCGCGTGCCCCTGGGCCGCGTCGGCTCCGGGTTCGATGCCCGCCTCGGAGGGCGCGTCCGTCCGCCGCGCCACGAACACCCTGGCGTGCGGACGAAGGGCCTCGATCATGGCCCAGTAGACGTCGGCGTCGTAGATGCCGAAGCCGTCCCTGCCAGCGGTCTCTCGGTACACCGCGTAGAGCTCGTCAAAGTCGGCGCGGTCGAGGTCCGTCTCGTCGGCCACCACGACGTCGTCGTGCTTCAGGGATTGGCGAACGGCGTATCTGAACTTCTTGGACAGGCCCGCGAGGTACGTCTCGGCGTCGACCGTGAGGTCGAGCACCACGGTCTTGTCGTACGTGACGGTCTGCAGGAGCGGGCGCAGCCCCGGATCCGTGTGGGTCGCATGCAGGCGCATGAACACCGTGTCGGGCCACCGCTTGCTCACATACGCCGCGAGGGCCTCCCTCACCGCGGACTCGGCCTGCGGCGTGGCCTCCGTCAGCATCACGGGCGCGTGGCGCGCCCACAGATAGGGGAAGCCGCGCACGCGGTAGCGGGTGAGGCTCACGAGTGCGACGGCCGCGCCTTCGGGTTCGGAGACGACCACACGGCCCATGTGCTCGCGGCCCTCGACCGCCGCGTCGAAGGCATCCCAAGCAGGGCTTTGCTCGATGGGCACGGGTTGCATTCTCCCGCGCGCAAACGTCAGAAACTCATCGACTGTGGTCTCGCGGACGCTGAGGGGGGCAGAGGCTGGCACTTCGCAAGTCTAGGTGAGCCCGCGCTCAGGACGCCGACGCTGGAGCGCGGACGCTGGAGCGCGGACGCTAGAAGCCGGTCTCCGTGGGCGCGGGGTAGTGCTTGCGAAGCATCATCGCGAGGCGCAGCTTGAGCGCACTGACATAGAGCCGACGCTTGAGGCTCGCGTCGCCCCGATACTCCAGGGGGTGGAACACGCCGGAGCGCTTCTTGGCTGCGCGAACGCGCGCGCGCAACTCGGGTTCGCGGACGTACCGAAGGAGCACGCGGTAGGGCACCATGGAGTACAGGATCTCGCCTGACGGCACTGCGGTGGATGACACCGCGTTCGATGACACCGCGTTCGATGACACCGCGTTCGATGACACTGCGGTCGGATCGGACGCGGGCCCTCCGTGAGCCGCGTAATGGTCAGGGAGAAGATCCCTGGCAACCGCGTCGGCGACGTTGACCCCCGACGCCGTGACGTAGAAGTTGTTGCGGCCGATGCGCGGGTTGACCTCGAAGAAGACGCGCGATCCGTTGCGGCTGCTCACCTTGTAGTCGAAGTTGGCGAAGCCGTAGTAGTCGGTGGCGTCGAGCACTCGGCGCGCGGACTCGAAGGCCTCGTCGTCAACCCCAGTGAGGATGGCGGCGGGGATGCCGAGCGTCCCAGGTGTGTGCTCCTCGAGCAGCACCTGACCACCAGCGAGAAGTGTGACGCGACCCTGCTTGTCGCGGTACGCGGTGAGCGAGCGCATGTGGGTCTCGTCACCAGGGACAAACTCCTGCACCAGGAACTCGCTCGGGTAGGCGAGCGCCTGCAGATGGCTCAACACCTCCACGAGCTCGGACTCGTTCGCAAAGTGGTGGATCTTCAACTTTCCTGGGAAGGAGGCCTTGAACCAGTCCGCGCTCGCGGACGGCTTCCCGATGAGGGGGTACTCGAGGCCCAGGTCGCGGATCTTGGCGATCGCCTCCTCGGGCGAAAACGCCGCGGGAGCTGCGTCGGCGTCGGAGCTGGCCGCGGGAACGGTGCCGGGCTCGGAACCTGTGCCAGCGTCGGGCGCGGCCTGCAGTTGTGGCGCGGGCTGCGGGGCGAACACCACTGAAAGCGTCAGCGGCGTGCGAACACCGACTGCATCGCACGCGGCGGCGAAGGCGACCTTGGACGACACGCGGTCAAAGGCGGCGAGGTCGCACAGCGGGATGAGCCAGCGGGCGTCGATCTGTGCCCGTCGCTGCGCGAGCACGCGCACATGCCAATCGAGGTTCGTAAAGAGAACCAAGTCATCGCCCGGGTGGGCCGCCGCGAACTCATTGAGGCGGGCGATGAGCGCGTCGGGGTTGTGAACGTCCGGCTCGATGACGCCCTCGACCAACCGCGAGTACCTCATGAACGTGGTGGTCACTTGGGAGATGACCACGGGCTGCCACCCGTACTTTTCGTGCGCGGCGCGTTGGAAGGCGTAGACGCCAATATCGCCGCCGATGCCCACGACCAGGACTCGCTTCACCCGTTCCTCCTCATCGCGTAACGCCCCATTCTAGTGAGGTTCACGAGGCGCAGAAGGAGAGTTTCCACAGCCCGACTTTCGCATGCCTGCCTCGCACGGTACCCTTGTGCGGTGGTCGCGACGGCACCAGCCGTATTCGGCCACTACATGCGTCACCCTCCTGCTACGGAACGTCCGTAGCCGTTTAGTCCAGAGGAGGTGGGTTATCAATGCGCAAGTACGAAATGATGGTCATCCTTGACCCCGAGGTCGACGAGCGTACGGTCAAGCCGTCGCTTGAGAAGTACCTCGCCGTTGTCACCAATGACAAGGGCACGATCGACAGCCTTGATGTATGGGGCCGTCGCCGTCTTGCCTACCCCATCAAGAAGAAGACCGACGGGGTTTACGCAGTTATCAACTTCACGGCGGAATCTCCGACCGCGAAGGAACTTGAGCGTCAGCTCGGTCTCAACGAGACCATCCTGCGCCTCAAGCTGCTGCGTCCCGACGCTCACTAGCAGTCACACCCACGACACGACAGGGACATCTCATGGCAGGCGACACCCAGATCACCGTGATTGGCAATCTGACCGGCGACCCCGAACTGCGCTTCATTCAGTCCGGTGCTGCAGTGGTCAACTTCACGGTGGCGTCCACCCCCCGCACGTTTGACCGTCAGTCGAACGAGTGGAAGGACGGGGACACCCTGTTCATGCGCTGCTCCTTGTGGCGCGAGGCCGCCGAGAATGTGGCCGAGTCGCTCACCAAGGGCATGCGGGTGGTCGTCATCGGCCGCCTCGTGTCGCGTTCGTGGGAAGCAAACGGTGAGAAGCGCACCGTCATGGAACTGCAGGTCGATGAAGTTGGACCCTCGCTGAGGTACTCCACCGCCAAGGTCACGCGCACACAGCGCGCAGGCTCGGGCGGCGGCGGTGGCTTCAGCGGCGGTGGAGGCGGAGGAGGCAACTCTTCCAGTGCTCCCGCCGGTGGCGCCGACAACGACCCGTGGGCATCGGCTCCGTCCTCGGACGAGCCCCCGTTCTAAGCAGCACGACGCGGTTCTCCCGCTTCGTAGCCCCTCTTGTTGATGTAAGGAAAGACAGCAATGGCAAAGATCGACACGCGCAAGCCGCGTAAGAAGGTCAACCCTCTGAAGGCCGCCAAGGTCACCAAGGTCGACTACAAGGACACCCCCCTGCTCCGCAAGTTCATCTCCGACCGCGGGAAGATCCGTTCGCGCCGCGTCACGGGTGTGACCGTCCAGGAACAGCGTCAGATCGCGCGCGCCGTCAAGGTTGCTCGCGAACTCGCTCTCCTGCCCTACGCCGGCTCCGGCCGCTAAGGAGGATTGATATGTCGAAGATCATCCTCACGCACGAAGTCTCAGGGCTTGGTGTCGCAGGTGACGTCGTCGTCGTCAAGGACGGCTACGCCAACCACTTCCTCGTTCCCCGCAAGCTGGCCACCCCGTGGTCCGCAGGTGCCGAGAAGTCCATCGACGCGATGCGCAAGGCGCAGCGCGGCCGTGAACTCGCGACCATCGAGGAGGCCCAGGCTGCGCGTGACGCGCTCCAGGCCAACCCCGTGGTCGTGACGGTCGTCGCCGGCCCGAGCGGACGCCTGTTCGGCGCCGTGAGCACAGGCGACATCGCCGACGCTATCGGTTCGCGCGCCAAGGTGGACAAGCGTCGCATTCACGTGACGTCTCCCATCAAGGCCGTGGGCGAATACCAGGTCAAGGTGTCGCTGCACGGGGACGTGACGGCCACCGTCGACGTCCACGTGGTCGCCGCCAGCTAAGTAGTATCCACGCCTCGGCGTCGGCCCTTTTCCCCTCGTGGGAAGGGCCGACGCCGAGGTTCTTTTTTTGCGATGGTGTCGTGCGCGGAGGGGTTCGCGGCGTGTCGAAACGGAATCGCCGCGAGGTCGTCAATGACGCGATCGACACGCCCACGCGCAACACGCCGATAAGTTTGTCCCCCGAGTTATCCACAGCGGGGGACACGTCAACTGGCCTGCTAAACGGCGAAGTATGTGCTCTCTCGGTCCGCAATTGTTCTCGCTCTCCACAGAAAACGACGCCCTATCCCCACCCGCCGCCGTGTGTGTGCACAGACGGTCAGCGGCCCGTCCACCGCCATGCGTTTGTTGCCGGCGCCGGCGCTCCCTAGAGTGGCTTGTCACAGCCCGGTGGGACACTCACTGAAGAGAGTGCGGGAGCTGGTCACCATGCGAAAGAGGGCAAGCGGACGTGTCGATCGATGAGTTTGAGGCTGCGTATTCGGCGCGCACCCCGGATCGCACTCCCCCCCAGAACGTGGAGGCCGAGCAGTCGGTACTCGGCGCGATGATGCTCTCCAAGGACGCGATGGCCGACGTCATCGAGGTCGTCCGCGCCAATGACTTCTACAGGCCCGCCCACGAGATGGTGTTTGACACCGCCACCAAGCTTTACAACTCGGGTGACCCGGTCGACGCCCTTACAGTGGGCTCCGAGCTGCAGCGTGCAGGCAACCTCGCCCGCATCGGCGGCGCGGAGTACCTCCACACGCTCATCTCGATCGTCCCCTCCGCCGCGTCGGCGGGCTACTACGCCCGCCTGGTGCGCGAGCAGTCGATCCTGCGCAAGCTGGTGGAGGCGGGCACCCGCATCGCCAACATGGGATACGACGCGGATGGCGCCGAGGTCGACGAGGTGGTCGACAGCGCGCAGTCCGAGATCTTCGCTGTCACGGAGCGACGCAACTCCGAGGACTTCCTGCCCATCGGCGACGTCATGGAGCGCACGCTCGAGGAGATCGACGCCGCGTCGAGCCGCGACGGCCAGATGCTTGGAATCCCCACGGGCTTCAAGCAACTCGACGACCTCACGGGTGGCTTCCAGGCCGGTCAGATGATCGTCCTCGCAGCGCGTCCCGCCATCGGCAAGTCGACCCTCGGCCTCGACATCGCGCGCTCGGCCTCGATCAAGCACGGCAAGGCCTCTGTCATCTTCTCGCTCGAAATGAGCCGCGAGGAGATCACCAAGCGCATGCTTGCTGCCGAGGCGGGCGTGAAGCTCACCAAGCTCACCAAGGGCCCGATGGGACCGAACGACTGGGAGCGCCTCGCCTCGACCGCCGCGCGGATCGCCAAGGCACCCCTGTTCATCGACGACAGCCCCAACATGTCGCTCATGGAGATCCGCGCCAAGTGCAGGCGCCTCAAGCAGCAGCACGACTTGCAGCTGGTGGTGGTCGACTACCTGCAGCTGATGAGCTCTGGCCGCAAGGTCGAGTCTCGCCAGCAAGAGGTCTCCGAGTTCTCCCGCGCGCTCAAGCTGCTCGCCAAGGAGATCCAGGTGCCCGTCATCGCGATCTCGCAGCTCAACCGTGGCGCCGAACAGCGCACCGAGAAGCGGCCCATGCTGTCCGACATGCGCGAGTCAGGCGCGATCGAGCAGGACGCCGACATCGTGATCCTGCTTCACCGTGACGACGCCTACGACCGCGACAACCGTCCCGGCGAGGCCGACTTCATCGTCGCCAAGCACCGCTCGGGACCCACCGACACGATTGCCGTCGCGTTCAAGAAGGACTACGCGCACTTCGCCGACATGGCCGCTGATCTCTAAGTAGCGGGACTCCGGATCTCGGTGCCGTGAGATCGACTCAGGCCGTTTGGTCCTCGGCCTCGGCGGGCTGAACCGACCAGTCTGCCGGCTCGTCGTCCTTGTCGTTGTCGGCGATGGCCTTGGTCGCGTGGACCTTGCCCGGCGAGTGGTGCTGGGGGGCATAGACCGTGTAGACCTGCATCGGCTCGTCGCCGATGTTGGTGATGTTGTGCCAGCTCCCGGCGGGAACGAGGACGCACCAGCCGTCGGTGACCTCTTGGTCGAAGGTCAGGTCATCCTTGGCGGGTCCCATCTGGGCGCGGCCACGACCGCCGTCGAGCCGAATGAACTGGTCCGTCTCTGGGTGCTTCTCGAGCCCAATGTCCCCGCCAACAGGGATCGACATCAGGGTGACCTGCAGGTACTTTCCACTCCAGGCCACGGTGCGGTAGTTCTCGTTTTCGACCGTCGCGGTCTCCAGGTCGAACGACTGGGGACGGGGGCCGATGTCCTTGATTGTCATAGTTTGACCGTAGCACCGTCCGGTCGGGGACGGTCAACTCGCGGGGCTTACGACGCCCTGCGGCGCTCCTCCGCCGCGGCACGGTCCAGTCCTCCGTGCTCGAGGCCCGCCAGGTGGCTGGTCCCCTCCCACACCAAGCGGCCATGGCGCCTCACCTGAACGCTCATGGTGCCGCCGAGGTGTTCCAAGGCGCCCGGCGCCGCGCGCCGCTCCTCAACCAGTGGCACGGGAAGGACGAGCGCTTCCGCCAAAGGCGCGTGACCCTGTACCTCCACCTGCCAAGACCGACTTCTGCCCGATAGCACCCAATCGTCGTCCGTGATCGTGGCCCGCACCGGTGAGGTCCCTGGGTTTCCGAGGCGCACCAGGGTTCCGTCCGGCAAGCGGACGACAAGGGCGGTCACCTTAGTGCGGAAAGGGCCAGCAGTGACCTCACCTCCGGCGAAGGCCACGCACACGTCGGGCTCCGCGAAGCCCTGCGCCTGGCCCCACCACCACGCCTTGGGAAACCCATCGGAACCCCAGTTCTTTTCGGCATACACGTCCGCGCCGTCGAGCCGCCAGGTCTCGCCCCCGATGGTGGCGGTGCCCGATGCCTTTCCCCCAAGCAACCACGGGTGCCAGTATTGGTTGAGGCCCGGGATCATCTGGAACCAGCTCGACCCGCCAAAGGGGCGGTTTGAGGGCCAGGGCTTGAGGTGGGAGAGGGTGACATCCAGTTGGGCGTCGGGGCCAAGGTCGACCACTACCCGCCGGTCGTCTCCAAAGAACGTGGTGCCGGAGCGCGCCCCAGGCCCGTGCCGCCTCGCCTTCACATCCCTCAGGACGGCCTGGCGCCAGAATTGCCCGGGATGAGCGCCCAAGCCTGCTAGCGCCCATTTGCCGCGACGGGATCGCTGCACGCCGATCAGCGCAATGAGCGCGCGCTGTGATTCCGTATCGGTGAACCGCCAGAAGTACCCCTCCATGGCAACGCCATGACGGGAGGTGGGGGAGCCGAAAGGCAGGTCGGCCCCACTGGAGCGATATGGTCCCGGAGTCCGCATTCTCGGAGCCTACATGCGGGTACGGCCAAGAATTCGATCGACCCGAG
>JBBRWX010000081.1:0-10914 GCA_038248935.1 Actinomycetales bacterium
GCGACGGTCTTCTTGATCTTCTTGCGCGGCTTGCGAACGGGTGCAGCCATGGCCTACTTCTTCCTTCCGGCAACGGTCTTCTTGGGTCCCTTGCGGGTACGCGCGTTTGTCTTGGTGCGCTGACCGCGCACGGGCATGCCCTTGCGGTGACGCAGACCTTGGTAGTTACCGATTTCGATCTTGCGGCGAATGTCGGCCGTCACCTCGCGGCGCAGGTCACCTTCGACCGTGAAGCTCGCCTGGATGAAGTCACGCAGAGCGACGAGTTCCTCGTCGGTCGCGTCCTTCACGCGGGTGTCGGGGCTGACGCCCGTCGCAGCAAGAATCTGGTGCGAGCGAGTGCGTCCGATGCCGTAGATGTAGGTCAGGGCGATCTCCATGCGCTTTTCGCGCGGCAGATCGACTCCAACAAGTCTTGCCATGTGCAAACTCCATGTGTATTCGGAGGTCTAACGCTCGAACTCCCCGCGATGTCTGGTGCGGGCCCCGGCCTCCGAGCCGAGGGTTCCGGTTGCCCGGTGTTCGAACGTTGTCTGTCTCGTGTTGTCTAGCCTTGACGCTGCTTGTGACGCAGGTTTTCACAAATGACCATGACTCGGCCATTGCGGCGAATCACCTTGCACTTGTCGCAGATGGGCTTGACGCTTGGCTTCACCTTCATGGTTAGTTTTCCTTGGCCGACGCCGGCGAACCGACGGCGGCTTACTTGTAGCGGTAGACGATGCGCCCGCGGGACAGGTCATATGGGCTTAGCTCCACCACTACGCGGTCCTCTGGGAGGATCCGGATGTAGTGCTGACGCATCTTCCCTGAGATGTGGGCAAGCACGAGGTGGCCGTTCGTCAGTTCCACACGGAACGACGCGTTTGGCAATGCCTCAACCACGCTGCCTTCAACCTCGATGACGCCGTCTTTCTTGGCCATGAACTCCGCTAACGTCGATGAATTGGGTACGCAGGCGCGCAAAAACGCCCGACCGACGAGTTTATCCCATTATTGGAGCACTCTCAACCGGCGCTCGCGCCAGCCCACTTCCGTGTTAGCGGAAGGAGTTGCGCAGACGCTGAGCGGCGAGGTCCGCGATCTTCTGATTGCGGTGGTCTGCGAGGGCTCGCACCGTTGAGGAGGGTGTGCGGACGTTGCGCAAGATCGCCTCCAAGACGGAAGGATCGTGATCGTGCCCCAAAGAAATCAACGCGCCAACAGGGCAATCCGCTCGGGTCGCGACAGCGGCGCGAACAATTGCACTGCGATGGACCGCATACGGCAGAAGTTCGCTGCCTGTCACCGCGGGATCAACAGCCCTCGCCAGGTCCTCGGACGTCGTTCGTGCGTAAGGAAGTCCCATCATTCGTTACCGCCCCCCTTCGCTGGGTCGCCATTCGCCCCCAAAAGGGTCGCTCATAGGGTAGGCCGGTCTCATGCGGCAGATCGACCACATGTGACAAAACCGACATTTCTCCGCGCCGACTTAGTCAACCGTGACGACCGCTCAGTTGGGGTGCAACCTCGGGATGAGTTGCCGCGGTGGGGCCAGGTGGCCACCCTGGTCCCGCGTCACATGTACTTCCGGCAACACGGGAAGCCACTCCGCACGCGACTCCACCCTGTCGCGTAGCTCAAAGGGCATCTGCGACCTGTCAATCTCATGAGAGCCCGGCGCGAGCGACCGAGATTCTTCGGTCCTGGCGGTCCCGTCGGCGCCATGGATTCGCTCGTCCAGGTTTCTACCCGCGACCCTGCGCACATCTTCCTTCTTATGCAACGCAAGGCCCTGCAGGAGCGCGAGGTCGATCGCGTGGTTGCGCGCGAGCGCCTTCACCACGTTGGCGTCCCTGTCTCTCGCAAGGTGCGATGAAACCGCCTCAGTAATTCGGGGGTTGCCCGCGACTCCGGCTCTGACATAACTGTCGTGGTCGAAAGCGAGGGAAGCGAGCACTCCCATCGGGCAATCAACGCGCCGGGCGATGACCGCTCGCACGTCGCGCTCTTTGCAGGTTGCGAGCTTCTGGACCCGATGCATCGGGGTGTCTGCGTCCGCTGCTTCTTGCCACTCGGGACTCGCGTGGCGAGGCGTCGAGTCGTGGCCGATCGCGATGCCGGACGAAGCCATCAGCGCGCGCGTCCACGACGTGTCGTCTTTACCCATGTCCCTCTCCGCAAGCCTCTGGGCCTGACGCTACGGGCAGCAGGTAAACGTCGAATGCTCTTCCGGTGTCTGGAAGGAGACAGGCTGGTATCGCGTCGGTAGACGACGCGTAGGAGTGACAACTCAGGCACCCAAAACCCTCGCACTGGAGCGGTTCTGGTCGCCACCAAGCTTTCCGGACCGGGTGAGTGCGAGAAGAACTGCGCGACGCGATAGCCGGCGGCATGCGCCGCAATAGCCTCGTCCACTGGCGGCACCTGCACCGGTCCGCTCACAGGGGTGGGGGAAAGGCATCGGCCGATCCCTGCCACCCGTCGGCCGAATAGTCGTGTGCGAGCGTCCCCTTGAGGCCAAAGAGGCAATCCCTTCGCTCAGCAATCGCCGCACGGACAAGGCCGTTCTTGATCATTCCCAGGACAAGCATCTTGGCCGTCTCACGCTCGTGCGCGGACGCCTCCACCACATCCGCGCTTGCTCCCGGCGCGGAACTGAATCCACGTGCCATGGCGGATCTCATCCGTCGCGGAGCCCAGGGAAAGGGCATCGTTGCGCCTCTCACGTTGCGCCTCTCACGTTACGGCGCGCCGATGTCGCCCTCGCTGTCGGCGCGCAACGAGGGCATGAGTTCGTGGGTGCTTTTCTCACACTCCCGCACGACCGCATCCGCTTGTGCGCGCTGTCGCACGGTTTGCGGCACGCGCGGTAGCGCTTGTGGGCCACCGCGGGCTCCCGGCGGCCACTGGCGGGCCGTCTACGGCCGCCCCCGACCGTAGAGGGCCACACACTCATTGAGGCCGCTACGCGACCTCTGCCATGTATCGCAACCGGCGGGCGACCAGGGTGCGAACGCTCTCGCGGCGGTGAGTCGCCAGATACGCGAGGTCCATCCGCGCCGTCCCAGGGTCCGTCGCGTGGGCGAGGCCGTCATCTGTGTGCCTGAAGAATGTGATGGCCATGCCGGACCTCGAACCTGGTGACTACGCCGCAACAACGCTGAGGTTGGACGTGAGTGCCGGCGCGGGGGAGGTCATGCGGACAGAGCCGGCGACAGCAGTTGGTTGGTGGAAATGTGTTGCGCGAGGCGCGACAGCGTCGTTCCTCCTGGGTAGTCGACCTCCTCGCCGAAAGCCCATCTCGGGGCGGCCACTATGTGCTCGGGCGCGCGTTCCGCTCGCTCGCGCAACTCCGGGATGTGGGAGTCGGGATCCAAAAGCGGAGGCGTGACCGGTGCCTCACGCCTTTCGAGACGACGTATCGCAGCGGTCCGCACGTCCGCTCGCCTATGGCCGGCGAGCTTCTGTGCGACCTCTCTCGGCACACTCGGGTTGGAGGCGAGCGCGACGAGCACGCAATGGTGGGGGTCCGCCGCGAGGTGGCGCATGACGGAAACTGCGGCGCGCGGATTGGCCGCGATCGCGACCCGTACTTCGTGAGCATCGTCGTTGGACAACGCCGCCTGCACGCCGAAAGGAACGTCGTGCCTCTGTGCAATGAGTTCGCGGACGGAACCACTTCGCGACTGAGCCAAGAGCGCAATGTGCGTGCGGTGGAGGTCGTCTCGCATGGCATCGGCGAGCTCGTGCTTCGACCCGCGAACGGCGGATAGTCCCCTGATCATGGTGCTCCCTCACTGCGTCGAGGGCACTGTGCGGACCCATCGACAAGGCGGATGGTCCACCGGCTGGCCTCGCCGGCGGTTCACCACCCAGAGATACGCGTCAACGCGAGCGCACGCCAGTTTTTGGCCTCAGTTGTGAGAATGTCCACGTGCCACGCCGCGAAGTGCCTGCTAAATAGCACTATTTTGCCCCCAACGCGGGGGGCACCCTTGTGGGGGGTCCTAGGGCGAGGGGGTACGAGGGCGCGGATGGTCCTAAGGAGCGACAGGCACGATGCCGAAGGCCTCGAGTTCGGCCGCTCCGCCATCGCGAGCGGTCAAGACCCAGATCCCATCCTCGTGGACGGCAATGGAGTGCTCCCAGTGCGCAGCCCGCGAGCCGTCGGCGGAGACCACTGTCCACTCGTCATCGAGCACGGACGATTCTGCCGTGCCGATGACGAACATCGGCTCAATCGCGAGACACATTCCCGGCTTGATCTTGGGGTGCCTCCCCCGCGTTCGGTAGTTGAGCACATCGGGAGCTTGGTGCATTTCCGTGCCGATCCCGTGACCCACATATCCGATGAGTGGGTGCACCTTGGCCTCGTCGGCGACGTCTTCAATCGCGCCGGATACCTCGTCGAGTCGATGAGCTGTCGTCAGCGCCGCAATGCCTGCCCACAGGGCGGCCTTGGTGCGCTCGACCAAGTGGGTGTCCTGTCCACCCCGAGGCGTTCCGGCTATGAGCGACAGCGCCGAATCCCCATGCCACCCCTCGACGATCGCGCCGCAGTCGATCGACACGATATCGCCGTCCTCAATGACGCGCGGTCCGGGGATGCCGTGGACAACCTCGTCGTTGATCGAGACGCACGACACCGCCGGGAAGCCGTAGTAGCCCAAGAAGTTGGAGGTAGCGCCGGCCGCGGCTATCGCCTTCGCTGCAGCCGCATCGACTTGCGCCGTCGTCGCCCCTGCTACCGCGGCGGCCCTGGCGGCTTCAAGAGCGTCCGCCACGACGATGCCCGCGCGTGCCATGACCCTCATCTGGGTTCTGGTCTTGTATTCGACTCCGCGAGCCATGACCTACCGCGCGTCGAGTACGGCGACGATGCGAGAAGTCACGTCGTCGACATCGCCAATTCCGTCAACGCGCACCAGCACTCCTCGCACATCGTAGAAATCCGTCACGGGCGACGTCTCCTCGGCGTAAACCTCGAGACGCTTGCGGATGACTTCTTCGGTGTCGTCGTCGCGCCCCTCGAGGCGAGCGCGATTGAGCAGGCGCTTTGTCACCTCGTCGGTGTCGGCCGTGATCTCGAGCACCGCATCGAGTTCGACGCCAAGCTCGGCGAGCATCTCGTCGAGCTCCCCGGCCTGATCGGGGTTTCGCGGGTATCCGTCGAGGAGGAAACCCGCCGTGACATCGTCCCGACCAAGTCGTTCCTTGACCATCGCATTGGTGACCTCGTCGGGAACCAGAGCGCCCGCCGACATGTACTCCTGCGCCTTCTTGCCGAGCGAGGTCTCACCCTTGACGTGTGCGCGGAAGATGTCCCCTGTCGAGATCGCGGGTACAGAAAACCTTTCAGCGAGGCGACAGGCCTGCGTCCCCTTGCCCGCTCCTGGCGGGCCCACAAGAACGAGACGCATTACCGGAGGAATCCTTCGTACCTGCGCTGCTCCAACTGCGCCTGAATCCGTTTCACGGTGTCAAGGCCGACCCCCACAAGAATCAGGATCGTCGTAGCACCCAAAGGAATCTGCGTGCTGAGCCCCAAGAACGTCAAGGCGAGTGTGGGAATCAGGGCCACGATTGCCAAGTAGATGGAGCCAGCTGCGGTAATGCGAGATAGGACGTAGTCGAGGTAATCGGCCGTGGGCTTGCCAGGGCGAATACCTGGCACAAATCCGCCGTACTTCTTCATGTTGTCCGCCACCTCGTTGGGATCGAAGGTGATGGCCGTGTAGAAGTACGCGAAGAAGACGATCAACAGGATGTAGAAGGCCATGTGCAGGGGCGCCGCCGAATTTGTCAGGTTGTTCTGCATCCAGACAACGAACTTCGAAGGGTTATTGCCCGCAAACTGCACGACCACGTACGGCAACTGCAACAGGGATGAAGCGAAGATCACGGGGATCACGCCGGCCATGTTGATCTTGAGCGGGATGTACGTCGACGAGCCGCCTAGCATCTTGCGGCCCACCATGCGCTTCGCGTATTGCACGGGAATGCGGCGCTGTGATTGCTCGACGTAGACCACGGCGGCGATGACCGCGAGGACCACAAGAATGATGATGGTCGTGTTGCGCACGCGGTCCGAGCTGGCCCAGATGTCCTTCATGGCACGCGGGAAGGACGATGCGACGGACGTAAAGATCAACAACGACATACCGTTGCCGATGCCGCGCTCGGTGATGCGCTCACCAAGCCACATGATGAGGACGGTTCCCGCGGTCATCGTCAGGACCATCACGGAGATGACGTTCCAGGATTCGTTGGGGATGATCGCATCCGAACAGCCGGGGAAGAACACACCGTTGCGAGCCATCGTGATGTACGAGGCCGACTGGATCGCGGCAAATCCCACGGTGATGTACCGCGTGTATTGCGTGAGCTTGGCCTGTCCGTCCGCGCCTTCCTTCTGAAGGGCTTCGAAACGAGGGATCAGTACGCGCAGCAACTGCACCATGATCGATGCGGTGATATAGGGCATGATGCCAAGCGCGAAGACCGAGAGTTGGAGGAGCGCGCCACCAGAGAACAGATTGAGAACCTGCAGCGGTCCGCCGGAGTCAGTCTGCGCGCCAAGGCATTTCTGCACATTCACGTAGCTGACACCAGGGGTCGGGATGGCTACACCCAGTCGATAGATCGCGAGGATCCCGAGGGTGAACAAGAGCTTCTTGCGCAAGTCCGGCGTCCGGAATGCACTCAGAAAGCCTGCAAGCATGAATCCTCCGATGAAGCCGGCGTGGCGGGTTCGCTACAACGCGAACCCGCCACGAGCCTAGCCTTCGTTGACGGTACCGCCGGCTGCCTCGATCTTGGTCTTCGCGCTACGCGAAACCGCATCGGCGTCGACAAGGGTCACCTTGACGGCGATATCGCCATCGCCGAGGACCTTGACCGGCAGATTGTTGCGACAAGCACCCTTGGCAATCAGGTCAGCCTTGGTGATCTTGCCGCCCTTGGGGAAGAGCGCCTCGAGCTGGTCAAGGTTGACCACCTGGTAGCGAACTTTGAACGGGCTACGGAAGCCGCGCAGCTTGGGGATGCGCATGTGTAGCGGCGTCTGACCGCCCTCGAATGCGACGGGCACTTGGTAGCGTGCGCCGGTTCCCTTGGTACCGCGACCAGCGGTTTTGCCCTTTCGGCCACCCTCACCACGACCCACACGGATCTTCTTCTTGTGTGAACCGGCGGCGGGACGCAGGTGGTGCATCTTCAGCGTCGCCACCTTGGGCTCCTCCGCGGCGGCCTTGGCCTTCGCGGCGGGTGCCTTTTCGGCAACCGGAGCCTTGTCAGCAACGACCTTCTCCGCAGCAGGAGCCTTGGTTGCGGCCTTCTTGGCAGGAGCCTTCGCGGCAGCAACCTTGGCAGGAGCCTTCGCGGCAGCAACCTTGGCGGGAGCCTTCGCGGCAGCAACCTTGGCGGGAGCCTTCGCGGCAGCAGCCTTGGCAGGAGCCTTCGCGGCAGCAGCCTTGGCAGGAGCCTTCGCGGCAGCAGCCTTGGCAGGAGCCTTCTCGGCAGCAGCCTTGGCAGGAGCCTTCTCGGCAGTAGCCTTGGCAGGAGCCTTCGCAGCAGGCTTCTTTGCGGGCGCCTTGGTGGCGTCCTTCTTTTCCTCGGCCATTACTCGACCTCCTCCACGGTCACCAAGTGGCGAACCGCATTGACCATCCCGCGAATCTCGGGACGGTCTTCCTTTACGACAATGTCATTGACACGCTTGAGACCGAGCGAACGCAAGGTCTCGCGGTGCTGCGGCTTGGTGCCGATTTCTGAACGCTTCTGCGTCACCTTGAGGCGGGGCATTACTTGATCCCCGCTGCCTGGGCACGCAGCAGAGCTGCGGGTGCGACATCTTCGACCGGCAAACCACGGCGAGCCGCAACTTGCTGAGGCAGTTCGAGGCGCTTGAGGGCGTCCACCGTCGCGTGAACGATGTTGATCGCGTTCGACGAACCAAGCGACTTGGAGAGCACGTCGTGAATGCCAGCGCACTCGAGGACGGCGCGCACGGGTCCACCCGCGATCACCCCGGTACCTGGAGATGCAGGGCGCAGGAACACGACGCCCGCCGCTGCCTCACCCTGCACGGCGTGAGGAATGGTGCCCTGGATCCTCGGGACGCGGAAGAAGGCACGCTTCGCCTCTTCGACACCCTTCGAGATTGCCGAGGGCACTTCCTTGGCCTTGCCGTATCCCACGCCGACGTTACCTTCGCCGTCGCCGACGACCACGAGGGCGGTGAAGCTGAAGCGACGTCCACCCTTCACGACCTTGGAGACGCGGTTGATGGTGACGACGCGCTCGATGAACTTGTTGTCCGGCTCGTTGCCGCGACGGTTATTGTCGCGACGGCCGCTGTTGTTATCAGCCATATGTATCAGTCCTTTACGTCCCGGCTACAGGGCCAGGCCGCCCTCTCGGGCGCCGTCGGCCACCGCCGCAACGCGACCGTGGTACTGGTTGCCGCCGCGGTCGAAAACGACCGCCTCGACACCGGCTGCCTTGGCGCGCTCGGCGACCAGCTGGCCGATCTTGCTCGCCTTGGCCGTCTTGTCGCCCTTGAATGCGCGCAGATCGGCTTCGAGGGTCGACGCCGACACGATGGTCTTGCCCAGCGTGTCGTCGACAACCTGTGCCACCATGTGGCGCGCTGAGCGCGTCACGACGAGGCGGGGCCGTGCTGCGGTCCCTGAGATCTTCTTGCGCAGGCGGAAGTGACGACGCTCGCGAGCGATCGCCTTGCCCTTGCCCCTGATCGAGATGCCCATTACTTCTTACCCGTCTTTCCGGCCTTGCGACGAACGATTTCGCCTGCGTAGCGGACGCCCTTGCCCTTGTACGGCTCGGGCTTACGAATCTTGCGAATATTGGCGGCGACCTCGCCCACCTGCTGCTTGTCGATACCGGCCACCGAAAACTTGGTGGGCGACTCGACAGCGAAGGCGATGCCTTCAGGTGCCGTCACAAACACGGGGTGTGAGAAGCCGAGGGCGAACTCGAGGCCCGCCTCCTTGAGCGCGACGCGGTAACCCGTGCCGACGATCTCAAGCTTCTTCTCATATCCTTCCGTCACACCGGTGACCATGTTGGCCACAAGCGTGCGCGTCAGGCCGTGTAGCGACTTGCTGATGCGCTCGTCGTTGGGACGCTTCACCTCAATGGTGCCGTCGCCCTTCTCCACTTCGATCGGGGATGCCACGTTGTGCGTGAGGGAGCCCTTGGGGCCCTTCACGGTGATCGCGGCACCGTCGATCGAGACGTCCACTCCGGCGGGAACCGGAACGGGAATCTTTCCAATGCGAGACATTGCAGTGTTCTCCTTTCCCGGTTACCAGACCCAGGCGACGACTTCGCCGCCCACGCCCTTCTTTGCGGCCTCACGGTCTGTAAGCAGACCGGAGGAGGTGGACAGAATTGCCACTCCCAGGCCACCAAGGACCTTGGGGAGGTTGGTCGACTTTGCATACACGCGCAGTCCTGGCTTCGAAATGCGGCGAATGCCCGCAAGGGCACGCGACCGGTCCGGACCGAACTTCAAGGTAAGCGTCAAGGTCTTGCCCACCGCGGCGTCAGCCACGGACGAGCCGACGATGTAGCCCTGCTCCTCGAGGATCTTGGCGATGTTCGCCTTGATCTTCGAATGCGGCATCGACACCGTGTCATGGTGTGCCGTATTGGCGTTACGCAGACGTGTCAGCATGTCTGCGATCGGGTCAGTCATTGTCATGAGTGAGTCACTCTTCCTCGCCGTGGTTTCCGCATGGGACCTGCGACGTAGTGGTTTACCAGCTGCTCTTGGTGATGCCCGGAAGCTCACCGCGGTGAGCCATGTCGCGGAAGCACACGCGGCACAGGCCGAACTTGCGGTACACGGAGTGCGGACGTCCGCACTTCTGGCACCTGGTGTAAGCGCGAACGGCAAACTTCTGCTTGCCGGCCGCCTTCACCTTGAGGGAGGTCTTCGCCATTGCTACTTCTCCTTGAAGGGGAAGCCCAGCTGCTTCAGCAGCGAGCGACCCTCGTCGTCGGTGGTCGCGGTGGTGACAACTGTGATGTCCATGCCGCGCACTCGGTCAATCCTGTCCTGATCGATCTCGTGGAACATCGACTGCTCCGTGAGACCAAAGGTGTAGTTGCCGCGCCCGTCAAACTGCTTGGGGCTGAGGCCACGGAAGTCACGGATGCGAGGAAGCGCTGTCGACAGAAGCCTGTCGAGGAACTCCCACATACGGTCTCCACGAAGAGTCACGTGAGCACCGATGTTCTGGCCCTCGCGCAGCTTGAACTGAGCGATCGACTTGCGAGCCTTGGTGACCTGCGGCTTCTGGCCGGTGATCGCGATGAGGTCCTTGATGGCGCCTTCGATGAGCTTCGAGTCCTTGGCGGCCTCGCCCACACCCATGTTCACGACGACCTTGACAAGGCCGGGAACCTGCATGATGTTGGCGTAGCCGAACTCTTCGTTCAACGTCGCGACGATCTCTGAGCGGTACCGCGCCTTGAGGCGAGGCATGGTGACGATTTCGGTCGCCATCAGCTGATGTCCTTACCCGAGCGCTTGGCAACACGTACACGCGCGGTGCGTGTCCGTCCGTCTCGCTCGACCTGCTCCGTGCGGTAACCCACCCGGGTGCCCTTCTTGGTCTCCGGGTCCACAAGCATCACGTTAGAAACGTGCAGCGGCGCCTCGATGGTGACGATTCCGCCCTCCATGTTGTCGCGACGCGTGCCCGGCTTAACGTGACGCTGGACGCGGTTGATGCCCTCAACAACGATGCGCTCTGATTCGGTAATGACCTCGAGCACCCGTCCCTGTTGGCCGCGGTCTCCGCCAGCGATGACGACCACGAGGTCGCCCTTCTTGATCTTCGCCATGTGACTAGATCACCTCCGGTGCGAGCGACACGATCTTCATGAACTTCCTGTCGCGCA
>JBBRWX010000082.1:0-10807 GCA_038248935.1 Actinomycetales bacterium
CAACGGCAATGTGCAGACTGTGACCTTCACCCCAGGCGAAGGCGAGACCCTCGGCGAGGACCTCCCCGCAGGATGGACTGCCAACGACGAAGGTGGCGCAGTGTTCAGCCACACCTTCACCAACGAAGCCTGCCCAGTTGAACTCACCAAGGCGACACCTGCCGATCCGACAGTGGTTCCCTTCTGTGGGCCCAACAACAACACGGTCACCATCCCGACCACTACCGGAGTGACCTACTCCGACACCGGTTGGAGTGGTGGCGAGCGCACCATCACGGCAACAGCCAACATGGGCTATGTCCTTGACGGCAAGTCGGAGTGGACGTTCACCGATGACGCCACGTTGTGCCCCATTGAAATCACCGAGACCGACGTGACGCCCAACCCGCCGACCGTTGTTCCCGCGTGCTTCCCCAACAACGACGCGGTCACCATTCCGACCACTACTGGTGTGATCTACACCGACAGCGGCTGGATTCTTGGTGTGCGCACGATCACGGCGGCCGCGGCCGAGGGTTACGCACTCATTGGAACGAAGTCGTGGACGTTCACCGACGTGCCGTCTGCCGGTTGCCCTGCCGTGCCGACGGGCTTCGCATTCATCCCCACGGCGGTCGTACCCACGGCGCTCGCGTCCACGGGCACGTCAAGCGACACCGGTGGCTACATTGGCCTGGCGCTGTTCCTCATCGCCAGCGGCACCGTGTTGGTGTCCCGCAAGGTGCGTGCGCAGTAAGTACTGAGTAGTCCCAAAGCCCCCTCTTCCACTTCGGTGGAGGAGGGGGCTTTGCTTTGTGCGCTGGGGGATGGGCCATCCGCACACATGCCGGGCAACCGCCACACGCGGACTCCCTTGCATCCGTTGACCGCCCCCGGGGGTATCCGGATAGTCTGGCCACATGGTCAGAGACGCCCATGTCCCAGGCGGCCACGTCCCCAGCCGCCACACGCTCGAGAACCTGCACACCGAGACGCGCACGTTTGCGCCCCTGGTAGGCATGGCCGCGCACGCAAACGCGACCGGTTACGAATACAAGAAGGCCAAGGTAGACAGCCTCGAGTATTGGCGAGAGGCGGCGCTGCGCCTCGCGTGGAAGCAGCCGTTCACCGAGATCCTCGATTGGTCCGATGCCCCCGTGTCGCGCTGGTTCTACGACGGAACCCTCAACGCGTGTGACAACGCGGTGGATCGCCACGTGCGCGAGGGCCGTGGCGACCGCATCGCCTTCCACTTCATTGGCGAGCCGGGAGACACCCAGACGCTCACGTACGCAGACATGCTCGACCGCGTCCAACGCGCCGCCAACGGACTGCTGAGCCTCGGCGTCGGCAAGGGTGATCGCGTCGCGATCTACCTGCCCCAAATCCCCGAGGCCGTGGTCGCGATGCTGGCGTGCGCGCGCATCGGGGCGATTCACTCGGTCATCTTTGGTGGCTTCAGCGCGGAAAGCCTGCGCCAGCGCATCGACGATGCTGAGGCCAAACTGGTCATCACGGCCGACGGCGGCAACAGGCGCGGCGCCCACCTCGCCTTGAAGCCGCTGGTCGACGAGGCGTTGGCCCCCACGGCCGAGCACCCCACCGCGTGCGAATCCGTCAAGTACGTGCTCACGGTCAAGCGGACGGGCCAGGACACGGCGTGGACGGACGGCCGTGACGTGTGGTGGCACGATGTCGTGGATCCGCAGGTACCCGACCACGAGCCCGAATGGGTCGAGGCCGAGCACCCCCTGTTCATCCTCTACACGTCGGGAACCACGGGCACGCCCAAGGGCTTGTTCCACACCACCGGCGGTTACCTCACCGGGGTGGCGCACACGCATCGGATCGTTTTCGACATCAAGCCCGAGACGGACGTGTACTGGTGCACTGCGGACGTCGGCTGGGTGACGGGGCACAGCTACATCGTCTACGGGCCCATGATCAACGGTGCCACCCAGGTGCTCTACGAGGGCACGCCGAACACCCCGCACGAGGGCAGGTGGTGGGAGATCATCCAGGAGTACAAAGTCACCATCCTGTACACGGCGCCCACCGCGATCCGCACGTTCATGAAGTGGGGCCACGCGATCCCCGACAAGTACGACCTCGGCTCGTTGCGGCTACTCGGCTCGGTGGGAGAACCCATCAACCCCGAGGCGTGGATGTGGTACCGCAGCGTCATCGGCTACGACCGCTGCCCCATCGTCGACACGTGGTGGCAGACCGAAACGGGATCGATCCTCATCTCCCCCCTGCCGGGGGTGACCGCCACCAAGCCTGGCTCCGCCATGACGGCCATCCCGGGAATCGCCGTCGAGGTGGTCGACGATTCGGGCGCTCCCGTGCGCAATGGCGAGGGCGGCTACCTGGTCATCACCGAGCCGTGGCCGTCGATGCTGCGCGGCATTTGGGGCGACAGACACCGCTACCAATCCACGTACTGGAACCACTTTGACGGCATGTACTTTGCGGGCGACGGCGCTAAGAAGGACGTCGACGGCGACCTGTGGCTCATGGGCCGCGTGGACGATGTCATGAACGTCTCAGGGCACCGCCTCACCACCACGGAAATCGAGCACGCGCTCGTGTCCCACCCATGGGTTGCCGAGGCGGCCGTCGTGGGCGCCAACGACGAAATCACCGGCCAGGCCGTGGTGGCTTTCGTCATCGTCCGCTCCGACGCGGAGGGCATCCCTGCCGACGGCGAGGCCGTCGCGACCGCGTTACGCAACCATGTGCGCAAGCAAATTGGCCCGCTCGCCAAGCCGCGCGACATCCTCGTCGTCGCCGAGGTGCCCAAGACCCGCTCCGGCAAGATCATGCGCCGCCTGCTGCGCGATGTGGCCGAGAACAGGCCGGTGGGCGACGTGACGACCCTCGCGGACTCAAGCGTGATGGACGCGATCAGGGAGGGCCTGGCGGCGGGTACTGCGGACTGACGCGTCACGTGCGCGCCATCCGTACACAGCGTCCCTCCCGCGGGCGCATGCCGGGTGGGAGGCACGGATCGGGCGCAATTGCGCCGTGGGATGAGCAGGGGGCCTGCGGACCGGGGGCGTGGGGCGCGGGGAAAGGACGGCTCGGCCTTTGATGGGCCTCCTGCGGGCCGAAGCGGGCTACTTCTTCTTGGCTTTCTTGCCGTCGGCCTTCTTCTTGGCTTTCTTGCCGTCGGCCTTCTTCTTGGCTTTCTTGGCGTCGGCCTTCTTCTTGGCTTTCTTGGCGTCGGCCTTCTTCTTGGCTTTCTTGGCGTCGGCCTTCTTCACGGTCTCATTGACGGGCCGCTTCGCATCGGCTTTCGTCGCCCCTGCGTCTGCGACATCGGGCGCCCCATGCTCGACGAGCGCGGCCGCCTCGGCACTGCTCATGAACCGGCCGTTGGCCGAGCGCGGACGTCCCGCCCCAGTTGCCTCTGTTGTCATGTGTGGCGCCGCCTGTTCGCTGAGTCACCGTTCACCTGCCTGCAAATCAAGCTATCAGGCGGCCGATGTTCTCTTCAGGCTAGCGCCCCCGCTCCTCGGACCACGCAAAAACGCCGCCAAGGTCGCACGCGCGAAGCGGGCCCCGGCCCGCGTGCCTATTCCCCTACGCGGAACCGTCGGCCGCCCGCAGCGCCTCCCACTGCGCGCGGCGCTCGGCCTGGGCATCGGGATCAGGCACGGGAAGCGACGCCAATAAACGCTGGGTGTATGGCTCGCGCGGGGAGCCGAGCACCTCGTCGCCGGTGCCCTCCTCGACCAGCTTGCCATTGTGCAGCACCGCGATCCGGTCGGCAAGCATGTCCACCACCGCGAGGTCGTGGCTGATGAAGAGAGCGGCGAAGCCCAGTTCACGGTGCAGCTCGTCAAACAGGTCGAGCACGCGCGCCTGAACGGACACGTCAAGCGCCGAGGTCGGCTCGTCGGCGATGAGCAACTCGGGGTTAAGAGCGATCGCCCTGGCAAGCGAGGCGCGCTGGCGCTGGCCTCCCGACAACTCGTGGGGGTAGCGCTCGCGGAACGACGTGGGCAACTGCACGGCCTCGAGCAACTCGTCGACCCTGGCCCTGGCATCGGCCACGTTCTCTGCCTCCCCGTGCACCACGAGAGGCTCGGCCACGCACTCGGCGATCGTGAGCAGCGGGTTGAAGCTCGTGGCGGGATCTTGGAACACGAAGCCGATGCGGCGCCTGAGCGGGCGGAAGCGGCGTTCGTGAATGCCGTGCATCTGTGCGCCGAGCACAGTCAGCGAGCCACCTGACACCCTGGTGAGGCCCGCAATGGCGCGGCCGATCGTGGTCTTGCCGCTTCCGGACTCGCCCACCAGTCCGAGCACCTCGCCCGGCCGGATGCGCAGGTCAACACCGTCGACGGCGACGAAATCGGGCTGACGGAAGCGCCCTGGGTAGACGATCCGCAGGTTGGCGGCCTGGACAACCGGCGTGTGGTCGTCCCAGCCGTCTGGCCTCGCCGCGGCCCTCGCGTGCGCACGCGCCAGTCCCTCGCCGATGCGCGGAACGGCGGCGAGAAGCTGCTGTGTGTACGGGTCCTTTGGCGAGTTGAAGATCGTGCGCACGTCGGCCTGTTCGACGAGTTTGCCCTGGTACATCACGGCAACCCGGTCGGCAAGGTCAGCGACGATGCCCATGTTGTGAGTGATGAGAACGACGGCGGTGCCGAACTCGTCTCTGACTCGGCGCAGCAGGTCAAGGATCTCGGCCTGCACGGTGACGTCGAGGGCCGTGGTCGGCTCGTCCGCGACGATCACGCCTGGATCGAGAACAAGGGCCTGCGCGATGACGATGCGCTGCTTCTGCCCGCCCGAGAACTGGTGCGGGTAGTGGTCCACCCTCACCTCAGGGTCGGGGATTCCCACGCGCCTCATCACGTCGATCGCTGCAGCGCGCGCGTCCTTCTTGGAGATCTTCCTGTGGGCGCGCAGACCCTCTGCGATCTGCCAGCCCACGGGAAACACGGGGTTGAGCGCGGTCGATGGCTCCTGAAACACCATGGCCGCGTCGCGACCGCGCACGGATCTCAGCTGGGCGCCAGACATCTGGACAATGTCGCCCTCGCTGGTGCCGTCCTTGGTGGTCAGTAGGACGGCGCCGCGCACGGTCGCGGTCTCGGGCAACAGTCCCAGGATGGTCTTGGCGGTCACGGTCTTGCCGCTGCCGGACTCCCCCACGATCGCGAGAACCTCGCCTGGGTGGACCGCAAGGGTGACTCCGTCCACCGCGCGCACGGGCCCCGCGTCGGTCTGGAACGTCACCGCGAGATCACGGATGTCGACGACGTCGCTCACGGCTTCTCCCCTCTCGCGTTGGTCGCGTCGGGGGCCTCGGGCGGGCCCGTCTCGTCGCCTCCAGTGGCTTCGTCGGTCGCGGTGGTTGCCGCGAGGGCGTCGGTCGGATCGACCACAACTGGCCGCTCCACACCCAGGTCCTCGACGGGCTCCGCGCCCGCGGCGCGCTTGCGCAGTCGCGGGTCGGCGAGGTCGTTGAGGCTCTCCCCAACAAGGGTGAGGCCCAGAACGACGAGCACGATCGCCACACCAGGGAACACCGCCGTCCACCAGACGCCGCTGGACACATCGGAGATCGACTTGTTGAGGTCATATCCCCATTCGGCGGCCTTTGTCGGCTCGATGCCGAATCCGAGAAAGCCAAGGCCTGCAAGAGTGAGGATGGCCTCGGACGCATTGAGCGTCAGGATTAACGGCAAGGTCCTGGTGGCGTTACGCAGCACGTGGCGCGTCATGATCCGAAAGTTCGAAGCGCCGATGACACGTGCGGACTCCACGAAGGCCTCGGACTTGATGCGCACCACCTCGGCGCGCGTGACGCGCAAGTACTGGGGGATAAACACCACGGTGATCGACAGCGCCGCCGCGAAGATGCCTCCCCACATGCTCGACTGCCCGCCGCTGATGACGATGGCAAGCACGATGGCCAACAGCAGGGACGGGAAGGAATAGACGGCATCGGCGATCACGATCATCACCCGGTCCAGCCAGCCGCCAAAGTAGCCGGAGATCAGGCCCAGGAACACGCCCACGATGAGCGACGCAACGACGGCAATCACAATGACGTACAGCGCGGTGCGGGAGCCCCAGATGAGCCGGGACAACACGTCGAGGCCACCTTGAGTGGTACCAAGCCAATGTTCGCTCGACGGCGACTGGGTCGCACCGAACGCCCCGTTCTCGCCACGCAATTGGGAGAACCCATAGGGGGAAAGCAACGGCGCAAAGAGAGCGGTGAGCAAGAAGATGGCGGCGAGCACCAGCCCGACCACAAGCATCCCGCGTTGCAGGCCAACGGCTTGACGCAATTGCGAGATGAGTGGAAGTCGGGTCCAGCGCGCGGGGCGCGGGGTTTCCGTGGCCGCCGCGGCGTCTCCTGGCGTTGATGCCTGCTTCGATATGGGCGTCATGTCAGTACCTCACCCGGGGATCGATGAGCGCGGCAATCACGTCAACGATGAAGTTGGTCACCGCGACGATCACCGCCAGCAGCGCGACGATTCCTTGGACCGCCACAAAGTCGCGAGCCTGCAGGTATTGGGCGAGCTGGAAGCCGAGGCCCTTCCACTCGAACGTGGTCTCTGTGAGCACCGCGCCGCTGAGCAGGAGCGCAATCTGCAGTCCCATCACCGTGACGATGGGGATGAGAGCGGGCTTGTAGGCGTGCTTGCGCAAAAGGCGCCGCTCGGAAACTCCGCGCGACCTGGCCGCCTCGACATAGCCCGCCCCATAGGTCGAAATCACGTTGGTGCGCACCAAGCGGAGGAACACGCCTGCCGTCAGCAGCCCGAGCGCGAGGGCGGGCAGCACCGCATGCTGAAGCACGTCCCCCACTACTCCGGGGTCGCCAGAACGAATCGCGTCGATGATGTAGATCCCTGTGGGACTGTCGACCTTCTGCAGCGTGAGCTCGGTGTGCGTCGAGGCGCGGCCCGCGACGGGAAGCACGTCGAGCCACACCGCGAATATCAGCTTGAGGAGCAGCCCTGCAAAGAACACGGGCGTCGCGTAGGCGAGGATCGCGCCGATGCGCAGCACGGCATCGGGCGCCATGTCCCTGCGATACGCCGCGATGCGACCCAGCGGAATGCCCACGATGAACGCGACCGCGAGCGCGTAGGCCGCCAGTTCAAGCGTCGCGCCTCCGAAGTGGGTGAGCACTTGGGTCACGGGCCGGTGGTCGGACAGGGTGGTACCGAAGTCGCCGTGCAACAGATCGCCCAGGTATTCGACGTACTGCACCATGATGGGGCGGTCGTAACCGGCCTGGTGGATGCGCTCCGCGAGTTGATCGGCGGGCAACTTTCCGCCCTGAGCCGCGGTGATCGGGTCGCCGGTCGCGCGCATCAGGACAAAGACGGTGGTCACCAGGATGAACACGGTGGGAATGATGAGGAGCGCCCGGATTACCAAGTAGCGCCCAAGCGAGCTGCCGGACTTGTCGCGGCGCACCTTGGGTGTCTTCTGCTCAACGGGCGTGGTCATGCTCGGGTCCTCAATGTCCACGTGGGGACTCTACAGGTGTGCGTGAACGCGAAAGCGTGGGGAGCCGGGCGACCGGCCCCCCACGCCTCGTGATCAGCTCTTGGAGATGGCACCGTAGCGGAACTTGAATGAAGCATCCAAGGTGTCCTCTACGCCCGAGACGGTGGCGCCTGTCACGGCCACCTGAGCACCCTGCAACAGGGGCACTGTGGACAGGTCTGCGGCGACAGCGTCCTGGATCTGTCCGATCAGAGCGGTGCGGGCGGCCGGGTCGGTCGTGACCGCTTGCTCCAGGATCATGTCGTTGACGTCCTGGTTGACGTAGTGATTACCCAGGAAGTTCTCGACCTGGAAGAACGGCGAGAGGTAGTTGTCGGCGTCCGAGTAGTCGGGGAACCAACCCAACTGGTAGGCCGGGTAGACGTCCGCAGTGCGGTCCTTGGCGTACTGCACCCACTCCGTGGACTGCAGGTTGACCGAGAACAGACCGCTCGAGTCGAGCTGATCCTTGACCAGGGCGTACTCGTCGGCAGACGAGGGTCCGTAGTGGTCAGGGTTGTACTGCAGGTTCAACTCGACGGGCGTTGTGACTCCGGCATCGGCCAGGGTCTTGGTGGCCTTGGCAACGTCGGGCCCACCCGAGCCATCGCCGTACAGGACCTTGAGCGACTCGGTCGCGCCGGTGAGCCCTGCGGGAACGTAGGAGTACAGCGGCGTGTACGTGTCCTTGTAGACCTGCGTGGCGATTTCCTGACGGTCGACGAGGTCTGCGAGTGCCTGGCGAACTGCCAGAGCCTTCGTCGCGTCGGCATCGGCCGTGGTGGCGCCATAGGGCATCGTGTCGAAGTTGAAGACGATGTAGCGGATCTCGCCGCCTGGGCCGTCAATGACCTTCACGTTGCTGTCAGTGCGGAGGTCCGCGATGTCGGTGGCCGACAACGAGCGGAACGCCACGTCGATGTTGCCCTGCTGAATTTCCAGCTTGAGGTTAGACGCATCGGCGTAGTACTTGACGTCGACCGTTGGCGTCTTGGGGGCTCCAAGCACGCCCTGGTAGTCGGGGTTGGCCTGGTAGCTGACCAGGTTGTTCATGTCGTAGCTGGCGATGACGTAGGGGCCTGCGAAAGCGTTGCCAGCGACGATGTCGGCGTCGGGTGTCAGCGCGTCAGCCGCAAAGACCTCTTCGTCAACGATCGGGCCGGCCGGGCTCGACAGGATCTGCGGAAACACCTGGTCGTTGGCCGACTTGAGGTTGAAGACCACCGTGGTGGCGTCGGGAGCGTCAACGCTGTCCAGGTTGTAGAGCAGCGAGCCCGGTCCGTTGCCATCGTCGGCACCCGAGGCGAAGATCGCCATCTGGCGGTCGAACGTGAACTTCACGTCGGAGGACGTCAGGTCGTGTCCGTTGGCAAACTTCAGGCCTGGCTTCAACGTGACGGTGTATTCGGTGCCTGATGTGAACTCGGCGGTCAAGGCGATGTCGGGCTGGACGTCCGAGGTGCCGTACGGCGAGTTCATCAGGAACGGGAACACCTGGTTCATGACGGCGAAAGAGCCGTTGTCATACGAGCCGGCGGGGTCGATCGTGGTGATCTTGTCCGTGGTGCCGATGAGGATCGAGTCAGCCGACCCACCACCGGTGGTGCCGCTCGGGCTGGCGGTCTTGTCACTTCCTGAGCAAGCGGCGAGAGCGAGCGTCGCCATGGCGACGCCAGCGACAAGCGCCGCGCGACGGTTGCTAAACGAGGGCAACATCAAAGGACCTTCTCTCGTGGGAGTTTTCGCGCAGACATACCGAGACCACGCGACTCTCCATAATTAGCACAATTCGGGCGTCGAATTTCTGCAAGGGCGCAGGTGTTTACACCCCCGCAACAATTCGAAGTCCCCTTCACGCACGTCGTTGCCAAAATGTGACCTTCCCGGAAGGCCCGTCTACTGCCGCGGCCGGTGGCTGAACGCGGGTATCCCCACCGCGCCGCGGGCCTACCTCCGGCTTGCAGCGCGTGCGCGAGATTGACTGTGGTCGCGGCGTCACCACTCGCCACGAGCCCACCGATCGTGACCACAGGTGCCGGAAGTGGGAACGCAAATTCGCCCAGCTCGCGCGTGGGCGCGCTCGACTTCGCGTTCTTATCCGGCACGTGGGTACGCGCCCCGGTGCCGGGGTTGGCCCGACGGCCGCGGCTCGCGAAGGGCCGTTCGCGCGGCCTCATCGGGAGTCGGCCGCCGGGAATAACCGCGGTCTGGATACACTTCCCTACTTATGGCCCTCCATCACACGCAGTTCGACACCATCGTCATCGGCGGTGGCCAAGCAGGCCCGTCTCTGGCCTCAAAGCTCGACGCTCGCGGGGAGAAGGTCGCGGTGTTCCAAGAGGGCCCCTTCGGTGGCACGTGCCTCAACGACGGCTGCCGTCCCACCAAGGCCCTGCGCGCCTCTGCCCACGCCGCCCACGCCGCGCGCACTGCCGCTCCGTATGGCGTGCACGTCGAGGGCGTCACAGTGAACGTGGCCGAGGCCGTCGATCGCAAGGACGCGCTGATCGGCAAGTGGCGCGATGGCGCGACGGACTACTACGAGAACCACGAGACCATCAGCTACGTCACCGCCCGCGCCCGCCTGACTGGCAAGGACGGCGACAACTACATGGTGACGTTTGGCGACAAGACAGTCAGTGCGCCGCGCATCATCCTCAACCCCGGCGCGCGTTCGGTGCCGCCCACTATTAAGGGCCTCGACGCCGTCGACTACCTTGATCACCACACCCTGCTGGACCTCAAGGAGGCGCCCGGGCACCTCGTCGTCATCGGTGGCTCGTACATTGGGCTCGAACTGGGCCAGGTGTGGTCGCGCTTTGGCTCTCACGTGACCGTCCTCGAGGCGGGCGACCACGTCATCTCTCGCGAAGACGCCGACATCTCAGACGCAATCGCCGCCATGCTTGTCGACGAGGGTGTCGACGTGCGCACCGGCGTGGACATCGACCGCATCGAGGCCACGGGCCGTGGCCAGAGGAGCAGCGGCGGCAAGGGCGGCGGCGCGGTGGTGGTCTTGGGCGACGGCGAGCGCCTCGCGTGCGATCGCATTCTGGTGGCCGCGGGCCGCGTCCCCAATAGTGACGATCTCGGCCTCGACACCGTGGGGGTCGCTACCGACAAGCGCGGCTACATCACCACTGATGATCACTTCCTCACCTCTGCCCCAGGCATCTACGCGGTGGGCGACGTCAACGGTCGCGGCGCGTTCACTCACACGAGCTATCAGGATCACGAAATCCTCGCGGATCACCTCGCGGGTGGAGACCGCTCAGTAGCGGGTCGAATCACTACTTATGCG
>JBBRWX010000083.1:0-10168 GCA_038248935.1 Actinomycetales bacterium
AGGGGGTACACGTAGTACGCCACACCCTCGTACAGCCAGACGTTGGCCGGGTAGGTGGCGATCACGTAGTCCTTCTCCCCGGCGTTCGCCGTGAAGAAGTGACCCTGGAATGCGGCGCTGTAGAAGCGGTACAGAGGGATCGTGCCCGCGATCTGCGTGTCGAACGCGTCGTAAGCGATCGATTCGTAAAGCCATTCCTGCGGCGAGTAGCTCGACGCGACTTGATTGCGCTCGGCTTTGCTGATCGTATAGAAGTGGCCCCGTTTTGAGCCGCTCCAGAACCGGTAAACGTGCTGCTTGGCGACGGGTGATGTCTCGTACTCGTAGGCGCCGATGTCGCGCGGCATCGTCGCGCGCAGAATCCCGCGGATGTCGTCCGAAACGACGGGGCTTGGGTTTGCCTCCGCGAGGCCGATGGCTCCAGAGTTTGGCGTGAGCGAGAAGTCGCTGCCCCCAAGGTTGGCGAATTGCGGGTTGGCGATAACATTTCCAGCCGAGTCCCCCAGGCTATTGAGGCCAGCCTCGGTGCCTATCGGCCCAGAGACGGAGGTGCCGTAGAGATTGGTGGACCCGCCGGAGTAGAGCAGGTTGTTCCGTAGGTGCGCGCGGTGCGCCTGTTCGTACAGTTGGTAGCCCGCGTTGTTCGCGAGCACGTTGTTCATGAGGCTCGCGCTCACGTTGGATACGTTGCGCACAAAAATGCCGCCGCCGCTGCTGGCCGTGTTGCTGGCGAAGGTGTTAAACGAGACGGTGGCAGTAGCACCGTCGAGTAGGCCAAGGCCCCCGCCGTTGTGCCCGGTGTTCGAAGAGAACACGTTGTTTGTCATCGTCGTGGTCGAGTTGGCGACGTAGAAGCCTCCGCCATCGCCACCGCTGGCGGGCACCACAGTATTGCCCGAGATGGTGTTTCCGATGACCTGCGAGTTTGCGCCTTCGGCCGAAGAGATGCCAGCACCGCCCGAGGACGACTGGTTGCCTGAGATGGTGTTGGAACGGAGGGTCACGATGGAGCGGTCGTAGAGCGCGATGCCGCCGCCGTACCCCGATCCGGCGAAGCTGGCGTTGGCCGGGGCGGTGTTCCCCGTAATGATGTTGTCGGCGATGGTCGACGTGCTTCCTGAAGTCTCCATGTGGATGCCGCCGCCGTACGCGGCGGTATTACCTGAGATCGTGTTGCCCTCGATCGTGGCGTTCACGCCTGTCCGCACCATGATCCCGCCGCCTGCAAAAATGGCGCTATTGCCTGAGATCGTATTGTTGAGAATGGTCGGGTAACTGAACACACTCGCGTTGCCTGGGAAGTTCTCCAGATAGATGGCACCACCCGATGAGCCGCCATTGGCGATGCTTGCCCCAGAAGTGGTGTTGTTCTCGATGGTGTTGCCGTAGATCACCGGAGCAGACCCGTTGACGGTAAAGATCCCTCCGCCTCCGGAAAGTGCGTGATTGTTGCGAATGATGTTGTTGCGGATGGTGGGGTACGAGTTCAGCGACACGGCGATGCCGCCGCCGTAGCCTTGGTCCGCGCGGTTGCCCTCAATAATGTTGTTCCGGATGTCGGGACTTGCCCCATCGAAGACGGTGATGCCGCCGCCCTGCCCCTGGGGTGCATTGCCGCCGGTGATAGTGAAACCCTCGACTACGACGCGGTTGAAGCCCCCGTTAAAAGGTACGTGCAAGATGAACACCACGGCGCGGGTCTGGTTGGCTGCTCGGATCGTAGCGCCCGGTTCGCCAGTGAGAGTGACGTATTTACCGTCGATGATGATGTTTTCGTAGTACGTTCCGGCCTTCACCAGCACGGTGTCACCCGTCGAGGACGCATTGATTGCACCCTGGATGGTCGAATATTGTTGCCCGGCTCCGACAGTTCGGGTGGTGGCGGCGTAGGCGGGCACGGCAATCCCCACGCTCAACAGTGCGGCGACAATGAAAGAGACGATGACACGCACGCTCGTTGACCACGACCTTTCGGCATCCGTTCACAGGAACCGCGACTTGACGGCACCTCATCCAGGGTAAGCGTCGCCACGCGCAACGGCGCGGTGGTTGTGACCAAAGCAACTGTCTCGCGTCAAGTAGTTGCCGGGTGGACTACCAACCTGCATGCGCACGTGGGCGGCTCCTTGTAGCCATTCACCTGCCACTGCCCACCCCGCCTAGAATGGCTCAGTGACTTCAACGCCCTTGCGAGACCTGCACATCCGCACGGGTGGACACACTCGACTGCGCAGCGCTGAAGTGCTCACCCCGGAGCGTGCATCGGGCGACCTCGCGGCACTTCTTGCTCGCTCGCCGCGACTCGCCTCCTGGGATCCTGGATTGGTCAGCGGTGCGGCCTCGAGCGAGGAATTGCTCGAGGTAGAGCCTGCACGAGCCAACATCCTTCGCAGCCTCACCATCGATCCGACAAGCATCGCGCTCGAGATTGGCGCACGCGCGGGTGCACTCTCGCGCTATCTAGGCGAGACCGTTACTCTGCTCGACACGATCGAGCCGCGCGGCGACCTCGCGGCCATCGCCGCGGAACGGCTCTCTGATCTCGACTCCGTTCGAGTGTTCAGCGGAACAATCGACGACGTACCTGCCGAACCTGTGTATGACCTGATTGTCGCCGTCGATCAACTACGCCATGCTGGGCTCGCTGCACGCGCGTGGTTGACGAATGCGCGTTCCAGGCTTGCACCAGGGGGGGCGCTGGTGCTCGCCGAATCAAACAGGCTGGGCACCAAGTACCTGTTAGGTGCGCCCGACGATGACAGCAAAGAGGTATTCGATTCGATCGAGGGGTACCCCCGCGGCGACAAGAATCAGGCTCTCACGCGGTCGCAAATGGTCGAGTTACTCGATGCCGCAGGGCTCGTTTCACACGTGCTTGCGGCGCTGCCCGATCACCGCTCGACCAGGGTGGTCCTCGATCCGGGCCGTCTCAGCGACGAGTTCGTTTCACTCGCGTCGGACCTCGCCATCACACCTGCCCCCGACTATTTCGCCGCGCGCCCCAAACTGGCCGACGAGTCCAAGGTGTGGCAGCAGGTGGTTGCCGCAGGACTTACCGCCGAACTCGCCAACTCGTTCTTGATCGTCGCCACGGCAGGAGGCGAAAGCGCCCTGTGGGGGCAAGACCGCCTTGCGACCTACCATTCGTGGCAGCGATCGGCAGAATATACCTCCCAGACAGAAGTCAGCCTGGATGCCAGCGGAGCCGTCTTCTCCCGCCACTACCCTCGAGGCGAGTTCTCGTCCAATCCGCGCGTGCGCGACTCTTCGTACCGGTATGTCGCGGGCCGAACACTCGCAAAGGCGATGGAGACGGCATCCGACGAGCAGATCGCGTCGTGGCTGGCACGATGGAGAGAGTTGATTTCAGAACTGGCGGACGGGGGCCAGCTGTGGGTCGACCTCCACCCGGGCAATCTGATCCTTGATGATTCGGGCCAACTGACCCCTATCGACCTTGAGTTCGCAATACCTGGACGTGACATCGATTTCACGATTCGCAGGGGCCTCCTGGTGCTCGCGCGCAACCTTGCGGCAGCCATGCACCCCTCACACTGGTCGAGCGAGATATCCACGGTGGGCGATATCGCCCTGAAACTCGGCGGATTGATGGGGTACGGTCCCGATCGCCTGTGGCTGGATTCGACTCTCGACGACGAAGCGACGTTTCAACAGACGGTGGCAGGTACCCGAGCGATCGGGAAGACCCGTGAGCAATGGCGGCAGGAGCTCGAAATCATCGCGAGCACACCCCTCGACGACCTTCCCCTCGGCCCGCGCGTGCACGACGCGGTCGGACGCACCGCTGCGGAACGAGACGCCGCCCACGAACGATTGGGTGTGTTCGACAAGCGGATCCGAGAACTTGAGGACTCCCAGAAACTCGAATTGGCACAACAGAAGGCCATCCTCTCGAATCACATCGCTTCTCTCGAGGCTCGCATTCACGAGCAGTCCGAAGACATCCACCGCGCACACCTCGCCGATCTCAAGCTTCGCGCGAGCCTCACCTACCGTTTCGCTTTGGGGTTGAAGGCCCTGGGCCGCGCGGCACTTCCGCTTGGCTCAAGTCAGCGCCGCGCGGCGTCACGGTTGTTCGTGAAGGTTCGCGCGAGCTTCCGCTAGTCGAGTGCCGTAGTGGCATCAGCTGGGTCAGCGGGGTCAGCGGGGTCAGCGGGGTCAGCGGGTGGGAACTCCCATGGCTTGCCAATGGCCATGGCCACCGTTTGGTTCGCGGAAGGAGGCGATCGGCGTGGTGCAATTCTTCGTATTGACCGGATTCGATGGTGGCGTTGGTGGTGTGACGGGCGGGCTCTAGGGAAGTGGGGCTGCCACGATCGCCGAAGACGGCACCCGGAACGCATCGCCTTCGGGTGCCCACTCGTGATCCGGATAGGTGGCGATCACTTGGTCACGTTCCGCGGCGCTGGCTGTGTAGAAGTGGTGCTTGTTGTCCTGGCTCCAGAATCTGGCCACGGTCACCGTGCCCACATACGCCGGATCGACGGGATACACGTAGTAGGCAATTCCCTCGAACAGCCAGGTCGCGTCGTCATAGTTCGCGATGACCTGATTCTTCTCCGTCTCACTGGTGGTGAAGAAGTGCCCCTTGAATTTTGCACTCCAGAACCGGTACAGAGGCACCGTTCCCGGCTGCTGGGACGAGAAGGCGTTGTAGGTCCCGCCTTCGTATGTCCACACGGTTGAAGGGTAGGTACGGAGGATAAGGTCGCGTTCGGCCACGCTATTGGTATAGAAGTGCGCTTTGTTGTTGGGGCTCCAGAAGCGGTACACCGTTGAAATACTTGCGGGGTCCGGCGGCGCTGGCGGACTTACAAAGACCGTAACCGGATAGAGCACCGTACCCCCAGGAGCAAGCACCCGAAAGCTGTAGGAGCTGGCTGGCACGTCGGAAAAGACGTAGGCGTTACCCGGTCTTGGGCCACACTGACGGAAGAACTCCGTATTGGCCGGTTGCCTCACCAGCACGACGCAGCCCGCGGTGCCCGAAAAGGTGAGGTTGTCGAGATCAACCGCGGCGTCAACTGGATTGGGAATCAACGCGGGGTCCCCATAGTCGCCGAAAACCTGAACTCCCCACGTGCGTCCGGTGTCATCTTGGTAGGTGCCGATGCCGATGTGCGTCCACCGCGAGTTCAGCATGTTCGCGTTGTGGCCAGGGCTGAGGCGCCACTGCGCAAGGAGTCTGTCGTAGGGCTGAGAGTATCCACCGTTCATCGCGATGTTCTCGCCAACCGACTCCCATCCAGACGGAACCTGGGTGGACATATTCGGGTTGTGGCGGAAGGCGGCGTTTAAGTCGCCCGAACTGGCGTAGTCCGCAGCCATCCGCTCGGCCCACGCCTGCGCGACCGCTGACATCCGCGGGTCATGCACCAGGCGATCAACGCCGTTGAGTTTGCGGTAGTCGTTCGTTCCGCGCAGCACCGTCTCGAAACCGCTGCTCGTCTCGTCTTGGGATGCGACCGCCGGGACAGAGAGGAAAGCAGACAGCAGCGCTGCCAAAAGGAGCGCACCGAGGAGCCGCCCGCGGACTGTGATCACGCTGAACAGTGTAAGTGGGCCCCACCAACCTTGGGGGCAGGTGTGACCCACTCCACGGCAGTTTCCCCGGGGAGGGGCAGTGCAATGAGTGGATCCCGGTCAACGTGCGGAGGCCGCTCTTGGGTTGCGAGTTCAAGCCACAGCGCTCACGGAAGCGATTCGCACGCGATCAAGTTGCCATCTGCGTCCAACTTAGCGACGTCACCGTAAGCGGGATAGTACGTGTTGAACCACGCTTGCGCTGATCCCTGGGTCGAGAAATCGCCGCAATTCTTCGTATCGCCAGGGTTTGATGGTGACGCTGGCGGCGTGACTGCCGTGACTGGCGTGACGGAGGGGAGTGGGGCTTCCACGACCGCCGAAGACGGCACCCGGAACGCGTCCTGTTCGTATGCCCACTGGTGATCCGGGTAGATGGCGATCACTTGGTCGCGTTCCGCGGCGCTGGCTGTGTAGAAGTGGTGCTTGTTGTCCTGGCTCCAGAACCTGGCCACGGTCACCGTGTCCAGATACGCAGGCTCGACGGGATACACGTAGTATGCGATGCCCTCGAACAGCCAGGTCGCGTCGTCATAGATCGCGATGACCAGATCCTTCTCCGCCTCACTGGTGGTGAAGAAGTGCCCCTTGAATTTTGTACTCCAGAACCGGTACAGCGGCACCGTTCCCGGTTGCTGGGAAGAGAACGCGTTGTAGTTGCCGCCTTCGTATGTCCACTCGCTTGAAGGGTAGGTACGCAGGATGAGGTCGCGTTCGGCAACGCTGTTTGTGTAGAAGTGCGACTTGTTGTTGGGGCTCCAGAAGCGGTAGACCGCTGAAATACTCGCCGGGTCCACACCCGACGGCGGACTTACGAGTGGGGCCGGGATCATGGAGGTGGTGTAATTCGTGAGACCGCTGCCGTTCCACGGGTTACTGAAACCCGTAGCCCCCTGGTGGTACAGCACCGATGTGCTCGGTGCATCCAGCGCGTATTCACCCAACAGTGCCGGCGCATTGCCCTCAAAAGTCACCGACGTGAGGAAGTTGTCAAGGAAAGCGGCATCGCCGATGGCGGTGACACTGGTGGGAATCGTCACCGAACTCAGGGAGTTGTCGAGGAAAGCAGCATCGCCGATGGTTATTACACCGCTGCCGATGGTCGCTGAGGTCAGGCGGTTCAAGTAAAACGCGTAATCGCCGATCGATGTGACACTGGTGGGGATCGTCACCGACGTCAGGCAGTTGTCGGAGAACGCGCCATCGCCGATGGTGGTGACACTGGTGGGGATCGTCACCGACGTCAGACAGTTGCCGGTAAACGCGTAATCGCCGATGGTGGTGACAGCGTTGCCGATGGTCGCCGACGCCAGGTAGTTCAATTCAAAAGCCGAATCGCCGATGGAGGTGACACTGTTGGGGATCGTCACCGACGTCAGGTAGTTGTTATAGAACGCGAACTGGCCGATGGTAGTGACGGCGTACGTGACCCCGCCAATGCTGACCGTTGAGGGGATGACCACTGCGCCAGGTAGGTACAGCGAGTCGGTGATGGTGGCACCTGCACCCACGTTTGCGGAATCCGCGGTGTAGACCAATCCATTAACAGTTGTGCTGACGGTTGCAGCACTCGCTGGTGAGGCGACCAGAACGCTCGCGACCATGCTGACCATGGCAAGAACAGCTACTCGCATCGCAATACTGCGACTGCTGACAAGAGAACGAATGCCCATGCGACTTCCCCCAAATAGATCGTGATGGCGCGACCAGCGCGCGTGGCTCGCCGTGTCCTCAGTTCCCCCGTTGCCATCCCGATGCCTCAGTGCCTCAGTGCCTCAGTGCCTCAGTGCCTTGGACGGCTCTGGCGCAAGTCACCCCAGAGCAGCGTCGCTCACGGTTACCCCTCAGATTCACAACTATTCGAAGGCTATCCCGCTGCATTGACGCCGCCCGGGACTTGTGGACTACTCGACACCGGTCCGGAGCTGAAGGCCTTTCACCAGGCGTAACCCTGAGCTGGCGTTGTGACTGGCGGAATCTAGGGGAGTGGGGCTGCCACGACCGCCGAAGACGGCACCCGGAACGCGTCCTGTTCGTATGCCCACTGGTGATCCGGGTAGATGGCGATCACTTGGTCGCGTTCCGCGGCGCTGGCTGTGTAGAAGTGGTGCTTGTTGTCTTGGCTCCAGAACCTGGCCACGGTCACCGTGTCCACATATGCAGGATCGACGGGGTACACGTAGTACGCGATGCCCTCGAACAGCCAGGTCGCGTCGTCATAGTTCGCGATGACCTGATCCTTCTCGGCCTCACTGGTGGTGAAAAAGTGCCCCTTGAATTTTGCGCTCCAGAACCGGTACAGCGGCACTGTTCCCGGTTGCGGGGACGAGAACGCGTTGTAGTTGCCGCCTTCGTAGGTCCACTCGCTTGAAGGGTAGGTACGCAGGATGAGGTCGCGTTCGGCAACGCTGTTCGTGTAGAAGTGTGCCTTGTTGTTGGGGCTCCAGAAGCGGTAGACCGCTGAAATACTCGCTGGGTCCGGTGGCGCTGGCGGACTTATCGGTGCGACAAAGGTAAAAGTCTGAACCGTTGACGATCCCAGCGGGGTCTTCACGGCCACGTCCACCGAACCGACCGCGCGGGCAGGCGTCCTCACAGTGATCTTCGTATCCGAAACCACCACCAGACCCGCGCCCGCGACCCCACCAAACGTGACACCAGTCGCACCGGTGAAATGGTTACCCGTCAAGGTCACCGACGTCCAACCATCAGTGCTGCCCGACGCCGGGGATACGCTCGCGACAGTGACGGTCGCTGTGGGGTCGCCGAACCAGTCCCACCAAATCCGCCAGAAGTTCCTGTTGCCGTACGAGGAGCAGCCGTCCCCTGTGCCGTACAGGTTGCTGAGAGCCGCGGCGTTCGGCACGTAGGGCGTATAGATGTAGAGGCCCGCCGTGGCGGCGTTCTGGATGAAGACCGTTCGGGAGCCGCACGCCGAGTCGGGGTTGTATTTGATGACGTTATTGATGCCAGGACGATAGTTCGCCACCAAGCCTGCGTGGTACCGCTGGAATTGGCGGGCTGCGTAGTAGACCTGCTTCTGGAACCCGGCATACTCAGGGTTGCAAGGCGCCGAGTCGGGGCACGCGTAGCCGGTCGCCTTGGCGTACCGAGAGCTGCTCGGCCAGACGTGGGTGACGAGGCTTTGCTCCTTCTGGAGCGTGATGAGGATGACCTTGGCATTGATGTTGCAGGCCGCCGACACCTTGGCGATGATCGTCGAAGCAGTCTCGTTGCTCGCGCCTACATATGTGCCGGGGCAATAGGCGTCGGCCGACAGTGTCACGGTGTCCTGGCGGTAGTCCTTCAAGCAGACCACGTCGTCAGGGTACGCATCCCATTCCGGATGGCATACCGGCACCTTGGCCTCAAGGAACGCCTGGATCTGGGCCTGAGTCATCGCGCTGCCATCGTAGAACTGCTGATCGCTCACGATGTAGCCCGGATCCCACTGGGATCCGTCGACCGCCAGTGCCGGAGAGCCGGACGAGGCGACAATGAGTGCACCCGTCGTCGCGAGAGTTGCTAGGGCAGCGATTACACGCGTCGGCCGTTTCATCCCGTGACGTCCACGGACATGGGGCTCGAGGTCGCGGCACCATCACCATTGGCATACGTTAGTACGACCGTGTACGTGCCTGCCTTGAGCTGATCCTTGGGAATTGACGTCGAACCGCACGAGGTTGAATCGACATTGGCCACGCCGGTCGTGTGCAACGCCACGGGTGTGCCACCGGTGGAGCGCGTGACGCTGTAGAGACAGTCGCCGCCGTCTTCGAAGAGTCCCGTGACGTAGCCGCCGACCACGAGTTCGCCGTTACTCGGGTCGACGGCGGCGATCGAGATCGAGGCCGTGGCATTGAGTTTGGGTACGCCTGGGGGAGCCGTAGACGGAGCAGGCTCTTCCGTTGCACGAGTCGGCGTGGGTGTTGGCGTCGTGCGCTCAGTGGGGACTGGCGAAGGCATGGACGTCGCAATGGGCGAGGACGTGACCCTTGTTGAGGACGTGGCCGAAACGTTTGGCGTCGGATCAGTGCCGGTGCATCCCGACAGCGTCACCATGGCGGCGCACACAATCGCGAGTGAGCGCGCAGACATTGAGCTTGCAGAAAACATAGTCCCAATTATCACATGTGTCTCACGCGGGACGTGGGACGCGGGACGATGGTGCCCGGACTTAGGCGGTTCCGCACGTGATGACGGCCCGCAGCCCACTCTGGTTCATCCGCCGACCATCGGCCCTAGGCGGATAGGTAGCCACGCGTTCGCTCATTCACGCCAACGACCTGGACCTCTGAATACCCGGCGCGCAAAAGCGCCAAATGCACCATACGTATCCAGCGCGCGGCGCGTCCATCGGAAGGTCCTTGAGGTCATGATCGCCGCGATCTGCGGCTCGAATTCGCGATGTGCAAGAAGACCCGTGGCTGGGCGCAACAGCTCACCGTAGAGCGGCTCGGCGATTTCGGAAGCCAGTTGCTGCGCGGCACTGAGCGCAGCAGTGCCGACCGTCAATCGGTACTCGAGATCCGTGATCGCGGCTTGCGACTCGGCATAGTGTCGC
>JBBRWX010000084.1:0-9934 GCA_038248935.1 Actinomycetales bacterium
CAAGCTCATCAAGACGGCAGAAAGTAGTCAGATCAGGCGTTACAAAGGTAGCGTGAGACATGTCGAGGTCTTCCAGATGGGCAGCGTTAGAACTCCCATCTTCGGGGGACCTCGACCCCTATCCGAACACCGACCCGCCCACACCCTCTACACCCTCATTTGTGAAGAGCCGGTTAAGCACCGGCAAGGCCGCGAAGCGGCGCCGTCAAGCAGAGTGGTCCCGATCGCTCTCGATCACCGTGTCACGGCGCCATACGCGGCGACCAAGAGCGCGGGGTCGGGACCCTCAAGGCGCACCGGGTTGCCGATTCCCTGCAAGATCACGAACCGCAACAGATCTCCGCGGGTCTTCTTGTCGCGCCGCATGGCGGTCAGGAGTGCGTCCCAGCGCCCCGCCGCGTAGGTGGTGGGGAGACCAAGCGACGACAGCACCGAACGGTGCCGCTCCACGTCTGACTCGGACAGCTTGCCGCTCAAACGTGCGAGCTCGGCCGCGAACATCATGCCTACGGATACCGCCGCGCCGTGGCGCCACCGGTAGCGCTCCGTGAATTCGATGGCGTGGCCGAAGGTGTGGCCGTAGTTGAGGATCTCTCTCAGGTCGGCCTCGCGGAGGTCGGCCGCGACCACCTCGGCCTTGACGCTGATGGCACGGCCCATGAGGTCGATCAACACCGGCAGGGCCTTCGGATCGAGCGGCCGCTGGTCGGAGCCGGACGCGCCGCGCTCGCCCTCCTGGGGTGTCGCCGCTGTCAGCAGCGACACGTTGCTCCTTACAATGTCCAGAATTGCCGTGTCACGGATGAATCCCGCCTTGACGACCTCGGCCAGCCCTGCGACCAGATCGTGCCGTGGGAGGTTTACCAGATGGTCGACATCGCACCACACCGCGGCGGGCTCGTGGAACGCTCCCACGAGGTTCTTTCCCTCCGCGGTGTTGATCCCCGTCTTGCCTCCCACCGCCGCGTCAACCATGGCGAGCAGCGACGTGGGTGCCTGGATCACTGCAATGCCGCGCAGCCAGGTGGCGGCGACAAACCCGGCGAGGTCCGTGACGGCCCCGCCGCCAAGTCCCACCACCACATCGGTGCGCGAAAAGTCGCTCTTGCCGAGCACCTGCCAGCAGAACGCAAGCACCTCAGCGGTCTTGCCCTCCTCGGCGTCGGGCACCTCGACCATCACCACATGCCTGCCGGTGCCCTCGATCACGGATCGGAGCGCCTCGGCCCTGACGGCAAGCGGGGCCGAGTGCACAATGAGCACGCGCGTGGCGTCGCCCGGAAGCCCGGCGGCCAGCTCTTGCGAAAGCCCTGCACCCACGGTCACGTCGTAGGGCCTGGTTGATCTCACGGGGACAACGATGCTCATCTGGCCTCCAACGCGTCGATCAGGCGCGCCACTTCGTGTGCGTCGATGTCATCGGTGGAGATGGTTGCGGTGGCGAGCTCCTCATACAGCGGCCGACGCGCGCCCATGAGTTCGAGCCACTGTTTGCGCGGGTTGCCCACCAGGAGCGGACGCACGGCATTCAGCCCTACACGGGGCACCACGGCGGTCAGGGAGACATCCAGGAACACGACGGCGCCGCCCTCTGCGACGTAGGCGTCCAGCAGGGACCGCGTTGTCGGGTCCAAGATGGCGCCTCCGCCGAGGGAGAGGATGCCGTCGTGATCGGCGAGCGCGGACGAAACCGCCGCGCCTTCGAGCGCGCGAAACTCCTTTTCACCCTCGTCGACAAAGATGTCAGAGACAGACTTGCCCGCCGCACGCTCCACGTCCGCGTCGGTGTCACGATGATCGACCCCCCACCGCACGGCCAGAGCCTGCCCCACCGACGTCTTGCCGGATCCAGGCGGGCCGATAAGAACCACGCGGGGTCTCATCACCGCAACAGGTCCGGGATGGCGGCGACGTACGCGCCGATGTTGCGCCGGGTCTCCGCGACGGAGTCGCCGCCGAACTTCTCCAGGAGAGCGTCGGCAAGGGTCAACGCGACCATCGCCTGCGCCACGACCGCCGCGGGGGCCACCGCGCATACGTCCGAGCGCTGGTGAATGGCCTTCGCGGCCTCGCCGGTCGCAATGTCAATCGTGTCGAGCGCGCGCGGCACCGTCGAGATGGGCTTCATCGCCGCACGCACACGCAGTGGCTCACCGTTTGTCATGCCGCCCTCCACGCCACCGGCTCGGTTGGTGCGCCGGCGCACTCCCCCATCGATGTACTCGATCTCGTCGTGAGCCGCGGAACCGCGCCGCGCAGCCGTGCGCATCCCGTCGCCCACCTCGACGGCCTTGATGGCCTGGATGCCCATGAGGGCGCCCGCAAGACGCGAGTCAAGGCGTCTGTCCCAATGCACGTGGCTTCCCAGGCCCACAGGGACGCCGTATGCGACCACCTCAATCACCCCGCCCAGAGTGTCGCCGTCCTTCTGGCACTGGTCGATCTCGGCGACCATCGCGGCGGAGGTTTCGGGGTGGAAGCAACGAATGGGGTCGGCGTCTAGGGCCGGTGTCGCGTCGGCAGGGGGAAGTGGTGCGCCTTCCGGCAATATCACCGGCCCCACCTGAACCGTGTGGGACACGAGTTCGATGCCGGCGGCCTGCCGCAGAAACGCCTCCGCCACGGCGCCGAGCGCCACGCGGGCCGCGGTTTCCCTGGCGGAAGCGCGCTCGAGCACGGGGCGTGCGTCGTCGAAGCCGTATTTGGCCATCCCCACGAGATCCGCATGTCCTGGACGCGGTCGGGTGAGAGCGGATGCGCGACCACCCGTGAGCTCTTCCGCCGGCACCGGGTCGGCGGACATCACTGTCTGCCATTTGGGCCACTCTGTGTTGCCGATCATGATCGCGACGGGTCCACCTTGCGTGAGCCCGTGTCGCACGCCACCCAGGAACGTCACCTCGTCCTGTTCAAAGGCCATGCGTGCGCCCCTGCCGTAGCCGAGCCGCCTCCTGGCCAGAGCATCAGCAACGACGCGCGATGTGACCTCTACCCCCGCCGGCAAACCCTCAAGGGTGCCAACCAGGGCCTGTCCATGCGATTCACCAGCGGTAAGCCATCTGAGCATGGTCCTCATTGTTCCATGACTGAGGCCGGGCGCCATGCGGCGGCCCGGCCTCGGTCACAGATGATTTACGGCGCGACGACCGCTTCCGTGCCCGGAATGGGGACGAACACGTTGCGCACCGCGTCTCCCGCGTACGGAGGGCTCATGGCGGGCTCCTTGATCGGCAGCGACAATTCAGGATCAAAGAGGTTGAAGACCAGGCCCGTGATGTTGATCACCCAGTCGCCCTCCTCAAGAGCGGGTTGACCCGCCTTCGCGACCGCCGCGGGAGACCTCGTAATATCGAAGTTCGTCACGGTAAAGAAGCGCGCATTCTGTGTCTGCATGTCGAGGAGAAAGCGCAAGATGGGTTCGGGCTTACCCGCCGTAGTGATCGTCACTGGCGTTTGCACAAGACCCGTCGCTTGCGGTGAAGGCGCCACCACAGGGGTCGCATCCGCGGGTGCCACAGGTGCAGCGCTAGGACCCGGCGTGGGGCTCGGCGTCGGGGTGGCAGTCGCGCCGGTGCCTGCGTCAGCCGGAGCGGGTGCGTCGACCACGGCGACACTCGTTGCTGGCACAAGGGCGGTGGGGGCGCCGTATGTGACCCCCACGGTCGGCAGGCCCTGCGCGCGCAGGCTGCCGTCGACGAGCCGCTCGAACGCGGCCTGTTCGGGCGTCGGGGGCAGATCCAAACGAATCGCAGCAATCTGTGCGTACCAGCCGTCGACGTTCTTCGCAGCTGTCTTTGCCGCCAAGATCTGCGTGTCCAGGAGATCGTTCGCTACCTGAACGTTCTCGAGCTCCGACGTCGCGGTCGAGGACTTGTCGAGCTCCGGCGAGATGAGCAGGGTGTACACGCCCGCTCCAATGAGGATCGATATCAGGAGTGCACCCAACGCCCACACTGCAGTACCAGAAGCGTTCTTCATGACCTAGCCTTTGCTTTCTGCAGAGGGAGATGGAGACGGAGTCACGATCGACTGCTCGGTCACCGTGCGCCCCGACAGTGCGTTCGACGTGATGCGCGTTGACCCTGTGAATATCCAATATGGGACACCGCCGTCGTCTACCGGCGCAATGGTCAACGAGGTCATGAACGTGTTTTGAAATGCCGGAAGTGCGTCGAGTGCGTCCTGGAACGCGGCGACCTCCGCCTCGCTCGCGGCGTGACCCGCGAAGGCCAATTGGCCTAGGTCCGGTTGCTGGAATGGGGTCCCGTCAAGGGAGAACGGTTCCGACGGACTCGCCGCAGAAACGGCAAGGCTTGTCAGCGCGACGTCGGTTGGGGCCGCGGTGAGCAGCGAGTTGAGCTGTGTCGCCCATTGGACGTCGGCGCTACCAGCCCACGCGCGCGCAGCCACCGCATTATCAAGCGCCGCCCGCACCAACGGAATGTAGTCGTACGTCTTGAGTTCCTCCTGCTTGGCGGCGGTCTTGTCCTGCTCGGCGGCGAGGTTGGATTCTGCCGAGAGACGCAGCGAATAGGTGAAATACCACGCGCCTCCAAGGAGCACGAGGAACAACACCACAGCGCTCATGATCAGTCGCTTCGCACGATTCTGCTTGCGCCGCATCTCGATCTCGGGCGGGAGCAGATCGACCAGCGGTGTGCGCGGCGCGCCTACTCCAACCGGTACGGCGTTCATGCTGCCTCCCCAAATGTCAGGCCGATCGCCACTGGACTCGTGGCCTCGAAGCCTCGCACGGCATCGGCGCCCAACTTGCCGCCCAGGGTCACTCGGGCAAACGAATTGCCGAAACTCACGGGGAGCCTGCTCGCGGTGGCTAGGTACTGACCGAGGCCGCCGAGGTGGGCCCCTCCGCCGGTAATGACGACGCGTTCGATCGCCTCGCCGTGATTGTTGCTCGAGTAGTACACGAACGTGTTGCGTACCGCCTCGACAAGGGTGCGTGTGGTGGCGGCGATGGCCTCTTGGGCGGGGCCCATCTCGCGATTCTGCGATTGTTCGAGGCCGATATTGAACTTGATCAACTCGGCCTGGTTCGCATCAACTCGCATTGCCGAGGCGACAGCATCGGTCACATTGTGGCCACCCGCGGACAGCGTGCGCACCATGCGCGGCTGGCCCGCCTGGCAAATGACCACGTTGGTCATGTGCGCGCCAATGTCAACGAAAGCCACCACGCGAGACACCAGATCCCCTGCGAACTGGGCGCGCATCAGTGCGAACGCGTTGATGTCGACGCCAATTGTCTTGAGCCCTGCGCTGTCGACGGCGACCAGATTTTGCGCAACCAACGACTTAGGCGCCGCGACCATGATGCCACGTAGCATCGTGGAGTTTGCTCCGTCGTGCGCTCCTGTCGGAAAGAAGTCAAGCACCGATTCGTCGATCGACATGGGGAGCATGTCCTGCACCTGGAACGGTAGCGATGATCGCAACTGAGCCATCGGCATCTCTGGCAGTTCGATCTCTCGAACGACCACGCTCTCGGCACCCACCCCGATAATGACGTCCTTTGACTTGGGCGACACGATCGAGACGGCCTTTCTAATGGCGCTCGCGACAGCGCCTACGTCGACCACCTGGCCACCCTCGAGGGAGCCGCGGGGAATGGGGACCTCTGCGAAGCCCGTGAGGACTCCCGCTCCGGTCGCCACTGCGTTCTTATTGGCAAATTCGACTTCAGCAAGTTGCACGTGCGTCGAGCCGAGGTCGAGGCCTAATCGGTGGATGGCCACATTTCCCCCTTCTTCCGAGGTTCGGTAGTGCTATCGGACACTTTGGTCATCAACTCAAGCCACCCGTCACAAACTCCACATATCGGTGTCCGATCCCGTCCCCTGCGAGAATCCCAAGCCATGCGCCCGCGATGAGCCAGGGTCCATAAGGAATCGCCACTCCGCGGGCCCGTCGAGTACGGATCATCGCGGCCACCCCTACCATTCCCCCAATTAGCGGCCCCGCGATCGCGCCCACCGCAATCGCGCCCCAACCCACGGCGCCGAGCGCCAGGCCCAGCATCCCTGCGGCCTTCACATCGCCAAAGCCCATGCCCTTGGGGTACGCCAACCACAGACCCAGGTACACGCCGCCCACGATTGCCGCGCCGATCAGTGCGCGGGCCACTATCCACCACTCGTGCTCGATGCCCGCGTGGGTCGCGATCAACACCGCCAGCACGGGGTACGCGGGCAACGTCAGCGCGTCGGGCAGGCGCCTGTGCTCCAGGTCGATCGCCGCAAGAGCCACGGTGATCACGGCCAGGTACGCCAGCGCAACCGCCAGCACGGTTGCCCCGAACACCCACGCTACCAAGGCGAACATGATCGCCACTGTGAACTCGACCAGCGGGTAGCGCCACAAAATCGGCTCCTGACAGTGGCGGCATCGGCGCCGGAGCAGCAGCCACGACAGCAGTGGGACGTTGTCGTACCAGGCCAGATCGGTGCGACACTGGGGGCACCTGCTGGAGCCCGTGCGCCACTGCTCCCCCGCTGGCACGCGGGCGATGAGGACGTTGGTGAAGGAGCCGCACAGTAATCCCAGGCACGCCGAAACGAAGACGACCACGACGTCCGGTTACGACACTTCGCGCTTGTTCACGAGTTCGACCTTGAACCCGACGATCGAACTGGTGCCTGCGCCCAGGTCGACGCCTGGCACGCCCACGTTCTCGTACACCATGTCGGAGTCGTTCTTGAGGTTGACGGTGCCCCCGTAGATCTGCCCGCGGTAGTTTCCGTGTGGGTTCATGCTCACAGTTCCTGGCGCGTAGAGAAACGCCTCGGTGTTTGCGTCGAACGTGATGCTCGTCGAGTTGGATTCGAGGCCCCTCGAGCCCGTGGTGGGCGCCGAGTACGGCACGATGATCCACAGCTTGTGGGCGCCGCCCACGGACGTCACGGTGAACGACTGTGTGACGCTGAGCCCGTTGAGGATGATCGCGGTATCGCCGTGCAACTCGAGCGCGCCCTTCTGGATGCCGATGGTGCCTGAGCACGCCGAGGGCAGGTAGTAGACGGTCTTGCCCGCGGGAAGCGCGATCGGCGTGGTGTTCTTCCACGTGGCGCACGGGCTGTTTCCGCTGCCGCCCCACGACGTATTCATCAGCACGCCGAAGTCGGCCGCCGCCTTCACCGTGAAGCCCTGAGCGGTCCAGGTCGAGGGCACCCACTCGATCTTGGGCAGTCCCACTGAGGTGAGGTTGGGGATCGCGGCGGCGCCCATATTTGCGGTGATGCCACCGAGCGCCGTGAGGTCGGTGTCGGTCGCCTTGCCGAGCTTTGCGGTGCCGGTGATCGTGATCGGCTTAGCCAGGCTGAGGTTGCCCGAGCGGACAACCATGGAGCCACTGATGGCGTTGGCCTCTGACGAGTTGGTCGTGGTGAGGTTGTTTTGCACCCACACGTCGCCGTCGACCACACAGTTGTTTGCGAGGGTGAAGCCGCCCGCTGGCACGAAGACCGAGCCGACGGTCTTGATCTGGCTCGACCCGCCTGTGCAGGACCAGTCGCCGCTGTCGATCCACACGTTGGCACTCTCGCCCGGGGTTCCGGGCGCCAGGTGGAACGCTGCGCTGGTGCCCAGGCCGCTCGCGGAGAAGATGGCCGCGGTGGCACCCGGCGAGTAGACGGGTGTCAGGTTGACGTTGGACTGGAGCTTGCGAACCGGCTGCAGTCCCTGCTGCCTCTGGACTGCTGTTGACGTCGCCGTGATTTCCGCTCGGCTCGGGACCGCCGACAGGACACCGCTGCTACACGTGAGCTTGGTGGCGTCCTTGTAGTATTCGATCGTCACCTCCACCGTGGTAGCCGACGTGCCTGACCCGTACGTGGTGCCGCTGAACGCGGGGCTAGGACACGGCGTGGCTGTTTGCAGGATGGCCATGGTGGTGTCGACGGCGCCTTCTGCGGTGTGCACCTCTGCGGTGCGGACGCGGTCGCGACCGGAGTCATTCGCGGCGACGATGGTCATGGTCACCACTACACCTGCGACCATGATCCCCATGAGTGCGACTCCCATCGCCATGACGAGGGCAACGCCGGATTCATCCCGGCGGCGGGTGGTGAAGAAGCGAGACATAGCAATTCTCCCTTTCCTTACGGCGTTGGCACAGTGTTGCAGGTGAGCGACGGGTACCCGAACACGGTGTTGCGCCCCGTGACAACGGAGGTCAACACCTGCGGCTTGGACCCCGCCTTCACGTCGGGGTCTCCCAGGCGCAGCGTGATGCGGATGTTCTGAGCGTCGGTGCCCGTCGGCAGGGTGGTATCCACCCAGAAGGGCGGCCACGACTGCGAATTCGCGGCCGAGAAGGCGACCGGCGGCTTGGCTAGATTGGAGGCCACGCGGCTCCACGGGGTGACCGTGGTCGTGTCGGCGGGCTTCCACTCGCGATACTCCAGTTGCCCCAGCTGGCTCGTGCCGTAGAAGATCACGCGCCACTGCACGCACAGATCTTCGCCACCCTCCTGCGTGTAGATGCGTAGCGAGTAGTTGCTCGGCACGCCAGCGGTCAAGTCCCCCGACGGGTCAAGGATCAGGTTGCCAGAGCGGATCTGCCTGTCGATCTGCGCCAGGCCCAGCCGTCCCTGCTCTACCGCACGCTGACGACCGAGGTTGTCCTTTGCCTGGTACATCATGGTGACCATGAGGCTCAGGATGATACCCATGAGTAGCGAAAAGATGGTCATCGAGACTAGCAACTCCACTAGTGTGAAGCCGCTCTCTTCGCGCCGTCCGCGCCGTATTCGCTTAAGGAGCATTGGGACTCTCCTTGAAAAGTGCCGCCGCCTGAGATCCATTGATGGTGGTGATGACCGTCATGGTCCAGGGCGTGAAGGACGACGTACCAGCGGGCACAATGTCGTAGGACACAACGACCTGCACCCAACCATTGCCAGCGGATACCGAGCAACCGGTACCCCCCTTGCAGTTCGCGGTGGATCGCGGGTCGAAGTTGGTGCTCGTCACGTCGATGGCGCCTGCGGCGGTGATGGTGGCGAGTGACGTGGTGAATGTGGCTGGTCCGATGTCGATGTGCCCAACGGTACCTGTGCCGAGCGAAAGGTTTTGATATGCGGTGCCGTCGTAGTAAGAGATGGAACCGGTCCTGGTCCAGAGCGGAACCGCCGCAGGCGCGGACACGCCACGCTGGACGGAAACGGAGTCCGCGTAGTTGGTGAGCTTAAAAAGGTAATTGCCCGCGCCGTCCCAGATATCACCGCCAGTCCCGCCAACCACGACGGAACCGATGGTCTTCTGCGCGCCAGCGGACGTGCAACCGGACGTTCCGCCCAACACGACCGTGCATCCCACGGACGCGTTACCTGCGACGGTCGCGAATCGGGCGGCCCACGCGCGATCGGAGGGCTCGGGCGAGGTTGCGACGCTTGCGAACGAGACAGTGTGGCTGTCCACTGAAAGCGTCATACTCGCCGTATTGCCTGCGCCGGTGACCGAGCCCATCCCACAAGGCGCGCCAATGGGGACGTTGAAGGTCAGGCCCGTGGTGCACGCCTGGGTGGTGCGCGCGCCTGCCCTCCCGACGCGAGCGTCGTCGGCACGAGTGTCCAGGGTGAATGGACCCGACGAGAGGCCGTGTGTCGAGTTGATCCCTGCGCCGAAGACGTCGGCCGGGTTCGGGGGCGCCGCTCCAGTCGTCGTGTCGTTTGAGGCCTCGTTCTGGAACAGCGTGGAGCCGCTGGTCCATCCGGAAGCACTCGGTGAGGTGGCGTCATTGTCGTCGTCCCACAACGCTCCACCGAGGCTGGCGACGCTGGTCGCCGACGAGACCTGCTGGCTCGCCACTCGCGCCGCCGAGGTGCCCGTGGTCATCTGCATCTTGTAGAACGCAAGCCCATTCAGCAGTGGCAGCAAGGTGGCGCCGTCGATGGAGTTGGCCGAGGCGGATACGTCG
>JBBRWX010000085.1:0-9924 GCA_038248935.1 Actinomycetales bacterium
CATGACCACGAACACGGACACGAAGCCCTCGTCGGCCAGAATGCGACGGTCCTTGAGCTCGGCCTCGGTGACCTCGCCCACGGATGACCCGTCCACATACATATTGTGGAACTCAACGGCGCCCACAATCTGAGCCTTGCCATTTTTCATGTCGACGACCACGCCGTTTTCGGCGAACATGACGCGCTCGGGAGGCACGCCGGTCTTGATGGCCAACGCGCCATTGGCAAGCAGGTGACGCACCTCGCCGTGAATCGGCATCACGTTCTTGGGGCGCAGGATGTTGTAGCAATACAGCAACTCGCCCGCGCTCGCGTGGCCGGAGACGTGCACACGCGCGTTCGATTGGTGCACCACGGTCGCACCGAGGCGCAACAGCCCGTTGATGACGCGGAACACCGCGTTCTCGTTTCCGGGGATGAGCGACGACGCGAGGATCACCAGGTCGCCCTTGCCCACCTCGACCTTGTGGTCGCCGTTTGCCATGCGGCTGAGCGCCGCCATGGGCTCGCCTTGAGAGCCCGTCGACATGAAGACGACCTGCTCAGGGGGCATCTGGTCGGCCTTCTTTGGATCCACGAGGATGCCCTCTGGCACATTGAGGAATCCAAGGTCCGCGGCGATGCCCATGTTGCGCACCATCGACCTGCCCACGAACGCGACGCGGCGCTTGTGAGTGTGCGCGGCGTCGATCACTTGCTGAACGCGGTGCACGTGGCTGGCGAACGATGCGACCACGATGCGGCCGGTCGCGTTCGCGAACAGCCTGTCAAGCGTCGGCGCGATTTCGATCTCGGACGTGGTGAAGCCTGGGACCTCCGCGTTGGTGGAGTCCACCTGGAAGAGGTCGACGCCCTCCTCGCCAAAGCGGGCGAACGAGCGCAGGTCAGTGATGCGGCCGTCGAGCGGCAACTGGTCCATCTTGAAGTCGCCGGTATTGAGGATCGTGCCCGCTGGCGTGCGGACGAACACCGCGAGGGCATCAGGGATCGAGTGGTTGACCGCGACGAATTCGAGGTCGAAGGCCCTAATCTTCTCCCTCTGGCCCTCCTTGACTGCGAGCGTGATCGGCTTGATGCGGTGCTCCGCGAGCTTCGCTTCCAAGAAGGCGAGCGTCAGCTGCGAACCGAGGATGGGAATGTCCTGGCGCATGCGGAGCAAATATGGCACGGCGCCGATGTGGTCCTCGTGGCCGTGCGTGAGCACGAGCGCCTCGATGTCGTCGAGCCTGTCCTCGAGGTAGCTGAGGTCCGGAAGCACCAGGTCAACACCTGGCTGGTTCTCTTCGGGGAACAGGACTCCGCAGTCAATGATGAGAAGGCGGCCGTTGTATTCGACAACGTGCATGTTCCTGCCAACCTCGCCAAGGCCACCGAGCGCCACCATGCGCAGGGTGCCGTCGGCAAGAGGGGGCGGGGTTGGCAGTTCGGGGTGAAAGTTCATCGAGTCATTCCTGCGGCCTCCAGGGCCGCGGTCAGGGCGCCGTATTGGGCGTCGGTTGCGGGAAGGAGTGGCAGGCGCATAGCCCTGCCTGGAATCACTCCTGCCCAGTACATTGCGGATTTGGCATTGGTGGCGCCAGGACCATTGAATACTGCGGCGTGCACGGGTAGAAGGGCCTCGTGGATCCGTTCTGCTTCGGTGGCATCGCCTGCCTCGAAGGCGGCGATCATGGCCGCGATCTCGCGCGACGCGATGTGCGACGACACGGAGACCACGCCCACCGCGCCCGCGCGCAAGAAGTCAAGAGTGAGAGCGTCGTCGCCCGAATACCAGGCAAGGCCCGTGCGCTCGATGCGCGCCGTGGCGCTCGCCACGTCACCCGTCGCGTCCTTGACGGCGACGATGCGACTCATCGCCGCAAGCTCGTCGTACGCCCACTCACCGATAGCGACGCCGGTGCGGCCTGGGATGTCGTAGACCAGGACAGGGAGCGCGGTGGCGCCCACGATCGCCCTGAAGTGCGCCACGATTCCCGCTTGAGTCGGCTTGGAGTAATACGGCGTGAGTGCGAGGATGCCGTCCGCGCCGTTTTCAGCGCCCTGCTCTGCCATGCGCACGGCGTGAGCGGTGTCGTTTGAGCCGGCGCCGGTGAGGATCGTGACGCCAGGGCCGACGGCATCGCGCACCGCGCGAAGGAGGTCGACCTTCTCCGGTGCGTGCGTGGTCGGCGCCTCGCCGGTGGTGCCGGAAAGCACCAGGCCATCGGAGCCGCGAGACACCAAATACTTGGCCAGGCGCTGAGAAGCTGCGAGGTCGACGGCGCCACCTTCGTGCATCGGCGTCACCATGGCGGTCAGCACTGTGCCGAACGGCCGCGCAGGGTTGGTCATGTGCTAAACCTACCGCGTCGGCGTGTCTCATCGGTGTGTCGGAGGCCTGGCGAAATCGACAGTCCGCACCGCGCGCTGGACCCGCTGGACCCGCTGGCACGATGCCTCGAACGGTACGAACCATTCAAGCCACACACACGCCGTCGAGTGCGTGGGGTAGGCCTCGACAGCACGCGTGTCGGGCACTCAATTGGTTCGCGGCGTGAAGGGGGGCATGCCAAACCTCGAACCGCCACGACGCCCGCCGCTAAACCTTTGCGACGGACAGCACCACGACCACATCCGTCAACGCGGTGAGGCCGTGCCGCGTCGGCGGAATCTCGATGAGGTGCCCGGCGTCGAGGGTGACGGACTCGCCGTCCGCGTGAAACTCAACCTGCCCCTGAAGGACAAAGAGCGTCGCCTCGCCTGGACTCTCGTGATCCTGCAGGCTGGACCCCGCCGCGAGCGCGATGAGGTTTTTGCGCAAGAGCTTGGTGTGGTCGCCGATGAGCTTGGCGGAACTGCGGCCGTTCGAGGCTACGCGGGCCGCCGCCAGATGCTGGGCGGCCAACTCATTGAGGTCGAGGGGCTCCATGGGGACTCCTTGTGGGGAAAGCGGCAAGGCTGGACTCTTGACACGGTACCCGCGTCCGGGCGTCGAGGTCCGTGTCTCAAACGACGACGCCGGGCGGTCGAATCGATGACGGCCCTCGTCGCGCGGACCGTCGCCTATTCGTGACGCGCGCCGCCGTGCCGCCCGCCCCCGACCCAGCCGTCGGCGTAACCTAGGCGCGTGACTGCGATTCCCACCCCCTATGAGGACCTGTTGCGCGACGTGCTCGCCACGGGCACCGTCAAGGGCGACCGCACCGGCACGGGCACCCTGTCGACATTCGGCCGCCAGATTCGCTATGACCTCGGCCAAGGCTTCCCTTTGCTCACCACCAAGAGGGTCCACGCTCGCTCGATCGTGGGCGAACTGCTGTGGTTCCTGCGCGGCGAGACGAACGTGCGCTGGCTCCAGGAGCGCGGCATCAGCATTTGGGACGAGTGGGCCGATGCCGATGGCGAGCTTGGCCCCGTTTACGGCTACCAGTGGCGCTCCTGGCCGGCTCCCGACGGCCGCCACATCGATCAGATCGCAAACGTGATCGAGTCCATCAAGAGCAATCCGGACTCTCGCCGCCACATCGTGTCCGCGTGGAACCCCGCGCTCATCGACGAGATGGCCCTGCCCCCGTGCCACGCGCTGTTCCAGTTCTATGTGGCAAACGGCAAGCTCTCGTGCCAGCTCTATCAGCGCAGCGCGGACCTGTTCCTGGGCGTGCCCTTCAACATCGCGTCGTACGCGCTCCTCACCCACATGATCGCGGCGCAGACCGGCCTCGAGGTGGGCGACTTCGTGTGGACGGGGGGCGATTGCCACATCTACTCGAACCACATGGAGCAGGTAGCGCTCCAGCTGAGCCGCGAGCCGTACCCGTACCCCACCCTGCGCCTTGCCGCGAAGGACTCGTTGCTCGATTACGACATCGACGACGTGGTGTTTGACAACTACGTCTATCACCCGGGCATCAAAGCCCCGATTGCCGTCTAGAACCATGGCGGTCTAGCGCCGATGCCCATCAAGGCGATCTGGGCCCAGGCTCGCGATGACGACGGCCGAGCCGTCATCGGCTTCCAGGGCGACATGCCGTGGCGCCTACCGGAGGACCTGGCGCGCTTCCAGAAGCTCACCAAGGGTCACGCAGTGATCATGGGTAGGCACACGTGGGAATCGCTGCCTGAGCGCTTCCGTCCCCTGCGTGGCCGCACCAATATCGTCGTGACGTCTCTCGACGCCCTCGAGGGCGCGACCATCGCGGGCTCCCTCGCGGGCGCCCTCGAACGTGCCGATGCCCTTGTCGAGACGGGCGACCTCGCGGAGGACGCCACACGGTGGATCATCGGAGGCGCGAGCCTGTTTACCGCCGCGGTCGACGTGGCCGATGCCCTCGAGATCACAGAGATCGACCTGACGGTTCCCGGAGACACCTTCGCACCAGATATCCCCGCGCGTTCTTGGCAGGTCGACGCGAAGTCGCCGTGGGCGCTCAGTGACGGCGGGCTCACGTACCGCTTCGTCACGTACGCCCGTCGCACCTTGTCGCCCTAGGGGCGCCATGGCTCGCGGCGCATGCCACAATCGGCGCATGCGAGAAACCCCGTGGCACATCCCGCGACGCATCGAGACCGAACGCCTCGTACTGCGTTGCTACGAGGCGACCGATGCCGAGGAAATGTCGCGCGTCGTCTTTGCGAGCAGGCACTACTTGGCGCCATGGATGCCGTGGGCTCGCGATGAACCTCTCAGCCTCATTGACAGGTCCGAGTTGCTCGCGACGTTCATCCGCGAATTCGATGAGGGTGCCGGATTCGTCCTGGGTATCTTCCGGCGTGACTCCGGCGCCTACGTGGGTGGCACCGGGCTTCACACGCGCCTGGGCCCGGGCATCCTGGAGATCGGCTACTGGATTGCGGCGGATCAGCAACGCAACGGGTTCGTCACGGAAGGTGCAATCGCGCTGACCCAGGTCGCGATCGACTTCGCCGGCGCAGAACGAGTCGAGATTCACCACGTCCCCCACAACCTTCACAGTCGCGCCGTTCCAGAGCGCCTCGACTACACCTATGAGGGCAGGCACCAGACGTTGATGCCAGGCGTCGAGGAACTTGAAGCCGCCGATATCTGGGTCGCCACCGAGGACAACCTGGAGGCAGGGCTCCTTGCCTCCACTCCGCGCCCACGCTTATTCGATGCAGCGGGAGCAGAGCTCGCGTGGCCGGGCGGACCGCGTGAGCCGTAGTTCCGATATCGCCGGCGACCCACCGGCGGACAACACTCCCGACAACGCGACAGGCAACACGCCAGGCAACACACCAGGCGACACGCCAGGCAACACACCAGGTAACACACCAGGCGACACGCCAGGCGACGAGACCGAGGCTCGATCGGCCGCTCTCAAGCAAGGCATGTCAATCGGCCTGGCGACGGGCGCGTACGGAATTAGTTTTGGAGCACTCGCGGTGGCCGGCGGCCTGAGCATATGGCAAACGGTCGCACTGAGCGCCCTCATGTTCACAGGCGCCTCGCAGTTCGCCTTCGCGAGTATCTTCGCGGTCGGCGGCTCGCCACTCGCGGCCGTCACCACGTCGACCATGCTGGGTTTGCGCCACATCTCGTACGGGGCTCTCCTTGCGCCGACGCTGCGGCCCATGCACCCCTTCACGAGGGCCGTGGCCGCGCAGCTCACGATCGACGAGTCCACGGCCGTGGCGCTGGCCCAGCCGACGCGAGAGTCGCGAAAGGTCGGCTTCTGGTCGGGAGGCGTGTCCGTCTACATCCTGTGGAACGCCTTCACGCTTGCCGGAGCGCTCGCCGGTTCGCGCATCGGCGACCCCAACGCGTGGGGCCTTGATGCGGCAGCCGCCGCGGCGTTCCTCGGGCTCTTGTGGTCCCACCTCAAGACGCCACACGCGCGATGGACCGCGGCGCTCGCCGGTGTGCTCACGCTCGCCCTCACCCCCCTTCTGCCCGCCGGCCTGCCGCTGCTCATCGCCGCCGCCATCGCGGTTGCCATCGGCGAATGGAGCCGGAAATGATCTGGTGGATCGCGTTGCTCGTGGCCGCCCTGCTTTCTTTCGGGATCAAACTCACCGGCCACCTCATCCCCGAAACATGGCTCGCGCATCCGGCCGTCAGGAGAACCGCTGACCTTCTCACCGTGTGCCTTCTCGCCGCACTGGTCGCCAAGCAGACCCTGACTTCCGGAACGGGCGTCGCCGTCGATGCGCGCGTGCCCGCCGTTGCGGTTGCCGCCTTGCTGTTGTGGCGCAAGGCGCCATTCATCGTGGTGGTTGCGGTGGCGGCGGGCGTCGCCGCGGGGCTTCGCGCGCTCGGTTGGGGCTAGGACCGGACGTTTGGCCGTACACGAGCGGTGCTCGAGGCCGTACGCTCGGAACCATGAGCGCCTCCCCCACTCCAGACGTCGCAGTTCGCCCCGCCCGCGCAGGCGACGAAGAAGCCATCGGACGCATCCAGATTGACTCCTGGGTTGGCGCCATCGGCGAGCGGCTCGGCCGCAAGCGCCACGAAGCTTTCGACCACGACGCGATCGTGACCGGATGGGCAAACTCAATTTCCAAGCCGCCGACTCCTGGTCACGTGGTGTTCGTGTCCACACACGACGGCGCAGTTGTGGGCTTTGCCGCCGTCGCGCCGCCAAGCCAGATTGTGGCGTTCGAGGTCGACCCAGAGCGCCGACGCAGGGGCCACGGCTCGCGACTACTTGCAGCGGCCGTCGATCACCTCAAGGCTCACGGAGCCACCGAGATGAAGCTGTGGTCACTCTCGAACGACTCCGTGCGGGAGGATTTCTTGCGGTCGGCAGGCTTTGCAGAATCGGGTGTGGTGCGCCAGCTCGATGGCCTCGGAATCGCGATCCCCGAAAAGCTCTGGCACGCATCGCTCGAGGCCTAGGGCTTCTCCGCGGTCGGCTCACCGCGGTCGGCTCACTGCGGTCAGTTCACTGACTCGAAGGATTCGACGTCACGTCGCTGTTGCCACTTCGCTGCTATGACTTTGCCGCTCGCTGCGCCGCGCGACGCATCCGATACAGGCTGGCCGCGTGCCTGAGCGACTTGCGCGCCATCGACCTGTCGCCTGCTGCCTCATAGGCGTACGCCACGTGGAACCACGCCGCCCAGTCCTCGGGCCTGAGTTCCACGCCACGCCTGGCAACCTCAAAGACCGCCTCTTGCGCCTCGCCGGTGAGGCGGCCGCGAGCGTCCTGCTCCCCGTCGTGGATGGGCAACCTGCCCTCGCCCTCTAGCTCGTCGGCCATGCGCTGCACCGCGGTGCCCAAGCGCCACTCGTGAAAGAGCCACCACGCTCCCAGTGCGGGAAAGAGCAAGAGGGCGATCCCCATCACCCTCGCGACCGGGTCGCTCGTCCCGATGAATACCACGGCGCGACCTGCGACGAGCGCGAAGTACAGCGCGACGATCGAGCTGGTCGCCGCGGCGGCCAAGAATCCGCGCTTGCGCAGCAGACCCACTACAGGTCCATGAAGTTCTCGAGGCCAACGGTGAGACCCGTGTGGAGCCCCACCTGGCGAATGCCTAAGAGCACCCCGGGCATGAAGCTCACCCTGTCGAAGCTGTCGTGCCTGATGGTGAACTGCTCCCCCGGGTTTCCCATGAGGATCTCTTCGTGGGCGACGAGCCCGCGCAAGCGCACCGCATGCACCCGCACGCCATGCACGAGTGCCCCGCGCGCGTGATCGGGGTCCTGAGTCGTGGCGTCCGGGGAAGGGCCCACTCCCGCCGCGAGCCGCGCCGCAGCGATGCCCGCCGCCGTGTGCGCGGCCGTGCCCGAGGGGGCGTCGACCTTATCGGGGTGGTGAAGCTCGATGATCTCCACGGACTCGAAGTACCTGGAGGCGGCCGCGGACAGGCGCATCGCGAGCACGGCCCCCAGAGCGAAGTTGGGAGCGATCAGCACGCCGAGTTCCGGGCGCTCCTTGAGGTGATCCTCGACGCGCATGAGCGCGTCCTGCGTCCAGCCGCTCGTGCCGACGACGGCATGGATCCCTGCATCGATGAGCGCGTGGACGTTTGCCTCAGATGCGCTTGGCACCGTGAAGTCCACGGCCACGTGCGCGCCGGCGTGGGCCGCGGCCACCACGTCGTCGTCCATGTCGAGGGAAGCGACCAGCACGAGGTCGTCGGCCGCTTCGACCTCCCGCACCACGTTGCCACCCATACGTCCAGATGCACCAAGCACAGCCACGTTGATCATGAGTCGAGACTACCCGCGGCTCGAGGCGCGACCTAAGCAGCGGGGCCTACCCGCACCTCAACACGAGGACGGGCGGCGAGCTCGGCGGCAAGCGCGGCCACACCATCTCCCGTCACCGCGTGCACCTGGTCGAGCGCCTCGCCGATGCTCCACAACTCACCGAAGGCCAATTCGGCCTTGCCGAGCCTGGACATCCGCGAGTACGAGTCCTCGAGCCTCAACACGGTGCCTCCAGCAATCTGGCCCTTCGCCCTCTCGAGTTCGCCAGGCGTCACGTCATACGCCATTCGTTCGAGCTCGGCCATGAGCAGGCCCGCCACCTCATCCGCCTTCGAGGTGCCGCACGCGGCGTACATGCCAAACTGGCCCACCTCCGCGAGCGGTTGTGCGAACGAATACACCGCGTACGCCAGCCCGCGCTTTTCGCGCACCTCTTGGAACAGCCTGGATGACATCCCCGCTCCCAGGATGGTCGACAAGACGCCCATGGTGTTGCGGCGCGGATCGGCCGCCCGCAGCCCCTCGCAGCCGATGACAATGTGGCTCTGTTCGATGTCGCGCGGCACGTCGACACGAGGAGTGCTGGTGGCAATGACCTTCGCGAACGGATCCCTGCGCCCAAGTGGGACTGCCGCGGGGTCGAGCGCCCAACCTCCAGCGTCGAGAGCCTCAAGGACCCACCCGCATAACTCGTCGTGGTCAACCCCTCCTGCCGCCGTGATGACGAGACCCTCGGGCACGTAGTGCTGGCGATAGTGCTCCCACACGGCCTCGCGCGTCACGGCCTTAATGATCACCGGGGTGCCGCCAATGGGCCTCCCCACCGGGTGGCCGCCATGCACGGCCTCGGAGAAACGCTCGTGGGCCACGTCCGCAGGGTCGTCGTCGGCCATCGCGAGTTCCTCCAGGATGACTCCGCGCTCGAGCTCGAACTCGTCCTCGCGCAACGTGGCCGACGTCACCATGTCCAGGATGACCGACGTCGCCATGCGGAGGTCAACGTCGATGACACGGGCGTAATAGCAGGTGTATTCCTTGGCGGTGGCGGCGTTTGATTCGCCGCCGACGCGGTCGAAGGACTCCGCGATGTCGAGCGCGGTGCGCGTCGCTGTGCCCTTGAAGAGCAAATGCTCCAGGAAGTGGGTAGAGCCAGCGTGCTCGGGGCCCTCGTCGCGCGAACCGACGCCAATCCACGCGCCAATCGTGGCCGACCGCATTCCTGGGATGTGTTGCGAGAACACCCGCACACCGCCTGGAAGGACCGTGCGCCGGATCACCGCGCCGTGATCCTGCTCGACGATCATGTGGGCCTGAGGGGACGTCGACGAGACCAGTGGAAGCGGATGAGGCATGAGGGTGAGCCTAGCCCGTCTGACGCGCCTGCCCACAGCGCCGCCGCCGCACGGGGCGAAACGCAACGAGGGCGGCCCCTGCTTCCAGGGACCGCCCTCGTTGGAGACGAGCTCTTACTACTCAGCGTTGTTGACCGCCGAGTCGTTTACTGCCTAGTTGTCGCCCTCGTCGTCACTGCCTGCTCCCGCATCGGCTGATGCTCCGGGAGCGTCGACCACGCCAAGCGACAGCTTGCCGCGCGGGTCGATCTCGGTGACCTCAACCTGAACCTTCTGACCCACGGAGAGCACGTCTTCGACGTTCTCAACGCGAGCGCCACCCACGAGCTTGCGGATCTGCGAGATGTGCAGCAGACCGTCCTTGCCTGGGCTGAGGGACACGAACGCGCCGAAGGCAACCGTCTTGACGACAGTACCG
>JBBRWX010000086.1:0-9671 GCA_038248935.1 Actinomycetales bacterium
AGAAGTACCCCTCCATGGCAACGCCATGACGGGAGGTGGGGGAGCCGAAAGGCAGGTCGGCCCCACTGGAGCGATATGGTCCCGGAGTCCGCATTCTCGGAGCCTACATGCGGGTACGGCCAAGAATTCGATCGACCCGAGACTCACCAGAGGGTGGGCGACTAGGGTCAGAATGTTGGTCGCATCGGCGTCGTCGAACCAATCGACAATCCACCATGGAAGACATTTCTCATGGCCCCGCGCGCGCTCCGCATCGGAATGGCCCAGATGCTCGTGGTCCCCGGACGCATTAACACCAACCTAGTGACGCCCGCATCCGACGCGCCTTTCGCGAGGCCGTCGCGGCCTAAAGAAGCCGCTTAGGCGCCGAGACGAAGAGACCCCTCAGTCCGGCCGCTCGCGACCGTCTGGGCGCCGCCCCCAAACACTGAGGCACCACGTCATGCACCCCGATGTCCTAGATCATTTTGTGCCCGGCCGGAGCTTGTCACGAAGCCACGCGCGACAGCCGGGAGCTGATGGTGGTTCAGCGACGGTCTCCATCAGAACTTGATCGTCACATGACAGTGCGATGACGCGCGGCGCATTGACTGGGGACGTCGGAGAGTGAGTCCTCACGACCGGAAGGACGCAACTGTGAATGGTGGGGAAAGTTCGCGCGGAACTTGCCGCGTTCAACGAAGGCGATCGGGGCGGCACGTCGCGCGGCCACGAGCGGCCTGCTCGGGGCCCGGCGTCCGTCGCTGCATCGATGGGGACTCGGGAATGATCCGCGGCGAGAGTGCCCCGCCATTCGCGCAACCCCACACACCGTAGGAGGGTTCGATGTCACCCAAGAAGAAGCGTCGCCAAGCGGCGCTTATGCAAAGGTCTTTCTTGCCTTCAGGGCGAGCTGATCATCCGACGCTCGCCCCGGCTCTACGCGTGGCCGCTTCCGGCCGTCCGGCGGCTGTGCGTGGCGCGTCGTTTGGCCTGTCCTCGGCTCCGTCGAGCCACTCGACCGCCCCGGCTCTCGCCCGTGCGCCTGCCCCTGCGCCTGCCCCTGCGCCGCGGCGACAGCCGATCGACCGGCCCGTGCTTGCCCGACTCAGTGGGTCGCGTAACCCCAAAAGGGGGCTCGAGTTCACTCCCCCTCTTTTCAAGGTCCTTGGGGACCTCGAGCCGCAGGCCATCGGCGTCACCTACTGGTTCACCGCTCCGTCGGGGTCCGAGTCGCGAGATGTGACCGTGCGCTTCTCGGGGCAACGCCTCGATGTCCAGGGAATCCCCACGGACGCCGATACCTTCGTCGCGACCGCGAGCTACACCAACGTTCAACCGGGCAGCGGGCCGATTGCCCTGACCCACAGGGTCGTCGGCAAAGCATCTGGCCGCTGGAAAGTGACTGCGGAAGGAACGGCAAGCTCCAGCGGCGGTGATCAACGAAATGCTGTTGGTCTACCCTCAGCCGCGGGCATTGGGCGTTCGACGTTCGCTGCGGTGGCGAACATGCGTGCACCGGGGGTCGTACCGGGGTCCTGGCCTCTGTTGGTGGGTATGGGATTCATCTTTGGGTTAGTCGTGTTGAGCCTGCTGGCGCGAAATAGCGGGATGCCCGTGGGTACCGTCCTTGCTTTGGCTGCCGCCGCGGGCGCCCTAGGGCTTGGCGGGGCCAAGGCCTACTACTGGTTGACGCATCTTCGAGAAGGACGAACCGCAGGACTGGCCGGTCTCAGTTTGCAGGGGTTCGTCATCACCGCAATGTCGGTCCTGGTGCTGGGGGGCTGGGCGCTCGGTCTTTCGATTGGTTCCCTGCTCGACGCAACGATCCCAGGGCTTCTTGTCGGACAGGCCGTGGGACGGCTGGGGTGCATCTTCGCTGGGTGCTGCTCGGGCTTGCCCACCACGTCGCGTTGGGCCATCTGGGGCTCCGACCGCCGTGTGGGCACCAGGCGGATCCCTGTCCAAACCTTTGAGTCCGCGTCGGCTACGGCCTTGGCTGTGGTCACTGGCCTGATCGCCTGGCGTGTCCAACCCGAACCGGCCGGATTCCTCTTCTTAGGAGGACTGTCCGCGTACCTCATCGTCCGTCAGGTCCTGTTCCCCCTACGCGGGTTGCCGAGGGCGACCCGGTACGGGCGCACCGCGATGTTGATCGTCGCACCCCTTGTCCTGGCCGCATCCATCACCGCAGTGGTCCTCACATGAACACCCACACACCCCGCCGGGGTCGGCCAGGGCCGGTGCGTGAGCAGCTGTAGCACCTCTCGCGGCTGCGCACCGTCCTGGCCCGCCGGGACCACCCGGACCGTGGTGAGGTCACCTGTTTTTGCGGTCAGAGCCTAGCGCCGGAAGGGTCACGACGAAGCTGGCGCCCATCCCGGCCCCTGCGCTCTCCGCTCGGATGTGGCCCGTCTGGGCCTCGACGAGCGCACGAGCGATCGCGAGACCGATCCCGCTCCCACCGACGCCGCGAGAACGGCCGTCGTCGACGCGGTAAAAGCGTTCGAAGACGCGCGGGAGGTGCTCGGCAGTGATTCCGTCTCCGGAGTCCTTGACGGTGATCGCGATCCCCTCCGCAGTCGATCGTGCGGACAGTTCGACGTGTCCGCCCGCAGGCGTGTGGCGCAGGGCGTTCTCCAGGAGGTTGACGAGGACCTCCTGCATCCGGTCCGGGTCGACCATGACCGATCGGGCACTGGCGTCAAGTCGGAGGGTAAGACGCACCCCCTTGGCTTCGAATGCAAGCTCCTCGGCGTGCAAGGCGACCGTCAGCAGGTTGCCTACGGCGATCCCGCTGAGATGAAGGCTGAGCCCGCGCTCCTCAGCAATCGACACACGACCGACGTCTTCGACTAACCGTTCGATCCTAGAGATCTCGGCGTCGATGCGCTCAAAGGTAACCCGGTCGGCAGGCAGGACACCGTCCGCGATCGCCTCATGATATCCGCGCACGGTGCTCAATGGGGTACGAAGTTCGTGGGCAAGGTCGCGCAGGACCTCGGCCCGCGAACGCTCGGTCCGTGCGATGCTGCTTGCCATCTGCCCGAAGGCGTCGGCAAGGGAGTCGAGCTCGGCGCCGTAACCCGAGCGACGCACACGCACTGTGTAGTCGCCGGAAGCGACAGCGCCCGCCGCCTCGGACAGTTCCCGCAGTGGGCGTACGGCCCGGCGGGACACGAACCATCCGACTGCGAGGGCGGTGACCGTGGCCACGGCGATCGATACGGCGAGGGAGACCAGGATCGCCCGAGAGAACGCCATGTCCAGGTGGGTGGCCAGTTCGCTGGAGATGGGTCCTACCGCGTTCTCGACGTGCGTGCGGAACATCCCCGGAGCCAACCCTAAGGCGACGACGAGCAGGGTGATCCCTCCGGCGAGAATGACGAGGGCGTGGCCGAGGAGCAGACGTGTGCCGAATCCCGTTCGCCGACCGGTGGCTCTCACATTCCGCCACCCATCCGGTAGCCCACGCCACGGAGAGTCCGTACGTATCGGGGCTCGGCCGGGTCGTCGCCGAGCTTGCGTCGAAGATTGGCCACGTGAACATCGATCACGTGGTCGTCGCCGAACCAGTCGCCACCCCACACGGCTTCTAGAAGTGCGCGGCGCGCGAGCACCGCTCGGGGTCGGCTCGACAGGGTGTCGAGGATGTCGAACTCCGTACGGGTCAAAGCGATCCGCTCACCCGCCACGGAAACCTCTCGGCCAGCCGCGTCGATCACTAGGTCCCCGAAGACCCGAGCGGGGGCTCCCGTGTCGGGGCTACGGGGACGCCGCAACATAGCGCGCACTCGCGCCGTGAGCTCACGAGGGGAGAAGGGCTTGGCGAGATAGTCGTCCGCGCCCACGGACAGCCCGATCACCCGGTCCATCTCGTCGGTCCGTGCGGTCAACATGATCACGTAAGCGTCGGAGAAGGCTCGCACCTGTCGACACACCTCGATCCCATCGATTCCCGGGAGCATCAGGTCCAGAACGACTACGTCTGGCTCCCATGCACGCGCCTTACCGACGCCCATCTCACCGTCTGGGGCCACGTTCACATCGAACCCTTCCGCTCCGAGGTACTCCGAGATCAGGCGCGCGATCGGCTCGTCGTCCTCGATGACGAGCACTCGCCAGCGACGCCCGGCCGGTGCGTGAGCATCGACCGGGGCCACCGAACGCGATCCAGAGGACGTCACGGTGCCTCGGACATCTCGACAAAGGCTCCGTGCCAGGAGTGGTACCAGACCTCACCGGACGTCGCGTTCACCGAAAGCATGCCGTCGACCTTCCCGTCGCGCAGCGTGTGGAGCGTGTAGTAACCCGGAAAGGCATCGGCGGTGGCTGAGGTGAGCCCGTCCGCGCCAGCCTGGCCCGCGAGCCATTCATCGGCGAGGCGCTGGGCCTCAGTCGCGCTGATCCGCTGGTCCGAATCGCCGCGTGCCATCATGCCGTAGTTCGTGTTCCACATCCGTGCTGGCCCCAACTCGATTTGCACGTCACCTGAGACGGGATCGATGAGGACTTCCGTTGCAAGCGAGCCGTCGGCCTCGACGAGCTCGGCGTAGTACTGCCGGTCGAACTGCATCACCTCGCCGACCGTTAGACCCGGCCGGAGCTCCGTCGCGAACGCCTGAGCGCGTTCGCGCGCGCCAACTAGGTCGACGACCGGCACGCGAACCCCGCTCGAACTGACACCACCGAGGCCGCCATCGCCCATCATCCCGTAGGACGCGCCGTTGTGCATTCCTCCGCCCCAACTGCCAACGCCCTGTCCCTGGATCAGCATCCACGCGCCAGAACCCAGGATCGCGGCGACCGCGACAATCGGAACCACTAGCGTCCGTAGCCGCCCGCCCATCGTGGACGTCACTTCCCGCTTCGGTTTGCGCGCAAGGTCGCACGCATCGATTCGTAGGTTGCAACGTCGACCTCACCGGCAGCGAAGCGGCGGTCCAAAACCTGCTCTGGGGTCTCGCCCTGCGTAGCGCCCGGCTGGCCGCCACCCGCTCCCTCGTTGCGTCGGCTAGCCGGGAAGGCCCGAACGACTAGCCAGACGACCAGACCGATCACGCCGATCCAGAACACAGCCATCGCGATCCAACCCCCGGCACCCATGCCGTATCCGTATCCCATCATGTTGACAACCTCCTTGTGAATTTTGCTTCGTGAACAATTCCCATGGTGGTCCTGCCATCTCAAGAAGCTCCACGGCGCCGCCTCAAGATCTCGTCAAGACTCCAGTGCGGCTCTTGTCAATCGTGGTGGGTGAGTGACACTGCCGGGGTGATTGGCCCTCGTTGCGAATTCAGCTCAGGCGAGCGAGAGGCGAATTCCCGTGGGTCGTTGAAGATCCGTGGCGTCATCGCCGCCGAGGCGATTACACCGTCGGTTGCGATGCCAGCCGTCGAAGCGCCGCGGCGAGCCGCGAGGCTGCTTCGTCGGCGACGGCCGCGAGCTCGTCGTTGCCCGTGAGGGTGACCATCACGTGCGGGTCAAGGGCCTCGATCCGGGTGCGACCCTCACCGAGCGAGGCCACCACCACGTTGCACGGCAGGAGCAATCCGATCGACTCCTCCAGTTGCAGCGCGCGATGGGCGAGCGTGGGGTTGCACGCGCCGAGGATCACCTGTGCGGGCATGTCGACATCGAGCTTCGCCTTCATTGTCGCCGCCATGTCGATCTCGGTTAAAATCCCGAATCCCTCGTCGGCCAATGCGGCGCGTACGGCCGCGAGAGCTGGCTCGAAGGGTTGGTCGATGGTAAGGGTGATGCCGTAGCTCATGATGTGATCCTTTCGATCAGATGGACGTGGGGCACTTCGGGGTGCACTTGGTTGCGCCGCTTCTGGCACGACGACGGTTGGCTCTTCACTGTGAACCGGCTACGAGGGTGGCAAGTCGGGTCTCGACATCGAAACTTTCAGTCGCGTCGTGCGCACGGCCCCGAGGTCCCGAGACTGCTCCCAGGGTGAAGTGGGCAAGGGCGACGACCAGGATGGCGGGCAGCAGGATGAGCACGATGAACTGACCCGTCGTTTGGGCCCAAACACCGGTTCCGACTGGGTCAGCCGGCCAACATTGCCTCCTGCGGCACCTCCAATCGATGCGTTTCGCCTGCTGGGGTGACAGTGGTCGAGATCGCACGGAACCGGCGCAGACGCAGGCTGTTGGTGACCACGAACACCGACGAGAAGGCCATCGCGGCGCCCGCGATCAGGGGGTTGAGCAAACCGGAGACCGCCAACGGGATCGCCGCGACGTTGTAGGCGAACGCCCAGAACAGGTTTCCCTTGATGGTCTTGAGTGTCTGGCGCGACAGGCGAACAGCATCCACTGCGACACGCAGGTCTCCACGGACGAGCGTCAGGTCACTGGCCTCGATGGCGACGTCAGATCCGGTGCCCATGGCGATGCCGAGGTCTGACTGTGCCAGGGCTGCGGCATCGTTGACACCGTCGCCGACCATCGCGACCACGCGTCCCGCCTCCTGCAGCTCCCGCACGATTCGGACCTTGTCCGCGGGCATCACTTCGGTGATGACCTCGTCGATCCCCACCTCGTCGGCAATCGTCCTGGCGGCGCGGGCGTTGTCACCGGTCAGGAGCACGGGACGCAGGCCGAGCGCTATGAGTTCCCGTACCGCCTGGGCACTCGTGGCCTTGAGTGTGTCGGCGACGATGACCAGCCCTCGCAGCTGCCCGTCCCAGCCGGCCGCGACGACGGTGCGTCCCGCCGACTCCGCGGCGTCCAGCGCGGCGGCGAGCGCCGGCTCTGGAGCCATGGACCAGCGCTCGGCTAGCCAACCCATGCGACCCACGACAACCTGTCGATCACCGACGGTCCCCTCGACGCCCAGTCCCTGAAGGCTGGTGAACCCCGTGACAGGGGGCAGGTCGCCCACCTGCTCCCGTGCGCCGCTGGCGATCGCCGCGGCGATGGGGTGCTCGGACGCATCCTCCAATGCCCCGACCGTCCGGAGGAAGTCGTCGCGATCCGTTCCCGACGCAGCCACGACGTCAACCAGGAGCATCTTGCCTGTGGTCACCGTCCCGGTCTTGTCCAGCACGATCGTGTCTACGCGCCGGGTCGACTCCAGGACCTGCGGGCCCTTGATAAGAACGCCGATCTGAGCACCCCGTCCCGTGCCCACCATAAGAGCGGTGGGCGTGGCCAGACCGAGCGCGCACGGGCACGCGATGATCATCACCGCGACGGCCGCGGTGAAGGCCATCTCTGTTCCGACGCCAGCGCCCAGCCAGAAGCCAAGTGTCGCTACGGACAGGGTGATGACGATCGGGACGAAAATCGCCGAGATGCGGTCAGCAAGCCGCTGTACTGGCGCCTTTCCGGTCTGCGCATCCTCGACAAGTTTCGCCATCTGAGCCAGTTGGGTGTCGGCGCCGATCCGGGTCGCACGCACGACGAGCCTGCCTCCGGCGTTGACCGTCGCCCCGGTGACGGAGTCCCCTGGGCCAACCTCGACGGGGACCGGCTCGCCGGTCAGCATTGATGCGTCGACCGCTGAGGCCCCTTCGATAATCTGCCCGTCGGTGGCAATCTTCTCTCCGGGTCGGACCACGAAGTCCTGGCCCACGGCCAGCTCGTCGATACCGATGCGAGTCTCGACGCCGTCCTTCAGGACGGCGACGTCCTTAGCGCCCATCTCCAGGAGTGCCCGAAGTGCCGCGCTGGAACTCTTCTTGGCCCGGGCCTCGAACCAACGTCCCAGAAGGATGAAGACCGTGACTACGGCCGCCACCTCCAAGTAGATCTCCGCCGAGCCGCCGCCGCGCTCGGGCACGAGGCTGAATGCCATTCGCATCCCTGGTTCACCGGCCGCTCCGAAGAAGAGCGCGTACAGGGACCACGTGAACGCCGCGAGGGTACCGACGCTAATCAGCGTGTCCATCGTTGCGGCCGCGTGCCGCGCATTCGTCCACGCCGCCCGATGGAAGGGCCAACCTCCCCAGATCACGACGGGTGCCGCGAGGGTCAGTGCCAGCCACTGCCAGTTGTCGAACTGCAGGACCTCTACTGCGGAGAGGACGAGCACCGGCGCGCTCAGGACCGCCGACACGATCAGGCGATGGCGCAGTGCGGAAACTTCGTCCGCAGGGGCCTCGGCCTCACCTGCCTCGGTCTTGCTCCCACCGGACTTTTCGCGCAAGCGCGCGGAGTAGCCGGTCGCCTCGACCGAGGCGATCGCGTCCTCCACCGTGGTGCCCTCCGGAAGGGCGACCTTCGCCCGCTCGGTCGCATAATTGACGCTCGCCTCGACGCCCTCCATGCGGTTGAGCCGCTTTTCGATCCTGGCGGCGCAGGAAGAACACGTCATGCCGCCGATATCAAGTTCAATGATGTTGCTCATGAGACCTCTCCGATCTGGACCACGGCGCCGACCGCTGAACCTTCGGCCGTGATCGGCCCGGCCGCCGTCCCGATAGCGAGACCGAGGCCCAGTGCGACGACAAGTGCCACGGCAAAGAGCACCAACCGCCAAGAGTCCGTCACGTCACGACGCCCGTCACGACATATCCGGCCTCGTCGACGGCGGCGCTGACGGCATCGAGATCGGCAGGAACCTTCCCGCTAACCCGAACCAAGGACGTCCCTCCCGACACAAGTTCGACCTCGACCGCGGTGACCCCGTCGATCTGGCCGACCTCCGTCGAGACTGCGGCTACGCAGTGTCCGCACGTCATTCCCGTGACGGTGTAAGTAGTAGTGATCGTCTCCATTGCTGTCCTCCTGGTGCCAACGGTGCGCGACCACTCGGTCGGCATTACCTCCACCGTAGACGTTCCAGTCCGCTGGAAGGTCAAGGCCGTGTTTTCCGGCGCCTTGAGTGGCCCCAACTGATAGGCGGAAGCTCTCCAGAATGGCAACCCAATCCATCACCTCGAAACTCGACGCACCGTCGGCCGTCGCCCGAACCGGAGAGCGAGCCTTGGCCATGCCGGCAGTCACGGCATCAAGAGCTACATAGCCCGGTTGATTGGACTCCGGCGAGCGATCTTCGTCACGTGGCACCTCCTCGTGGGTGGCGTCGCACTCGTGGTGCTCGCGGTGGCGGTCGAGGGCGCGATTGTCATCGCGTGGATGCCCCGTTCAATTGCGGTGCTCGGGTCCATGTGGATGGTGGTGCGACCGCGCCGAAGCGAACCGCTCACGATGCGCGAGGCACCCGCCGCCGACGGGACGCGGGGCGATTCGGACACTTGGGCGAGTCAGCTCGATGGCGACACATTGGCTGCCGTCGGCGAGCGGCTGCTGCTAGGTGCTTCGAGCGCCTGAGAGGAGACAGGAGGAAGCTGGCCCGCGTTGACTGCAAGTCGTGTGACGACTTGCCACCGATGGCGCGGAGCCGGCTCTCGCTTGCCTTCCTGCCGCGGTGGCGCGCGGCAGCATGGTGCACGAGGGACCGCGTGGCGCTGGACTCTTTGGAGAACCGGTCCTCCTGGTCGCGGTTGACGTTTGTGGCGTTCTTGCGGAGCCCCACGACGAACGGGAACGAGCATCGGCATCCAATTCCCCGATGTGACCGACGCCAAATTCGTTTGCGTGGGCCCGAGGAATCATGTCAAGATGCGCGCGAGGATTGATTCGTAGAATCATTTGAAAGTGCGCGCGAGGATGGCTTGGCTGCTGGTCCTTTCTTGCTGGTCGTCAGCGTCAGCAGCTGCGCGGTGAGCGCTTGGATCT
>JBBRWX010000087.1:0-9599 GCA_038248935.1 Actinomycetales bacterium
ATCGTGGGGCTGTCCGGAATCGACACGCGCAAGCTCACACGGGCGTTGCGATCCGCAGGCACGATGCGCGCGGGAGTCTTCTCGGGTGACGCGCTGGCCGACGACACCACGCTCATTGAGCGCGTGAGGTCCGCCCCGCCGATGCTAGGGGCGCACCTCGCGGACCAGGTCTCGATCGACGGAGACTACGCGATCGAGCCCCCTGAGGGCACGGAGACGGTCGCCCACGTCGTGGCTGTTGACCTCGGCATCAAGGCGATGACCCCCGAGCTCATGGCTGCGCGCGGGATCAAGGTGACGGTGGTGCCCTCAAGTTGGACTGCGGGCGACATCCTCGCGCTGGCGCCCGACGGAGTGTTCTTCTCGAACGGGCCTGGCGACCCAGGCGTGGCCGATCGCTCCGTCGCGGTGGTGCGCGGAATCCTCGATGCCAAGGTGCCCCTGTTCGGCATTTGCTTTGGCAACCAACTGCTCGGCCGTGCGCTCGGTTACGGCACCTACAAGCTCCGCTTTGGACACCGCGGCATCAACCAACCCGTGATGGACCGCACCACAGGCAAGGTGGAAATCACGAGCCATAACCATGGATTCGCGGTCGACGCACCACTGGAGGGGCTCAGCGAGTCACCGAACGGCTACGGCAGGGTCAAGGTCAGCCACGTGTGCCTCAATGACGACGTGGTCGAGGGCCTGCAATGCCTGGACGTGCCCGCCTTTTCGGTGCAGTACCACCCCGAGGCCGCGGCTGGACCGCACGATGCCTCCTACCTCTTTGACCGCTTTCTTGACCTCATGAAGGGACGCTAAGTGCCTCGTCGCGACGACATTCACACGGTCATGGTGATCGGCTCCGGCCCGATCGTCATCGGCCAGGCCTGCGAGTTCGACTATTCGGGGACTCAGGCGTGTCGCGTGCTCAAGGCCGAGGGCCTGCGCGTCGTGCTTCTCAACTCCAACCCCGCCACGATCATGACGGACCCGGAGTTTGCCGACGCCACCTACGTCGAGCCGATCACCACCGAAATCATCGAGCGAATCATCGAGAAGGAGCGGCCCGACGCGCTGCTCCCCACCCTTGGGGGCCAGACCGCGCTGAATGCGGCGATCGCGGCCGCCGAGGCTGGCATCCTCGAGAAGTACAACGTCGAACTCATCGGCGCCAACCTCGAGGCGATCCACCTGGGGGAGAACAGGGAACTGTTCAAGGGCGTCGTGGAGCGGTGCGGTGCGGAAAGCGCGCGCTCGCACATCTGTCACACGGTGGATGAACTCCTTGTGGCTGCCGAAGACCTCACGTACCCGGTCGTGGTGCGTCCCTCCTTCACGATGGGCGGGCTCGGCTCGGGGATCGCGTACGACGAGGCGGATCTGCGTCGCATCGGCGGCCAGGGCCTGCACTACTCGCCGACCACCGAGGTGCTGCTTGAGGAGTCGATCCTCGGGTGGAAGGAATACGAACTCGAGCTCATGCGCGACAAGCACGACAACGTCGTGGTGGTGTGTTCGATCGAGAACGTGGACCCCGTGGGAGTGCACACGGGGGACTCGGTCACGGTGGCGCCCGCGCTCACGCTCACCGACCGCGAATACCAGAAGCTCCGCGACGTCGGCATCGCCGTGATCCGCGAGGTGGGCGTCGACACGGGCGGCTGCAACATCCAGTTCGCCGTTCAGCCGGACACCGGCCGCGTCATCGTGATCGAGATGAACCCGCGCGTCTCGCGCTCGTCGGCCCTGGCATCCAAGGCCACAGGCTTCCCGATCGCCAAGATTGCGGCTCGCCTCGCGATCGGCTACACGCTCGACGAGATCCCGAACGACATCACCGGCTCAACCCCCGCGAGCTTCGAGCCGACCCTCGACTACGTCGTGGTCAAGGTTCCCCGCTTCGCCTTCGAGAAGTTCCCCAAGGCGGACCCAGTCCTCACCACGACCATGAAGTCGGTGGGAGAGGCAATGGCCCTTGGCCGCAACTTCACCGAGGCGCTTGGCAAGGCCATGCGCTCGATCGACAAGAGAGGCCAGGTCTTCCACTGGGAGGGCGAAACTCTCGCGGGCGAGGCACTCGACGCACTCATTGCCCAGTGCGCGATTCCCACGGAGAAGCGCTTGGTCCAGGTCCAGCAGGCCTTGCGCGCGGCCCTCGTTGACCCTGCGGTGGTCGAGCGCGTCTTTGAAGCGACGGGCATTGATCCCTGGTTCCTCGACCAGATTCTGCTCATCAACGAGGTCGCACTCGAGGTCGCTGGTGCGGCGGAGCTCGACAGGGACACCCTGTGGCGCGCGAAGTCTCACGGGCTTTCGGACGTCCAGATAGCGGCGCTGCGAGGCATCGACGAGACCGACGTGTCGGTCGCTCGCGTCGTCACAGGCGTCCTGCCCGTCTTCAAGACAGTCGACACCTGCGCGGCCGAATTCGAGTCCCACACGCCGTACCACTACAGCACGTACGACGAGGAGACCGAGGTCGAGCCGCGCGAGCGCGAGGCCGTCATCATCCTTGGCTCCGGACCCAACCGCATCGGTCAGGGCATCGAGTTCGACTACTCGTGCGTCCATGCCGCGCTCACGCTCAAGGACACGTACGAGACCATCATGGTCAACTGCAACCCCGAGACGGTCTCGACCGACTACGACACCTCGGATCGCCTCTATTTCGAGCCGCTCACGTTCGAGGATGTGATGGCGGTCTATCACGCCGAGCTCGCCGCAGGCCCTGTGAAGGGCATGCTTGTCCAGTTGGGCGGCCAGACCCCGCTAAGCCTCGCAAAGCGCCTGGCAGATGCCGGGGTTCCGATTCTCGGCACGAGTCCAGAGGCGATCGACAACGCCGAGGACAGGCGAGCGTTCGGCACCGTGCTCGAGATCGCGGGGCTTCCTGCGCCCGCGTACGGCACCGCGCACGGGATCGACGAGGCCATCGTGATCGCCGAGCGCATCGGATTCCCCGTGCTTGTGCGCCCGTCTTACGTGCTCGGCGGCCGCGGCATGGAGATCGTCTACGACAGTGCGCAGCTTGAGGATTATGGCACCCGCATGGCGGATGTGGGCGACCACTGGACGTCTGCTCCGCTTCTCATCGACCGATTCCTCGACGATGCGGTCGAGATCGACGTCGACGCCCTGTACGACGGTGAGGAACTGTTCCTCGCGGGCGTCATGGAGCACATTGAGGAGGCGGGGATCCACTCGGGGGACTCCGCATGCGTCCTTCCGCCGGTGACCCTGTCCTCAGCCGATCTCGCACGCATCAGGACCTCGACGGAGGCCCTCGCCGAGGGCATCGGCGTCCGTGGCCTGATGAACGTCCAGTTCGCGCTTGCGAGCGATGTGCTCTACGTGCTCGAGGCGAACCCGCGCGCCTCACGCACTGTTCCCTTTGTGGCCAAGGCCACCGGAGTCCCGATCGCGAGGGCCGCCGCGCGCGTCATGCTTGGCGCGTCGATCGCCGATCTGCGTGCCGAGGGGATGCTTCCGGTCGACGACGCGACCGTGTATAGGGAAAATGCGCGCATCGCGGTGAAGGAGGCTGTGCTTCCGTTCAAGCGCTTCCGCACCCATGAGGGGCTCGCGGTCGACTCGGTGCTCGGTCCCGAGATGCGCTCGACGGGCGAGGTCATGGGCTTCGATGCGACCTTCCCACTCGCGTTTGCCAAGTCACAGGCCGGTGCGATCGGCGGGCTACCGCTGTCGGGCACGGTGTTTGTGTCGATGGCCGATCGCGACAAGCGCGCGATCACGTTCCCGATCGCGCGACTCCACCAGCTCGGCTTCACGATTCTGGCGACGGAGGGCACAGCGCGCGTGCTCAGAAGGCACGGGATTGTGTCGAGTGTGGTCCGCAAGAACTCCCAAGGCAGGGGAGCGGATGGCGAACCCACCGTGGTCGACCTCATTAACGACGGCCTGATCGACATGGTCGTCAACACTCCCTCGGGCAAGGGAGCGCGCGCGGATGGCTACGAGATTCGCGCCGCTGCGACCGCGGCAGACGTCGCGATTATCACCACGACACAACAACTTGCGGCCGCGGTGCAGGCGATTGAGGCCCTCCAAGGCGGTCGATTTGAGGTCATGAGTCTGCAGGATGTCGCCGCGTCCTTCTCGCAATAGCGAACGCCCAGGTAGCATGGCCTGAGACGACGATGCATTGCTCCCCTTCAGGAAGGACCATCCATGGCTTTCGGCGCCCGATTGATGGTCGCAATGCAGGACCGTGGTCCCTTGTGTGTGGGGATCGATCCGCACCCCGAAATTCTCGCGAGTTGGGGACTTGCGGACACGGCTCAGTCGCTCGTTGCATTCTCGGATGCCATCCTCGATGCGTCCGTTGGATCGGTCGCCGCGGTGAAGCCGAACTCCGCATTCTTTGAGCGCCACGGATCCCGTGGTGTCGCCGCGTTGGAGCATACGCTCGGCCGCGCGCGCGAGCTGGGACTGCTCACCATTCTCGACGTCAAGCGCGGAGACATCGGCTCCACGATGGAGGCGTACGCCGACGCGTACCTTGGCGAGGGCGTTCCCCTTGAGGCCGACGCCATCACGGTGTCGCCCTATTTGGGAGTGGATTCTTTGCGGCCAGCCTTCGAGCTCGCGGAGCATACGGGCAAGGGAATCTTCATCCTGGCGCTCACCTCGAACCCCGAAGGCGCCTCCGTGCAGCACGCGATCGGCGCCGACGGGGTCCCCGTTGCCACGAGTATCGTCAGGGCGGCCGCCGAAATGAACGCGGGCGCCCGCCCGATGGGCTCAGTCGGGCTCGTCGTCGGCGCCACGATCGGCGATGCCGTGAAGGCGCTTGGAATTGATCTTGTTGCGGTCAACGGCCCCCTTCTCGCCCCTGGTGTGGGCGCTCAAGGTGCGGGCCCCGCCGAGCTCGCCGGTGTCTTCGGCGCCGCTCGGCCAACGGTCTTGGTCAATCAATCGAGAGGGATCGCTGCGGCGGGCCCCATCGTTGAGAAGCTGAGAGGTGCCATCCACGCGGCATCCGGCGCGGCGCAGTATGCATTGTCGGATGTTCACGAATAGTGCCCGGATACGGGTCCCAAGCAAGGAGGTGACATGGCTACACCAGAACTGACTGCCGAGCAGAGGGCGCAGGCCCTGATCAAGGCGACGGCGGTGCGCAGCGCCAGGCGAGTCTTCAAGGAGTCGCTTGCAAAGGGCGAGTTTGCGCTCGCCGAGGCAATTTCTCGCGCCAAGGCCGAAGAGGCCCTCGCGGGAATTCGTGTCCACGATCTACTGCAATGTCTGCCAGGCATCGGGCCCAAGAGGGCCACGGGGTTGATGGAAGACATCGGTATTTCATTGGCGAGACGCGTGCGAGGTCTGGGCGCTCACCAAGTCGAGGCACTGTTGGCCCGCGAGCGTCGATGAGCAGACTCGTCGTTGTCGCTGGTCCGTCCGCAGTTGGCAAGGGAACCCTTGTCGGGGCGCTTCGCGCGAAGCGTGCCGATGTGTGGGTCTCCGTGTCGGCGACGACGCGCCAGCCTCGGCCAGGCGAGCGAGACGGAGTGCATTACTACTTCGTGACTGACGACGAGTTTTCCCGCATGATCGACGCAGGGGAGCTGCTCGAGTGGGCAGTTGTCCACGGCACGCATCGATACGGCACGCCGCGCAAGGCGGTCGAGGAGCGCTTGGCCATGGACATGTCCGTGGTGCTCGAGATCGACTTGCAGGGCGCGCGTCAGGTCAAACAGACGATGCCAGAGGCGTTATTCGTTTTCGTAGCGCCCCCCACCTTCGAGGCCCTGATCGACCGCTTGGCCATTCGAGGCACGGAGGATGACGAAGAACGGCAGCGGCGACTTCACACCGCGCGCGAGGAGCTCGCCGCGGCGGACGAGTTCGACGTCAAGGTGGTCAATGACCACCTTGACGACGCTGTGGCGGAGCTGGAGGCCATCGTGGCCTCGGCACGCTAGAATAGTTGGCGTTGTCTACCGCCAGGTAGGTGCACGCTAGGAGGATCACGTGGCTGGAACCGTTGCACACCCCGAGGGCATTACCAACCCGCCCATCGACGAGTTGCTCGCAAAGGTCGACTCCAAGTACGCACTTGTGATATACGGCTCCAAGCGTGCCCGTCAGATCAACGCCTATTACGAGGCGCTTGGCGAGGGTCACTTTGAGAACGTAGGGCCTCTGGTCCCCGCAGACTCGACCGACAAGCCGCTGTCTGTGGCCTTGCGCGAGATCAACGAGGACAACCTGCTGATTCTGGGCCACGCCGAGGTTTAGCGACACCGAGGTCTCACCAAACAGAGGTCTCGCCAAACTGGGGTCTCACTAAGTAGAGGTCTAGACAGCCATGCGCGTGCTGCTGGGTGTGACGGGCGGCATCGCCGCCTATAAGGTCGCGGTCGTGGTCAGGCGGCTGCGTGAGGACGGCCATGCCGTCAGGGTGATCCCAACCGAGGCATCCCTCAACTTCGTGGGCCGTGCGACGTGGGAAGCGCTCACGGGCGAGCCCGCACCCTCAGGTGTGTTCGAGAACGTCCCAAGCGTTGAACACATTCGCTTGGGACAACGGGCCGACATTGTGCTGGTCGCCCCCGCAACTGCGGACTTCCTGGCTCAGCTCGCTGCAGGGAGCGCACGCGACCTGCTGGGCTCTGCCCTGCTCGCCACCAAGGCACCTGTCGTGGTGGCGCCTGCGATGCACACCGAGATGTGGAATCACCCGGCGACTGCGGCCAATGTCGAGACGCTCCGCGCGCGGGGTGTCCACGTCATCGAGCCGACCTCCGGTCGCCTCACCGGCGCAGATTCAGGCCCCGGCAGGCTTCCCGAGCCAGACGACATCGTCGCTGCCCTCTACGCGGTGGCGGCAGGGAACGGTCTCTCGGCGATCGGCACGGAGCAGGCCGCGTCGTGGGGTGATCTCCATGGCGTCTCGATTCTGATTTCCGCTGGGGGCACGAGGGAACCAATCGATGCAGCGCGTTTTCTTGGAAATCGTTCGTCCGGCCACCAGGGATTCGCGTTGGCGGAGGCTGCTCGCGAGCGCGGCGCCACCGTGCAAGTCGTCGCGGCGAACGTGATGCTTCCTCTCGGGGAGGGCATCGACCGCATCGACGTCGAGACGAGCGCAGAACTAGGCGCCGCAGTGACCGCCGCCGCGCAGAGCGCGGACGTGGTCATCATGGCCGCCGCGGTGGCTGACTTTCGCCCAGAGACCGTCGCCCACCACAAGATCAAGAAGTCTGGCGAGAGCGGGCTCGTCTTGAAGCTTGTGCAGACCGAGGATGTGTTGGCGGCTCTGGTTGCAGGGCGGCGCGAAGGCCAAGTCATCATCGGCTTCGCGGCCGAAACGGGTGACGGCACCGCGGACGTGCTCGAGCACGGGCGGCAGAAGGCGCTCCTCAAGGGCGCGGACCTCCTCGTGGTGAATCCGGTGGGTGCGGGGATTGGCTTCGGCGACGTCCCCAACTCCGTCACGATGCTCGATGCCGATGGCGCGCAGGTTGGCGCGGCATCGGGAACCAAGTTGGCGGTTGGTCACGCGATCCTGGACACTGCCCTGTCGCTCTTGCGCCGGTAGGCGATCCGCCTCATTGAGGGGCGTTCGTGTCTGATCTCACTACTATGCTGAATCGCATGTCCCTCCGCCAGTTTTCCTCAGAGTCAGTGACCGAGGGCCACCCAGACAAGATCTGCGACCAGGTCTCCGATGCCATTCTCGACGAGATGTTGCGCCAGGACCCGCTCTCCCGAGTCGCGGTCGAGACGATGGTGACCACCGGTCAGGTGCACGTCGCAGGCGAGGTCTCGACCGAGGCCTACGTGGACATTCCCTCCACCATTCGCGACGTTGTTCGCGACATCGGGTACACCTCCTCAGCCGTGGGCTTTGATGCGGACTCGTGCGGCGTCTTGGTGTCGATTGGCGAGCAAAGCGCCGACATCTGGCTGGGGGTCGGGCAAGCGACCGATTCGGAAACGCACGAGCTTGGCGCTGGCGACCAGGGACTCATGTTTGGCTTCGCGTGCCGCGACACGGCAGAGCTGATGCCGATGCCCATCGCGATGGCCCACGCGCTCACCGCGCGACTGGCGCAGGTGCGCAAGGAGGGGATTGTCGCGGGGCTTCGCCCTGACGGTAAGGCCCAGGTGACGATCGGCTACGACGGTGACACACCGATCAGCGTCGACACGGTGGTGGTCTCGAGCCAGCACCGTGGGGGGCTGGACATTGGAGAGCTTCGGGAAGCGATCGAGGCCGAGGTGATTGCTCCTGTGCTTTCCCGATTCGCTCTGGACTCATCGGGCCATCGCTCGCTCATCAACCCCACTGGCAGGTTCGAGGTGGGCGGCCCGATGGGCGACGCGGGCGTGACCGGTCGCAAGATCATCGTCGACACCTATGGCGGAATGGCGCGACACGGCGGCGGGGCTTTCTCCGGCAAGGACCCATCGAAGGTGGACCGCTCGGCGGCATACGCGATGCGCTGGGTCGCCAAGAACGTGGTCGCCGCGGGTCTCGCAGACCGGTGCGAGTTGCAAGTTGCCTACGCGATCGGCACCGCCGTTCCGGTCGGCCTCTACGTTGAGACGTTCGGGACGCACACTGTCGACCCCGATCGCATCGTCAAGGCCATCCGCGAGGTCTTTGATCTGCGACCCTCCGCTCTCATCGAGCAACTCGATCTGCGCAGGCCCATCTACAAGGCGACTGCGAGCTACGGCCACTTTGGGCGGGAGTTGCCCGATTTCACGTGGGAACGCACCGACAGGGCCGACGCATTGGCGGCCGCGGTCTAGTGATCGTTGGGGTCGCAGTCGACAGTCCGCTGCCGCACCTCGACAGGGCTTTCGACTATGAGGTGCCTGAATCCGTCATGGGCGTGACGGTGGGCACCCGGGTGCGCGTTCCCTTCGCAGGCAGGCTCGTTTCAGGGGTCGTGACGTCCGTCGACGGCCAGCGCGGTGCGCACCCACTCAAGTCCGTGCGCTCCGTGGGTGCGATTCCCTCATTTACTCCAGCGGCGCTCGACCTCGCCCGCGCCATCGCCGCGCGCTACGCGGGTTCGTTGTGGGACGTGTTGAGATTGATGGGCCCTCCGCGCGTGGCCGCCGTCGAGAAGTATGACTGGGACGCATGGGAGCGGACCGACGTGGATCCCGACGCGCTCGGCGGGCTCATGGCGGACGCCGAGCGCTTCGCGTTGCCCGTCGCACGGGGCGATCGGGCCGTGTGGGCGGCCACTCCCGCACGTCCGGAGGTGGCCCCCTCAGAGGCCATCCTTGGGGCGGCTCTGCACGCCTCCTCGTCAGGGGGGACGTCGATCATCGTGGTCGCGGATTCGAGGGCGGTAGCTGCGCTCTTGAGAACTGCGCAGGAACACGGCCTGAAGCGCTGGACACCGCGAGGCGGCGGGCACATTGCCGTCATCGACTCGGAGAGCGGTGCGTCGGTGCGCTACGGGTCATACATGGCAGCGATGCGTGGCCTTGTCCCGATCGTCATTGGCACTCGACACGCCGCGTGGCAGCCAGTCCCTGACCTGGCTTCGATCACGGTGTGGGACGAGGCATCGTCGATCCTTGCCGAGCCCAGGGCTCCCTACCCGCACGCGCGCACCGTGTGCGCGATG
>JBBRWX010000088.1:0-9572 GCA_038248935.1 Actinomycetales bacterium
CGAGGACGGGTTCACCATCGTCAAGATGCGTCCACCCAAGGAGACCCACAACTTCAGGCTCGACCAGCTGGACCTGCGTTCCAAGTACGGGATCCAGGTCATCGGCGTCAAGACGCCTGGCGAGGACTTCGAGTACGCGGGCAAGGACACGGTCATCCACCCCGATGCGCTGCTGGTGGTCGCGGGCGACGGAGAGTTGCTCGAAAGGTTCGCCCAACGGCCGTAGTGAAGGAACCGCACGCTACGCTCGTTGCATCACGCTGAGGGAGGGAACCCACATGTCTTTTATCGCACCCACGTCGCCATCTTCCGAATGGCCTCATGCTCCAGGTGCGCCGCTAGCGCCGGCTTCGCTTGCACCCGCTCCGCTTGACCCGGTGCCGTTTGGGGCACCTGCGCAATCGACACGGGGAAGGGACACCCAACGGTGGCGCTCCGCCGAGCGTCTACCTAGCATGAGCACACGTATCCACCCGGCCTCGCGCCGCACGCGCCGCATCGGCGTCATCGCAGCACTCTTCGCCGTTGCCGCCGTGCTGGCGGGTTGCTCGTCGGGCGCCGACGAGTCCACTGCCGGCGCCGCAAACGACGCGGCCCTCGCCGGTGCGCCAGCCGCCGATGTCGCCGGTGCGCCGGCCGCCGAGCGCACCGGATCCTCAGCTGCCGACCGTTCCGTGATCATCACGGGCGCCATGTACATGACGGTCGAGGACCCGATCGCGGTCGCCGACCAGGCAGCGGGCATCGTTCACAACGCGGGCGGACGCATCGACGCGCGCAGCGAGACCGCGCCCGATGAGCGCAACGGCGGCTCGGCCTCGCTCACGATGCGGATCCCCTCGGACGACCTCGACGCGGTGGTGGACGATCTGCGCGCGCTGGGCACCGTCGACCAGTTCAAGACCGATTCCTACGACGTCACGACCGAGGTGACGGACTTGGACGCCCAGATCTCGACGCTGCGCGCCTCGACCGCGCGCATCGAGGCCCTGCTGCAGGACGCCAAGAACATCGCCGACATCATCACGCTCGAGAACGAGTTGGACGGCCGCCAGGCCCAGCTCGTGAGCCTCGAGGCGCAGCAGCGTGGCCTTGACGACCAGGTATCGATGTCCACGATTGACCTGTCGCTGACCACCGAGCCTGTCGTGATCGTCGACGACTCTCCCGAAACGTTCTGGGACGGCCTGGTGTCCGGCTGGAACGCCCTCTTGGTATTCATCTCGTTCGCGCTGATCGTTATCGGGGTGCTGCTGCCCTGGGTCGCGCTGATGGGACTCATCGCCCTCGCGATGGTCGTCGCGGTCCGCGCCAGGAATTCCCGGATCGCCGGTCGGCGCACGGCTTGGGCCGTAACCGAAGCCGCTTCAGGAGCCCCAGCGCAGCCAGCGGCAGTCCCCTGGGCCGCCACCGGTCAACAGCCCCCGAGCCCGCCGCCAGCCCCCGCGTCAGCCACCGGCCAACAGCCAACAAGCACGCCGCCAGCCTGACAACTGAGAGCAACCAATAGTCGCGCGCGTGCCTGGAGCGCCAGATGCGTTCCGGGCGCTGCGGTGGGCGCTCGGCGCTGCGTGTGCGGGCCTTGGCGGGCAGGTCTCACCGGAGTGCGACCCCTCGGCTGGCGGTGCCCTATCGGAGTAAACAACTCACTGCCCGCGCGTCACGGGCGAACCGCGCGACGCGTGGCGTTCGGGTCACTGGTCGCCCCTGTAGTGAGTTCTTGACCGGCGAAGGCTACTGGCGCAGAAGTTGCGCGACCTGGGCAGCGTCGGTCATGGCGTCATCGCGGTTGGGTCTCACAAGGGCTCCTCACGTCGACGCGTGCGTGTTGCCGCGCAGAGCCAAACCTCGTTGCCACGCAAAAAAGCCGACGCTGGTGATTGGCGAAGGACGTAAAAGGCCAGTCCAAGCCAGTCACCGGCGTCGGCGGCACACAGTGGGTCACAGCAAGGCAGTTACAAAAAAGCGGTGACCTGCACAATCGAACCCGCGACGGCGTAGGGAACGGTGTTGCCCTCGATGGCAACACCGTCGACGGTGAGCTTGGCGCCCTTGGCGCCGGTGCTCTTGACGTTGATGACGTAGGTCGCGCCGCGGATCTGGCGGCGGACGGTGTACTCCCCCACCTCCTCGCCGATGCACGGGTCGACCACAAGGCCGTCGTAGTCTGCGCGCACGCCCAGCAGGTACTGAGAGACGGTGACGAAGTTCCACGAGGCGGTACCCGTCAGCCAGGAGTTCTTGGCCTCACCGTGACGCTCGGCGTCCTTGCCCGCGATCATCTGCGCGTAGACGTACGGCTCCGTGCGGTGCACCTCGGAGATCTCCTCGCGGTACGCGGGGGCGATCTGCTTGTAGTACTGCCACGCGTACTCGGCGCGGCCAACGATCGTCTCCGCGATGATCACCCAAGGGTTGTTGTGGCAGAAGATGCCACCGTTCTCCTTGTAGCCAGGCGGGTACGTCGAGACCTCCCCCAGCTGGATCTGATACGTCGTGTACGCCGGGTTCTGGAGCACCATGCCGTGAGGCGTGTTGAGCATCTCGCGGCACGAGTCGAGAGCCTGGATGGCCTTGCCATCGTCCACGCCGATGCCGCCCATGATGCAGAAGCCTTGGGGCTCGATCCAGATCTTGCCCTCCGCGGTCTCGTTGGTGCCCACCTTGTTTCCGTAGAAGTCGTAGGCGCGCAGGAACCACTCGCCGTCCCAGCCGTGGTCAACCACGGCCTGCTGCATGTCCGCAACGGCCTTCTCGGCGCGGTCTGCCTCGGCATCGTCGCCACGCCTGCGCGCGAGCGCCGCGTAGTCGGGGCCGATCGCGGCGAACATGCCCGCGATGAACACGGATTCGGCGACGCCGCCCGCCTGATTCTCGGTGGTCTGGAAGGACTCGCCTGGGGTGGAAGAGAAGCAGTTGAGGTTGAGGCAGTCGTTCCAGTCGGCGCGGCCGATGAGGGGCAGACCATGCGGGCCGGCCTTCTCTAGCGGGTGGTTGAACGAGCGCCTGAGGTGCTCCATGAGGGGCTGCGCAAGCGACTCGTCATTGTCGAACGGGACCATCTCGTCGAGGATCGCGAAGTCGCCCGTCTCCTTGATGTACGCCGCGACGCCCAAAATAAGCCACAGGGGGTCGTCGTTGAAGCCGGAGCCGAGCGCGTGGTTTCCACGCTTGGTGAGCGGCTGGTACTGGTGGTACGCGCTGCCGTCCTCGAACTGCGTCGACGCGATGTCGATGATGCGTTCGCGGGCCCGCTCGGGCACCAGGTGCACGAAGCCGAGCAGGTCCTGGCTCGAGTCGCGGAAGCCCATCCCTCGGCCCATCCCCGTCTCGAAGTACGAGGCGGAGCGGGACATGTTGTAGGTCACCATGCACTGGTACTGGTTCCAGATGTTGACCATGCGGTTGAGCTTGTCGTCTCCCGACTGGACCGTGTACGAGCCCAGCAGGTTGTCCCAGTACGCGTTGAGTTTGGCGAACTCGGCGTCGGTGGCCTCGTTGGTCGCAAAGCGAGCGAGCAACTCCTTGGCGCCCGTCTTGTTGATGACGCCGGGGGACTCCCACTTGTCGTCCTCGGCGTTCTCGAGGTAGCCGAGCACAAAGGTGTAGGTCTTCGACTCGCCTGGGGCCAACTCGATCTCTAGCTGGTGAGAGGCGCACGGGTACCAACCGGAGGCGACGGAGTTGCCCGCCTTTCCAGCATGAGGCACCGCGGCCTCGTGGAAGCCGTTGCCGTAGCCCAGGTACGTGTCGCGGTCGGTGTCGAAGCCGGCGATGGGGGCGTTGACGCCGTACACCGCGTAGTGGTTGCGACGCTCGCGGTACTCCGTCTTGTGGTAGATCGCGCCGTCCTCGACCTCGACCTCGCCGATGGACAGGTTGCGCTGGTAGTTCGTCTGGTCGTCTTCCGCGTTCCACAGGCAGAACTCGACGAACGAGAACATCGAGAAGGACTTGGCGGCATCTGACGTGTTCGTCACGGTGACCTGGTGGATCTCTGCGTTGACGTCGACGGGCACGAAGAGCAGCACGGAGGCGCGCAGGCCGCCGCGCTCGCCGGTGATGCGCGTGTAGCCCATGCCGTGGCGGGTCTCGAACGCGTCGAGCTCCGTCTTATACGGGCGGTACGAGGGGCTCCACACGTCGCCGCCGTCGTTGATCGAGAAGAACCGACCACCGTCGTCGATCGGCGTGTTGTTGTAGCGATACCTCGTGAGGCGACGCATCTTCGCGTCGCGGTAAAAGCAGTAGCCACCTCCCGTGTGCGAGACCAAACCGAAGAAGTCCTGCGCGCCCAGGTAGTTGATCCACGGGTAGGGAGTGTGCGGCGTCTCAATGACGTATTCGCGGGCTTCATCGTCGAAGTGACCGAACTGCATGGTGAGGCCTTCCAGGAAAGTGGTGGGGCCATCAGGCCGTGACCCAGCCTAACCCCATGATCGCGCTCTCATGAGGCCTCGGGGGCCTCAGATGGTCGAAACTTTTCGATGGAACCGGTTCGAAATTGCCGCATAGGCCCTGCGCCCCCCGCGGACCCCAGTGGACGGGGGTTTGAGGGCGCTCTAGGGTGAGGCCATGCGCTACCTGCTGCCGATGCTTCTGTACATCGGATTGACCGCGTACGTGATCGCCGACATCGCCCAACACAGGGATGAAGAGCCGTACCGACTTCCCAAGGTGCTGTGGGTTCTCATCGTGCTGTTCGCACCGTACGTCGGCGCGCTTGCGTGGCTGTTTGCGCGGTGGTCGAACCCGAAGCCGCCGCCGAGGTCGGGCAACTACAGGACGCCGAACCCCGACGACGACCCGGCCTTCAAGGTGTGGCTCAACGAACAGGAACGACGGCGCAAGCGCAGGGACGGCACCGACTAGTTTTTCTCCCCCGGGGCGGCGCGGTGTCGCGCTCGAGCCCACGATGGCGGACCCGGCACGCTAGATTCGTTTCATGCTGCTCTCGGACCGCGATATCCGTTCCCAGATCGACGCCGGCAGGGTCGCCCTCGACCCGTACGAGCCCGCGATGATCCAGCCCTCTTCGATCGACGTCAGGCTCGACAAGTTCTTCAGGGTGTTCGACAACCACAAGTACGCCGCGATCGATCCGGCGATCGAACAGCCAGAACTCACTCGGTTGGTCGAGGTGGATGCCGGCCAGCCGTTCGTGCTTCACCCCGGCGAGTTCGTCCTCGGATCGACATACGAGTCGGTATCGCTACCCGACGACATTGCGGCGAGGCTAGAGGGCAAGTCCTCGCTGGGCCGCCTTGGGCTACTCACGCACTCGACGGCCGGGTTCATCGACCCGGGGTTCGAGGGCAACGTGACCCTCGAACTATCGAACACCGCGACGCTTCCCATCAACCTGTGGCCAGGAATGAAGATAGGGCAGCTGTGTTTCTTCCAACTGAGCTCGCCCTCGGAACACCCTTATGGATCCAGCGCCTATGGCTCGCGCTACCGCGGCCAACGCGGGCCGACGGCGTCGAAGAGCTACATGAACTTTCACATCAGCGAGGTTTAGGTATCGAGCTGGTGGCAGTCGTTAAGAGTCGGTCCTTCCCCCCGCAAGGAACCGCGTTTCGGGCCCGGTTGCGGATGCCGTGGCCGGGGCAAATCAGCACATCGCCTGGAGGGCCTCGTGAGTGAACGCAAGTTCATGGCGTTCACCATCATCGCCCGAAACTACGCGGCTCAGGCCCACGTTGCGGCGCAGTCTTTCATAGCGCACCATCCCACAATCGAGTTTTGCACCCTCATCATCGATGGCGATCAGAGCGATCGCGCACGAGCCGGCTTGGGTGAAGTGCTGTTGCTCGAGGATCTTGGCCTGGATCCTGACGTCCTCGAATCGATGATGCTGATCTATGACGCAAGGGACCTCTCAACCGCCCTGGAGCCCGCTACCCTCCTTGCACTGATGCGGCGGTCGGCGAATGCCGTCGCATACTTCGGCCCTGACACCAAGTTCTATGCTCCCGTTGACGACGTCTTCGAGGCGGCCGATGTCGCGGGGGTGGCCCTGACACCCCACGTGATGGGCCCGATCCCCAGTGACGGAGTCGAACGCACAAAACAATCGATGGTGCACACGGAAAGGTACGGTCCCGGCTTCATCTGCGTGGGCTCGCGGGCCGTGAGCTTCCTGCTCTGGTGGAACTCGCGACTGGTCGCCGGCGCTATCGTCGATGTCGAGAACGCGCTGTCTAGCGAGAAGCGCTTGATCGACGGGGTGCCGTCGCTGTTCCCCCATGTGATGTTGAGCGATCCGGGTTTGGGCGCGGCCCATTGGTATATGCATGGCGGGGCTCTGTCCCAACACGACGGTCACTACTTCTTCGGGTCCGACCCGCTGCGCTTCTTCCAGTTCAGCGGCTACAGCCCACTGGCGGCTTCGTTGCCGTCGACGCACTTCGTCGACCAGCCGCCGACGCTTCTCAGTGAGAGTCCGCTCTTGCGGCAGTTGTGCGACGAGTATGCGAGGGACGTGCTCGCTGCGGGATTCGACAACACCGCTGCGGTCCCATACGGACATGGCGCCCTTCCACATGGAATGCCTCTGGACCAGCGCGTCAGGAGAGTTGTCCGCGAGGCGTTGATCGATCCCCACCACGCATTTGCTCCAGTCCCGAGCGCATTCAGCGATACGAGAGCCTTCGTCGGATGGCTCCACGACCCCAGTCTCGGATCGGGATCGGTAGGCATTTCCCCAGCGGAGTACTCGATATGGCTCGACCGACCTGATGTCAGGGAGGCGTACCCCGAGCCGCTCGGCGTGGACAGTAGCGCGTTTTCGCAGTGGTGCAGGGCTGAACCCTGGGCGCACAGCTGGCTTTCTCAGATGGGAAGAACAAGCAAGGGAAATCTGGAATCCGCGGGAAGCGCCTCAAATCGGCGGTCACGCGGCGCGACGAGTCGGCGCGGCTTCGGTTGGAGCGTTGTGGCGTATGCCAATGCGGAACTTGGGGTCGGCGAAGCAGGCAGGCGAACATTCGAGAGCATCGCGGCGACCGGCGTCCCGGTCGAACTTGTCGGGACGCGCTACAACACGGCGTCGCGGCAGTCACACCGACTTCGCGACGAGGTGCACGGCACCCCGAGTTTCGAGAATGTCATCACGTGTGTCAACGCCGATCAACTCCCTCAGGTGTACAGATTGCTCGAGCTCGGCGAGCTTAAGGGCAAACACGTTGGCCTATGGTTTTGGGAACTCGAGAGGTTCCCGAACCACGGTCTACCGTCTCTGTCCTACGTGCATGAGGTGTGGGTGGCCAGCGCGTTCACTCAACGCGCGCTACGGGCAGTCACTGATAAGAAGATTCGACTGATACGGATGCCCATACGGGTGCCCGATCGCGCCACCGCATTCACGCGCCGCAACCTTGGTCTCCCCGAGGCGGGTTTCTTGTTCTTGACAAACTTCGACTACTTCTCGGCGCACCGACGGAAGAACCCCATCGGCGTGATCGAGGCATATCGCGCGGCCTTTGGTCCCGACGATGGCGCCGTTCTCGTTGTCAAGTCCATCAATGGTTCGCAGCGGCTTCACGATGCCGAACGAGTCCGGGCCGCAGCGGGGTCGCGACCGGATATCTTCTTGCTTGATGGCTATGTGACGTCTGCCGAGATGGCGGCGATGATCGAGTTGGCCGACTGCTACGTGTCTCTCCATCGCGCGGAAGGCTACGGGATCAATCTCGCAGATGCGATGGCCCGTGGAACACCCACTATCGCAACGGGCTACTCGGGGAATATGGAGTTCATGACGCCGACCACCTCATTGCTCGTCCCCTACGAGTTGACGCCAGTCGGGGCCGATGCCGAGCCCTACGACCCCACGGCACTTTGGGCAGAACCCGACATGGGAAAGGCTGCTCACTCTATGCGCGCGCTTTTTGAAGACGAGCAACTCGGGAAGAGGATCGCGTCAGCAGCGAGAGAGCATGTCCTTGCTCATCACTCAATCGAGGCGGCGGCCCAGTCCCTGCGCTCAACACTGCTCATGCTTAAGGACTCGGAGGCATGAACATGAAGGTCGCCCTTGTTGAACCCATCGTCGCCCAAGGAGACAGAGAGCCGCTGTGCGATCGCGCAGCGCTGACAGCGGCCCTACACATGATCGTGGCGGCAGGGATGACCGACATTACGGTCGTTGCGCTCGATCCAGAAGAGACTCACGCGGACTTCGGGCTCCCCGCGGTTCGCCATGTATTCAGCGGCGACGCCTGTCTCCCAGACGAGGCGCGTGAGACCCGGCTATGCAGCGTCGTCGACGCCGCCCGCGGGCGAATCACGGACCTGGGCATCGATGATCCTGTCTTTGACCTGATCGACGCGATCGCCGGAGCCGACGGACTCGTCATCGTCGCCGGGTCCGTTCCAGGGTCACTGCAGCCTTCGACCATCTATGAATATGCCGCGCTCACGGAGATTGCCCAACTGTTCTCGAAACCGATCTTCATCTCCGCTCAGGCGATCACGGGACCTCTCACGGATCGTCACCGTGAGCTCCTCACAGAGACTCTTGAACGATGCACTTTGGTTGGGCTCGGCAACTCAGAATCGCGCTACCTAGCACGGGAACTCATGCCAGACGGTTCGCGACTGCGTGACATCGTTGACGACACGATGTTTGTCGGCAACGACGCCGCTGAGGTTCAGCAACCGCCCTACTGCGCGGTCACGATCCACGATCCTTGGGCGGCGACCGGCGACGACTTCTTGGTAGGGGCACTCGCGCCGTTTCTGGATCACGTCATCGCCCGAACTGAGCTTGACGTTCTGCTCGTACCTGACCATCTTTCGGTAGCCGGGCCGGATGGGCCCGACTCGCAGAAGCGGCCCCGCGACGGCATCTTGTTTCAGGGTGAGCACGGCGCCAGGGTCCGTTTCTCAGGGTCAAGAGGCGATTTCCGTGACACAGCAGGCATCGTTCGGGGCGCGTCGATGGCCATCTCGACGCGGTGCGAGCCGCTGGCCTTTGCCATCTCAGCTTCGGTTCCAGCGATTGGGATCTACTCCGATCTTCCCGCGGGACAACACATGGCAGGGCTGTTGAGAGCTGCCGGACAGGGAAAGTACGCCCTGCCTGCCATTTCGGTTGCGAGCGGTCATGCTGCGCTCGCCGTCGACCGCCTGTGGCACACACGGCGGACTATCGCGAAAACGCTCGGTGGCCAGAAGGCGAATCTTGAGCAACGTTCGCGGGCTTGGTGGGAAGAAGTCGCGTCAATCCTGAATGACGACGCACGCCCTCCCGCCCTGGTCGGCGCCTACGCCACCGAGGATCCATTCCCTCCCGCACTTGATCAGGCCTTGTCCGCTCTCTCGGACTGGCAGCACGGCTTGTGGAACGCGATGGCCACACGTGAGCTCGAGCGTTTGGACCTTAGCGAACGCGCAAAACTTGACGGTCGCGAAATCCAGGGCCTCGAGCGACACTATGCCGAGTCGCAAGCCGCGATCACGGATCTCGAGTACCGATTGACGGTCGGCACTGCTGCGCTCAGTGCCGCGCAGCAACTGGCTTCCGAAATCGCCGAGCCGCTCTACGGTGAGCTGTTGCGCCCAGCCAC
>JBBRWX010000089.1:0-9357 GCA_038248935.1 Actinomycetales bacterium
CGACCGCCCCTCGTTCCGCGTCAGCCCCGGCCAGACCATTCAGGTCAAGGCCAAGGCCGTCACGATGGAGCCTTACATGGCAGCGGCCGCCGGTGCTCACCGCGACCTGCTTCCCGAGGTTCCTGACTACCTCGAGGTTGAACTCGAGCGCCTCACGGCAGTTCTCGTGCGTCGCCCCAAGCGCGTCGAGGTCCCCGTGACCTGTGAAGTCCAGCTCGTCGTCGAGTTCTACGCGCGCTAAGGCGTACTAGTCTCGTCTGGGGCTTTACCGGATCAGACTTGACCAAATCGGACTTGACCAAACCGTCGTCGGCCCCTGGCACATGTTGGGGGCCGGCGACGTTGTCACGTGTGGAGGTTGTCATGCGCACCGCAGATATTCGTCAACGTTGGCTCGACTATTTCGAGTCGCAAGGGCACGTCGTCGTGCCCTCCGCCTCGTTGGTGTCTCCCGACCCCTCTCTGCTGTTCACCGTCGCGGGCATGGTTCCTTTCATTCCGTACATGCTTGGCCTTCAGCAGCCGCCGTGGCCGCGCGCCACAAGCGTGCAAAAGTGCATCCGCACCCTCGACATCGAGGAGGTGGGCAAGACCACGCGTCACGGCACGTTCTTCCAGATGAACGGCAACTTCTCGTTTGGCGACTACTTCAAGGAAGGCGCCATCACGTACGCGTGGGACCTCATCACCGGTTCCGAGGCGGACGGCAAGTACGGCTTCGATCCCGACAGCGTGTGGGTCACCGTCTATCACGACGACGACGAGGCCGCCGACCTGTGGAAGCAGATCGCGGGACTTCCCGACGAGCGAATTCAGCGCCGCGGCATGAAGGACAACTTCTGGTCAACGGGCCAGCCAGGGCCCGCGGGTCCCTGCTCGGAGATCTACATCGATCGCGGCCCCGAATTCGGCAAGGAGGGTGGCCCCGTCGTCGACGAGGACCGCTACATCGAGATCTGGAACCTCGTGTTCATGCAATACGAGCGCGGTGCGGGCGGAGGCAAGGACTCGTTCCCCCTTCTGGGCGAGCTTCGCCAGAAGAACATCGACACCGGCATGGGGCTAGAGCGCGTCGCGTTCCTCAAGCAGGGCGTCCCCAACATGTATGAGATCGACGAGGTCGTCCCCGTCATCCGCAAGGCAGAAGAGATCACGGGCCGCGCGTACGGCGCACTGCACGATGACGACGTGCGCATGCGTGTGATCGCGGACCACGTCCGCTCGAGCCTCATGCTCATGGACGACGGCGTCGTTCCGGGCAACGAGGGCCGCGGCTACGTGTTGCGCAGGCTGCTTCGCCGTTCTGTGCGCTCGATGCGCCTGATGGGCGTGCACGATGCGTCGCTCGTTCCACTGCTCGAGACGAGCTACGAGGCGATGCGCGCCTCATACCCTGGCCTCGACACGACGTTCCCGAACATCCGCGCGGTGGGCGCGACCGAAGAGGACGCCTTCAGCCGCACCCTGACGCAGGGCACCACGATCTTCGACACGGCGGCCACCTCGACCAAGTCCGCCGGCGGCAAGGTCATCGGTGGCAAGGCCGCCTTCACTCTTCACGACACCTACGGGTTCCCGATCGACCTCACGCTCGAAATGGCGTCCGAACAGGGCCTTACCGTCGACGAGACGGCGTTCAGGTCCCTGATGCAGGAGCAGAAGGATCGCGCGCGAGCCGATGCCAAGGCCAAGAAGGGCGGACACGGCGACGTGAGCGCCTATCAGGCCGTGGGCGCAACGAGCCCCTCGGTGTTCAGGGGCTACGAGGAGCTTCAGGCCACGTCCAAGGTGGTGGCGATCCTCAAGGATGGAGTTTCCGTCCCCGTGGCCGCTGCAGGCGAGACCGTCGAGATCATGCTCGCCGAGACCCCGTTCTACCCCGAGTCAGGCGGCCAAGACGCCGACCTTGGCGAGATTCGAGGCGCGAATGCCACCCTCGCCGTGGTCGATGTTCAGCGCCCCGTCAAGGACGTCATCGTCCATACGGCGCGTGTGGAGGAGGGCACGATCGCCGTTGGCGATGCCGTGTCCGCCGAGGTCGACGTGCTCAACAGGCGCAACGCCTCGAAGGCGCACTCGGCGACCCACTTGGTCCACGCCGCGATCCACGAGGTTCTCGGCAAGAAAGCCAACCAGGCGGGATCCTTCAACAAGCCCGGCTACATGCGACTCGACTTCTCCTGGACCCAGGGTGTTTCGGCATCGGCCCGAGGTGACATCGAGGAGACCGCCAACAGGGCGATTCGCGAGGATCTGCCTGTCGAGACCACCATCATGGCTCTCGATGAGGCGAAGGCGCTGGGTGCGATGGCGCTGTTTGGTGAGAAGTACGGCGACCGCGTGCGCGTCGTCGAGATCGGTGGTCCCTTCTCGCGCGAGCTCTGCGCAGGGACGCACGTGGGCAATTCCGCGCAGATCGGCTTGCTGACGGTCACGTCAGAGGGCTCTGTCGGTTCCGGTGCTCGTCGCATTGAGGCCCTCGTTGGCGCCGATGCCTTCAGCCATCTCGCGGCCGAGCGGGCGATCGTGAGCGAGCTGACCTCGTCGCTCAAGACCCAACCGCAGGACCTCATGGCGCGCGTCAGTGGGCTGGTCGAGAGGCTGTCTCAAGCGGAGAAGGAACTGAGCGGCTTGCGCCAGAGGGCCCTCCTCGGTGCCGCTGCGGGCATTGCGGACTCCGCACAGCTTGTCGGTGGCACGCGACTGGTGGCCTCCACCGTCGCGGACGCGTCGTCCGCCGACGACCTGCGAGTCCTCGCGCTCGACGTGCGCGCTCGACTCGGCGAATCCGCCCCCGCCGTCGTGGCGCTCGTCGCCGCGATCGACGGCAGGCCCGCCGTGGTCGTGGCAACAAACGAAACCGCGCGCACCCACGGGCTCCGGGCAGGCGACCTCGTCAAGGCGGCGTCCACCGCGCTCGGAGGCGGAGGTGGCGGCAAGCCGGACCTCGCGCAGGGCGGAGGCACCGATGTCGCAGCGATTCCGGCGGCCATCACGGCGGTCAGGGACCTTGTGGCGGCGCGTGGATAGGGCGCGGCGTTGTTTAGGGCGCGGCGTGGTTCAGGGCGCGGCGTGGATAGGGTGACCCGCCGTGGATAGGGGCGTGCGGTTGGGCATCGACGTGGGCACCGTGCGCGTGGGCGTCGCCGCGTGCGACCCCGAGGGCATCATGGCGTTTCCGGTGGCTACGGTTGCTCGCGATGAGGCCGCGATCGCGAGTGTTGCGGCTCTCGCAGTTGAGCGCGCCGCGGTCGAAATCTTTGTAGGATTGCCGTTGCATTTGTCCGGCGCAGAGGGACCCTCGGCGGTCGACGCGCGCGCGTTCGCCGCGGCGGTGGCGGAACGCACGGGAATCCCCGTGCGTTTGGTGGACGAACGGATGTCTACCGTGTCGGCTTCGCGCAACATGCGTGAAGCGGGACGAAACGCCAAAAACCAACGGTCGAGCATCGACCAGGCTGCGGCTGTAGTGATCCTTGACACTGCATTAGATGCGGCTCGGCGGGGGAATCTGGGTACAGTGGCCATGAAGGTGGCCCGCGAGGAGAACCATGACTGACCTGTTTGAAGCCGAGGTGACGACCACCACCTCGCTCGACTTGCGACGCTTGCAGCGTCAGCAGCGCCGTGCCGTGCGGCGCAAGTGGGCGCTCGTGTTGATCGCGGTGAGCCTCGTGCTCGTCGCCGTCGCGGGATCGATTGCGAATAGCTTCGTCAAGACCACTTTTGACAAATCGACGAATGTCGTGGCGGACTACAAGGATGCCGGACAGGGCACCGTTCAGGTGATCATCGCTCCAGGCGACCTCGGTGCCACCATAGCGACCACGCTGTACGACAAAGGCGTCGTGGCGTCTCGCGAGGCGTACCTCGCCGCGGCGAGAGCGAATCCCGACTCCGCAGGCATTCAGCCCGGCTACTACTACCTCCAGCGAGAGATGAAGGCCCAATACGCGCTCGAGGCGCTTCTCGACCCGAACAACAAGGAACTGCGCACGATCACCATCCCCGAGGGTCGCACGCTCGACTTCTACTATCAGAAGATCGTCGAGGCAACGGGTGTCGACCTCGCCACCGTCGAGAAGGCGGCCAAGGACACCGCGGCACTCGGTCTTCCGGACGAGGCCAACGGAAACCTCGAGGGTTGGTTGTTCGCTTCGACGTATCAATTCGATCCAGGTGTCACTCCCGCCAAGGCGCTATCCGAGATGATCGCGCAGACCATCAAGCAGTTGGACGCTCAAGGAGTCGCCCCCGCCGATCGCGAGAAGATTCTCACCGTCGCTTCGCTCGTCGAGCGCGAGGCGAAGCTTCCCGATGATCGCCCCATGATCGCGGGTGTGATTTACAACAGGCTCGCGAAGGACATGAAGCTCGAGCTCGACTCGACGGTGAAGTACGTCGCGCCGAGCGAAGGCGTCTTCACGTCTGACAAGGACAGGTCAACAGACTCGCCGTACAACACGTACATGTATGCGGGACTGCCTCCTGGACCCATCGCGGGGCCGGGTGCTGCGGCGATCGCTGCTGCGGTCGCCCCCGCTCAACACAGCTACCTGTTCTTCGTGACGATCAACCTGGACACAGGGGAGACCGCGTACGCGGAGACGTTCCCCGAGCACCAGAAGAACGTCCAGTTGTTGCAGGCCTGGATCGCGTCCAAGCCGACGACGACCGGCTGATGCCGCGGGCGGCAGTCCTGGGTCACCCCGTGTCCCACTCGCTTTCGCCCGTATTGCATCGAGCGGCCTATGCGGCGCTCGATCTCGACTGGTCGTACGAGGCGGTCGATGTCGACGAGCCGGAGCTGGCGGCGTTTCTTTCGTCACTCAGCGACGACTGGTCTGGACTATCGCTCACGATGCCTCTAAAATTGGAGGCCGCGCGACTCGCCGATTTTGTTGAGCCGCAAGCGAAGCTCGTGGGAACCATCAACACCCTTGTGCCCGCGGGCAAGGGCGAGTATCGGCAGTGGGTCGGTGTGAACACTGACATTCACGGGATCGTCGCCGCGTTCGCCGAGGCGGGCATGGTGAGCGCGAGCGAGGCGGTCCTCGTGGGCGCGGGGGCCACCGCGACCTCCGCCGTCGCGGCCCTTGCCTCGATGGGCGCGACGTCGCCTTACGTGCTCGTGAGAGACAAGGCGCGAGCGGGTGCTTTGCTGAGGGCCGCCACGCGGATGGGTGTGAAGCCGCGCTTCCTCGACATCGGCTCTCAAGACGGCCTCGCGGCGCTCAGCCTGGCAGATGCCGTGATGTCCACTGTTCCCTCCGAGGCAGGGGGCGCCCTCGCGGCGCAGCTGAAGCACAGCGGCATGCGCGTGCGCGGCGTCCTTTTGGATGCGGTGTACGTGCCCATCAGCACGCCGTTGAGCGGTGCATGGCGCGCATCGGGCGGCGTGTCCGTGTCGGGAGTGCGCATGTTGCTGCACCAAGCGGGGGAGCAGGTGCGGTTGATGACCGGCCGCGATGCCCCTCTAGAGGCCATGGACCGCGCGCTCGCAAAGGTGTTGACTACCTCATAGTGATGCTTCCTTCAGGTCATGCCGATGTTATGTTCGGCATCTGATCGTCAGGTTCCGTCCAAACGTCAGGAGTGCGAGTGCAACAGCTGGGCGCGATTCTGATCGCTGAGGGAGAACTCACCGAGCAGCAGTTGATGGAAGCCATCGACGAGCAGCGAGACCGTGGGCAGACGCTCGGCCGCACGCTCGTGGAACTAGGCCTCATCTCCGAGTCCCAACTCGTGCGCGCATTGGCTCAACAGGTCGGCATGGAGTTTGTCAACCTCTTGACCTACCCGGTAGATCCGTCGGCTGTTTCGATGGTTCCTGCGGCCCTGTGCAGACGGCACAACGCGCTTCCTATCGCGCGTGATGGCGACGTGTTGAAGCTGGCGATGCCCAACCCGAGCGACGTGGTCGCCGTGGACGACTTCCGGTCCGCCTCGCGGATGCAGGTGGTGCCCGTGATCGCGACTCACGACGACGTCGCCGCCGCGATCGACAGGTTTTGCCGCGCGGACCACGAGCTGGATGAGCTTCAAGACGAGATGGGCGAAGCGAACGACGTCGCGGCCGAGGCCATGTCGATGTCGAGCGGGTTGGAAGACAACGCGCCTATCGTCCGCTTCGTCAACCTGCTGATCAGCCAGGCGATTCTCGACAGGGCCTCCGATATTCACATCGAGCCGGGCGAGAAGGACATGGCCATCCGCTACCGCATCGATGGCGTGCTCCACGAGATGCAGAAGGCACCCAAGGCGTCCGCGGCCGGAGTGGTGTCTCGTCTCAAGATCATGAGCGACATCGACATTGCGGAGCGCCGCAAGCCGCAGGATGGCCGGCTCTCCGTCAATCACCAAGGGCGAAAGATCGACCTGCGCGTCGCCACCTTGCCCACGGTGTGGGGCGAGAAGGTCGTCATGCGTATCCTCGACAACACCACGGCGGCCCTCGACCTTGAGGACCTCGGGCTGCGCGAGCACAACGCGATCCGGTACAGGCAGTCGTTTACCAAGCCGTACGGAATGATTCTGGTGACCGGGCCCACGGGCTCTGGAAAATCGACCACGCTGTACGCGACTCTCAACCAGATCGCGCGCCCGGAGATCAACGTCATCACGGTCGAGGATCCGGTCGAGTACCGGATCCCGGGCATCAACCAGGTGCAGGTCAACCCGAAGGCTGGCCTGACGTTTGCGTCTGCGCTGCGGTCGATTCTTCGTTCTGACCCCGATGTGGTGCTCGTGGGCGAGATTCGCGACAAGGAGACAGCCCAGATCGCGATCGAGGCCGCGCTCACAGGGCACCTTGTGCTGTCGACCCTTCACACGAACGACGCACCCTCCGCCGTCAGCCGGCTGATCGAGATGGACGTCGAACCCTTCCTCGTTGGCTCGGCGCTCGACTGTGTCGTTGCTCAGAGGCTTGCGCGCCGGCTGTGCACGCACTGCCAGCAGGACAGGGAGTTCTCCCGCGATGCGCTGCCCGAAAAGATCAAGGGCGCCGTCGCGGCGGAGACGGTGATCCTCTCCGTGCCCGTCGGTTGTTCGCATTGTTCACAAACCGGGTATCGCGGTCGGCTGGCTTTGCATGAGATCATGCTTGTTGATGAGGAAATCGAGAGACTAGCGGTCGCGCACTCGTCGTCGGCGGAAATCGGGCGGGCGGCGGTGGCGGCTGGAATGGAAACCCTCATGATGGATGGGTGGGCAAAGGTTCTTGATGGCTCGACCTCTCTCGAGGAATTGCTGAGGGTGGCAAAGTGAAAGACGTCAGTGTGGACGCGACAGGAGGCCAGAGGCGATGAACACGTACTTCGACCCCACGGGCAGAGGGCCTGTCGTTGGCGACGGGCAGACCCCGCATTTCATGCCGGGTGCCCACGATGACGTTGCGCAGTCATTTATCGCGCCAGCCCCCGCTCAGGCGCCCAACCCGGGCGGCCCCGCGCCCCAGGGCGGCGCGCAACGCATGGCCGAGGATCTCCCTGAACCCACGCGCAACCCCGCCAAGGACGCCCCCAGTATCGCCCCCGCGCAGCAGCGCAACTCTCGCGTTGGAATGGCGCAAGAGGCGCAAGAGGGCGACCTCGACATCTCCGTGGCGCTACGGACCATGCTCCGCACGGGAGCATCCGACCTCCACCTGACCACCGGTGCGCCGCCCATGGTGAGGCTGGATGGGCAATTGGCTGCGCTTCCGGGCTTCGACGTGTTGAAGCCGGATAGCCTGCAGCGATCCCTGTACTCGATGCTGACCCAGAAGCAGCGCGAAAAGTTTGAGGAAGACCTTGAGCTCGACTTCTCGCATGCCCTGGTGGGCGAGGCGAGGTTCCGCGTCAACGTCTATCGCCAGCGCGACTCTCTTGGCGCTGCCTTCCGGATGATTCCCTACGAGATCAGGCCGCTCGAGGCGCTCGGGATTCCGCAGTCTGTGTCAGCCTTCGCCGCGCTACCTCGCGGTTTGGTGCTGGTGACCGGACCCACCGGCTCCGGAAAGTCGACCACCCTCGCCTCGCTCGTCGACCTCGCGAATAGGACGCGTAGCGCCCACATCATGACGGTCGAGGACCCGATCGAGTTTCTGCACCGCCACAAGCGCAGCCTGGTGAATCAGCGCGAGATAGGCACTGACACGCACTCGTTCCAGGCGGCACTGAGGCACGTGTTGCGCCAGGACCCCGACATCATCCTGATCGGCGAGATGCGGGACCTGGAAACCATCCAGGTGGCGCTCACTGCGGCCGAGACAGGACACCTCGTGTTCGCGACGCTCCACACGCAAGACGCCGCGCAAACGGTTGACCGCATCATCGACGTGTTCCCTTCCGGCCAGCAGGGCCAGGTCAGGACGCAGTTGGCAACGGCCGTTCAGGGGATCGTGTGCCAGACGCTGTTGAGAAGGGCCGACGGGCCCGGCCGTGCGGCCGCTGTCGAGGTGCTTATCGCCACCCCTGCCATCCGCAACCTGATCCGCGAGGGCAAGGTTCACCAGATTTACACGGCGCTGCAGGCGGGCGCCAGCCTGGGGATGCAGACGATGGATCAGCACTTGGCCGAGCTGGTCAAGAACGGAGCCATCACGTACGAGGTGGCTGCTGAGACGTGCCACAGCATCGAGGAGTTCAAGCGACTCTGCGGTAGACCTACAAACTAGGCAGACCTACCAACTAGCAGACCCACCACCTAAGGAAGGAGGCACGACGACATGGCCACAGCCACGAAGAAGTACGAATTCACCGCTCGCGACTCTGCGGGCAAGATGCAGAAGAGCACCATGGAGGGCTCCTCGGCGTCCGCCGTTGCCTCGCGCCTCAAGGAAAGGGGCCTCACGCCGCTCAACGTCGCGGAAAAGGGCAACAGCGGGCTGAGTCGCGAGATCAACATCCCAGGGTTCGGCCCCAAGATCACCCTCAAGGACATCTCGATCATGGCGCGTCAACTCGCCACGATGATCGGCGCTGGTCTTTCGCTGTTGCGATCGTTGATGATCCTCACGGAGCAGACCGAGAGCAAGGCGCTTGCCAAGGTGATTGGCGAGGTACGCAACGACGTGGAGACGGGTCAAAGCTTCTCGCAGGCACTGGGCAAGCATGCCGATGTTTTCCCCCCCATCATGATCAACATGGTGAGGGCGGGTGAGGTGGGAGGCTTCCTGGACGACGTTCTGGTGTCGATCGCCACCAACTTCGAGTCCGAGGTGGCGCTGCGCGCCAAGATCAAGTCCGCGATGGCATACCCCATGGTGGTGTTCATCATCGCGATTGTGGCTGTCATCGGGATGCTGCTGTTCATCGTGCCCGTGTTCACCAAGATGTTCTCCGATCTGGGCGGCACGCTCCCGTTCGCCACGCA
>JBBRWX010000090.1:0-8853 GCA_038248935.1 Actinomycetales bacterium
AGGGGCCCTTCTTCAAACTGCGAGGCATGATCCAGTGGCTCCTTAGCGCTTGTTCTTGCCGGAACGACGGCGACGAACAATGAGCTTGTCGCTTTCCTTGTTGGCCCTGCGGGTACGACCCTCGGGCTTGCCCCACGGGCTGACGGGGTGACGTCCACCGGACGTCTTACCCTCACCACCACCGTGCGGGTGGTCCACGGGGTTCATGACGACACCACGGACGGTCGGGCGCTTGCCCTTCCAGCGCATGCGGCCGGCCTTACCCCAGTTGATGTTCGACTGCTCGGCGTTGCCGACCTCGCCGACGGTTGCCCGGCAGCGCACGTCGACGTTACGGATTTCACCGGAAGGCATACGCAACTGCGCATACGGGCCATCCTTGGCGACGAGCTGAACCTTCGAGCCGGCCGAACGCCCGATCTTGGCGCCGCCACCCGGACGAAGCTCGATCGCGTGGATGACCGTACCGGTGGGGATGTTGCGCAAAGGAAGAGCGTTGCCCACCTTGATGTCGGCCGTAGGACCGGCTTCCACCATGTCACCCTGCGACAGCTTGTCGGGGGCGATGATGTAACGCTTCTCGCCGTCCGCGTAGTGAAGCAGCGCGATGCGAGCGGTCCGGTTGGGGTCGTACTCGATGTGAGCGACCTTCGCGGGAATGCCGTCCTTGTCGTGACGGCGGAAGTCGATCACGCGGTAGGCACGCTTGTGGCCACCACCCTGATGACGAGTGGTGATGCGACCTGTGTTGTTGCGACCACCCTTCTTCGTCAGGGGGCGGACGAGCGACTTCTCGGGCGTCGAACGGGTCACCTCGACGAAGTCGGCGACAGACGAGCCACGACGGCCCGGGGTCGTCGGCTTGTACTTGCGAATAGCCATGGGTCCTGTTCCTTACCTAGCTGGCCTGGCCGCTGAAGATGTCAATGGCCTCGTCACCGGCAACGGTGATGATGGCGCGCTTGACATCCTTGCGCTTGCCAAGGCCGAAACGCGTCTTGCGCGTCTTGCCCTTGCGGTTGATCGTGTTCACCGACGTGACCTTGACGCCGAAGATCTTCTCGACGGCAATCTTGATCTCGGTCTTGTTGGAACGGGGGTCCACCTCAAAGGTGTACTTGCCCTGGTCCATCAGGCCGTAGCTCTTCTCAGAGACGACGGGCTTGATCAAGATGTCGCGGGGGTCCTTACCCAGTGCGGTCATGTTAGTTCTCCTCCGCCTCGGCCGAAGCCTCGGTCTCGGTGGCAACGGCCTTGGCCGAAGCGCCCTTGGCCGGTCCCGCGAGGAACGCCGCGAGTGCGTCCGCGGTGAACACGACGTCATCGTGAATGAGGACGTCGTAGGTGTTGAGCTGGTCTACGGCGATCACGTGGACCGCCGATGCGTTGCGCAACGACTTCCATGCGACCTCGTCGGAGCGAGTTAGCACCACGAGAGCCGAACGGCCGTTCGTGACCAGACCAAGTGCGGTCATGGCCGTCCTGGTCGAGGGGGCATCGCCCGTGACGAGCGAGGACACCACGTGGACGCGGTTGGCGCGAGCCCTGTCGGACAAGGCACCGCGCAAGGCGGCAGCCTTCATCTTCTTGGGCGTGCGCTGCGAGTAATCGCGAGGCTGCGGTCCGTGGACCACGCCACCGCCGGTCATCTGAGGTGCACGGCTTGAACCCTGACGGGCGCGGCCGGTGCCCTTCTGCTTGAACGGCTTCTTGCCACCACCGGACACCATGCCGCGCGTCTTGGTCGCGTGGGTGCCCTGGCGAGCGGCCGCGCGCTGGGCGACGACCACCTGGTGCATGAGGGGAATGTTTGCGGTCACGTCGAAGACGTTGCCGGGCAGGTCGGCAGTGCCGGCCTTCTTGCCCTTGGCGTCGACCACGTCGACAGTCAGCGTGTCAGCCATGCTCTCACGCACCCTTCACAGCGGAACGGATCAGCACGACGCCGCCCTTGTTGCCAGGAACCGCACCCTTGACAAGGATGAGGCCCTTCTCGAGGTCAACGGCCTGGACGCGAAGGTTCTGGACCGTCTTGCGGTCGCTACCCATCCGGCCTGCCATCTTGATGCCCTTGAAGACGCGCGAAGGCGTCGAAGCGCCACCGATCGAGCCGGGCTTGCGGTGGTTACGGTGAGCACCGTGGGAGGCGCCGACGCCGTGGAAGCCGTGACGCTTCATGACACCGGCGAAGCCCTTGCCCTTGCTGGTGCCCGTGACGTCGACCAACTGGCCGGCCTCGAAGGCATCGGCAGTGATCTCCTGCCCGAGCGTGAACTCGGAGGCATTCGCGGTGCGGACCTCTGCGACGTGGCGGCGAGGCGTGACGCCTGCAGCCTCGAAGTGGCCCTTGAGCGGGTTGGTGACCTTACGGGGGTCAATGGCGCCGAAGGCGAGCTGGACGGCTGAGTAGCCATCCTTCTCGACATTGCGCACCTGGGTGATGACGTTGGTGTCGACCTGGACGACGGTGACGGGGACAACCCGACCCTGCTCGTCCCACACCTGGGTCATACCCAGCTTCGTACCCAGCAGCGCGGTGACCGCGCGCTGAGCAGTGGAAGTCGTGTTCATGGTGAATGAGTCCTAACGGCCTTTAGAGCTTGATCTCGATGTTGACGTCCGCGGGCAGGTCAAGACGCATGAGCGAATCGACTGCCTTGGGGGTCGGATCCACGATGTCGATGAGGCGCTTGTGTGTGCGCATCTCGAAGTGCTCGCGGGAGTCCTTGTACTTGTGAGGCGAACGAATGACAACGAACACGTTCTTCTCGGTGGGCAGCGGGACGGGTCCCACTACTTTTGCACCGGCGCGCGTGACCGTCTCAACGATCTTGCGAGCCGAAGAGTCGATCACCTCGTGGTCGTAGCTCTTCAGCCTGATGCGGATCTTCTGTCCCGCCATGGCGTGGTTCTGCCTTTTCTCTCGTACAGCTATGGTCATCCACCGACCCCCGCGCTCGGGCGTGTCGCTCAAGTGCGGCACGCGTGCGCCCAGACGATTTCTCGTAGGAGGCGGGAAGATGGTTGGCTGCCCTGTAACAGGCAACCGCACTAGTGTGCCAGAAGTGTTCCCCACATGCAAAGTCGGGGTATCCGTCCAGACGGAGCGCGGCGATCCGATGCCTCGCCTGCGGTCACTTCACCGTCAGAATACCTTGAGCGGCACTCAGCTTTCGTTCGCCACTGCGACACTCGCGCCGATGGGCTTGCGCTTGCTCTGGGTCCAGAGGTGCGCGATGAGCCTGCGCGACATACTTACCGCGAGGAACAAGGCCCCCACCCACACGCCCTGGGTCCACGGCGCGTTGGTGACTCCGATGAGGACCCCTGCAAAGAGCGCCGGGAACACGTCAGCAGCGATCCCCCGCGTTCGAGCACTCAACTCGCCCCATGCCTGTCTTGGACCGCGCATATGCCGCTCTCCCCCACTGCGGATGACGTCCTGGCCGCGCCGACGCTTCCCTGCCGCGCCCCCGCGGAGCCAGCATCAGCTTAGGGCCCGTGGAGGCGGGCGCGAAGCCCCCCAAAATGGGTAGCCGACTCGCGACGGGCGCCTGTGTGTGAACCGCAGGCGGGCGGACGGGTTTGAACAGGTGTCCGGTAGCGGGCAAGAACCACGAAGGCCCCCGGCATGCACCTGGGGCCTTCGCTGGCAAATCAATCCTGCGGCTAAGCCGTCTGAACCCCCGAGCGCCTTCTGGTCCTCAGGATTTCAACGACCGCACCCAAAACAATCATGCCCGACGTCAGAATGACGAAGTCCCCAAGCGGAATCCCGCCCCCTCTATACGACAGGATGCCTTGTCCGGCGAGCATGACAAGCACGAACTGCCCAGACCAAACGGCAATCCGACGCCACAACTTCCGATCTCTCAACATGAGTAACCCTTCCATCCCACTGGCATGCCGTTGTAGAGGTACTGCAGTTCGTGGCACTGGCCGTTAGCCGCGGCATTCTTGGCAGTAGTCATGATTGAGTTTATGACGTCGTACGTGACAAGCCCGCAGGCCCCCACGGTAAAGACCCCACCTTCAGCTGCGGCTACGCACAGAAGTGATACGTACTTCGCCTTGTCGGCGGCGTTTCCCCTCCATCCCGAAGTCAGCGTCTTGGTTTCCGACTTGCTGTACTTCACGTAGACCCTCCACCCAAACGACACTGTGGGATCGGCGACCACCGGGTACGCGGTGCTCATGTCGACCTCGACTATCTGGGTGAGGGTGGAACCGACGACGAGGTAGCGCGTCGGCGCCGCCTTGCCGTTGGCGTCAATGGCCCACGGCGCCGCGATCGATCGATCGATCGAGAGACATTTCCGTCCGTTTCAACAATGTCCACTCCGCCTTGTCCAGTAATTGCCAAGGCGGCGCAACGGCGAGGTCGAACTGGTACTCGTAGGCAGTCGGTGCACTGGCATCGGCGATCGTTGTCAGAATTTGGACCGAACCATCCTGGTTCACAAGCGGTGTGGTTGAACTTCTGTTGCCGTTGTCGTAGACCATCACGCCATCAAGCACCGTGGCGTCGTGGGCAGTTTCAGCGAACGGAAGCCCGATCTCCAACTCGCCAGCGGTGGGACCGTCGATGGAGATGCCGTCCGAGGCGTCGCTCGACAGGTCGACGCTCACCCCGGCACCGGCAGAAATTGTCGAGTCGGCCGACGACACCCCAATGCGGTGCCGAGAGCATGCCAGCGACCGCATCGATGGCACCCACAGTGTCATCGGCAACCGTCGAGGCATCCTCAGCCGAGGCCGTCACACCCGTCCACATCATGAAGGTCATCACGCTCAGCGCGACACCCCCCCTTACAACTCTGTTCATCTGATGTCCGTTCGAGAATGGTGCACCCCCTTGGGGTGACTCTGCGAGAACCAGTCGGTTCCCAAGGCGAAACTCATACCGTCTACGAAACCGCGGGTAGACCCCCAAAGTGGGGTACTTTTCACCCCGGGAACGACGAAGGACCCCCACCTTGCGGTGAGGGCCCTTGGTGAACAGCAGTTGCCGAGAACTACTTGATGATCTCGGTCCCCGCCGCAGCCCTCTCATGCCGTCGCGTGATGGCACGGAGAATGACACGGCGCGACAATGCGACGAGAAGAAACAACGCACCCACCCACACGCCGCGGGTCCACGGCTCGTCGAGGACCGCAACGATAGCGCCCCCCACTAGTGCGGCGAACACATCGCCTGCAACGCCCTTTGCGCCAGCGCTCCACCCGCTCAACATGAGGCCACTGACGCATCATACGCGGGCAGATTGATTGCACCCGCCGTTGCGGGTAGGCGCACCGCCAGGCACTTGTTCTGATTCACGGCGTCTGTGGCGTTCTGATTGAGGTCCACACGAATCAGTGTGTAGAAGAAGGCACAAGCGATCTTCACCGTTGTACCGGGGAGGAGGCCGCAGAAGGCCGCAGATGCCGTCGCGAACGGAGACCCGGTCTTGGACTTCGCGTCGGCCGTTTCCGCCTTTGTAAACGTAATCCGGTAGACCGGCAAGATGCCCCACCAGCCGGCCTTCACGGTGGGGTCGGCGACCACCGGGTAAGCAGTGCTCGTGTCGACGTCGATCACCTGGGTGAGGGTGTCACCAACAACGAAGTAGTGCGTCGGCACTGCTTTGCCGTTGGCGTCCACGGCCCATGGCGCCTCAATCGTTCGAGAGACTGATCCGTCCGCTTCAACAATGTCCACTCCGCCCTGTCCGGTCGTCACCAGGGCAGCCCCGGGAGCGAGGTCGAACTGGTAGCTGTACTCGGTCGGTGCGTTCGCGTCGGCGATCGTTGTCAAGATCTGCACCGAACCGTCCGCATGGACTAGCGGAGTTGTTGAACTGCCGTTTCCGTTGTCGTAGACCATCACGCCGTCGACCACCTGGGCATCGCCCGCAGTTTCAGCGAAGGGTAAGCCAATCTCCAGGTCGCCAGCAGTGGGGCTATCGATTGAGATGCCATCTGAGGCGTCGCTCGACAACTCGACACTCACACCGCCGCCAACCGAAACAGTCGAGGTGGCGGCAGACACGGCGAGCGCAGTGTCAAGCATCTGACCAACCGCATCGTCGATCGCAGCAACCGTTTCATCGGCAACCGTCGAGGCATCCTCAGCCGAGGCCGTCACACCCGTCCACATCATGAAGGTCATCACGCTCAGCGCGACACCCCCCCCTTTACAACTCTGTTCATGTTCCGCTCCCCTGTGCAATGCGGGCACCGCTCCGTGTCCACGGTCTCGGTGTAGGCATAGGTGTCCGCTCCCCTGTGCAATGCGGGCACCGCGAAAGGCGCGGTGTCTCGGGCTCCTCACGAAGCCAGGATCAGGCTAGAGTCCGTGAAACCCCACGTAAAGCCCCCCATTCTGGGGTAATCCTCGCCCGATGGGCGCCTGCCGTTCGGACGCGCGTGCCTGCGGGCTCCCGAGAGTGCGTGCTACGAATCAGGGCCCAGAAGCGGGTAGCAACGACGACGGGCCCCCACCTTTCGGCGGAGGCCCTTCGTGTCAAACAGTTTGCTGAGAACTACTCGGGGATCTTGGTGACGGTGCCCGAACCAACGGTGCGGCCACCTTTGTCGGATTCATCCTTGCGGAGGCGTATCAAGCTACCTCGCGCCGAGGAGCGCCCTCTTCGACATGCTTACGCGGAGGAGCGAACTGGACCCCTAAGCCGCAAAACGAAAGAAGGGTCGCCACTATCGACAGCGTCGGTGGTCCGTCCCAACCGTTCCAGTGCGTGAAGAAATCGGCGAAGCCTAACCCCATTGACAGGCCCCAAAGCAACAGCGCGATCGGTTTGTACAACGACATCACTTACACCTCTTGTCCTTGTATGTGCCGGATACCATGACCGCGGCGGCTCCGGGGCCTGGCGTCCACTTCACGTAGACGCACTTTCCGGACCTCGTTGCGACCCCGGCGTTGTACACAATTGCACCAAACGTTGCGAAGCATGCGAGGCCTACAGCAGCCGCGACAACGGCTCCTGCCGGACTTGCCGCCGCGGCACAAGTCCCGCTGAGAAAGGTTGCACCCCACCCTCCGGTTGCGAGAGTGCCAGTTTCGCTCACGTTGAAATGAAGGTACAGACCCCAACCACTGCTGAACGTCGGGTCGGCGACCACCGGGAACGACGTGCTCGAGTCGAAGTCGATCACCTGCGTGAGGGTGTCACCAACTACGAGGTAATGGGTCGGCACTGCCTGGCCGTTCGCGTCGATTGCCCAAGGTGCCGCAATCGATCCAGACACGATTCCGTCGGCTTCAACGATGTCCACTCCGCCTTGTCCGGTCATTGCCAAGGACGCGCCGGGGGCGAGATCGAACGGGTACTCATAACTTGTTGGCGCGTCCGCGTCGGCGAGCATTGTCAGGATCTGCACCGACCCGTCGTCCTGAACGAGCGGAGTCGTTGAACTGCCGTTTCCGTTGTCGTAGACCATCACGCCATCGACCACCTGGGCATCGCCCGCAGTGTCAGCGAAGGGTAAACCAATCTCCAGGTCGCCAGCGGTGGGGCTGTCGATCGAGATTCCGTCCGAGGCATCGCTGGACAGGTCGACACTCACGCCGCCGCCAACCGAAACCGTCGAGTCGGCGGCAAACACAGCAACCGCAGTGTCAAGCATGTGACCAACCGCATCGTCGATAGCCGCAACAGTGTCATCGGCCACCGTCGGCGCATCCTCAGCCGATGCCGTCACACCCGTCCAAATCATGAAGGTAATCGCGCTCAGCGCGATACCCCCCCTTAACGACTCTATTCATGTTCTGCTCCCCTGTGCGTGGCGGGCGCCGCGAAAGCCGCGGCGTCTCGGGCTCCTCACGAAGCCAGGATCAGCGTAGGGAGAACGAACCCCGTGCAACAGCCCCCACACCTGGGGCATTTCTCCCGACGCCACGCGCCGAGGAACGACGAAGGGCCCCCACCTTGCGGTGAGGGCCCAACGCGCTTAGCAGTTACAAAGAACGCAGTTGCTTCGAACGCTGTTGCAATTAACTACTTGAGGATCTTGGTAACGGTGCCCGAACCAACGGTGCGGCCACCTTCGCGGATCGCGAAGCCCTGACCCTCTTCGAGGGCGATGGGCTGAATCAGCTCAACCGTCATCTCGGTGGTGTCACCAGGCATGACCATCTCGGAGCCCTCGGGCAGCGTGATGACGCCGGTGACGTCCGTGGTGCGGATGTAGAACTGAGGACGGTAGTTCGAGTAGAACGGGTTGTGACGCCCGCCCTCATCCTTGTTCAGGATGTAGCACTTGCCCTCGAACTGCGTGTGAGGCGTGGTCGAACCGGGAGCAACGACAACCTGGCCGCGCTCGACGTCCTCGCGCTTGGTGCCGCGAAGAAGCAGGCCCGTGTTGTCACCAGCCTGGCACTCGTCCATCGACTTGTGGAACGTCTCGATGCCGGTGACGGTGGTCTTCTGCGGGTCACGGATGCCGAGGATCTCGACCTCCGAGTTGATCTTCAGACGGCCACGCTCGACCTTGCCGGTGACGACGGTTCCACGACCTGTGATCGTGAAGACGTCCTCGATCGGCATGAGGAAGGGCTTGTCGAGGTCACGAACGGGCTCGGGGACGTTGTTGTCCACTGCGTCCATGAGCTCTTCGATCTTGGCAACCCACTCGGGGTCGCCCTCGAGCGCCTTGAGCGCCGAGACACGCACCACGGGGGCGTTGTCGCCATCGAATCCCTGATTGGAAAGCAACTCGCGAACTTCCATCTCGACGAGGTCAAGGATTTCCTCGTCGTCGACCATGTCGACCTTGTTCAGGGCGACCACGATCGCCGGCACGCCGACCTGGCGGGCGAGCACGACGTGCTCGCGCGTCTGGGGCATGGGA
>JBBRWX010000091.1:0-8682 GCA_038248935.1 Actinomycetales bacterium
CGCCCGGTTCCATTCCGAACCCGGAAGCTAAGCCTCTCAGCGCCGATGGTACTGCACTGGAGATGGTGTGGGAGAGTAGGACGCTGCCGGACATACTTTCGCGAGGGGCCTCCCATTTTGGGAGGCCCCTACGCGCATTTTCTGTTCTTCGTCTTCGCGCGAGAACACTCCGCGGAGAGACTATTGCTGTGGCACAAAGGAGTACGACGTGAGCGAGGAGCCCGGACAGGCCTCCGGAGGTGACGACCGATCAAACGGACGTCCCGCTCGAGCCAATGATTCGCGCGGAGGATCGCCCCGCCGAGATTCTTCCCCAAGCGCAGGCCGCGGCCGTGGTGCTGCAGGCGGTTCGTACGCGGGTCGCGGGGGTACCGCGCCGGGACGACAGGGCTCCACTTCTGGCGGTAGTTGGAACGATAGGCGTTCAGCGCCTGCGACAGGGCGCGACGACTCAGGTGGCAGGCCTGCTCGCTCTTCCGATTCTGGATCAGGCTATTCGGGTGCTCAAGGTTCTGACCGCCCTCGTTCGTCGGGCGCGGGACGGAGCTTCGGTTCCGATCGCGGCCCCCGTGCTGAAGGAACGTCTTCGGGTTCGTCGCCGCGCACTGACGGAGCGCGCACAGACGGGCCTCGCAGTAGCGATCGCTCCGGCGGCGCGAGCCGTGGTGGCGAGCGTGGCGGTCGTCCGGGTGGCGAGCGTGGCGGTCGTCCTGTTGGTGATCGGGCCGCCTCAGGTCGTCCCGCATCGAACCGTGGCGGAGTGGACCGCGACAAGGCACCCCGGGTGGAACGGCTCGTGCGCAGGGTGGAGGCGCCCGATATTCCTGAAGAGGTTTTGGCGTCCGAGCTCGACCCCGACGCGCGGGGCAGGTTGCGCACTCTTTCGAAGGACAATGCGGACGACGTAGCGCGTCACCTTGTCATGGCGGGGCGCCTCATCGACGACGATCCCGAACTTGCCTATCGGCATGCCCAGGTGGCGCTCGCACGTGGCGGTCGGGTTGACATCGTGCGCGAAGCTGCGGCAATCACGGCATATGCGACCGGTCGTTACGCGGAGGCCCTTCGCGAGTTTCGCACGGTCGTGCGGCTCAATGGCACCACCGAACATTTGCCCCTCATGGCCGATTGTGAGAGGGGTCTTGGTCGGCCTGCTCGCGTTCTCGAGCTCGCCGCCTCTTCGGAGGCTGCGAGCCTTATTGGCGACCCCAAAACTGAGTTACAAATCGTCGTGGCCGGCGCACGGGCGGATATGGGCGAATTCGATGCAGCGTTGCACGCTCTCGATTCGATCGCAGGCGTTGGGCCTGACATGATCGTGAGAGTGGCGCAGGCGCGCGCGCAGATCGTGGAGTCACGGGATCCGGGCGGGCCAAAAGATGCAGAGTACGAGGGGACTTCTCCCGAAGAAGTCGACCTACTTGACGATGAGGTGATCGTCTACGACCTCGAGGATGACACAGATGAGTGAATCGGCAATCAAGGGATGCGCTCAAGCGCTTCAGTTGGCCTTCGACGCGGCATTGGTCGACCTCGACGGTGTCGCCTATCGAGGACCAGAAGCCATCCCGACGGCGCCCGACGCACTGAATGGTGCGCGTGCTGCGGGCATGCGACTCGTCTACGTCACCAACAACGCGAGCCGAGAGCCGCACGAGGTGGCGAACCATCTGAGGAGTTTGGGGATTCCCACTGACGCTGCGGAGGTCCTGACAGCAGCTCAAGCTGTGGCGCGTCTGATGGCGGCGGATCTTGACCCGGGCGCGACCGTTTTGGCGGTCGGTGGGAAGGGACTGCGCTCGGCGCTGGCCGAGTATGGATTCGTGTTGGTTGCGTCTGCCAATGACGAACCCGACGCGGTCGTCCAAGGATTTGTGCCAGATATCTCGTGGCGAGATCTTGCCGAGGCGTCTTACGCAATTCAGGGTGGTGCCAGGTTCTTTACGTCGAACCTCGACCTGACTCTCCCCAACGAGAGGGGCATCGCGCCAGGGAACGGCTCTCTGGTTGGTGCCGTCATCAACGCGACAGGAGTGCGTCCCACGTCCGCGGGCAAGCCCGAGCCGACGATGTTTCACCTCGCGGCGGCATCGGTCGGATCCGTGCGCCCGCTGGCGATTGGTGATCGACTCGATACGGATCTTAAGGGCGCGCGGGCCGCGGGGATGCCCGGGCTGCTGGTGCTCACGGGCGTCTCGTCTTCCAAGGATGCGGTGATGGCGCCGGCCGATCAACGTCCCTCCTACATTGGCGAGGACCTACGTTGCCTGGAGCAGGTGCATCCAACTCCCGTTCGCGTCGGCACGGTATGGACGGTAGGAGAGGCCTCTGCTTTTGTCGATGGTCGCACGCTGATTGTTGACGGCGACGGTATCGACGCGGTCAGGGCGGCGTGCGCCGCCGCTTGGGCGTCTGCGGACGCTGGCATTATGGTTGACGCTGGAAGCATCCCCGAGTTCAGAGTAGGGTCATAGCATGAGCAAGTTCGAAGACATCCGCGAGCCCCTTGGCGAGGTCCATTATCCGCCCGAGGTAGAGAAGGCGCTCGAGGCTGTCACCGAGGTTCCTGAGGACCTTGAGGAGCAGGCTGAGTTCTTTGACAAGATCCAACACTCACTGACCTCGCGCTTGCGCGAGGAGTCCTGAGCCCGAGTCCCCATGCGGCTTGACCGCGCGGTCACCGCGCGGGGTTTAGCGCGCTCCCGTTCTCACGCACACGACCTCATTACGACGGGCAATGTTCTTGTCGACGGCGAGTGTGAGCGACGCCCCGGTCGAGTGGTCGACCCCGACGCAGAGGTGACTCTGGCCGACGGAATTGACCTTTACGTGTCGAGGGCGGCGCACAAACTCATCGGCGCTTTGGAGGCTTTCGCTCCCCTCGGACTCGTGGTCGAGGGCCGGCGTGCGGTGGATGCCGGGGCATCGACAGGCGGCTTTACTCAGGTTCTTCTCGAACGAGGCGCCGCTCATGTGACCGCGATCGATGTGGGTCATGACCAACTTGTGGCCGTCTTGCGTCAAGACCCGCGGGTCACCGCGATCGAGGGCGTCAATGTCCGCGATCTCGAAGCAGGATCTCCAGGCTTTGGTGCTGATCTCGTGGTGGCCGATCTGTCATTCATCTCGCTCACGCTCGTGATCGGCCCTCTCGTCGCGGTCACGGCGCTGCATGGCGACCTTGTCCTCTTGGTCAAACCGCAGTTCGAGGTAGGACGGAATCGCCTCGACAAAAATGGGGTGGTGACTCACGACGCAGACAGGATCGCGGCGGTGGCGAAGGTATGTGAGGCGGCCAAACGCGAGGGCCTCGAGATTGTCGCCCTCGATCGCAGCGTGTTGCCTGGACCAAGCGGGAATGTGGAATTCTTCGTGTGGGTCCGCCGGTCATGGCAGGCTAGGGGTGTGGCGGAACATCCAGCGCTCGACGAAGAGACGCTGTCCAAGGCAATCGCCGCAATCGTCAAAGGAAGACCATGAATCGCCGCATTCTGATCGTCGCAAACCCCTTCAGGCCCGAGACTCTCGAGGCCGCCGAAGTGGCGCGGATTGCGCTGAATGCGCGCGGCATCGAATCGTGCACCGACATTGGCGAGGGGCACATCGAAGCGGCGATCGTCTTTGGCGGCGACGGCACAATGCTTCGCGCCGCCCGTGCGGTGCACGGCACGGGCGCACCACTCCTGGGCGTCAACATGGGCCACGTTGGATTTCTTGCTCAGCTCGAGCGCGAGGATGTGTCTCACGCTGTCGACAAGCTCGCTACGGGCGAATATGACGTCGATGAGCGCCGCACGGTCGAGGTCGTCGTACGCCAGCCAGACGGCACCGTCGATAGTGGATGGGCGCTCAATGAGGCCGCAGTCGAACGATCCGAGCTCTTGCGGACGCTCGACGTCGCGGTGGGCGTCGACGGCAGGCCGCTGTCGAGTTTCGGTTGCGATGGCATCGTGATTTCGACGGCGACCGGGTCGACGGCTCACGCCTTTTCGGGAGGGGGGCCCGTCGTGTGGCCCGATGTCGATGCCCTCCTGATGGTTCCCCTTGCCGCTCACGCCTTGTTTGCGCGTCCGCTCGTCGTGGGGCCAAAGTCGTGGTTCACGGTCGAGGTACTCGAGCGCTCAGCCGTGGAGGCACTCGTAGTACTCGACGGAGCGCAGACCATCGTGGCCCACAGGGGAGCCCGCATCGAGGTGAAACTCGGAAGCGAGAAGGTGCGCCTGGCGCGCACGTCGGACGCCCCATTTACCGAAAGGCTCGTGCGCAAGTTCGGCCTGGACACCGAGGGCTGGCGCGGCGCCAATCGCGTGGCGGGGGCCTGAGCAATGCTGCACGAGTTGTCCATCTCGTCGTTGGGTGTGATCGCAGGCGCGCGCGTGACGTTGGGCGAGGGCCTCACGGTCGTGACGGGTGAGACAGGCGCGGGAAAGACGATGATTCTCACTGGCCTCAACTTGATTTTGGGCGGGAGGCCGACGCCGGATGCGGTGCGCACCGGCGCCACGGAGGCCTCAGCGGAGGCCGTGCTCGATCTGCCGGAAGGCTCTGGAGCCAGGGCGCTAGCAGTTGAGGCGGGTGCGACCGTCGATGAGGACGGCACCGTGACGGTGGTCCGCACCGTGGGTGCGGCCAGCCGGTCACGTTCGATCCTTGGCGGACGCACTGTCCCGCAGGCTCTGCTTGCCGAGATGGGCGCCGAGCTGGTGACCGTCCACGGGCAGTCCGATCAGGTGCGTCTGCGGACGCCCGCCAAACAGCGCGAGACCCTCGACTCTTACGCGGGTCCCGCTCATGCGCATGTCCTGGACGACTATCGCGCGGCTTGGGCCGCGTGGCGCGACGCCTTCGAAAGGCTCGCGAGGCTCAAAGACTCGGAGGGCGCCGAAAGGGAGCGTCTGGGGCGGCTGCGGGAGGACCTGGTCGCCCTTGAGGCGGGGGACGTGCAACTCGGGGAGAAGGCGGAGCTTGCCGCGCAGACGCAGGTCTTGTCCCACGCGGAGTCGCTCCGCACCGATGCGGCCTCCGCTCACGATGCCCTCGCGGGCGACGCGACAGTGACGGCGGCGTCGGCACTCGAGGTGGCGCGACGCGCACTTGCCGACGGCGGCGACCACGACCCCGTCTTGGGCGCGCTGGCCGTCAGGGTCGCCGACTTCGCCTACGGGGCGGCTGACGTTGCCCAGGAGCTCGCGTCGTACCTCGATAGGCTCGATGCCGATCCCGCGCGACTTGATTCCTTGCATTCGAGGCTTTCGGCGATCGCGGGGCTGGAGAGGCGATTCGCGTGCGGTGCGGACGAACTGGTGACGCTGCGCGAGCGCATCGAGGCCGACCTGGCCGAGGGCGCCGACTGGGACGGAGTCATCGGCAACGCGAGGGCGTTGGAGCAGGCCGCCCGCGGCACCTTGGTCGAGCGCGCGGCACAGTTGACCGTGGGACGAAGCGAGGCCGCCAAACGCTTGTCTGTCAGGGTCGGAGCAGAACTTGCCGAATTGGCTATGCCGGACGCCACTGTCGACGTGCGCGTCACCGACAAGGAACCGGGCCCCCACGGCGCCGACGACGTGGCGTGGCTGCTTTCGGCCCACCCCGGTGCGCCCGCGCGCCCCATTGCTGATGCGGCATCTGGCGGCGAGCTTTCTCGCATCATGCTCGCAGTTGAGGTCACTCTTGCGGGTGCTGGCGAAGAATCGCACACCTTCGTCTTTGACGAGGTGGATGCCGGCGTCGGAGGCAAGGCCGCTCAGTCCGTCGGCCAGCGGCTCGCGGCCCTCGCGCGGAACCACCAAGTGATCGTCGTGACTCACTTGGCGCAGGTTGCGGCGTACGCGGACAGGCACGTGGTGGTCACCAAGGCCTCCGATGGCGCCGTCACTGTCTCCCACGTGGTTGAGGTTCGGGGCGACGATCGGGTGCGTGAGGTCGCGCGCTTGCTCTCTGGCGAAGAAGAGTCCGCCACGGCGCGCGCCCACGCCCTTGAGCTCATCGACGCCGCCCGCGTGGCACCATGACGGGATGAAGCGTTCCCGTTCCTCCGCAGGCGCATCGTCGGTTTCTGGCGTCGTTCGCGTCGGCCACGATCCGCGCACTCTCGCTCGCAGGCTCCGCAAGGGCGACATTGCGATCATCGACAGGGCGGACCTTGATGCGGCATCCGCAGAGATGCTCGCCGATCGTTCGCCCGCGTGCATCATCAATGCGAGCCCGTCGCTCACTGGTCGCTTTCAGGCGCGCGGCGCCGAGCGGCTGGTGTCAAGAAGCATCACACTCATCGATGTCGACGACAGGGCAGTCCTTGCCGCGACCGACGGCGAAACGATCACGATCGATCTTGCCGCGACGGACGGCGGAGCAACCGTAGCGATTGGCGGCAACACATTCGAGGGAATCATCATCGATTCCGAGTTTGTGAAGGACCGTCTCGCGTCCGCCATGCCGGGTGCGGGGCTGCGGGTTCCTCATCTCGCGGCGAGTGCGCTTGACCTGATTCAAAGGGACGGCCCCGCGATTGTCGAGGGACGAGCCGTGCCGAACCTTGATGTGGACCTGAGCAATAAGGACGCGCTCGTGGTGACAGCGGGTCCAGGATTCCGGTTGCAGCTGGGGGGGCTGAAGCGCGCGATTCGAGACCTCGACCTCGTTGTCATAGTGACCGGAGATGCGGCTGATGCCGTCGCGGAAAATCACCGCATCGACGTCATCGTCGGTCCACTCGACGGCGTTTCTGACGAAGTCCTCGCTGGAGCCAAGGAGGTGGTTGTCCACGGGGAGTCCCTGGCGGTCGCGGCGACCCGCTTGGGCTCTCTTGGCGTGCGTCACGTCGCGAGTGAGTCGAGGCTGTCGTCCGAGGACCTTGCGGTGGCGATTGCGGCGTCCGCCGGCGCACGCATGATCGCGACGGTGGGTATTGAGTCATCGCTTTCGGACCTCATTGATTCGCACCGCGGCGCCTCGTCGGTATTGGCGCGGCTGGCCGCAGGCCCCGCGTGGATCGATGGCCGCATGCTTGCGCGTTTGCACCGTTCGCCTTGGTCTCGGCTGCAGGGGTGGCTCTTGGTCATCATCGCGGCGGCATCCTTGGCTGCCGCGCTGAGCCTGCATCCCGTCGTGAGGGATGCATTGGAGCGGCTGGTGGGTGGCTCATGAGCGGCAGGATCGTGACTGGCGCCCTCGTGGCGACGGCGCTCGGGGTTGGCGTCGTGGTTGGACTCGCGGCGCCCAGGAGCCAGCAGGCGGCCAGCGAGACCGTGTCCCCGAACTCTCAGGACACCCAATTGGCGGCCGACCTTGCGGCGAGGGACCGGTGGGTTTCGGCTGTTGCCGATGCGGCCGTCGCGGGCCGCGTGCAAGATATCCGCGTGGCGCTTCTCATCACAGACGGCACCCCTGCGGAGACGGTCGACCGGGTCACCTCCGCTCTCGAACAGGGCGGCGCCACGGTCGAGGCCAGGGGTCGCCTGGGTGCGGACTGGTGGGACCCCTCGAAGTCATCGTTTAGGGGGGAATTGGCCACTCAGATGTCCGCGTCCGTCGTGGGCGTCGACGGGCTTGGTGCCACGGATGTGCTTCAGCACGCGATCGTGCAGGCGATCGTGCCCGGCGCGCTTCCTCGCGGTGCGGCGGGGCCTGCCGCCGGAGCGGACGGCGCAAGCGTCGACCCGGCGACCGAGGGCGCTTCTCGTCAAGAGGTGCTACTGGAGGTCCTCGCGCGCGCCAAGATCCTCACTCTCGATCACCCGACGGCGGAGGGCATTGAGGCCGTCGTCATCGTCACGGGAGAGGGCCCCAAGGGCGCCGGCGCGGCTATCAACGCGACAGCGACGGTGTGGGAGCAATACCTCGGTGCGACCGAGATTGTTGTGGCAAGCGACGCCCTCACCTCGGGCGGGACGACGCCGGGCGCCATTCCGGTGACGGGGAGCGATGCGATCGCGGCGGGAGCCGACACGCAGGCGTCGACACGCCCGAGCGTTGTGGTGTTGTCCGATCCGCGGCTGGCGTCCGCTCAGATCGTGATGGCGCTCAAGGAGCAAGTTTTGGGCGGCGCAGGCACCTACGGGACGGCCGCAGGGCTCGACATCGTTGCGGTTCCGTAGCGCGCCACCTGGCCCGGAGGGCCAAAATGGGTGATACTCTCGAAGCCCGTGGAGAGATCTCGTTTTGAGTCCCGTGCGGACCATGTCACCCGGCACATCTTTGTTACAGGTGGCGTCGTTTCGTCCCTCGGAAAGGGCCTGACGGCTTCAAGCCTCGGTCGCCTCCTGCGGTCGCGCGGCATCCGCGTCACGATGCAAAAACTAGATCCATACCTCAATGTGGACCCTGGCACGATGAATCCGTTCCAGCACGGTGAGGTCTTTGTGACCGAGGACGGTGCGGAAACCGACCTCGACATCGGCCACTACGAGCGATTCCTGGACGTGAAGCTCTCCGCCACCTCGAATGTCACCACGGGTCAGGTTTACTCGCAGGTCATCGCCAAGGAACGCCGCGGCGAGTACCTCGGCGACACCGTGCAGGTCATCCCGCACATCACCGACGAGATCAAGCGCCGCATGCGCCTGCAGGCCGAAGACGAGGTGCAGCCCGACGTCATCATCACCGAGATTGGCGGCACGGTCGGCGACATCGAGTCGCAGCCGTTCATCGAAGCCGCGCGGCAGGTGCGTCACGAGCTCAGCC
>JBBRWX010000092.1:0-8270 GCA_038248935.1 Actinomycetales bacterium
CCTGTACATCAACAGCCCAGGTGGATCGATCACCGCTGGCATGGCGATCTACGACACGATGCAGTACATCAAGCCCGATGTCGCGACGGTTGCCATGGGAATGGCCGCATCGATGGGGCAGTTCCTACTCTCGTCTGGCGCGCCAGGCAAGCGATACGCGACGCCTCACGCCCGCGTCATGATGCACCAGCCTTCGGGCGGTATCTACGGAACCGCAACCGACATCCGCATTAATGCCGAGCTCATCATGCACATGAAGAAGGTGCTTGCGGAGCTCACCGCTGGGCAGACGGGCAAGACGATGGAGCAGATTACCAAGGACGCCGACCGCGACCGCTGGTTCACCGCGGATGAGGCCCTCACTTACGGATTTGTCGACAAGGTCATCAAGCACGCCGAAGAGGCCGGCGACACGTCTCAAGGAGGCAAGGCATGAGCCAGGAATCTCAGGCACTGAGTGCCGCAGGCAGGACCGTAGGCAACTTTGGCCGCATGCCATCGATGGGCTTTGGCGGTGCGGGCTTTGGTGGCGCCGCACCAGAGGGGCCCGGCGCGCGGTACATCCTTCCTCAGTTCGAGGAGCGCACGTCGTACGGAACCAAGATCCGCGACCCGTATTCGAAGCTGTTCGAGGACCGCATCGTCTTCCTTGGCGTCCAGATCGACGACACGTCGGCCGACGACATCATGGCGCAGCTTCTCGTCCTCGAGTCTCAGGACCCGGAGCGTGACATCACCATCTACATCAACTCTCCTGGTGGTTCGCAAACGGCTCTGACGGCGATCTACGACACCATGCAGTACATCAAGCCACACATCCAGACAGTGTGTCTCGGACAGGCAGCATCGGCCGCCGCGGTGCTTCTGGCTGCGGGTTCGCACGGAAAGCGCCTCGCGTTGCCGAACGCCAGGGTCATGATTCACCAGCCTCGTATCTCCGAGGGTTCACGCGCTCAGGCCTCGGATATCGAGATCTACGCTGAGGAAATTCTGCGCATGCGCGAGTGGCTCGAAAACACTCTTGCTCACCACACGGGTCAAACGGCCGAAAAGGTACGTGACGACATCGAACGCGACACGTTCCTGAGCGCGGCTCAAGCCGTCGAGTATGGGTTGGTCGACCAGGTGCTGGAATCCCGAAAGGGAGCGATCGAGCAGCCGGCTACGAAGTAGCGGCGAGTCGCCCAGCAGCCTCGATGGTGCTGGTCTAGCCTGGTCGGAACGCCCCAGGGAAGGAGCACGCCATGTCTCGACCGACTGATAGCGGCGACCTGTTGAAGTGCACGTTCTGTGGCAAGACGCAGAAGCAAGTGCGAAAGCTCATCGCAGGCCCTGCCGTCTACATCTGCGACGAGTGCATCGGGCTGTGCAACGAGATCCTCGACGAGGAATTCGCCGAGGCATCGGAAGCCGAGTTTACCGACCTGCCCAAGCCCCGCGAGATCTTCGACTTCCTTGGCGAATACGTCGTCGGCCAGGAGCCGGCGAAGAAGGCTCTCGCGGTAGCGGTGTACAACCACTACAAGCGGGTGCGCGCCAGTGACGCCAAGGGTGCCGAGGATGGCCTCGACATCGCCAAGTCGAACGTCCTCTTCATCGGGCCCACCGGTTGCGGAAAGACCTACTTGGCGCAGACCCTGGCGCGGATGCTCAACGTTCCGTTTGCGATTGCAGACGCGACAGCGCTCACCGAGGCAGGCTATGTCGGTGAGGACGTCGAGAATATCCTTCTCAAGCTTCTGCAGGCGGCGGACTATGACGTCGAGAAGGCCCAGCGCGGCATCGTCTACATCGACGAGATCGACAAGGTCGCCCGCAAGTCGGAGAACCCGTCGATCACCCGCGACGTGTCCGGCGAGGGTGTGCAACAGGCGCTGCTCAAGATCCTTGAAGGCACCACTGCGTCGGTTCCCCCGCAGGGCGGACGCAAGCACCCGCACCAGGAATTCATCCAGATCGACACCACCAACGTGTTGTTCATCCTTGGCGGAGCCTTCGCGGGTCTCGAGGAGTACATCTCGCAGCGTGTGGGCCGCAAGGGGATCGGCTTTGGCGCGCAACTCAAGGAGGCCGACAACTCCGACCTCTTTGCCCACGTGACGCCGGCTGACTTGCACAAGTTCGGGTTGATCCCCGAGTTCATCGGCCGTATGCCCGTCATCGCAGCGGTGTCCCCGCTCGACGTGGAGGCCATGGTGTCGATCCTCACGGTGCCCAAGAACGCTCTCGTGAAGCAGTATCAACGCATGTTCGAGATCGACGGCGTAGAACTGGTCTTTGACGACGCGGCCATACGGGCGATCGCCGAGCAGGCGCTGTCGCGTGGCACCGGTGCGCGCGGTTTGCGCGCGATTCTCGAAGAGGTCTTGCAAGAGACGATGTTTGAGGTCCCTGGCAGGGATGACGTTGCTCGCGTCGTCGTGACGCGCGATGTGGTCTTGGACCGCGTGACCCCAGCGTTCATCGCAAAGGTGCGCGACGTTGACGTTGACAAGTCCGCTGCGACAAGCGGGCGGTCGCGCCCTGCGCTCGCCTCAGCCGCCGATGCCGAGGACGAGGGCGCCGCGTAACCGCGCAGCGATTGCGTCTGTGCGCCGTCGCAGCCGAAAAGGGCGGGGTTCTCGGGCGTGTCGAAATTCTGTCCGCCCGTTCTCGGTGACGGACTCGTCGTGCTCAGGCGCTGAAGCGTCGGCCGTATCCACAGGCCCGTGCGCTCCGGTGGCACGTTACTACCGCGCGCGAGACGCTCCGCGTATGCGAACTCTCCGCGCGATGCCCGTGTGCGACGCCCCGGCCGATCTTTCGGTGGTCCTTCAGGACACGTGGCGTTGCTTCTCGTGGTCCGAGCTCGTCGCCATTGCTAGCGACCACGCCGCGCGCCGCGCGCTCGCGGACGGACAGCTGGTTCGCCTCGCGCCAAACGCCTATTGCGGGGCGACGCACGCCCGCTCCTTCGCGGCTCGTGCAGACGCCGTCGCGTCATGGCTGCACGGCATCGGGGTGCTCGGTGGCGCGTCGTCGCTCTATGTGGCACGGGTATTCGACCAGCCGCCGCGCATGTTAGCGGCCATGCGAAACTGCCCATAGGCGGCCACGGGACTGCCCACTGACGGCCAGTAAAACTGCCCACTGGTGGCCATGAGATCTGCCCACTTCTTGTTTAGAGCCCGACCGCTGAGGCGGCGGGAGCCTCTTCCTGGGGTTTGATGACGGTGTCTAGCCACACCAAATCGCCCAGGAAGAGGCCCTGAATGAAGTTTGACGGAGAAATCATGGAGATACTTGCTGCCTACGATCTGACCGGATCGTTTCGTGGTGCGGCCGAGCTGACCGGCTGCTCGCACCACACGGTCGCCCGCCACGTCGCGGCCCGCGACGCGGGCCAACCGATCGCCGAGCCTGCTTACCGGGGCCGGGTCACGGACCCGTTCATGCCCAAGATCGAGGAATGGGTCGAGGCCTCCCACGGCAAGATCCGCGCCGACAAGGCCCACGACAAACTCGTCGCGCTTGGCTACGAGGGGTCACAGCGGTCGACCCGGCGGGCAGTCGCGCAGGTCCGCGCCGCTTACCGCCTCGGCCACGTCCGCGTGCACCGGCCGTGGGTGACGGAGCCGGGAATGTGGTTGCAGTATGACTTCGGTGACGGGCCCGTCATCGACGACCGCAAGACCGTGTTGTTCGTGGCCTGGTTGGCGTGGTGCCGGTTTCGGATCGTGATTGTGCTGCGTGACCGGACGGCGCCGAGCGTTTTCGCCGCGTTGGATCGCACGTTCCGCATTCTGGGGGGCGCCCCGACTTATGTCCTCACGGACAACGAGAAAACCGTCACCGTGTCGCATGTTGCCGGGGTTCCGGTGCGTAACCAGCAGACGGTGGACTTCGCCCGCCACTACGGCGTCACCGTGTTGACCTGCCAACCTGCGGACCCGGCTTCCAAGGGCGGGGCGGAGTCCTCGGTCAAGCTCGCCAAGGCCGACATTGTGCCCAAAGACACGAACCTGCTGCCCGAGTATGAGTCGTTTGCGGCGGTCGAGGCGGCGTGTGATGCGTTCATGGACGAGGTCAATAACCGGGAGCATCGAGTCACCAGGCGCAAGCCTGCGGTGATGCTGATGGAAGAGCTGCCACGGCTGCACCGGATACCCGACACCGCCCACACGGTCGCGTTCGGCCTGTCTCGGATGGTCCCTGCGAACACTCCGATGGTCACGTTCGAGAACGGGCAGTACTCGGTGCCCGCGTTCCTGCTCGGCGCGCGGGTGTTCGTCCGCAGCCACGGGATTGGTGCCGGCGAGCAGGTCATCGTCGTCCACGTCGGCGTCGACGGGCCCGTCGAAGTCGCCCGGCACCTGCGGGCCTGGCCCGGCAGTCCCGCGATCGATGACGCACATTTCCCCGATCACCGCGACAAGATCCCTGGCGACTACACGATCAGGGCACGCAACGCTGCGGAGGCTGAGTTCCTCCGTCTGGGCGCGGGCGCGCACGCCTGGCTGCTCGAGGCAGCCGCGGCGGGCACGGCGCGGATGAACGTGAAGATGGCTGAAGCTGTCGCCCTGGCCAAGATCAGCGGCCTCACCGAAGTCGACGAGGCGTTGGGTGAGGCGGCGACCTATGGCCGCTTCGCGAGCGGTGACCTCGCGTCGATCCTCGGTGCGGCCAACCATCGGACGACGACACGCAAAGTGGACGAGAAGACCTCGCTCGCGCAGGGCACCGCCGGGTGGGCCGCGATCGGCCAAACGAGCATGCCGGTGTTCGAAGTCGTCGCCACCGATGACCTGGAGGAAAGCGCATGAGCGTCACACAGGTTGCTGCCCCTGCCTTGCCGGCGGAGTTGGAGTCGTTGATGCGGCAGCTGAAGATGCCCTACGCCCGGGCGTTAGCACCGGAGTTGATCGCGACCGCGAAATCTCAACGCTGGGACCCCACCGAGGTCATCAAAGCGCTCTTCGTTGAGGAAGTGGCCGGCCGCTCCCGGTCCATGCTCACCACGAGGCGGAAGGCCGCCAACTTCCCGACCGGGAAGACCTTCGACACCTGGGACGAGTCGATCTCCTCGATTCCGGCCCCGACCCAGCAGGCGCTACGGACCCTGGAATGGGTCAGCCGGAAGGAGAACGTCGTCGTTTGCGGACCCTCCGGCACCGGCAAGACGTTCTTCCTCGAAGCCCTGGGCCAACAAGTTGTGGAGGCTGGGATGCGGGTCGCGTGGTTCCGCCTCGAGGACCTCGGCGCGCTAGTTCGTGCGCACCGCTCCGACGATTCCGTCCAACGCGTCGTCGCCCGCATCCTCCGCGCGGAGCTCATCGTCGTCGACGACATCGGGCTACTCGAAGTGGGTGCCGACGCAGCCGAGGGCCTTTATCGCCTCGTCGATGCGGCCTACGAGAAACGATCCATCGCGGTGTCGTCAAACCTGCACCCTGCCGGTTTCGACGCCCTCATGCCCAAAACCCTCGCGACCGCGACCGTTGACCGGCTCCTGCACCACGCGCACGTCTGCCAAACCTCGGGCGACTCGATCCGACTCACCCAAGCCCTCGCCGGGAAAGGAGTCACCGCAATGAACTAACCGACGACACCTCAGCATGGCCAACGCCACCAAACCCCTGGTGGGCAGATCTGTTGGCCATGACTGGGCAGTTTTCATGGCCACCAGCGGGCATTTCTGCTGGCCGCCCATGGGTAGTTCTCAAAGGCCATTGACACGGGACAACGCCGTCCTCGTATCGGCGCTGGGCGCGGTGCCCGCGATGGGTGCAAGCATCCTCTGGATCGGTCAGTTGCCCATGCCGTTGGTTCTCCCGTGGCTTGCGGGCTTTGTGATTCTCACCATCACGGGAGAGCGACTCGAACTTGCTCGAATCGCGATGCCGCCGGCGGCAGAACGCGCGCTTCTTGCCTGCGCGGGTGGCCTCATGGTCGGCGCCGCGGCGTCTGTTCTCTGGCCGCGCGCGGGGGTCACCCTGTATGGGGTGGTTCTTCTGGCGCTCGTGGTCGTCCTTGTGCGTGACGACGTGGCGAGGCGGACGGTGCGTTCTCGCGGACTTGCGCGGTACATGGGCACGTCGATGCTGGCGGCCTACGCGTGGCTGGGCGTAGCTGGCCTGGTCTGGACGGTGGGTGGTCCGGCCTTGGAGGGCCCGCGCTATGACACGGTCATCCACGCGGTCTTCTTGGGGTTCACGTTCTCGATGATCATGGCGCATGCCCCCGTGATTCTCCCCGCGGTCACACGGCGCGACCTGCCCTATCACCCGTTCCTGTGGGTGCCGCTCATCGCGCTTCATGTCTCGCTTTTCATCCGCGTCGCGCTGGGAGACGCCTTTGGGCTCGCTGTCTCGTGGCGCGTGGGTGCCATGGCAGGAGTCGTGACACTCCTCCTCTTTGTCGCGACGGCCGCGGGTTCAACGCTCATCGCGGGCGTTCGCAGGGCGCGTGTCGCATGAGCGCGCCACGCCGCGGCTTCAATCCACTGCGAGACGTTCCACCCGTCGTGTGGCTAGCTGCCACCGTCGTGGTCGCGGCGGCGCACACGGTCCTCCCCGTACCGCGCTGGCTCATGATCCACTTGCTCTTGCTTGGCGCGGTGAGTCACTCCATCGTCGTGTGGAGCCAGCACTTTGCCGATGCCCTGTTGCGCACAGCGCCGCCGCGGGGCTTCGTTTCCCACATCGGGCCGCGGCTGTGGGTGCTGAACGCATCGGTCGTCCTCGTCGTGTTAGGCGTGGCCGCGGATCGGTGGGCGCTCACGGTGGTGGGCGCGACGGGCGTGATCGTTGCGGTCGCCACACACGCCGTGTTGCTGATGCGCCAAATACGACGCTCCCTCCCCGCGCGCTTCTCCGCGACGGTGAGGTTCTACGTGGCCGCAGCGGCGTGCCTCACCGTCGGCGCAGGCATCGGCGCGGCGCTTGCGCGAGATATCCCGGGGCCCGTGCATGAGCGCTTGCACGTGGCCCACGTCGCGCTCAACGTCTTGGGTTGGGTGGGCCTCACGGTGTTCGGCACCCTCATCACGTTGTGGCCAACCGTGTTGGGTACGCGCATCGACCAGGCCTCTGCGGTCATGGCGATCCGTGCACTTCCCGTCCTGGTCACCGGCGTGGGCCTCGTTGCGCTCGGCGCGGCCGTCGACCAGCGCTGGTGGGTGGTTGCGGGATTTGCGATCTATATCGCAGGCGTCGTGATGGTGGGGCGCGGGCTGGTGAACGCAGTCCGCACTCGACCGCCGATCACCTACGCGGCGATGTCGATCGCCTCCGGAGTGTTGTGGTGGGTCGCGTGCCTTGTCATTCTGATCCACTCGAGCGTGACATCGCTCTCGTGGCAGGAGTTGGCCACCACCTTCGACTTCGTGGCCCCGCTCCTCGCGGCCGGATTCGCCGCGCAGCTTTTGCTGGGGGCACTGTCATACCTCATACCGACCGCTCTCGGCGGCGGTCCCGCCAGCTCTCGCGCGGCGCACCGCGCGTTCGACAGGGGAGCGCACCTGCGGATAGTGGTCATCAACGCGGGGCTCATCGTCTACGCGCTACCCGTCTCAGGAGCGGTGCGGGCGGCATCTTCCGTCACAGTGCTTGCGGCCTTTGCGGCGTTTCTCGTCCTCCTGGGACACGCCACCACGGAGTGGGGCCGCAGCCGTAGGCGCGCCGCAGCGGAGGCCGCAGTGGAAGCCGCAGCGGAACCTACGGCGGAGGTGGGGGTCGAATCCGCTCCGCAGGTTTCTCCCGCAGTCGTGGCTGCCAACGCGGCACCGTGGCACACGCGGCCGCGGGGCCAGCGAGTGGGCCTAGCGGCAGCTGGGCTGTCGATCGCGCTGCTCAGCGTGGCGATAGGGGTGGCGCTCAATCCAGCCCCAACCGTGACCTCTGCGGCGGCAAACGTGCTCGCGGGCGAGGTGGTCCCCACGGGACGCACCGTCGAGGTGCACGTCACGGCGAGCAATATGCGTTTCACTCCCAACGTCATCGAGGCCGACGCCGGCGATCACCTCATCATCACGCTCGAAAACACCGACCCCACGACGGTCCATGACCTGGTGCTCGACTCGGGTGCGGGCACCGAGCGGCTAGCCCCGGGAGAGACGGAGACCCTCGACGTGGGGGTGGTGGGCAGAGACGCGGCTGGCTGGTGCTCGGTTCTCGGCCACAGGGCCATGGGAATGACGCTGTCCATTGTGGTGTCAGGGTCGCCCGCGACGCCCCCGCCTGACGGCACGTCGAAGATGCCGGGCATGGCGATGCCAGGGCCCCAGCCTGGCG
>JBBRWX010000093.1:0-8170 GCA_038248935.1 Actinomycetales bacterium
GCGGGTCTACGCGCAACCCCTAGACGCCGACGTACGTCACTACCGAGACAACACGGGCTTGGAAGTCGACGCGATCGTAAGCGCACCCGGCCTTCAGTGGATCGCGTGCGAGGTCAAGTTGTCGTCGGCCGCAAAGGTAGTTGACGAAGCGGCGGCCAATCTGCTCAAGTTCAGTGAAGTCGTCGACCACACCAAGACAGGGCCCGCGGCCTCGCTTGTCGTCGTCACGGCCGGCGGCTACGCCTACCGACGAAAGGATGGCGTCAACGTGGTTCCTATCGGGACGCTCGGCCCCTAGCACCGGCTCGGGACACTCCCTGGGCTCGGTACCACATGGGTTTCACGTCACCAAACTTGACGGTCAGATCGTCGTCGTCAACCTCAACCTCGTCGGCCTCGCCATCCTCATCCTCGTCGTCATCCTCGTCGACCTCGTCGGCCTCAACGTCGTCGTCAACCTCTTTGCACGCCGTGGCACGACGGCGACCGCGCCTATGGGTACTACTGCGGGTTCCTGCCCGCCAAGTACAACGACCAGGCCGAGCTCCACCAGGACGAGCCCTACGTCTACTGCCAGTTCACGCACGGCCCCGAATCCGCGCGCTTTGGTCAGGCCCGCAACCCGTGGCTCACTGGCACCGCGAGCTGGTCGCATGTGGGCGTGACCCAATACATCCTGGGCGTGCGGCCGGAGCTGAACGGTTTGCGCATCGACCCGTGCCTGCCCGAGGGCTGGGACGGGTTCCAGATCAGCCGCCGGTTTAGGGGCATGGACCTCACGATCAACGTGGTGAATGTCGATGGGCTCGCGACAGGGGTTTCTTCGGTGACCATTGGTGGGGTCGAGGTCGCATCTGTGGACGATGCCCGACGTGGCGCACTGGTGCCCGTCGAGGCGCTGACCGATGGCGCCGTGCTGACTGTGACGATGGGTTAAGCACACTGGCCTGCAGTGAGGCGAGCGAATTTGGCCGCTCATGGCGGGCTCAAGGCCCTGGTCGAGGGACCGCCCGAGTCTTCCTACCGCGGGTTCTGGGAGTGATTTCGGCGGGGGGAATACGTGCGCCCGACGGACGGAGACGCCCGCGCCGGCGCCAGCGCGACAAGTCTCGAATCGGGTATTTCAGCGAGAAGTGAAATACGCGCACGGTCATCCCGTGGACTGCGCATCGACCCGCGCCTGCCCGAAGGCCGGAACGGCTTCCAGATCAGCCGCCGGTTCAGAGCAGTGAACCTGACCACCACCGTGGTGATCCCAGCCGCCATTGCGGCAGGCGCTCACTCGATCGAGGCTTGCTGCTGCTCACCGGCGCTAGCCTCGTACTGTTGAGTCGCCGTCGAGCTTAGGTGCCGCGCGTGAGTCTCCTCCATGGCAGTGAAGGTCACGATCTCCTGGTCCGCGCTGGCGGTGGCGGAGGAACCTCTTTGGCAGCGACCACGTCCGAGACCAGGATGCGCTCTATTCCACGCTTGCCGTCGATCACCAGCATGTAATCGTCGGCGGAGATGAGTTCACCCAGTGCGTCAGTAGCCTGCCCTGTCGGCAACAGGTAACGCACCACCACCCTCATACCCGCTGTCAGTGCCATGCCAACTCCTACAGTGCCGCGATGACGTCGACCACAAGGGCGTCGGCCATGGTGGCCTCGCTCATGCGTACTCCTCGTGGTAGAAATCTCCCTCCAGCCTAGGCGGAGCGCGCCTCGCAGAAGGCGGTTCGAGGACTGGAAGCATCGTGCATTCTGATGGCGGGATAGCGCGGGGTCTCGAGTCGCCGCGCTCTGGCCAGGCCCGCAACCCGTGGCTCACGGGCACGGCGTCGTGGTCGTATGTGCGCGTCACGCAGTAAATCCTGGGCGTCCGGCCGGAACTAGACGGGCTGCGCATTGACCCCTGTTTGCCCGAGGGCTGGGACGGGTTCGCGGTCACACGGAGGTTCAGGGGGATGAACCTCACGATCAACGTCGTCGACGTCGACGGGCTCGCGACGGGGGTCTCGTCGGTGACGATCGGCGGGTTCGAGGTCGCTTCGGCGGCCGATGCTCGACGCGGCGCCTTTATGCCAGTCGAGGCACTGAACGATGGCGCCGTGCTGACTGTGACGATGGGTTAGTTGACGGCCGCCGAGGGCTGAGCTACAAAGCGCATCGACTACCGCCCCGTCACCCGCCAGTAGTTGCCGTCAGGGTCATTGAGCCGGAAGTCGGTGAGGCCCCAGGGTCGCTCCACGAGGTCGTCCCCCAAGGTCCCATCTGCGGCGACCACGCGATCGCGCTCGGCCGCGACATCGTCCACCTCGAGCACGATCTCCACGGTCGGTTCCGCCCGAGCCGCGCCAGCGCCCGTGCCCACGTCCCCGGCCGTGCGCTCGGCCAAGCCCAATCGCACGTCGTCGCGACGGAGCGACACGTAGCGCCCGCCGCCCGGCCGGTCGTCCCTCGCGATCGAGAATCCGAGCACGAACAAGTAGAAGCCCACCGACGCATCGAGGTCGGACGGGAAAAGCTCGATGCGCAGCGAGGCGGTCACGCCGTCGACCCCGCCGGCCGGGTTGCCACCAAGATTGCAACCTCGCACTCCCAGTTCTTGGGGTCGGGGTCCACATCGGGATCGCCAAGCAGCACCTCGACGCGGCTGACGAACACGTCCCCCGCGTCGGTCTCCCTCACATCCCATTGGATTCCGTTGGCCGCGGCCCACTCGATGAGCACGGCGTTGCCGGCCACGCCCTCGTCCATGTTGCGGTAGGTGGCCGAGCCGTACGCGCCCGCGGGCAAGGAGTCGGCGACCAGGCCCTCCGGCACCGCTATGGGCGAGGCCACTGGCAGTCCCACCTCGATGAGCAGCTCGCGCGCCATATCGATCACGCGATACCTGACGATGGGCGGCCCAACGGGCGTGACGTACGCCGACGCGAGCCAAGTCTCGACCGCGCCGAGCGCCTCCCCGATGGCGTCGTCCATGCCGCCCATCGTGACGGCGCGCTGCTGCGCCACGTAGTGGACCAGCTGGCGCTCGACGAGGGCAGGGGGGATCACGATCATGGGAACTCCTGGGGTGGGCACTGCCTGTGTGCTTCAAGGGTGCCCCGGGCCGTCAGTGAGAGTCAAACCCTCTGGACATGCGGCCTCGCGCGCGCCGTCGCTGTGGGCGCGCAGATGTCCAGGCAAACTATGACGGCGCCTGTCCCTCACATCGGTCCACTCGCGCCCGATTCAAGGCTTTCTCCGCGGCGTCACCCAGGTACCCTGCCACCATGGATCCGATCGCGCAGTTTGAGTCATGGCTCGCCGACGCCGCGCGCACCGACGCGAAGGTGCCGCACGCCGCCACCCTCTCCACGCTGGGCCTCGACGGCTACCCCAACGCCCGCAATGTGGCGATCCAGGGGGTCGACGCGCGGGGCGTGACCTTCACGGGCCCCACCGCCTCGCTCAAGGGCCGCGAGCTCGCCGCCAACCCTCGGGCCGCTCTCACCACATGGTGGGATCAGCTGGGCCGACAGGTACGCATCCAGGGCGACGTCTCCGAGCTCGAGCGCGGCGCGGCCCGCGAGATCTTCGATGCCCGCCCACGCAGCGCGCGCACCGTCGCCGTCCTCAGCCGCCAAGGCGAGCCTCGCATCGCCGACGCTTTGGAGACCGCCTACGCCGAGGCATCGGCCGGGCCGGACATTGCCACGATGCCGGACGACTGGGGCGGCTGGGTGCTAGCGCCGCTACGCATCGAGTTCATGGAGTTTGGAGACCACCGCTTTCACCGCCGCGACCTCTTCAAACTCGACGGCGACGGCTGGGGGAATACGTCACTTCAGCCATAGCGCACCGCGTTCGACGCTCCGGATCATGGGGCCAAGAGACTCGTCCGTGAACCCAGCCACGGCGTGACTTTTGATCGACCTGTCATCGCCACCCGGCATCGACCCCACCGAGGACCCCCTTAGCACGTGCACGTATCCTTTCTGCCCTAGTCCTGGCCGCATTCGCGACCGTCCTGATCGCACCCACCGCATTGGCTCAGGGCGGCATGGGAGCGGGACTCGATGCCACCGGATCCAACGACGCGCTCCCGCTGGGAGCCCTCCCGCTCCTGCTCGTACGCACGGGCGCCGCCATCATCATGAGGCAGCGCCGCTCCGCGTAGTTCGAGACCGTGCGCGGCGGGGCGCGGCAGTCTCCGATTTCCGAATTTCAACACAAGCTGAAATGCGCGATTCGAACTTCCTGCCGCCGCAGTGCTACCTCGCTTCGAGCACGTCCACCGCGAACACCAGTGTGGAGCCACCGGGGATGGGGCCCATCGAGCGCTGGCCGTAGCCCTTCTCCGGGGGAACCGACAGCAGGAGCTTGGAGCCCACGGGGTGGCCGACAATGCCCTCGACCCAGCCGTCGATGAGCGATCCGCGCGCGATGCCGAACGAGATGGGCTCGCCGCGATCCCACGAGGCGTCGAACTTGGCGCCGTCCCACAGCCAACCGGCGTAGTGCACGGTGATCTGCTGGCCCTCGACCACGGCAGCACCGTCGCCGGCCTCGAGCACCTCGACAACGAGGCCCTCGGGCTTGACCGCGCCGGTGAAGTCGACGGACGGGGCGCCGTCGGCGGCGCGGGTGATCTGGGGAAGGGTGCTCATGGGTGCTCCTTATGTCGGATTCTCTGGCGCAAGCCTAGGCGACGCCCCACCGCCTCACGCTCCCGGCTCGTCGCCGCCGATTGATCAGGCCGGCGTGACACCCTCGCGCGCCAGCAGCGAGCGCTTGACATCAACGCCCCACGCAAATCCGGTGAGTGCACCGCTCGCCCCCACCACCCTGTGGCACGGCACGAACAACGCGACAGCGTTGTGACCACACGCCGCTCCCACCGCGCGGCTCGCTCCTGGGCGGCCCAGGGACGCGGCCAGTTCCCCGTAGCTGCGAACCTGACCGCGCGGGATCTCGCGCAGCGCTGCCCACACCTCGCGCTGGAACTCGGTGCCGCTCTGCTCGACGCGGACACCATCGAGCGCCGCGTCGTTCCCCGCGTACCAGGCAAGCACTTCTGCGGCCGCGAGGCACTCACCTTCCACCGCCTCGTCCGGCTCGCCAAGCTCGAACTGAGTAGGGCCGATGCTAGCGCGAGCGGCGAGACCGACAGGGTCGGCCGTCCAGCCCGAGGCGACGACGGCGCCGTCCCGCTCCACGATGGTGAACGGCCCATCGGGAGTATCAAGCTGCTGGTAAACGATCATGGGGTTTCTCCTTTCGGGTCTGGCGCGGGCGCGGATGAGGAAGCGCGCCACAGGTGCATCATCAGGTAGCTGCGCCACGGCGCGAGAGGTGCGACGGCGGCCGCGAGTTCGCGTGCTTCGGACGGTAGGCCCAGCGCCTTGGCGCCCGCGCGCACCGCCGAGTCTCCGGTCAACAAAACGTCAGGGCTGCCAAGCACCCGCAGCGCCACATAGTTCGAAGTCCACGGGCCGATGCCTGGGAGCGCCTCGAGGCCCGCCGTGAAGTCCTCGCGGGTCTGGCAAACGTCGAGCGACAGGGCGCCGTTCGCGATCGCACCGGTTGCGCGTGCGAGGGCCTCGCGGCGGGTGGCCGGGCCCGTGGTCGCGGCGACCACCGACGCCGCGAGAACCTGCGCCGTGGGGAACAACGTGTCCACCAATGGCGGCTGCGGGGATGGGGATCGGCTGGCGTCCGCAGCGGGGGGCTGGGCACTCGACTGGATAGCTTTCATGCGGAGTGCGGCCGGTAGTGGCTCCCCCAGCGCCTCGACCACGCGCTCGACCGCGGTGCGTGCGGCGGCGATGGACACCTGCTGGCCCAGTACCGCACGCGTGAGCATCTCGGTCGCGTCCAGCGATCCGGGGATGCGGATTCCAGGCGCAGCCGCCACCGACGGCGCGAGCAACGGGTGAGCGCTCAGGGCACGATCGACCGCGTCCGGGTCGGCATCGAGATCGAGCAAGCGGCGCACGCGCGCAAGCAGCGCCGGTAGATCCTGAAGGTGCTCGAGCCGCGCAGTGAGCGCGACTCCACCTTGCTCGGGTCGCAGCGCCACCACCGCGGCACCCTCATCCAGGCGCACGGCCCGCGAGTACTCCGCGACCGAACCGTCGGGAGCCCGCGACACCGACTCGAGCCCAGCAACCGCCCTAGCAGCCAGCCAGTTCAGGGCGCCCGCGCCATCGAATGGCTCCCGCGCCGCGAGCCGCACCGAGATCGTCCCGGCAGCGATCACCCCAGCCGCGACCGGGCCAACTGCCGCCCCCGCAAAGACTCGCTCGGCCACACGAGCCGCACCCCGCAACGCCGTGGGCGTCAGGCCAAACACCTCGCCCATCGTGTCGTTGAACTGGCGGATGCTAGAGAACCCCGCCGCGAAGGCGACGTCGCTCACGGGCATCGGGGTCGCGACCAGGAGCTGGCGCGCGTTCTGGGCCCGCTGGGCGCGGGCGAGCTGCAACGCCCCTGCCCCAAGCTCGTCGGCCAGGATGCGCCCAAGCTGCCGCTCCGAGTACCCGAGCCGATGCGACAGCCCCGCGACGCCCTCCCTGTCCACCACGCCATCGGCGATGAGACGCATCGCGCGGGCCGCCGTGTCCTCGCGCAGGTTCCACTCGGGGTTGCCGGGCACGGCCTCGGGCAGGCAGCGCCGGCACGCCCGATACCCGGCGGCATGGGCGGCCGCCGACGTCCGATAGAACGAGCAGTTCGCCGGCTTGGGCGTGCGCGCCGGGCAGCTGGGTCGGCAGTAGACCCCTGTGGAGCGCACGGCTGTGAAGAACTGCCCGTCGAACCTCGTGTCGCGCCCCGAGACCGCCGAGAAGCACGTGGCGAAGTCGAGCGGCGCGGTGGTCATGGGGACCAGCCTGCCTTGCCCAAGCGTCGGCCGCTAGCGGGAATCGGACATCGCGTCACTCGCCGATGCGCGTCACCCGCCTGAGCACGTCACCCGCCGAGGTGCACGCCTTGCTGCTCGTCGACGCCGTCCTGATCGTCGACGCGCTGGCGCGTGGCCCGAAGGCTCGTCACCGTCACCACGCCGAGCACACCGACGATGACCGCGAGCGATGCCAGGGTTGGCACCTCGGGAGTGGCCGGCCAGATGCCGTGCGCCCAGTGCAGCGCCAGCTTTACGCCGATGAACGCCAGGATGGCAGCGAGCCCATAGCCAAGGTGAACCAGCCGCGATAGCGCTCCCTCGAGCACAAAGTAGAGGGCGCGCAGGCCCATCAAGGCGAACGCGTTCGTGACGAACACCAGGTACGGGTCGCCCGTGATGCCGTAGACGGCGGGCACGGAGTCCACGGCGAACACGATGTCGGTGGTGATGACCGCGGCGACCACAAGAAAGAGCGGCGTCAGCGCGCGTCGGCCGTTCTCGCGCACAGTCAGGCGCGTGCCGCGATACGAATCGGTGACCGGCCAGAACCTGCGGATCAGTCGCACGCTGCGCATCTCGTCCGGGTTGACCTCGTGGTCAACGCCGCGAAGGGCGTCGCGCAGAATCTTCACGGCGGTGGCGACCAGGATCGCGCCAAAGAAGAGGAACGTCCAATCGAAGCGCTCCAGCATCTCGGCTCCCAAGGCGATGAAGATTCCGCGCAACACCAAGGCGCCCGCCACTCCGATGAGGAGCACGCGTTGCTGCAGTTCCCGAGGCACCGCGAAGGCGGCGAGCAGAAGCATAAAGACGAAGAGGTTGTCGACGGACAGCGACTTTTCCACCAGGTAACCGGTGTAGTACTCGAGGCCGAGCTGGCCACCGTGTGCCGCCACCACCCAGACGCCAAAGGCCAACGGCAGTGCGATGTAGATGATCGACCACTTCACGGCCTCCCGCATCGCGACCTCATGCGGCTTGTGGGTGATCACAAAGTCCAGGGCAAAGACCGCAAGGACCACAGCGAGCGTGAGGGCCCACAGGCCGGGAGTGCCGATCGACGTAACGGTCGCGGCGGATGCCGGTGCGGCCAATGCCTCGGCGGCGATGAGATGGGGGAAAATCACGCGGGGTCTCCTCAGAACACAGATGCTCTGAGGTCTCCTTCACCTTCCGCACTGATGTGCGGCGGGCGCCCGTCCGAGAACGCTATTGAACGTTCGTATTGACCGGATCGGAACTTGAGAAGTACTCCCCTCGCGGGAAACTGTACGGCATCGAGCGCGTCTTGCCCAGTGCC
>JBBRWX010000094.1:0-8024 GCA_038248935.1 Actinomycetales bacterium
CCGTCTTCTTTCCGGCCGGGGTCGGCGCGGTGTCGCTCCCCGGCCTTGCCTTCTTTTTTTTTGTGGGGGGGGGGGGGCCCCCCCCCCCCCCCCCCCACCACTGCCTCCCACTACAGGAAGGAACACCGTGTCTGATGTGATCTTGAGGATGAAGGACATCGTCAAGGAGTTTTCGGGCGTTCGCGCCCTCGACGGCGTATCCCTAGACGTCAAGCGTGGAGAAGTGCATGGAATCTGCGGCGAAAACGGCGCGGGCAAGTCCACTCTCATGAAGGTTCTTTCCGGCGTCTACCCCCACGGACACTTCGAGGGTGAGATCGAGTTTGACGGAGAGCAGGCGAAGTTTGGGTCGATCAACGACTCCGAGCACGCGGGCATCGTCATCATTCACCAGGAACTGGCCCTCTCCCCCTACCTGTCGATCGCGGAGAATATCTTTCTCGGCAATGAACGCGCGTCGCGCGGAATCGTCGACTGGCACGAGACCAACCTCCAGGCCAAAAAGCTTCTCGAGCGCGTCGGCCTGCAGGACAAGGTCACGACCCCCGTCCTCCAGCTTGGAGTCGGCAAGCAACAACTTGTCGAGATTGCCAAAGCACTGTCGAAGGACGTCAAACTTCTTATTCTCGACGAGCCCACCGCGGCCCTGAACGATGCAGACTCGGAGCACCTGCTCGACCTCATCAGGGGACTTCGCGACCAAGGCATCACGTCGATCATCATTTCGCACAAGCTCGCAGAGATCAGGGCGATCGCGGACACCATCACAGTGATCCGCGACGGGCACACCGTCGACGGTTTCACGATGCAGGACAAGGACCATTCGGAGGGCAGACTCATCAAGTCGATGGTGGGCCGTCCGCTCGACAATCTGTTCCCGCCCCGCACCAAGAACATTGGCGAAGAGATCTTCCGAGTCGAAGACTGGAACGCCTATCACCCCGTGGACACCGGCCGCAAGGTCGTGAAGGACGCGTCCTTCTTTGTGCGCGCCGGGGAAATCGTCGGCTTCGCAGGCCTGATGGGCGCCGGGCGAACCGAACTCGCAATGAGCATCTTCGGGCGCCAGTACGGCACCAAGATCTCGGGCACCGTCAAGCGCAGGGGCGAGGTCATCCACACTCGAACGGTCGAAGAGGCCATCTCCAACGGCATCGCGTACGTGACCGAAGACCGCAAGCGTTACGGCCTCAACCTCATTTGGTCGATCGCAGCGAATGTCACGGGAGCGAATCTAGGGGGTGTCTCCAAGTACGGAGTCATCGACCTTCATGATGAGATCGCCGTCGCCGAGGAGTACCGCGATGCGCTCAACATCAAGACGGACAGCGTGGCGCGCTTCACGGGCACCTTGTCGGGAGGCAACCAGCAAAAGGTTGTCCTGGCCAAATGGCTCAATACCAGCCCCGAGATTCTCATCCTGGACGAGCCGACCCGCGGGGTCGACGTTGGCGCCAAGTATGAGATCTACGGAATCATTAATGAACTCGCCGCACAGGGCAAGGCGGTCATTGTGATTTCCTCGGAACTTCCCGAACTGCTCGGCCTGAGCGATCGCATCTACACGATCGCCGAGGGCCGCATTACTGGTGATGTGCCTCGCGAAGAGGCGACACAAGAGAGACTCATGCAACTGATGACAGTGGGAGAGAACTAGAGATGTCTGAGGCACAGACCGTGACCGAGACGCCGAAGAAGCGTCAAACGCTCAACATCAACGTGCGCGACTACGCCCTACTTGGCGCGCTCATCGTGATTGTGTTGTTCTTCCAGTGGCAAACCAATAACAAGTTGCTGCTGCCCGCCAACTTCAACAACCTCATCAGCCAAAACGCCTACGTCGTTATCCTGGCGATCGGCATGGTGATGGTCATCATCGCTGGCCACATCGACCTGTCCGTCGGCTCGCTCGTTGCCATGATCGGCGCGGTGTCCGCGATCGCGATCAAGTCGTGGGGCCAACCCGTCTGGGTGTCCATCCTCTTGGCTCTTCTTGTAGGCGCCGCAGTCGGCGCGTGGCAGGGCTTCTGGGTGGCGTTCGTTAGAGTCCCTGCATTCATCGTGACGCTAGCGGGAATGTTGATCTTCCGTGGCCTCGCGATCGTGTTCCTCACCGGCGGCACCATCGGCGGACTGCCGAACAGCTACGTCTCCATTGGCGCCCGTTGGGTGCCCGCATGGTTCGGCAAGACCGGGGGGCTTGACGTCCTGACCCTCGCGATCGCCGCATTCGCAGTCGCAGGCTACGTCGTGAGCCAGTTCGCTTCGCGTCGCAAGCTCGTCGCGAAGGACCTTCCTCACGAGTCGCCTGCGGTCTTCTACACGAAGATGGCAGTCGTCGTGGCAGCCATCGCTTACTTCTCGTACCTCCTTGCCAAGCACAACGGCACGCCCTACGTGCTGATCCTCCTCGGCGTGCTGGTGCTGACCTACACGTTCGTGCTCAACCGCACGGTGTTCGGTCGTCACATCTACGCAATGGGTGGCAACCGCTTCGCCGCGATGATGTCCGGTGTCAAGACCAAGTGGGTCGACTTCTTCATCTTCGTGAACATCGGCACCCTTGCCGCTGTGGCCGCCATCGTGACCACGTCACGCGCAGGTGCCGCACAGTCTGCTGCAGGAAACTTCTATGAGCTCGACGCGATCGCGGCGGTCTTCATTGGTGGAGCGGCAGTCGCTGGTGGCGTTGGCAAGGTCTCGGGTGCCGTCGTGGGTGCTCTCGTGATGGGCGTCCTGAACCAGGGACTGTCGATCATGAGCGTCGACTCCGCTTGGCAGCAGGTCGTGAAGGGCCTGGTGCTCCTCGCGGCCGTCGCCTTCGACGTCATCAACAGGCGCCGCTCCGGCTCCTCCTGACCGAGCGCGAGGAGCGCGCCATCGCCACCAACACCAACTCTTCAGGGTTTCAACGAGAAACCCACATGGCGATGTCGCGCACCCTCGCGCCTGGTCGAGGCAGTCGTCTCGACGCCACGCGCCGGCACAACCTGTCGACGATCCTGACGACTGTCCACCATCATCCGGGGATGTCCAGGGCGGAACTCACTCGCCTGAGCGGCCTCAATCGCTCCACGGTAGGAGCGCTCGTCGCCGAGCTGAGTGAGCTCAGACTTGTGCGGGAGGTCGCGCCAGCCGAGCACGCCTCCCGAGGACGCCCAAGCCCTCATGTGTACCCGCGTGCCGAGGTCGCAGCGCTCGCGCTCAATCCCGATTACGACGCCCTCGTGATCGGCCTCGTGGGGCTCGGAGGCACCGTGCACCAACGGGAGCGATTCCCGTGGAAGGACAAGCCGTCCGTCGCCGAGACGGTCGAGCTCGCCGTTGCCGCGCTCGAGAGGCTTCGTCGCGAAACGAGCCCGACCCCGTGGGTCATCGCTGCGGGTGTGGCGGTACCCGCCCTCGTGCGCTCCGATGATTCCTCGGTCGTGCGAGCCGTCCACTTGGACTGGACCGAGGAGCCCCTTGGCGAAATGCTCGCAGCCGCACTCGAGCTTTCCGTGGTCGTGAGGAACGACGCTCGCGTCGGGACGATCGCGGAGACCGTCTTTGGCGCAGGGCGAGGGGTGCGCGACCTCGTGTACCTCAACGGCTCCCCTTCCGGGGTTGGCGGCGGAGCGGTCGTCGATGGAGTGACCCTCAGGGGCCAGGACGGATTCGGCGGCGAAATGGGCCACACCGCCGTCGCTGGCGGGCGCGAACAGTGCCACTGCGGCCGACGAGGCTGCCTCGAAACGGAAGTAAGCCTCGTGCGGTTGCTCGCGGCGCTCGGCCGCGACTCTGTGGACCCCAGGGACCTCGACGACGAGCTCTCTCGAGCTGCGGCAAACCCGACAGTTCGCGCGGAGATCCAGCGGCAGATGACCGTGCTGGCAGGCGCGATCGGCAACTTCATTTCGATTTTCAACCCCGAACTCGTGATCCTCGGCGGATTCCTGGGCTCGCTCTACACCGCCGCGCCCCAACTGCTGGATTCCGCCGTCGCCCGCGACTCCTTCGTTCAGATCTCCGCGAGCGCGCGCATCGAGCGTGCCCAGCTCGGCTCTCGCCTTCTGCTCGTCGGCGCCGCGGAACTAGCGTTCTTGCCGCTGTTGAGGGATCCAGCCGCTCACTCGCAGGTCATTGCCAAGTAGGTCTGCCACGCGCGCGCGGCGGCACGGAAGACGAGACCCTCGGCCCGCACCGCAACGGCGGGCCGACGCGCCCGCTCTCCCCCTACGCGAGGATCAGGCGACTACTCGGCCCCAATCGGCAGGGTGAAGCTCCCGCCTTCGGCTCGTCTTTCATCGACGACGCGAATCGCCGCGGACACCGATCCCGCCCTGTCTCCCCCGCCGCCGTGCACCAACACGAGTTCGCCAAGAGTCATGACGGCGCGAAGCCGATCCGCCAGCAGGTCCGTGTCCTGATCGATCCAGTCCTCGATGACGTTGACCACGTCGAGCGGCTGCATCCCCAGCTGGACAGCGACCTCGGCGGTGACTCCCCACCTTCCATTGGGTGCGCGCCAGAACGGTACCGGAGCCTCGGGGTCTCCGAGAGCCTGAATCTGCTCGCCAATGACCGCGAACACGGCCCTGATCCCGCGCGTGCTGAGGAAGTCGAGCAGCGCGGCGGTGTCCTTGCCGTTTGGCCCGTCATCGAACGTCAGGGCACACACGAGTCCCTCGCCCGATGCGGCCCTCACAGGCGTGGCCACGGGGGCCATTAGCCCCCGACGCCCGCCCTCGCAAGAATGATCTCCCGTACACGTGCGGCATCGGCCTGGCCCTTGGTGGCCTTCATGACGGCGCCGACGATCGCGCCGGCGACCTGCAGCTTGCCCTCACGGATCTTGTCGAGCACCTCGGGCTGCGAGGCGAGTGCCTCGTCGACCGCGGCCTCGAGTGCCGAGTCGTCCGAGACGACCACGAGTCCACGAGCGGCCACGACGGCCGCGGGCGAACCCTCACCCGCGAGCGTGCCCTCAAGGGCCTGGCGTGCGAGTTTGTCGTTGATGGTGCCTGCATCGATGAGGCCCTGAAGCTCGGCGATGTCGGCGGGCGTCACTGGAATCTCGCCCAGGCTGACGTCGCGCTCATTGGCCACGCGGGCGAGCTCGCCCATCCACCACTTGCGTGCGGCTTGGGGCGTGGTGCCAGCGGCGACGGTGTCGGCGATGAAGTCGAGGGCATCGGCCGCGACGGCGTCACGCATTTCCAAGTCGGCAAAGCCCCAATCGGCCTGCAAACGCGCGCGCATCTTGGCGGGGTGCTCGGGAATGGTGGCGCGGAGTTGCTCTACCCATTCGCGCGAAGGCTCGACGGGGAGAAGGTCGGGCTCCGGGAAGTAGCGGTACTCTTCCGCTTGCTCCTTGGAGCGACCCGGCGTCGTGGACGACGTGTCCTCGTGCCAGTGGCGCGTCTCCTGAACCACGGGCTTGCCCGCGAGCAGCAGCGCCGCCTGACGCCCGGCCTCGTAGTGAATCGAGCGCTCGACCGCGCGCAGCGAGTTGATGTTCTTGGTCTCGCTTCTCTTGCCGAACTCGATGGAGCTCTGATCCACGCCCGGACCGGCCTTGGCGCGCAGCGAGAGGTTGACGTCCGCGCGCAAGCGCCCTTGCTCCATGCGGCCGTCGGAGATCCCAAGCGCCCGCACGATGTCGCGAATCGTAGCGACGTAGGCGCGAGCGACCTCGGCGGTGCGGATCCCCATTCCCTCGATGGGCTTGGTGACAATCTCGACCAGCGGCACGCCGCCGCGGTTGTAGTCGACGAGCGAGTAGTCGGCGCCCTGGATGCCTCCGCTGCCCCCCACGTGGGTGTTCTTGCCGGCGTCCTCTTCCATGTGCGCGCGCTCGATGCCGATGGTCACCACGGTGCCGTCGTCGAGCACGACGTCGAGCGAGCCCTCGTAGCTGGTGGGCTCGTCGTACTGGCTGATCTGGTAGTCCTTCGCCAGGTCAGGGTAGAAGTAGTTTTTGCGCGCGAAGCGGCTCGACTCGCGAATCGAGCAGCCAAGCGAGAGCCCCAAGCGAATGGCAGACTCGACCGCCTTCTCGTTGGTGACGGGCATCGACCCTGGTAGACCGAGGCATACGGGGCACACCTGGGTGTTGGGCTCGGAGCCGAAGGTGTTCTGGCAACCGCAGAACATCTTGGTCTTGGTGTTGAGCTCGACGTGGACCTCGATGCCGAACACAGGGTCGAAGTTCTCCATCGCGTCGTCGTAGCCGACGAGGTGCGTCGCGGCACTCATCGCGTCACCTCCAGCTCGGGGGCCAGCGAGGCCAAGGGGCCTCCCCACCCGGCGGCGAGCGCCCTTTCGAGCGCCGCGCCCACGCGGTACAGGCGGGCGTCCTCGTGCGCGGGGGCGATGATCTGGATGCCGACAGGCAGTCCGTCCTCGGGCGCGGTGCCGGAGGGCAGCGACATCGCGGGAATCCCAGCGAGGTTCACGGGGATGGTCGCCACGTCCTGCAGATACATCGACAGGGGGTCATCCAACTTCTCCCCCAGCCTGAACGGCGTCGTAGGAGCGGTGGGCGACACGAGCACGTCGGCCACCTCGAACGCGGCCGCGAAGTCGCGCTGAATGAGTGTGCGCACCTTCTGAGCCGAGCCGTAGTACGCGTCGTAGTAGCCCGCGGACAGGGCGTAGGTGCCCAGGATGATGCGCCTCTTGACCTCGTCACCAAAGCCCTCGGCGCGCGTGGCGAGCATCGTCTTCTCGATCGTGTCCCTCTCGACCCGCTTGCCAAAGCGCACCGAATCGAACTTGGCCAGGTTGCTCGAGGCCTCCGCGGGCAGGATCAGGTAGTACGCGGCGAGCGCGTACTTGAACGACGGGCAGCTCACATCGACGATCGTGGCGCCCAGTGCGCGCAAGTGGTCAAGGGCCTCCTCGAAGCGCTGGCGAACCCCGGCCTGGTAGCCCTCGCCGCCAAGCTCCTTCACCACGCCGATGCGCACTCCTGCCAGGCCGTTTTCGCGACCATCGCGGGCGGCGGCCAGGCATGCTGGCACCGGCTCCTCGAGGCTCGTGGCGTCCATCGGGTCGTGGCCGCCCATGACCTCGTGAAGCGCCGCGGCGTCCTCAACGGTGCGCGCGCACGGGCCCAACTGGTCGAGAGACGATGCGAGGGCGATCGCTCCGTAGCGGCTCACGCCGCCGTAGGTGGGTTTGACGCCCACGGTGGCCGTCACCGCGGCGGGCTGACGGATCGAGCCTCCGGTATCGGAGCCAATCGCGAGCGGAGCCTCGAAGGCCGCGATCGAGGCCGCGGAGCCTCCACCCGAGCCACCAGGGATGCGGTCCAGGTCCCACGGGTTGTGGGTGGCGCCATAGCCGCTGTGCTCCGTCGAGGAGCCCATCGCGAACTCGTCCATGTTGGTCTTGCCAAGGATGGGCATGCGCGCGGCCTTGAGCTTGGTGATCACCGTCGCGTCATAGGGCGGGACCCAGCCCTCGAGCATGCGAGAGCCCGCCGTTGTGGGCAGTCCCTTGGTGACGACGAGGTCCTTGACGGCGATCGGCACGCCCGCAAGCGGCGGCAGTTCCACACCCGCGGCCCTGTCGGCATCCACTGCCGAGGCGGTAGCGAGGGCGCCGTCGGAGTCCACGTGCAAGAACGCGTGCACGGGGCCATCAACGGCCGCGATGCGGTCCAGGTGTGCCTGAGTGAGCGCCACGGACGTGACCGCACCCGATCGCAAGGCGTCGGCCATTTCCAGGGCCGATGCCCTGATCACCTCAGTGGGATTGGTCCAGTCGGTCATGCTTCTTCCCCCAGGATTCGCGGCACGCGGAATCGGCCGTCCTCGGCCTCGGGGGCCCCGGAGAGCACCTCGGCCTGGGTGAGCGACGGTCGCACCACGTCGGCGCGGTGCACGTTGCTCATCGGAATGGGGTGGGAGGTGGCGGGGACGTCGGCGGCCGCGACTTCGGCCACGAGCGCGACGGCATCGACGATGGCGGCCAGTTGCCCGGAAAGCCTGTCGAGGTCCTCGTCGGTCATGTCGATGCGCGCAAGTGCGGCCAGTCGC
>JBBRWX010000095.1:0-7840 GCA_038248935.1 Actinomycetales bacterium
AGGGGGAGCCTTGCAAGAGGAATGCACGTGCCGGTCAACCCGGAATGACCCCTACCCAGAGCCCATCCCGCGCACGCGTCAGCGCCACGTACAGCTCTCTGCGAGCGAGGTCACAGCCTTCCATCGCGACCTCGTCCTCGCGGTCGGCCGGCTCCCCGCCCAGTTGCGACCCAGGCACCGACGCCACCAACACCTGCTTGAACTCGAGGCCCTTGGCGCGCTTGATGGTGCCCACCTTCACCGCATCGACCGTCCCACCGTCGTACTTCTCCAGGTTGATCACCGGGATACCCGCAGCCTCAAGCGCCCGCGTCGCCTGCTCCACGGAGCGGTTGGTCGCAGCCAGAATCCCCACGTCGCCATACCCCGTGCCGATTTCTTGCACCACCAGGCGCACGCGTTCCACCAGCTTGCGATCGTGCTCGCGCGGGCTCAGGCATTCCTCAACCACAGGCATCGGGCCCGTGCGTGGCACCTCCTTAGGGCGCTCGCCGCGCGCAATCTCGTCCTCGATGTCCGCGTACTCGGAGCCCGCGATCACACGGTGCGCAAACTCCAGGATCTCCCCCGTATTGCGGTAGTTCACGTCCAGCACCACGCCGCGGTTCGCCACCGACAGCCCCGCCTCGGACAGGGTGTACCCGCCCGGGTAGATCGACTGTTGGCCGTCGCCAACCAGCGTGAACCCGTCCGGGGCGTCGCCCACCAGCGCGTAGAGCATCCGCACCATCGCACACGAGAGGTCTTGCGCCTCATCCACGATCACGGACGAGTACCCGTTCTCCAGCGGCTGGCGTGCGAGCTCGGCCTCGGCCAGCAGGATCACATCAGCAAAATCATGGACGCCCGCGGCGCGCAGGTTGGCATCGTAGGCCTGGTAGAGATCCCACACGGCCCGGCGCTGGTCGATCCCCAACCGGTGCCCGCGCCCCGGGCGGGGGAGGTCGGCATACACGTCAAAATCGGTGATGCCGCGGCCCTTGAGGACGTAGGTGATCTCCTCCTGCCAATACCGCTTGGCAAGCTGCTTGCGGTCCAGGGTGCTGCCCTCAGCCACGGACTTCCAGGCCTCTTCAAATGCGGCCGATGCCTTCTTTGAGTCGATCTTGCATCGCACTCCGCGCTCACTCAAGAGGTCCAATGCGAAGCGATGGATGTTTTGGAAATCGACGCTATCTACGGCATCGGGCGCCATGCGGGCCAGGAGAGACTTGAGTACATGCGGCAGGGTGCGCACGTACGTGGTGACCAGCACGCGGCCGGGCCGGGTCCGCGCCAGGTAGGCGGCGCGATGCAGGCCCACCACGGTCTTGCCCGTGCCGGCGGCGCCCCGGATCCGGGAGGGCCCCGCGAAGGAGCGTCGTACAAGCTTGGCCTGATCGGGGTGGAGGAAGGTCATCCACTCCTCGACAGGCTGGGCCAGGATGCCAGCCATGAGGGCGTGTTCCACTTCGCTCTTACTGAACAGCGCATCGTCCTCGTCGATCTCGATGGGCTCGTCGCGCGCGGGGGAGATGGGGATCTCGATGGTGGGGTTGGGCGGAGGCGCCGCGGTGACGGGCGGGAAGAACTGCCGGCATCGGGCGTCGACCGCGTCCACTTGCGTCACCGTGAGGCGGGTGCCCTTGCCAGCGATGTGGCGCAGCACGTCCTTCTCGCCCACGATCTCGACAGGGCCCACACGTGCGTTGATCCCGCTCTTGCCGGCGAGAACCACCACGGCGTGAACCTCGCCAGGGGCCAGGCCGATCGCGGCCAGGTCTTCCTCAGCCGAATCGCACAGGTCCGCAAGGTTCAGGATGTCGTCGGTGACGTCCTCCTCCCCGCGGAACATCCTGTCGTCAACAATCGACACCTCTCTCCACGCCTTGGTGTCGATGATGAAGACCCCTTGCGGGCTGACCAGGATGAGGTCGACTTGGGCGTTGCGGCTGCCGGGCCAGCGTCGGTCGTGAAGAAACCGTGCCTCGAAAGCGGCCAGCGGCGCGAGCACTCTGGCGACGCTGAGCTCGGTGGTGGCGGCGATCGCGTAGTTGCCCGCGGTGGTGCGTGCGCGGGCCGCTTCAAGCTCGTGAGCCTCGGCAAGTGCAAGCTGCCGCTCCGCCTCGCTGTGTGCCGATCTGCCTGCGCTCATGCGATCCCCATGGTGTTGAGGCTATCCAACTCCGCGTGGTGAAGATTCCACGGAACTTGCGTGAGCGCTCGAAGATGCCAGCGTCCTGCCACGAAAGGTGGGCGCGTTCATGTCAGTCGCTCCTGAGACGGTGATCACCTGACAACGCGTGGTGTCGCGGACGGCCCCAACCGGCTCTCCGCTTCACCTACTAGACAAGGAGCAGTACGCAAGTGACTCAAACCCGAGAAACCGTGACGCACATCGTCGAGGTGCCGGTCACCTTCACCTATTACACCGACAGCGCCCTCTGGGCGTTTGTTGGCGGATTGCCCCCCGAGGCGAGCCAGAAGCAGGAGCGGGAGGCCGCCCACAACCTCATCGAGAAGTACGTGGACCGGATGAACGAGAGGGCCACCGAGATGTTTTTTGGGGTGCCGCCTCTGGACAGTGAGCGTGAGGTCTAGCCGAGTCGTGGCTGCCACGTTGCCGCCGGCCGCTAGGCTTGGCGAGCCTTCGCGATGGCGCGCGGGTAGCTCAGCGAGAGTGGAAACTCGTCGCCGCGGAGCGAGCCGCAAGTAGGAAGTGAAAGGTCAATGAAGATCGACTCTCGCATCATCGTGGGTGGAGCCGCGGCTGTCGCATTAGTACTCGGTGGGGCCGCGATGGGGCTTTGGGGAGCGAACGCGTTCCCCAGCTTCGACCTGTTCAGCCAGAAGACGGAGTCTCACGACTCGCAGGTCATCATGGCCGTAGACCGCGTGGAACAGGTCGCTCTCGTCAGCCTGGGGATCCAGGGGATCAAAGAGAGCCGCAAGAACAGCGAAGTGTTCGGCATCAAGGTGCCGGGAAGCGGCAGGGCCACCTTTGTCCAGTACTCCTTTAACGGCAAGCTAGGCATCGACGGCAAGAACGCGACAGTGACGCCCACCGGCGAGCACACGTACCGCGTCACCATCCCTGAGTTCATCTTCATCGGCTACGACAAAGTCGACTTCCAGGTGGCGGCCGAAGACAACGGCGCACTGAGCTGGGTGACTGCGGACATTGATCCGCTCGAGATCGTCAACGGCGTCCTCGATGAGCCCGGGCAACAGGAGTATCTCCGGAAGAATAAGGACGTACTAGAAGAACAGGCGCAGACGTTCTACCTGTCGATCATCACCAGCGTGGATCCCGATGCCGTGGTGGAGTTCGAGTTCAGCAACTAGGGCAGGCTTGAGTGAGGCCGGCGACGGCGGAGGCCTGTGCGCCGCTGCCCCTGAATCTCGAGAAACGCGGTCACGTCAGCCTTCACGACATCGGCGTTTGCGACAGCATCGTCACGCCTGGGGATTCGGAACACCTGAGCGACCCGGGCGTCCAAGCTGCTCACCGCGGCCGCCGGGATTCCGGTGTCGGTTCGCTCGTGTGTGGTGGTCCTGACCGGCACCATCGTGCCCGAGGTCACCATCAAGCAGATGCCGGACGACGTCATGGTGCTGGATCGCATGGACGTGCCGCGCTGGTTCAAGAAGCGCCCGGAGGTGCTGACTCCCGATGAGGTGGAGGCGATCTACGCCGTCGCCCGGTGGTCGGACACCTGGGTTAAGAGCGTCGGGCGCTCAATCGCTACGTGGTGCGGGCGTCGGCACTCACGGAGGCACCGGGCGTCTGTTCCCGGGCCTGACCTCGGCCCGTCCCGGGCAGGAGAGAACCGGCTATCCCGCTCTCACGGGAAGAGGTCCCCTGGACCCCTTGTCACCGGCCTTTTCAGGGTACGCCCGCGGTGCTACCTTTGAGTCACTTACCCGTCTCTCCACGTGAGGGCGGGTCTTTTTTTGCCCTCACGACGTGAGGGCACCCAGCGCCCAGGCGAGGTCGACAAGGCCGGCGACCGTGCGGCCGCCGTATCCCCAGCCGGTGGTGTCGATACCCACGTGACTTGTCAATATTTCTCGACGTGGCTTCTCAGTGCGGCGGCGAGCTGCGGCAGATGGGTGTGAATCACGTCGCGAACCGTGTCGAGATCCACTCCGAAGTACTGGTGAACCAGGATGTTTCGGAACCCGCGGATTTGGGGCCACGCGATGTCAGGGAGTGCTTCGGTTACTGCTGAGGGGAGGTGACTGGCCGCTTCGCCGATGATTTGCAGGTTCCGCTCTATGGCGTCTTCGGCCATGTCGGTCAGATTCTGATCGACGCTTCCAAGCGCGTCGGCATACCGTGTGCAGCGATCGATCGACTGAAGAATGTTGGCGATGCGTTGTTCGGCGCTCCGGCTCACAAGGCAACCGCGTCGGCGAGCGCCTGCTTGGAGATCGGCCGCTTCAGCAACTGGACCGGGAAGATGTCGATGTCCTCGCGGCCAAAGAGGGTTCTGGTTTCTTCCATGAGGCCGGATGCCCGCATGAGGAGGTTGCCGTCAGCGGGGTCCATCTCGACGAGGATGTCGATGTCGCTGCCTTCGTGTGCTGTTCCAAGTGCGATGGAGCCAAAGAGCTTCGGGTTGGTCGCCGCGTACTTTGCCAGGAGCGCCTGGAACTCGTCGCGGCGCGCGTCAAGGCATTCTCGCAGGGCGAGTGTCTCGGGCGTTGCGACAGTCATGGACATACCGCGAAGGATACCGGGAGCCTCGCGTGACGTGCGAGGGTTTCGCTGGTCAGCGCGCAGCCGCGCAAGTGCTTCGGCCGATCGGTAGTGATCTCGCTTCGTCCATTGCAGACACCGCGTTCATCCTTCGACAACGAGTGGGACAACCTTGACCGACCACGCGGGCTCATTCGTTTGCGTCCGCGTTGGCACCTGCCTCACCACCGGAACCCGTGGCTTGCCCGCACGTGGTGAGCGCACCCAATCTGACAAAATAGCACATGCTATAGTTTGCTTATGGAGCCCCTCGCGTCAGTAGCCGAGCGGTGCGATGCCGCGGTGGAGGCGGCCCGCGGCGAACTCGTGACCGCTGTGCGCAGGGCCTACTCGGAGGGCATGACTCAAGCCGAGATTGCGGTGCAGATCGGCCGCAGCCAGCCCGAGGTGAACAGGCTGCTGCGCTTCCATGGCTCGAGCACCCGCGCCCGAGCTCTGCGGGACAATTCGGCGAGTGTTCGCGCCGCGATCAAGGAGGCGGGCGGCGCCAAGGTGCGCGTCTTCGGGTCTACGGCCGACGGTACCGACGGGCCGGACTCCGACGTAGACCTGCTGTTCGACATGCGCAAGCCACTGAGCCTCATGCAGCTCTCCACCCTTGAAACTGAGCTGTCGCGACTCATCGGCGCACGCGTCGACCTTGTGCCCGAATCCTCGATCCGCCCCGACCTGCGTGAGCGCATCCTCCAGCAGGCCGTGCCGCTGTGAGCCGGACAACAAGCGAACGCCTGGCAGACGCCACCCTGCACTTCGATGCGGCGATCGCCTACGCCGCGGAGGGCCCGTTTGACGACAAATGGTTCGCCACCCGGGGTCCGACACATGCTCATCCTCTATTTCAGCTCAGGCTTAAACGATCGCAAGGAACACTCCCGCCCCGCGCGGGACGGCCGCCAGGGAGCAGTTCACCAGGGAGGACCTGCGGGCCCTCACGCTTGGAAAGTTGCACAATATGGGATACAATCAAAGCATGCGAACCCGGGAGGCCCGTCACGCGATCATTCCGATCGCCGAAGCGCAGCGCGGCCTGATCACCACCAGGCAGGCCGCGCGCGTCGCCGTGCCAAGACTCGCGCTGTCGCGACTTGAAGCCGCGGGTGACCTCCAGCGTCTTGCCCACGGCGTATACCGTGTGGCGGGCACCGACCACGACGAGCGCAGCGACGTCTACGCGCTGTGGCTCGCGCTCGATCCCGGGCGTACCGCCGCGGAGCGCATTGCGGACAGGGCCCGCATGATCGCGGTGTCGCACCGCAGCGCCGCCGCCCTCTACGGCATCGGCGACCTGCCTGCCGAGGTCGCCACCTACACGTCGACATATCGGAAGCAGTCGCAGCGTGTGGGCGTGCGGATCCACACGGGCGCACTCCCGCCCTCCGATGTTCGCATCGAGCACGGGATGCTCGTCACCACCCCGGAGCGCACCATCGCCGACCTTCACAGGACCGAGCCGGATCCGTCCCACGTTGCCGACGCTCTTGTCGACGCACTCGAGGGCCGGCGTATCAGCCGTGCGTCCGTCACTCGGGCCATCGGCCAGAGGTGGGTGGAGGAACTTCTTGCCTCTAAGGGGCTCGACAACGCGAGCATGGCCCAGTCGCTGATGACGTCAGCCACCGGAACGCAGGCCTACAAGGTGCTTCAGGACTCTATCCGCGCATCCATCGGGACCCGCCTCGAAGGGGTCACGGAACCGCTCACCAGGGCCGCCTTCCCCACGATGCTTCAAGACCTTCCGTGGAACACCCTGATCGAGGCGGAACGTGCGGCGCGCCTTGTCGAGGCGGTGGCCGATGAGTGATGACACGCCACGCCCGCTCGTCAAACGCTCAGTGCTGGACCGTGCCAAGAGCGCTGGCGTGAACGGCGACACGGCGCTCCGAGACCTCGCGTTCAACCAGCTGCTAGCCCGCATCGACGGGCGCGCCGGGGGAATTCATGCTCAAAGGTGCGCAGGCGCTGCGCGTGCGTCAGGTCAGTGCGCGCACCACCAAGGACCTCGACATGCGCTCGAGTGCGGCGACAGTCGGGCAAGCGGTCGCAGCCCTGCGAGAAGCCCTCCAGCACGATCTTGGCGACGGCGTCATCTTCCAGGTCACCCGCGACCCTCGCCATTGGGCCACGCTCAAGCCGGAGGGTATGCGGGTGTCAACATCGGTATCGAGGCGCTCCTCCAGGGTGAGCACATCGCGTCAGTGTCGATAGACCTCGTCACAGGGCGTGAACCGTCGGGCCTCGTTTCCAGGCTGCCAAGGCCCATGGCCCTGAGCCTGCCCGGAATCGCCGAGGCGCACGTCGACACCTACCCCGTCGAAGACCATATCGCCGACAAGGTGTGGGCGACCATGACGTTGTACGGAGGCAGGCCATCGAGCCGCCCACGTGACCTTTATGACCTCTGCGCGTTCGCCATTCGGTCCGAGCCAGAGGCGCTCTCGCTCGGCGCCGCCCTTGAGGAGGAGCGGATGCGGCGCGGGCTCGCCGAGACAGTACGTTTCCAGGCCCCGGTCGAATGGTCCGTGCGGTGGAAGTCGCTCCTTGAGACCTATCCAGACTCGGCGCTTCCCGCCGACTTCGATGATGCGTTGGCCCTGGTCCGCCTCCTCGTCGACCCTGTGCTTGCGGGCGACATCACAGTGGGTCGATGGGACCCGGCTGACCTGCGCTGGGTGCCAAGTTCCACCGCAGGCGGCTAGGTTCCCCGAGGCGCCAAGACGCACCAGCCTGGCCAGCTTCAGGCCCGCCTAGTCTTCAATAACCGCTTCGCTGCGCGTGCCCCGCGAGCCCGACTGAACCCCCCGCTATTTGCCTGGCTTGCGCCTGACCACGGACACCTTGGACTTGCCTTCGCCGGGCGAGCGTGAATCGACGTCGTACTCGGGGTGGGCCTTGAGCAGGTCCGTGAGTTTGCTGAATCCCCACGTCCGGGAGTCGAAGTCCGGCGCGCGCCGCGACAGGTTGGAGCCGACGGCTCCAAGGTGAGCCCAACCGTCGTCGTCGGCGGCGGTCTCGACTGCCTCGGACAAGAGTCTGTCCAGCTTGATGTCGCCCTTGAGCGGGGGTTTCGCCTTCGTTGCCGCGGCCGAGGGAGCCGCCGCG
>JBBRWX010000096.1:0-7472 GCA_038248935.1 Actinomycetales bacterium
CGTGTTGGATGACCTCCGCTCGCGCCTGGCCCGCACGCGGTTCACGGCGCCCAGCTCGCACGGCTGGGAAGCGGGTGTGGACCCCGACTACTTGCGCGTGCTGGTGGACCACTGGGCGCACCGCTTCGATTGGCGGGCGGCGGAGCGCAGGCTCAACGCGTACCCCCAGTTCTTGGAGCGCGGCATTCACTTTGTCCACATTCGCCGCGACCCCACGCGCCCGCCAGTGGTGCTGACGCACGGCTGGCCCAGCACCTTCCTGGAGCTGCTCCCGTTGGCGGACCTGCTGGACGTGGACGTGGTGATCCCTTCGCTGCCCGGTTTCCTGTACTCGCGGCTGCAGCAGGGCCCCGCGACGCGCGCGTCGTTTGCCGAGCGCTTCCACACGCTGATGACTGAGACCCTGGGCTACGAGCGCTACTTCGCCTTTGGCGGCGACATCGGTGGGACCACGTGCACGTGGCTGGCCACGCTGCACCCAGACGAGGTGGCAGGGATCCACCTCATCCACGGGCCGTTCCCCGCCACCTACGACGATCCGATCACCCCTGCCGAGCAGACGTTCCTCGACGCCGAGGCCGTGTACGACGAGCGGGACGGCGGGTACTCGGCGATCATCGGCACGCGACCGGACACGGTCGCCGCGGCACTCATGGACTCGCCCGCGGGCCTCGCCGCCTTCATCATCGACAAGCTGCGCGCATGGAGCGACTGCGACGGGGACCTCGAATCCCGCTTCAGCCGCGACGAGTTGTGCACCATCCTGACGCTCTACTGGGTCACCGACTCGATCGGCACCTCGTTCCGGCAGTATCTGGACTACGACCACAACCGCAAGCGGCCCACCATCGGTGTCCCCGTCAAGGTCACCCGCAGCTCCGAGCCGGGCATGGCCCTGTTCCCGCGCTCCATCGCCGATCGCGCCGCCAGCGACATTCGCCGCTACGTGACACCTGAACACGGCGGGCACTTCATGGCGTTCGAAGAACCGCGACAGGTGGCGGACGAACTCACGGCGTTCATGCGCGAGGTCGGCTGAGCGACCCAGGGCCTGGCCCCTACTGATACATCCAGGTATTCGCGTCGACCACCCAGTAGGAATCAGCGGCGCGCGTCGCCATCCGCGGGTCAGAGGGATTCATCAGCAGGTAGTCGCGGCGCGGGACCGTATCGAAGACGTCGTCCCAGGTGGTGTCGACCACCAGCCACCTGCCGTCGATCAGCACGCGGTTCCACGCATGGTCGCCCGTGGTGACGCCACCGTTCGCCTCGCCCGTCACCACCACGGACGTGATGCCCGATGCCGCCGCAAGCAGCTGGAACGCCTGGGCGTACCCGTTGCACACCGCGGCGCCAGCGACCAGGGCCCCGTACGCCTCTTGAGACTGCGCCACGTTGGCCGACGTCTCCGGCCTTCCCCCTGCCACGATCGCGGCGCTGGCCGCCTGGTCGTACGAGGAGGCGCGCAACACCGCGTCATGTAGCGCGCCGACTTTTTGGCTGGCATCGGCCGACGCCGCCACCGAGGGAACGGCCAGGATGGCCGCCACGGCGCTGGCGGTCGCGACCCGACGACGCTCCGCCTCGTCGGCCGGGTAGATGTAGTCGGGGAACACCTGCGCCCGCGCACGCTCAATCCTGACGCGCCACCCTGACACGAAGAGGTAGGGGTTCTGCGCCTGGGCCTCGGCCATCGCGTCGTCCACCTCAGCCACCACGTCGCGCCCCGTCAGCACAAGCCAGGTGACGTCGATGGATTCCTGTTGAGCGACCATGCCCCTGGCCAGGTAGGTGACCGTGCCGTCGGAGCCGAACACCGGGTAGCCCACCACCGCGCCGGCGGGGATCTCCTTCGAGGCCTGCGAGGCGGGCACCCACGACGGCAGAAAGCCCGTGTATGCCGCCGCGCCCACGGCCAGAACTGCCGCCAGTGCCAGCGCCACGATCCATGGCCGCACCAGCGGGGGGCGGCGGCCCGTGGTCTCGGGCTGCGTCTGGCCGGGCGCGTATTCCGCGGTGGTCACCCGCTCGCGGGTCAGGTCCGTCCAGTTCCAGCCGTTCCAGTAGCGCTCGAGGCGCGCGTTGTGGGGGTTGGTGGCGCTGGGGTTCGTGTTGCCGGGGCCCGTGTTGCCGGGGCCCGTGTTGCCGGGGCCCGTGTTGCCGGGGCCCGTGTTGCCGGGGTTCGTGTTGCCGGGGTTCGTGTTGCCGGGGTCCGGCAGCCATCCGGGCGGCGGCAGGCTGGCCGCCTGGCCCCTCGGCTCCGCCGGCGGAGTGGTCATGGAAGTCCCCTTGGATGCGCGCGCTGTTCCTGTAGCGAGATTACCCGCCCGGCCGATGTCGGGGCGTGGGGGCATCGGGGCGTGGGGGCATCGGGGTGTGGGGGTGCTGGGGTGCTGGGGTGTGGGGACGCGGTTCGCAGACGCGCGCACGCTCCGGGGCCGCGCGCATCCCTCGGCGTAAACTGAACGCGGTTCCCACCGACGGACAAGGGAGTCCACATGGAGAACGACGAATACTTGCCTGAACCGGTCCCGGACGGTACCGAGCCCTCTCACGTCCAACGGATCGAGAACCAGGTACGCGAACTTGCGCGGCTAAGAGACGACGGCATGCTGACGTACGAGGAGTTCGCGGCCAAGAAGGCGGACCTGCTCGCGCAGCTGTAGTCCGGGCGCGAGCACGCAGACCGACGCTCAGGTGATCGAGGCCTCGTAGATGCTGGCGATCGAGGCGTCGAGCGCGGCGTCAAAATCAACCTGGCTCTGCCCGACGCTGAGGCCCTCCGTCAGCGCACGCGAGAAGTTGGCGGACACTCCGTGGTTGCGGGCGAGCCTGGCGTTGGCCTCCTCACGGCTGTAGCCACCGGACAGGGCGAACACCCGCAACACCTTCGGGTGCTGGACAAGTTGGGCGTGGAAGCCGTCCACCTCGGGCAGCGTGAGCTTGAGCATGACCTGCTGGTCGGCATCGAGCCCGTCGAGCGCGGCCAAGAGCGCGGCCTTGAGCAGCACCTCGGCATCGGCCTTCTCGGGGCTGTGGATGTCGATCTCGGGTTCGATGATCGGCGCCAGGCCCGCGGCCAGTGCCTGGCGGCCCACCTCGAACTGCTGGTCCACCACGGCTTTGATGCCGGTCTCGTTGGCCAGCTTGATCAAGGCGCGCATCTTTGTGCCGAACACGTTGTGAGCCTTCGCCATGTCGAGCACGTTCGCCAGGCCAGGCATCGGCCTCATGACCTGGGCGCCATGGACCTCGGCCTCGAGACCCTTGTCGATCTTGACGAACGGGACGATGCCCTTGTCTTCCCACAGGTACTCGGCGGCGCCCTTGCCCCCGATCTCGCGGTCCACGGTCATCTGGAAGAGGACGGTGCCTAGGATCCGCTCGCCGGTGAAGACCGGGCTGGTGATGATCCGGGTGCGCATCCCGTGGATGAGGTCGAACATCGCTTCCAGGTTTGTGTACGCGGCGTCGTCGACGCCGTAGAACTGCAGGGTCTTGGGGGTACTGCTGCCGCTGTGGTCGAGCGCGGCGATCAGACCCTTCCCGCTCTTGATCTTGTTGAACTGTTCGGTGTTCACGATTCCACTTCCTCACGTCGACGGGAGGTGAGCCCTTTCACAAAGCGTTGTTCTCTCGGGATACACCAGCGGCCGGCGACGGAGGCGGGATCAAAGTCCCGGCTCGCAGACCACGCCAGCGGCCGGCGTTGACGCCGACGCCAGCGGCCGACGCCGACGCCAGCGTCCGACGCCGAGCGTCGGGCCTCTGCCTTCAGCAGGGACTGACCCAGCTCACCCACCGCGCGATGGCCTCGCGCACCCGAGGGTCCACCTAGTCGTGACCTGCCACCACCAGCATCGGGCACGTGATCGAAGGCACCTAAACCGACGCTCAGGTGATCGATGCTGCGTAGATGCTCGCGATCGATGCGTCGAGAGCGGCGTCAAAGTGGGCCTGGCTCTGCTGGGCGGTGAGGCCCTCGGTGAGAGCGCGGGAGAAGCTCGCGACCACGCCGTGGTTGCGGGCGAGCCTGGCGTTGGCCTGCTCGCGGGAGTAGCCGCCTGACAGGGCGACCACGCGCAGCACGTTCGGGTGCTCCACCAGCTGGGCGTGGAAGCCGTCGGGCTCCGGCGGGGTGACCTTAAGCATGACGTACTGGTCGGCATCGAGCCCGTCCAGCGCGGTCAGCAGGGCGGCCTTGAGCAGCACCTCGGCGGCGGCCTTCTCGGGGCTGTGGATATCAATCTCGGGCTCGATAATCGGCACCATGTCCGCCGCGAGGATCTCGCGGCCCACCTTGAACTGCTGGTCCACCACGGCCTTCACCCCTGAGAAGTTCGCCAATTTGATGACCGATCGCATCTTGGTGCCGAACACGCCGTGGGTCTTGGCCCTGGCCAGGACGTCCGCCAGGCCGGGCATCGGCTTCATGATCTGGGCGCCATGAACCTCGGCCTCGAGACCCTTGTCGACCTTGAGGAACGGGACGATGCCCTTGTCTTCCCATAGGTACTCCGCGGACCCCTTGCCCCCGATCTCGCGGTCCATGGTCATCTCGAACAGGATGGATCCCAGGATCCGCTCGCCCGTGAAGACCGGGCTGGTGATGATCCGGGTGCGCATCTCGTGGATGAGGTCGAACATCTGGGCCTCGTTCGCGTAGGCGGCCTCGTCGACGCCATAGAGCTTGAGGGCCTTCGGGGTGCTGCCGCCGCTCTGGTCGAGCGCGGCGATGAAACCCTTGCCGCTCTTGATCTTGTTGAACTGTTCGGTGTTCACGATTCCACTTCCTCACGTCGACGGGAGGCGAGCCCTTTCGCAAGGGGTTGTTCTCTCGGGATACACCCGCCGTAGGGACCGTGGACCGGGATCAAAGTCCCGGCCCACGCACGGCCGTCCGGGTTCTGTTCCTGCCGATCGTTAACACGTTAACTATTTGGGAAAGGGTTTGCGCCCAGAGCCGTTGTGCGCGAGGCCCCCTAAGAGTTCCTCCCGTCTCCTGCCTAGGGAGCGCCATCCGCGTGCATCAAGGTCCGTCGGCGTGAGGTGCCAGCACTAGGGGGCGTTGACATGCGCCCGCACTGCGAGCACGCTGATGGCACGCGTTGGACGGACACCAGGGGGGCGCTATGGCACGTGCCATGACCGCCGATGGGCGCCCGCTCGTCCGCTCGCTCGTCCGGCCGCTCGCCCCGCCCCGCGGGATCGCCGCCGCAGCGCTCGCCGCCGTGGCGCTCGCCGCCGTGGCGCTCGCCGCCGTGGCGCTCTTGCTCGTCACAACCGCATGCGGTCCCCAGAAGTACAGATCCGTGGGCGTCGACCCGGCCCACGTGACCCGCATTGAGATGGGCTTTTCTTACTTCGTCCCCCTCGACGAAGAGAGCCCGCCGCAAGCAGACCAACGGACCACCGTCAATGACCCCGCCCAAATCAAAGCGCTAGTTGACGCGTTCACCGACATGCCCGTTGGCGGCATCGGCAATGCGTGGGAGCGCGCGTCGTGGGCTGAATCCACGTCGCTGAAGTTCATCCTGGACGACGGTTCCACAGTGAAACTCCGACAGGTCTTCATCAAGGCGCACGACGTCATCATCGTGTGGGACGACGGCACGGAGAGTCACACCGAATGGGGAATGTCGCTGCTCGACCAATACTTCTACGGGGATCAGGGATAGTCGGCCGATGTCGGTGAGCGCGCACGGCCGGTGTGGCCGCGGCGCTCCATTCCTCGTGACCCCGGACAGCAGGCCCTAACCGCCCCGGCGCACCTCGTCCGCCGCGGCCTCAACGAGCGCCACGTCGCCGGCATCGTCAAGCCCGCGCACGGCCCGCGCACAAGCGCGCACCGACGCCGCCAGGAACACCTCGCGGTCGCGCTCATCATCGGCAACTCGCACCAAGTCGCGCAGCACCCGCTGCACCCGCAGGCCCACCTCCACCATGCCCGCACCATCCCGTGCAAGCGGCCTGAACGCGTCCTCCACCAGGTCGCCCAGCGCCAGCGCACGCACGTGCACGCGCCGGAACCGCGGCTCGTCGCCGTCCGCCTCGCCCGTGAGCAGCTCGGTCACCGCACGCTCTATCGCGCCCAGCACCTCCACCGCGGTGCCGGGGTCATTCACGGCGGGGGACAGTGCGCGCGACCCGATCTCGGCGAGTGCGATCAGGCCCAGCCGCGGGTCCTGCTCAAATGTCCGATGCTTTTCCACCCGGAAAGCCCCGTGCACCCCCGCCGCGGTGTCGTCGTCAAACGCTCCCACCACGCGAGCCAGCGCCGTGCCGCGCCCCACAAAGGCCCCCGGCAACGCGTCCACGTGCACGGTCAACCCGGAGGAATCGGCCACGCGTTGCAGCCGCCCGATGTCTACCCCGGTCACGTATCCCACCCGCTCCGAGAGCACCTCCCGCGCGCCATCTGGCACCGCACCAGGCGCCACCCCGCCCAAATGGGGATCGCGCGCGTAGGCGTGGATCGCCTTAGTCGCCGCGCGCTCGACCCTGTCAATGACATCGGGCACCCTGCCAAACCCGGTGAGATGGTGGATCCACCGCAGCAGCGTGACTACCACCAGCGCAATCACGGCGAGCGTGCCAAGGAACAGCACGGACCGTCCTTGATCGGTGAACGAGTCGGTGCTGAGCGCCACGATCCCCACGATCGCGAACACGAACGTGCCCAGGAACGTGGACAGCGCGTTCTGCGAGGTGCGGTCGGCCACCAGTAGCTGTGTGGCGCGAGGCGTAGTGCCTTGAGCGGCGGCCGCGTACGCGGAGATCAACGAGGTGAGAGAGAACGTGGTGACCACGAGCATCGAGGTGGCGAGGATCTGGAGGATGCGCATCGCCGCGTCCTGCCCAAAGTCCACCGACACGGCACGTGGCAAATACGGTCCAGCGGCCGATGCCACGCCCACCAATGCCAGCGCCCCCACCACGAAGACCACGAGCCGGAACCACATGCGTTGGGGCAGACGCTTCACAAAGGTGCGCCAATCGAACATTTTCACGGTTCCTCCATTGGGGCCAGTGCGAATTGTGTCTCCATTGTGCCTGGACTGCATGTGGGTGTCGTTGGGCCGCTGTCGCTGTCGTTGGGCCGCTGTCGCTGTCGCTGGGGCACGCCCGCGTGGCGGCGCACTATAGATGTTCTGGTTCATGACGTTGGTGGTGCGACCGCACGCTGTTTGGTGTTTCCGAGCGGGCGCGGTTGGCGCAAGGGGTTGGCGCGCGGGGGCGGCTGCCGAGCGGGCGCGATTGGCGCACGGGGGTGACTGCCGAGCGGGCGCGGTTGTCTCGCGGGGTGTCGTGCCCAGGGCGTCTCTTCGTGGACTGTCCACAGGGCATCGTGCCTGATCAGTGGATGTCTGATCCTTCTGGTTGACTGGTTTCATGGTTATCGACGCGGCACAGATTTCCAGTGTGAGTGCCCTCGTGGGTGACCTTGCGCGTCGTGACGTGTCGGGCCTGTC
>JBBRWX010000097.1:0-7469 GCA_038248935.1 Actinomycetales bacterium
ATTTGCACTCCCCACTGAATTGGTGGGGGGGGGGGCGCGGGTGGGCGCCCGCCCCCTGAGGAGATGATGGACCAGCCCACCACAGGAATACCTTGTGCCTTCAGAGCGTCAATCGTCTTCTGATTGCCGTTATTGAGCGCATCGGTCAGGGTACCCGAACCGGTCGCAACGCCCTTGAAGCCGTCGGCGATGTCAGTGTAGGTCTGGGTCATCGTCGGTCCCCACGTGAAGTCGGGGATGACCTGGGTTGACGCCTCGGCGAACACGTCGTAGATCTTCTGACCGCCATAGAACTCGACGCCCTCTTGAAGTGCGGGGAGTTTCGCACCGGCCAATGTCGCCGGGTAGAGGTTTGCGCCCTTGTTGAGCGCGGTGAGTGCCTCGTCGGACGTGTTGAGCCAGAGTGCGAACTTGGCTGCCTCGTACAGGTGCTTGCTTCCCTTGAGGACTGCGGTCGAAGATCCACCCCAGTTACCTGCGGCCTTGTCTCCAGCCTTCCACTGCGGCTCGGGCGCGACTGCCCAGTTGCCCGAGGTGTCGGGAGCACCCGACGCGATCGAGTTGGCACCCCAGACGGCGGACACCCAGGTCCACACCTCGCCGGAGTTGTACGCGTTGTTCCACTCGTCCGTCCACGCGGGGTGCGTGGCAACGAGCTTTTGGTCCAGCATCGACTGCCAGTAGTCAGCCACTGCGAGCGACTTGTCTGAGTCGATTCCGACCTTCCAACCTGCGGCATCAGCCGAGAACCACTGGCCGCCTGCCTGCCAGACAAAGCCAGCGAACTGGTTGATGTCCGTGGTCGAGAAGTTGGTGATTTTGCCACCGAGCGCGTTGATCTGCTTCGCGGCCGCCATGTACTCGTCCCAGGTCGTTGGCACGGGGATGTTGTTCTTCTCGAAGAGGTCCTTGCGGTAGAACATCGCCATGGGTCCCGCGTCCTGAGGGACGCCGTAGATGCTCGACTCGGTTCCAAGTGTGACCTGGCTCCACGTCCAAGGAACGAACTGATCCTTCGCCGCCACCACATCCGCACAAGCACTCAGGTCGACGAGGCCGTCCTGAACGCGGAAGTTTGGCAGTGCGTCGTACTCAATCTGGCCAAGGTCGGGCGCGTTGCCTGCCTTGATCTGGTTGAAGAAGTTCTGGTAGGTACCGCCGTTGCCGTTCGGCCCCGTCTGGACCGTGACCTGAATGTCGGGGTTCTTGTCGTTCCAGAGCTTGACGACGTCTTCGATGCCTGGGAGCCAGGTGGTGAACGTGAGATTCACGGGACCGGTAGAGGGCGCGCAGTCGCCTGACGCAGCGGGGGCCGCGCCGCCACCTGTCGCAGTGGTGGTCGTGGTGTCACCGCTTGAGCACGCCGCGAGCGTCAGGGTGAAGGTGGAGAGCAGGGCGATTACCGCTACCCTCCGGGGGTGCTTCGTCATTTTGGAACTTCCTTCTTCTTCTGATTTCGATGCGACGGGCGCCGCATCGTGCCCTGAATTACTTGACTGCACCGGCACCAAGGCCGTTGCGCCAGAACCGCTGTAGCGACAGGAACGTCACGATGAGCGGCACGATCGATACCAAGGCGCCCACAAGCACGAGGCTGCGGAGCTCCGGGACGTTGTTGAGCTGGGTATTCCAGTTGTAAAGCCCGAACGTCACAGGGAACAACGACTCGCTACGCAGCATGATGAGCGGGAGGAAGAAGTTGTTCCAGATGGTGACGAACTGGAAGAGGAACACCGTCACGAGCGCGGGCGACATCAGCCGCAAGCTCACCGTGAAGAACGTGCGGATCTCACCTGAACCGTCGAGACGTGCTGCTTCAAGCAACTCGTCCGGAACGGAAGATGCGGCAAAGATGCGGGTGAGGTACACGCCAAAGGGGCTCACAATCGACGGCAAAAGGACCGCCCAGTACGTGTTCGTGAGGTGGACCTTGCTGAACAGCAAGAACAACGGCAGTGCCATGGCAGTGGCAGGGACCAGGACGCCGCCGAGGATCACGTTGAAGATCGTGTCGCGTCCTCGAAAGTGATACTTGGCCAGCGCGTACCCAGCCATCGCCGCGAGGAGCGTGCCGACGGCACCGCCCAGGCCCGCGTAGAGCGCCGAGTTGCCGAGCCACTTCAGGTAAATGCCGTTCTGGTAGGAGAACAAATCGCCGATGTTCGACCACAGCTGGAAGTCAGCGAACCACAGCGGGTTGGTGGTGAAGACGTCGCCCTTGTTCTTGGTAGACGCCATGAGCAGCCACCACAGCGGCATGAGGAAGTAGAAGGTGAAGACGCCCATGATGACCATTGCGGTGGTCCGCGACATGAGATTGTCACGCGGGCCGCGAGCGGGGCTTGAGCCAGCGGGGGCCGCTCCCGACGTGGGGCGTGTGGCAACGGTACTCATGCGATGCCCTTTCGCTGGGTGAACCGAAGGAAGGTGAACGAGAGGACGAAAGTGACAAGGGCGAGGACAACCGAGAACGCCGCCGCGAGGTTGGTGTTGGGGATCGACGCCGTCGCATACACGGCCATGTTGGGCGTGAACGTGCTGGTGACCGCCGAACTGAAGGACTGGAAGACCTGGGGCTCCGCGAGCAATTGGAGGGTGCCGATGATGGAGAAGACCGCGGTCATGACGATTGCAGAGCGCACCAGCGGAATCTTGACGGACCAGGCGATGCGAAATTGACCTGCGCCGTCTAGCCGCGCGGCCTCGTACAACTCCGTAGGGATCGAGAGGAGTGCCGAGTAGATGATCAACATGTTGTAGCCGACGAAGATCCATGTGATCACGTTTGCGATGGACCACAGGACGAGGTCCGCTCCGAGCAGATCGACCTTGCCTGTCAGCGCCGTGAACGGAGACAGGTTGGGAGACAACAGGTTGCCCCACATGATCGCCGCGATGACTCCTGGAACCGCATACGGGACGAAGAATGCCAGGCGGAAGAACCGTCGGCCCTTAAGGAGTGACGAGTCGAGCAGTAGCGCGAACACGAGCGCGAGTCCCAGCATGACGGGTACCTGGACGATGCCGAAGAGGCCCATTCTGCCCATCGCCTGCCAAAACGAGTCGTTTTGCATCACGAGCGCGTACTGCGAAAACCCGCCGAACACCTCGCGGGCTTTGCCGAACGTGCCATCGCGCTCGATGACTAGCAGCGACTGCCAAAAGGCATAGGCGATCGGCAACAGGTAGAGGAGGACGAACAGCGTGCCAAACGGTGCGATCAAGACGATGAGCGCTTTGCGGTGCGGGGTGCCGCGCCGCTTGAGCGCACGAGGGCCCCTCGACCCGATAGTCGTCGGCATTGACGACGGTTGCGCGGCGGTCATGCCGCCTCCTCTCGTAGGACGCGGGCCTCGCCCGCGCCAAGTGCGGCCGACCCCTCGAGCACGTCGCCCGTGAGGAGGTCGATGCCATGATTCACCATCGTTGCAGATGAATCCGAGTTGTTGATGGGGAGGAGATCCGTCGCCTCGTCGAGTGCCTCAAAGTCCCGCTGTCCGTCAGCCGGGTTGAGTGCAGACGGGCCGAAAAGGTCGTGGTCGCACCCGAAGATCAGGCCATCGTCCCAGAGGGAGAGAATGGGGGTGCGCGGGTTGGTCACCATTGGCCTCTCTTGCTTCGCTGCAAGTCTGTGCACGTGCACACATTCGGATCGCCGGGTTAGCTAAGAGAATGTGTGCACGTGCACAGATTAGAAAGCGTGTGCCCCCTTTGTCAAGCCGCCGGGTCTGTAAGGTGTCCATGTGACTTCCAAATTGCCGCCATGGCGACATGCGACAGTGCACGATGTGGCCCGCGTCGCAGGGGTGTCACGTGGCACAGTGAGCCGCGTCCTCAACGGCGAGCGCTACGTCGCCGACGGCGCCCGCAGCGCGATCGAGCAAGCGATCATCGAGGTCGGCTACACGCCCAATATCGCGGCCCGCAACCTAGTGCGTCGCCGCACACAGGCGGTCGCCTTCATCGTTCACGAGTCCCACACGCTGTTCCTTGAGGATCCCAACATCGGGGGCATCCTCTTGGGCTCTAACACCGCGCTCTCTGCCCAGGATTACCAGCTCGTATGCCTGATCGTCGATTCCGGCCGAGACTCCAAGCGTGTCGCGCGCTACCTCAACGGCGGGTTCGTCGATGGCGCGATCGTGGTCTCCGCCAGGGTCGACGACCCGATCGTGCGTGCGATAGAGCGCCTTCGCATCCCGGCCGCCTTCGTCGGACACCCACCTGGTATCACCGCCGCGTGGGTGGGGATCGACAACCGCGGATCAGCCCGAGCGGTCACGGAGCGGCTGATGTCGACTGGACGCACACGCATCGGCATGATCGCGGCCGCGCTCGACCGTGACTCAGGCTCCGACCGGCTCGCCGGATTCCGTGACGGCCTCGGTGATGCCTTCGACGACACGCTCGTGGAGCCCGTGCCGCTGTACTCATTCCACGCGGGCCTCTCGGGGATGGCCAGGCTGCTCGAGCGTCGTCCCGATCTCGACGGCGTGTTCGCCGCCTCCGACGCGGTCGCGGCCGGCGCCATGCAGGCGTTGACGGCCGCGGGCCGTCGAGTCCCCCAGGATGTCGGGGTCGTTGGCTTCGATGACAGCAACTGGTCGCGCAGCACAGTGCCCCAGCTGTCGACGGTCCACCAGCCGGCCGAGGGTCTTGGGATCGCCGCAGCCGAGTCCGTATTGTCTCAAATCTCGGGCGAGCCTGGCGCGGTCGAGGGAGTCCTGCTCGAGACCCCGATTGTGTGGCGCGGCTCCGCCTGAGCGGAGCGCCTCATTGGTGCGAGCGAGTGCGCTGAGGGCTTCCGCGTCATCGGGCCGATGTCCGTTTGCAGTCGCAGCGTATGTGGCGCTCATGCCCACTCGCGAGCGTCCCATGCTTCTGAGTCGGCGCTCATGCCCACTCGCCGGAGCGAGCTGGGCCGGTAACGCGATTTGAGTGGGCCCCGTGGGGCTCGAACCCACGACCCGCGGATTAAAAGTCCGCTGCTCTGCCAACTGAGCTAGAGGCCCGCTCCGCAATCCTAAGGGGAGTTGGGCCCGCCTCACCTACTCGCAGCGCGCCCCGGGCGTGTCCAGCGCGACGGTGCTGACCAGAAGGCTGAGCCCGGCCGCATCGGCGCGGTCACAGTAGCCCTTGGGGATCGCCGCAGTGTGCGGGTACTCGACCGCAAACACGGGCTTGCCCAATGCGGGGTACGGCGCGTAAGCCCCGCAGCCGTCCTACTCGAGGCATTCCTCGACCACCGCGAAGTCCAGCAGCGGGGACAGGTCGGCCGCTAGGTCTGGCGCGTTCTTCTGGCCGATGGCCAGCCCGCGTGCGCCTCGTTGGCGAGCCAGATCATCATGTCGGAGACATCCTCCCGGGTGATGGTGAACCCCGAATCGTTCGCATACACGTCGATGTTGTCAGGGTCCACCGCGTCGAAGCCCGCGGCCGCACACGCGTCAAGCCGGGCCCGCCAAATCGGTCCCAGCACGTCGAGGGCGCGCACGTCGACGTAGCGTTCGCCCGGCGAGTCGGTCAGCGCCCCGCCCAGCACCTCGGCGGGGAACGTACCGGCGTCGCCTCGCCATTCCTCCCAGGTGCCCACGGAGAGGTAACACACCAGGTAGACGGAGGGATTTACGGCACGAAGGGCGTCCATCTGCGCGGCCGATGCCGAGGCGTCGAGGTCGTAGACCGCCGCCCCAGCGTCGGCGGGAGAATCTCCGTTGAGGACCATCTGCCATGGGACGCCGGGCGCGGGCACCTTGTAGGCGGCATCGTCTTGCCCCGCGGTCATGGCGTCGTCGATCCCGATGGAGTCGGGGGAGGAGCAGGCAGGCAATACGGCCAGCGTTCCTGCCCAGGCCGCGGTCGCCAGGACAGCGCGCAAGGCTCTGTGCGTGGGGGGCATGATCACGTTTGCAGTGTAGGTTCCCGCCCGGCGTACCCTCGAAGCATGCCCGCTTCCAGGATCGCCATCCTCACCGGAGCGGGCATCTCGACAGGCTCCGGCATCCCTGACTTTCGCGGACCCACCGGCGTGTGGACCCTCTATCCGGATCGCGTCCGACTTCTCGACATCGACGCCTTCATGAGCGACCCCGCCGTCCGGGTCGCCGGTTGGCTCGATTGGCGAGACAGCCCGGCACGCAGCGCAACGCCGACGGTGGCGCACCGTGCGCTCACCCGACTCGTTAAGACGCGCGTGGTTTGCGAGGTGCTTACTCAGAATTTCGATGGGCTTCACCAGGCGGCAGGCACCCCGCCCGACGCGGTGGTCGAGCTTCACGGGACCCTCCACACGACGTCGTGCCAGCGATGCGGTCGCTCCGTGCCAACAGCTGGCGTACTCGCCGACCTAGACCTCTTCCCTGACCCGACGTGCGACGCGTGCGGCGGCATTCTCAAGCCAGACATCGTCTACTTTGGCGAGCCTTTGCCGGCCGAGGCGATCGATCGCGCGGCCGCGGCGGCGCGGTCGTGCGAGGTGTTCATTGCGATCGGCACCACTCTTTCCGTGTACCCGGTGGCGAGCCTCGCGGGCATCGCCGTCGACGCAGGGGCCGATCTCATCATCGTGAATGCCGAGCCCACCGGCTACGACCGCTATGCGAGCGAAGTCATCCGCGAGCCGATCGACACGGCAGTCCCCGTGCTAGCGGAGCGCTACCTGACATAGCCGGGCGCAACCCTAGGAACGTGGAGCGTCGGCGCCAGGACCCTGGCCGACGTTTGTGTCACCGCCGCGCGCAGTTCGACCGCCGCGCGCAGTTCGACCGCCGCGCGCAGCTCGACCTCCGCGCCGTCGCAACCGCCGTCGAATCCACGCCCCAATACGCAACAGCACCACCACGACGGCGGCGACCACGGCACCGAGGAGCGCTCCAGAACCGTTGAGGATGACGTCGTCAATGTCCGCCACGCGGCCCAGGGTGAGTTGGATCAGTTCGATGATGAGCGACAGACCCGCTCCCGCGAAGGTCGCCATGATGATGCGCGCGATAAGCGGCGAGGTCCACAGCCACACGAGCAGCACTCCGAGGGGCGCGAACATGGCGATATTGCCGTAGAGGTTGGCCATTGCCATGTCGGACGCCGAGGACTTGAGGCCGCGCCTAATCTCGACGAGCGGATGCACGTTGATGCGCGAGCCCGCCTCGGCATCGCCCACGCTAAACCCGACGGTGGCCACCAGGATCACTCCGGCCGTGGCGGCGAGCATGGCCCACATGGTGGCGCGCAACCCATGGCGCGCCCCGCCGCGGGCAACCGAAACCTTGGCGACGAGCAGCGTGACTGATGCTGCAACAAGCATCGCGAGGATCACAGGGGTATAGCCGGCTACGTCCCACGCGCGACTCATCTGATCCTCACCATGCCATGACGGTAGCGCGTCACATGCCCAGTAATCGCAACACGGCCACCGCCACCCCGCCACCCATCAATTCCAGGGTGGAACACAAGCGGCGAACAGGAAGGAG
>JBBRWX010000098.1:0-7314 GCA_038248935.1 Actinomycetales bacterium
CGAGCCGTCGTGGAGCTGCACGGTACGCGTGCCGGGGCGGCGGGAAGTAGCGGCTCCGATGCCGATGCTCTTGCCCGCGTGACCTGGTTACCCGGTGCCATGTGGGTTGCTTTGTTTTGGCTTGTGACCGTTGCATGCGCGGCGGGCGGCGGGTGGCTGATGGTGGGCGACGTCATCGGCGCCTAGCGGGCTCACTGACTGGAGGGGACATGCCCAGGCCGGCCGGATGCTGGGGGAAGCGGTGCCGACGGCGGGTCGGTTAGGCTTCGGCTGGGTCGTGAAAGAGGCCCCGACACAACGACTGGACACGATGACCGCGAACACCGCGTTTCGCAAGCCCGAGGTCGGCGCCGCCGCCCGGTGGCGCGAGGCCGTCGTTGGCGCTTGGGCCATCCCCGCGGTGCGCGCAGGCACGTTGGGGTCGTGCCTGATCCTCGCCGGATCGCTGACGCCGGCCTTCCTTCCCTCGCACACCCGTTCGACCACCTCTGGCTCCTGGACTCGCTCCAGCACGGCGCCGGGCGCGTTGTGGCCACGGCCGTCCTGTTGTTCGGCGTCCTCATCCTCCTGTCGGCCTGGCTACGTCTCCACCCCCGCGACGACGGCATCGACGTCAGCAGGGCCACCCTCGCGTTGTGGAGTCTGCCGTTGCTGCTCGCTCCGCCCCTGTTCAGCAACGATGCCTATAGTTATGCCGCTCAGGGCCAGATCGTCCACCAGGGCTTCGACCCCTACGCGGTGGGCCCCAACGTGCTCAGCGGCCAGTTTGCGGGGCAGGTCGATCCTGTCTGGCTCAACACCCCAGCGCCGTACGGCCCACTCGCGCTGCAGATCCAGCATGGCGTTGTCGACCTCATGGGGGGAAACCCGTATGCGTCCGCCGTGGCGATGCGGCTGCCCGCGATCGCTGCTCTGGTTGTCATCGCGATCCTGCTGCCCCGTCTCGCTCGCTCGCTCGGCAAGGACCCGCGGTTTGCCTTGTGGCTCGGCGTGCTGAACCCGCTGACTGTGTTGCACTTGCTCGGCGGGGCCCACAACGATGTCATCATGATCGCCCTGGTCGTGGTGGCGCTCTGGCTCGCCACCCAGCGCCGGCTCGTCCTGGCGTCCCTGGCCGTGGCACTCGCGGCCGCGGTGAAGCAGCCCGCCCTCGTCGCCGTCGTCGCGGTGGGACTGCTATGCGCCCCCACACCGCTCCTGTCCCGTCAAGGGACATGGACGCGAGCGCGCTGGGTCCACGTCGCCATGGCATCCGTGGTGGCACTCGCTGGCTTCGCGGTCATCACCGCGGCCACTGGGTTGGGCTACGGCTGGATCGGCGCGATGAGCGTCCCTGGGCAGGTGCGGAACTACCTCTCCCCGTCGACGGCCGTGGGCTCCCTGCTCGAGTTCCTCCTAGACCTCACTGGGCATCGAGCGGGCGCCGACCTCGCGCTTCCCGTGACGCGGGCGGTTGCCCTGCTCGGTTGCGGACTCGTCGTCGCGTGGCTGGTCCTGCGAAGGGCGCCACGCCAGCCGGTGACCGTCCTGATTCTGACGTTCTTGGCGATTGTCGTCTGCGCGCCCACGGTGCAGCCGTGGTACATCCTTTGGGGCGGCGTGCTCCTGGGCCTCACCACGGTGGACCGGTCCTGGCTGCGGGCAGCGACGTGGCTCACAGCGTTCTTCGCGTGCTACGGGGTCATCGTCTTTGCCGCCCACAACGGGATCGTGGCGTTCGGCGTTTCCGGTGGCCTCGCGGTGCTTTGGATCGTCACAGGCCATGATCGTGAGCTCGTGCACTCAGAGACCTGAGGGCAATTCACATGAACTGACGGCGCGCCTTCTTGCGTCGGCGCCTAGCGGAGGAACGTTTCGCTGAGTGCGCAGGTGCGCGGGGACCCTGGTCCCCTCCTCAGCCTAAGGCGCCTGTCTACGCTTGAAGAGAGCAATCCTCTGTCTCGGCGGCCACGCGGGAGCGGCCCCCACAGAGTCGCCTTTTCCCGCGTCATGAGCAATGGAGTAGAACCGTGCTTTCCTTCGAAGCGACTGCAGTATCAACATCTGACACCGGCCTGATCGTCAAGGCGCGTGACTTTGAATTCATCGTGGACGAGCCTGCCGCTCTGGGTGGCGGAGACCTTGGCCCCAACCCCGTCGAGTACGTGCTCGGTTCGCTGCTCGGCTGCCTCAACGTGGTGGTGCACCTGGTGGCCAAGGAGAAGGGCGTGACTCTGACGTCCTTCACCGCGAAGGCCAAGGGAGACCTTGACCCGGCCAAGTTCATGGGCGCGTCCGATGAGGGCCGCGCGGGTTACACGTCGATCGTGGTGAGCATCGAGGTCGAGAGCGACGCGGATCAGGCCGTGCTCGATGAGATCGTGGCGATCGCGGAGACGCGCTGCCCGGTGTCGGATAACCTCGCGAACGTCACGCCCGTGACCATCGGGATCGTCAAGAAGGCGTAGTTTGATTGCGCGGTGAAATGTCGCTGCTCCGGGCGGCCGCCTCCGAATTTGAGGAGGCCGGCCGGTGGTAGCGCCGGGTGCGGTGGCTTAAGCACGTAAGCCTGTGCCGGTCGACTGGCAGATAAGCTGCTCTCCAGACAGGGGAGGGCACTCAGTGGCGAAGCATGTCGAGGTAGTTGGAGCTGTCATTGTCCGTGATGGACGGGTGCTCTGTGCTCAGCGGGGGAGCGGAACGGCGCTTGCCGGCATGTGGGAGTTTCCCGGTGGCAAGGTTGAGCCAGGGGAACAACCTCGTGACGCACTGGTTCGGGAGCTCACAGAGGAGCTCCACTGTGATGTGGCGGTTGGCGACTTTCTTACCACGACCGTCCATGAATACGACTTCGCCACCATCTCGCTGACCACGTTTATCTGCGAGATCGTTGCCGGCGAACCCGAGTTGACGGAGCACCAAGACGTCGTATGGCTCGCTCCGGGCGAGCTCCACACGCTTGCCTGGGCGCCCGCGGACATCCCTGCGGTTGAAATGATCTCGCGGAGTGCCACAGCGTGACCTCCCCAGTTGAGGGTGTTTTCGCGTCGTTTCTCGAACAGGACGTGCGTTTCGGATACCTCGACAAGCGGGTATCGGCCGCTCATGGCGGTCACCCCCAACTCATTTCGAACAGCGGCCCCGCAACGATGCTTCGAGCGCTGCGCACCGAACTCCGTCAGTGCGAGAACTTCATGTTCTCGGTCGCATTCGTCTCCCAGGGAGCGATTGCCCTGTTGAAGCAGGAGTTCGTCGACTACAAGAAGACCGGCACGATCGTGACGTCCAACTACCTGGGCTTCAACAAGCCAGAGGCGTTCTCCGAGCTGGCGTCGTTGGGTCGGCTCGGGATCGATTCACGTTTCCACTCGGCAGCGGCCTACCACCCCAAGGGTTACGTCTTCTTCTATCCCGATCGGGTGACTGCAATCTTGGGTAGCTCGAATCTCACCAAGACGGCCTTGACGACCAACCATGAGTGGAATCTCAAGGTGTCTGCAGCGAGGGGGAGTGACCTCGCATCGCAACTCGAGTCCCTGGTAAGCGGTCAACTCTCGGAGTCGACGTCGCTGACCCAAGAGTGGATCGCCGACTACGCCAACCTTTACGCGCAGATGCCCCCTGCGCAGCAGGGGCCGACGCTGCGTCTACCAGGGCCGGTCGTCGGAGATCAAGAGTCGGGGCTCTTGGATCTTGGATTCCTGGGCGGGCCCGTTTTGCCGAATCTGATGCAGCGAGAGGCGCTCGGGGAGATCGCGCGAACCCGCGCCGCGGGAGAGCCGCGCGCGGTGGTGATCTCGGCGACCGGCACGGGCAAGACGGTTCTCGCGGCACTGGACATCAAGGCGGCCACCCCCAGGAGGGTTCTCTTCGTCGTCCACCGCGAACAAATTCTTGACCGCGCCATGACTGAGTTTGGTTGGGTCCTCGGGGTCCCGCGGGAGTCGATGGGGAAGCTGTCTGGCGGACGTCGGGAGGCTGATCGGCTGTTTGTTTTCGCCACCATTCAGACGTTGTCTCGGCCAGACATTCTGGCGACAATCGCTCCCGACGCCTTCGACTATGTCCTTATCGATGAGGTTCACCATGCTGTGGCCTCGTCGTATATCCGTGTCATCGACCACCTGAAGCCGAAGTTCCTGCTTGGAATGACCGCTACGCCTGAGCGCACGGACAACTTCAACGTGTTCGAGTTGTTCAACTTCAACGTGCCGTATGAGATCAGGCTCAATCGCGCGCTCGAAGACGGAATGCTGTGCCCCTTCCACTACTACGGCGTCGCCGACGTTGAGTTTGAGGATGGCGAGGTGGCCTCGGTCGAGACGGGACTCGACAAACTCGCGTCGCGCCTCCGGATCGATCACATTCTCGATGCGCTCGAGACCTACGGCCAGGCGGGAATCCCTCCTCGGGGCCTTATCTTCTGCTCGCGCGTCGAGGAGGCCCGGGCACTTGCCGCAGCGTTGAACAACCGTGAGCTGAGGGGTGTGCCACTACGAACGCTCGCGCTTGCTGGCGACGACGATATTCCGGCCCGTGAGGATGCGGTACGCCGTCTCGAAGACGGCGAGCTTGACTACCTGATCACTGTCGACGTGTTCAACGAGGGTGTGGACATTCCCTCGGTCAATCAGGTGGTCATGCTTCGCCAGACCAAGTCGGCGATCGTGTTCGTGCAACAGCTCGGCAGGGGGCTTCGCAAGCATGGGGGCAAGGAGTACGTCGTCGTCATCGACTTCATCGGGAACTACGCGAACAACTACATGATCCCGATTGCTCTCTTCGGCGACGAGTCTCTCAACAAGGAGTCCCTGCGCCAGCACCTGATCTCCGCGGAGGAGTCCGGGACTATCGCCGGCTTGTCGAGTATTCGCTTCGACCGCGTCTCCCAACAGCGCGTCCTGGACTCGATTACGCAGAACCGCCTGGACTCGATGTCTAACCTCAAGTATGCCTTTGATACCCTGCGCAACCGGCTCGGCCGGGTACCCGAGCTCGCGGACTTCCTGCGATTCGATTCTGCCGACCCGGGAATCCTGGCGACGAGGCACGGCAATTATCCCGCGTTGGTTGCGAAGTTCCTCCGCGAGCCGGCGGGACTATCCGACAACCAGTCGCGGGCTCTCACGTTCATCTCAAACGAGGTACTGGTCGCGAAGAGGCTCCACGAGGCTCGCGTAGTGAGGGCACTGCTAGACGGCGAGCCACACGACATTGCTGACATCGTGGAATCGGTGCGCGCGGCAGTTCCGTCGGCGACGATCCGTGACGTCGAGTCCGCGATATCTACGCTCGACCTAAGCTTCGGTGTCAAGCACGAGAGAACCAAGTACGGCGCGCCCCTCATTCTTCGTGACGGTCACGGCGTCCGGCTCACGCCTGAGTTGGTCAAAGGCCTCGCCAGTTCGACAAAGTTCCACCGCGCCTTCGTGGATGTACTTGAGACGACGGAGGTGATGGTCACTGAACGCTACGACCCAGCGCGGCCCTTCACTCCCGGCAAGCAGTACTCTCGCAAAGACGCGAGCCGCCTCCTCCTGTGGGGCAAAAATGCGGAAGCGACGATCATGGGGTACCGCGTGCATCGCGACACTCGCACCTGTCCGATCTTTGTGACTATTGACAAGTCGGAGGAGGTCGCGGCAAGCGTGGCGTACCCGGATGAGCTCATCGACAACCAGACCATGCGGTGGTTCACGCGCAACAGGACATATCTCGCGCGCGGAGAGGTGCGCTCAATCGTCAACAATGAGGTCGAAATCTACGTTTTCGCGAAGAAGAACGACAAAGACCTTTCGGACTTCTACTACCTCGGACTGGCTCGATCGGAAGCGGCCCAACAAACCTCGATGCCTGATAAGGATGGCAAGCCGTTGCCCGTGGTCCAGATGACGTTGAGGTTCGACTCTCCGATCGACTCGGCCGTGTATGACTACTTCCACCCTGTGGTCACAAGCGAACCGGCGACCTAAACCCCCACGGCAACCCGCCCGAGCCCGGCCATCTCGGAGGCACAGGCGTTCCCGCCGGTCACGGCAAACCCGATCACACCCGGACGCGAAGCATCGGCCAACGCCCCGGCCAAACCCGCAGCCCCGGCGCCCTCGCACAACGTGTGCGCCGCGGTCGCCATGAGCGACATCGCGTGTCGCAGCGCATCGTCCGAGACCAGCAGGAAGTCGTCCAGGCGATCGCGCATGATGGACTGCGGCAGCTCAAAGCCCGTGCCGGTCGCAAGCCCCGCGGCAAACGTGTGGGCCTCCACGCTCATCACGGTGCCGGACTTCCAGGAGTCGTACGCGGCGGACGCGCCCTCGGCCTGCACGCCCACTACCCGCGTCTTCGGCGCGATCGCGTCGTGAACCAACAGCGCGCCGGCCAGGCCGGAGCCGGAGCCCACGGGCACATACAGCGTCTCGATCTCCGGGTGGGCCTGGAGCAGCTCCAAATACACAGTCCCGTGGCCGTAGATGATGGCGGGCGTGTTGCCGGGGTTCACAAAGTGCAGTCCCTCGCGGGCGGCGAGTGCTACGGCGAAGTCCGCGGCTTGGGCCATGTCCTCACCCTCCAACACGGCGCGTGCACCCCACGCGCGAACCGCCTCCGCCTTGCCGAACGGTGTGCTGCGAGGCATCACGATGGTGGCGGCCACTCCAGCCCGGGCGGCCGAGTACGCGAGCGACTGCGCGTGGTTTCCGGTGGAAACAGTGATCAGCCCCGCAACGCGGACCGCAGCCGGCAGCGTCGCGAGCAGGTTGAGCCCCCCGCGCACCTTGAAGGCTCCGGTGGGCTGGACGTTCTCGTGCTTGACGATGGTGAGCGAACCCACCGCCGCGTCCAGCACCGGGTACGACCACGCCGGGGTGGGGGGCAGCAGGGGACGCAGCGTGTCGGCCGCCGCGTAGACGCCGTCGATCGTGAGCTTCTCCATACTCCGATGGTCGCGCACGACCAATGCATCGGTCTAGTGAATGTTGTCGACCATAACCATTGACGTGATCGATACAATGGAAGCATGATCGATGTCAACAGGCTCCAAGTGCTCGTGGCGCTGGCCAAGTACGGCACCGCGTCGGCCGCCGCAGAGGCCCTCCACTACAGCCAGCCCACCGTCTCCCACCACCTCAAGCGACTCGAGGCCGAGACGGGCGCCGTTCTCGTCAGGCACGTGGGGCGCGGGCTGGTCCTCACCGAGGAGGGCGCCCGCCTGGCCGTGCGCGGCGAGGAGATCCTGGGCCTCATGTCCCGCGCAAGCAGCGAGCTGGCGTCGGCCGTATCGCTCCAGAGCGGCCACGTGCGCCTGGCCATCTTCCCCTCGGGGATGGCCACCCTCGC
>JBBRWX010000099.1:0-7234 GCA_038248935.1 Actinomycetales bacterium
CCGGTAGTCTTCTTCACCTGGAAGGTGCTCCTCGAACTCGTCTGATGTGGTTCTCAACAACCCACATTCTCCCAGTTCAGGGGCACTTTTCAGTTCACCAACACGGCCTCACACAACACCACCATGAAAGACCGAGGCTAGAGCCCGCCGACGATGTTGGCGCGATGGGTGCGTATCTAGGGCGCGGCTACCGTCTCTTCGCCCACGCAGCGACGTATGACGGCGCTCAGCGAAATTCCCCAGTGTTGCTCATCGAAGTTCCCCAGGTCGCGGGGTTAGGTTAGCGGAAGTTTGTGCCGGTTGTCACGCGGCGGAGTTCGTTGGATGCGGCGACATGGTTGCGGAGTCGGTAGGAGCCCCCGTCCAGGGTCACGACGACGGATCTGTGCAGGAGCCGGTCGAGCATCGCGGCGGCGACGGTGGTGTCGCCGAGGATCTCGCCCCAGGCTCCGACGGGTCGGTTCGTGGTGATCACGATCGACGTCTTTAGGTAGCGCTGGTTGATGACCTGGAACAGCGCTGACGCGGCCTCGGCGGGCAGCGGTAGGTAGCCCAGTTCGTCAATCACGAGGAGCGTTGGTCCGGCGAAGAACCGCATCATCGTGCCCCACTTGCCCTCGATCGCGGCGCGGTGGCAGCGGGAGGCGAGGTCGGCGGCGGAGGTGAAGTAGGTGCGGTAGCCGGCTCTCACGGCGGCGTGGCCAAGACCGGTAGCGATGTGGGTTTTCCCGACTCCGGGCGGGCCGATCAGCAGCACGTTCGTCGCAGTCTCGAGGTAGCGGCAGGTGCCGAGCTCGGCGAGCAGGTTGCGGTCGATGCCGGAGGCTGCATCGAGATCGAAGTCGTTCAGGGTGGCGCCGGTGGGCAGGTTCGCGAAGCGGAACCGCCCGCAGAGGCGTCGGGCGTCGGTTGCGGTGACCTCGATGGCGAGGAGGTGTTCGAGTGTGTGGGTGAGGGACCAGCCCTCGGCTTGGGCTTGGTCGAGGACGCGCGGCAACGCTTCGGCGGCGTCGGCGAGTTTGAGCTCGGTCAGGTGGCCGCGCAGCTGCTGATAGACGCTCGCTGGCGTTGCCGCCGTCACGGGCGTGATGGGCGTCTCGGTGGCGGTGAGTGGTGTGTTCATCGGAGGGTGTTCCTGTTCTTCGCGGCCTGCTCGTAAGCGGCCAGGCTGATCACGGTGGTGGGTTCGGTGGCGCCGGTCAGCGCCCTTGCGGTTGCCCGACCGGGGCCGGCAGGCAACAACGGTGACGGCGTGGTGCTTGGAGAACGCGGCAAACATCGGTGTCAGATCACTCGTTCCGGCCTTCAGCACGGTGCTCATCCGGTCGAAGCGCCAGGTCTTCGTCACCCCGCCTAACAGGCCCAGCAGCACCGTCATCGCGGCCAGCAGGTGCGGCAGGTCCATCGACGGGGAGATCACCGCCCGCCAAACACCGGAGTGCGCCAGAGACCCCACGAGCACGTAGGCACGTTTCGTCGGGAACGCCCACCCCGGCGGCGCATCAGGCAGCTCAACCCAGTCGAACTGGGTCTCCTCCCCCGGCGGATGGACGATGATCGCGTTCGGTCGCTTCGTGACGTGGGCGCAGGCCGTGCAGGCCGGCCGTAATTTCCGGTCCCGAATCTGGCGGGTCAGGGTCTGATACGACCCCGTGAAGCCCAACGGCACCAGCTCGTCCAGCAGCGTCGTCGCCCAGAGATGCGGGTCCTCAACCAGCCGGGCGGTGACGTAGGCGATGAACACGTCGAAGGGGTCGGGGGCGGCGCGTTGACGCACTCCCGGGGTGCGCTGCCCGGCCAGATAAGCGCGGATGGTCTTACGGTCGTGGTCGGTGCGGCGGGCGATCTCACTGATCGTCATCCCTTGCCGTTTGAGCGCGTGGATGTCCACGTCGTCCTCCTCTGAAAGCATAGGAGCAGGGCCTTTCTTGGAGCTGGTGTGTGGTCGAAGACCATCAGCATCAAGGAAGGCCCGCTTCTATGTGTGGAAGCGACCCGGAGTGGGGAATTTCAGTGAGCAGAACTGAGGAATTTCAGTGAGCGCCGTCACCACCTTCTCTCGGTTGTGGAATTCGATCGCTTTGAGGGCCTGGTGGGAGCGGAAGAGACCTATTTGGCCACGACGGTCGCGTTTCCCTGCACCGTGAGCCGGCACCTTTGGATCTATGGGGATGGCGTTGCCCAGGGCCGACTGTCTACGAGCCTGTTCGGTTGCCAATGACTGCAGCGGAGCCGGTCACGTCTTAGCCGGAAAGGGGGGCTCCGCTCATGGCTTGTCAAAAGTCCGCCCCCTCGACTCTAAAACGACGGTTCTGCCTGCTCTCACGAGCGCGACCGCTCGCTCACGGAGCGGGGTAGCGTATGCTAGAGGTGTGTCTAGGCGCATCGCGGGAAAGCCGTAACAAAACGCTACCAATGGTAACCAAACCGTGGGTCGGGCCAGTTCGATAGTTCCGGGGCGTTCGCTTCTCGATGTGTCTCAAGGCCTATTCTCGATGTGTCTCAAGGCCTAGACGAAAACAGCGCGGGCGAGGCCGTCATGGTGGTCGCCACTGCGGTACGTGAGGCGCTTGCTGGGTAGGTGTTGGGCCCAGGGAGCCGTCGCGGTTAAGACGAATCCTTACTATTGGTGACACGCGCATTCGCTCACACTCGGATACATGTCCCCCACATACCGTTTCGCCCCCGTCCGCGCCGCAGCCTTCATCACCCTCGCGCTCGCAGGGTGTGGCCCCAAGGATGACGGGACGGGCACGATCGGCACGGCCGATGCCATGGCGGAGCCTGCGGCTACGAGTGCGGCCGCCGGCGGCGCGGGGGACTCGGCTTCGGGCGGCACCTGCCCCACAGTGCCGCAAGGGGACTATGAACTGTTCACGACGGATCAGGTGGCGGTTGCCCCTGTGGATGGTGCGATTTATGGCGACGGCACTACGATCTCCTGGACGTTTGCTGGCCCCCCTGCGGGCACTCCAGACGTAGATATTTGCTATGTCAACGACGCGGGCGACGCAATCCCAACGGGAGGCATCTTCCTCGAGGACCTGGGCGACAACGAGTGGGGATCGTCGCTCAACGTGTTTAACTCCGACGAGGACGGGCGCCCCGCTTTTATGACCCTGGGCCTCACGGACGATGCGGGCAAGCACGTGATCGTCGGCCGGTACTGCGTGACGGTCAAGGTCGCGCCCTAGTCGCTTTGCCACAAAGCGGCGCTAGCCTGCAGTGGTGACCAACATTTGGGCCCACCGTGGCTCGCGCCTGCGCGCCCCCGAGAACACAATGCCCGCCTATGATTTGGCGGTCGCGTCGGGGGCAGACGGTATCGAGCTCGATGTCCACCTCACCGCCGACGGCCACCTCGTGTGCAGGCACGACGCGGCGGTCGCGATGCCTGACGGGTCGCGCGCCCTGATCCGCGATCTGACTCTCGACCGGTTGCGCACAGCCGATGTCGGCACCGAGTCATCGGGCCCGCTGCCCGTGCCGACGCTCGCCGAGGTGTTCGCACTTGTCGCGCCCACGACCGCCACGCTCAACATCGACATCAAGAATGGCCCCGTGCTCTACCACAGAATCGAGGATGCCCTCATCGCCGCGCACCTCGCCTCCGGCATGTCTGAGCGCCTGGTCTACTCGTCGTTCAACCACCTCACTCTCGTGGCGCTGCGCGAGCGTGAACCGTCCGTGTCGATCGCCCCGCTCTACGAGGAGGCGCTCGTTGACCCGTGGGCCTACGCCCTCCACATGGGCGCAGATGCCGCGCACCCCCAGTTCCTGATACTTGGTCTACCAGGCATGATCGAGGGATTTGCGGCTGCGGGAGTCAAGGCGAGGGCGTGGACGGTCAACGCCGACGCGGACCTGCGCGCCCTCATCGGCGCGGGAATCGACACCATCATCACGGACGACCCCGATGCGGCGCTTGCCGTGCGAAGCGAGCGTCTCGAGCGCTAGGCGGAGGGCGTTGGCGCCGGCGTGGCCGAATCCGTCGCGGCGGCGCCCAGGCGCAGGCCAGGCAGCGTCGGCAGGTCAGCGGTGGCAAAGCCGTCGGTGGCCATCGCCCTGGCGTAGGCATCGAACGCCGCGTTGAGCAGCCACGCTGCCTCGGCGGCGGAGGCCCCGTCGAGCAATGCCGCGTAGCGTGCGCCAAGGTCGGTCTCGATGGACCGCTCGAGCGCCCTGCGCGAGTCGAAGTCGAGCAGGTTGGCGTCCCTCAGCTGATACAGCGGCGTGCGCGGGTCCTCTCCCTTCAGGTCCACAGTGAGGACGGCGGCTAAGGCGTCAGACCGCTCGGCGTGGAGGCGCGACCTTGAAAGGGCCTCATCGCGGCGCTGCACAAACTCCTGCGCGGCAAGGGTCTCGTACGCAAAGCGCGCCTCGTCCTCGGCAAGCGCGAGAGCGGTCAGTTGCTCAACACTCAGGCCCGTCGATGCCACTGGCGCGAAGCCCGCCGATCCCGCCGAGCCCGCCGATGCCGCGGTGCCGTCGGCGAGCGGGAAGGGCGCGGCCCCATCGTCGCCAGGCAGCGGCTCGGATTCTGCGGCGGCGGACGGACCGGCGGACGGAACGGCGGACGGAACGGCGGCGGGGGAAGCCGATGCCAGGGCGGCGGCGTTGGCGGCCTCGGCGGCAGCGTTGGCAGCGGAGCGTGCCGCCCACAGCTCGCGGAGCGCCCAGTCGAGATCGATCGAGCGGGCCAGGAATGCCAGGTTGGCGTCCGCGGTCTTGGCCGCGACTTCCTCGGCAGTGGTGCGCACAGTGTTGATCGCCTCGGTCAACGTAGGCGCAGGAACGGGAGAAGCGCTGGGGCTAGGGGAGGGCGTCGCGCCGGGGTACGCGACGTAGACGCCGCCGAGAGCGTCGAGATGCGCCTGGGCCGTCGCGGCGGCGCCCACCGCGACGCTATCCGCCGATGATCCGGCGTCCGTGGCCGCATCAAGCACCACGGCCTCGGCATCGGCAAGCGAATTACGGGCGACGGTTGTCGCATCGGGCGAGGGAAACACCACGGGATCGGTCTCGAGCCGCAGGTCACAACCCGCCAACGCGACAACCGAGGCACATGCGAGCGCGGCGATTCCCGCCCGCGTCCATCCGACGCGGTTTCGCCGCACGAGGACCCGACCCGAATGCCCGCTCAACCCCACACCTACCATGCGCGTCAGTCTCCCACGGGTGACCGCCAGGCCGTAGAATCATCGGCGAAGACAAATGAAGAAACGGAAGGCAGCGCATGAAACTCGACGAACGCATCGCCGACTTAGCAGGACCCGCTGCAGACGCCTCCGGCCTCATCGTGGATTCCGTGACGGTTTCCGCCGCCGGCAAGAAGACCAGGGTGCTCGTGAACGTTGACCTTCCCGAGGACGCCGTTGGCTCGGCCGACCTCGACACCGTTGCCAAGGCCTCGCGCGCGATAGGCGACGCCCTTGACGCGGCCAATGTTCCCCCTGGCGCGTACCTCCTCGAGGTGTCGACTCCGGGAACCGACAGGCCGTTGACTCTGCGAAGGCACTTCAAGCGCGCACGAACGCGTCTCGTCACGCTAGAAATGACCGCGGCCAGCGCCAAGACGGGGCGAATCGTTGACGTGACGGAAGACTCGCTGGTGCTCGACATCGACGGCGAATTGCAGACTGTGGCACTGGCTGATGTGACGCTCGGGCGCGTCCAGGTCGAAATGAAGCGGCTCGACTGAGGCCGAGAGGCCCAGTCGACAGAACGGACGGTAAACACACGTGGACATCGACATGATGACCCTCAGGGGGCTCGAAAAGGAGCGCGATCTCAAACTCGACGTGCTGATCGATGCCATCGAGCAGGCGCTCCTGAGCGCATATCACAAGACCCCTGGCGCTCACGATCACGCCAGGGCGCTCGTGGATCGCAACTCCGGCAAGGTGAGCGTCATGGCGCGCGAGGCGCTCGAGGACGATGAGCTCGGCCCCGAGTTCGACCACACCCCAGACGACTTTGGGCGCATCGCTACCGCTACGGCGCGCCAGGTCATCGTGCAGCGACTCCGCCAGGCTGGCGACGACGCCGTGCTTGGCCAATACGCCGACAAGGAAGGCCAGATGGTCTCCGGCGTCATCCAGCAAAGCGCGGACCCTCGCAACGTCCACGTGGACATCGGCGACGTCGAGGCGCTCCTTCCAGGCCACGAGCAGGTCCCCACCGAGGTCTATGGCCACGGCGAGCGCATCCGCGCGTACGTGGTGAGCGTCGGTCGCGGCCAAAAGGGTCCTGCGATCACGCTGTCTCGCACCCACCCAGCGCTCGTGCGTAAGCTCTTCGAACTCGAGGTGCCCGAGATTGCCGATGGCACCGTCGAGATCATGAGCCTGGCCCGCGAGGCCGGTCACCGCTCCAAGATGGCGGTCAGGGCCACCGTGCCGGGCGTCAACGCAAAGGGCGCGTGCATCGGCCCGATGGGTGCGCGTGTGCGCGCCGTCATGAGCGAGTTGCGCGGCGAGAAGATCGACATCGTCGACTGGGCCGATGACCCCGCCACGTTCGTCGGCAACGCGTTGTCGCCATCACGCGTCGTCTCCGTGACGGTGGTCGACGAGGAGGCGCGGGCCGCCCGCGTCATCGTCCCCGACTTCCACTTGTCTCTCGCCATCGGCAAGGAGGGCCAAAACGCCCGCCTTGCCGCAAGGCTCACCGGCTGGCGCATCGACATTCGTTCCGACGAGGCAGTCGACGCGTCGGGTGCCTCAGACTGACGGGGAGCGGTAGACTAGTGAAGCCGGACCTCTCTTCTGAGTATTCTGCGCGCCCCCATGGCTCACAGCCGTTGCGGACGTGCGTCGGATGCAGGGCGAGAGAAGCCCGGTCGGTTCTCGTGCGAGTGGTGTGGATGGTTGATCGCGTAGCGGTCGACGAATCCGCATCGGCGCCCGGAAGGGGAGCATGGCTCCACCCCGACGGGAGTTGCCTTGCTCAAGCGGTGAAGCGGAAGGCGATCGGTCGCGCATTGCGCGTGTCCGATGTCGGTGTGTCGGCGTTGGTCGACCGCCCCGAGTTTCGCTAGGCCAGAGAATTGTTGCCCACCATCGACAGACGGGATGAAAGCCCATGGTCATCCAATGAGTACCCAGCAATGAGTACCCCGCAGTAACGATGGTTCGACCCTGTCTTGGTCGGACCGAGACAGGAGAATTGTGGCAAAGCCCCGCGTTCATGAGATCGCGAAGGAAATCGGAGTATCGAGCAAGGACTTGATGGC
>JBBRWX010000100.1:0-7103 GCA_038248935.1 Actinomycetales bacterium
CAGCACCTGACCCGCCGCGTCATAAGCCGTCGAGCTGGTCCCACCCAACGCATCAGTCACCGCGACCGCGCGCCCCACAAGGTCGAACACCGTCTCGGTGCGACGCCCCAACGGATCCACTGCCGCCACCGCATTGCCCGCGCCGTCATACTCCGTGAGCCACACCCCACCAGCGGCGTCGGTCACGGTGACTGGCAAGCCCGTCGCGTCGTACTCGGTGGACGTGGTGAAGCCCCGCGCATCCGTCATGGTCACCAGGTTGCCCGCCGCGTCGTAAACCGCCGCAGCCACGCCGCCATCGGGCGCAACCGTGCGCACGGGGCGACCCATCGCGTCGAACTCAACCGCCGTCACCGCGCCCGCGGGATCCGTGGTGGCCGTCGCAAGGCCCCGCGCGTCGCGGGTGATCTGGGTGCGGTTTCCCTCGGCGTCGACGGTGGCCGCGGCGCGGTAGGCCGCGTCGTACTCCGTCGCGGTCACGCCCCCACGTGGGTCCGTCTGGCGCACGATGTTGCCCTGCACGTCATAGTCGGTGGCCCAGCGAGCGCCCGCGGCATCGGTGACAGACACCTGGCGGCCCAGCGCGTCGTACGCGTAGGACGTGGCCTGGCCCCGTTCGTCCGTCTTTCGCACCACGCGGCCCGCCTGGTCACGCTCGAGCGACACCGACGTGCCGTCGGGCGCCACGGTGCGAATCGCCATGCCCATCGCGTCGTACTCGTAACTGGTGGGGCGGCCAAGTGCGTCGGCCGTGCGCAACAGCTGGCCCGCGGCGTCGTACGCCTGAGTGCTTTCGCCTCCCATCGGGTCGGTGACCGTGGTGGCCCTGCCCAAGAGGTCGTACTCCGTGCTGGTCACCGCGCCCCGCGGGGCCACCGTGGTGACGGGGTTGCCCACCTCGTCATAAGCCGTGGTCCACGTGCCGCCCAAGGTATCGACCATGAGCACCGTGCGGTTGTTCGCGTCGTACTCGAATGTGGTCTCAAAGCCGCGTTGGTCCACCGCGGCGACCACGTTGCCCTGTGCGTCGTAGCGGTACCGCTCGGTCGATCCGTCCGGGTGCGTGGTGGTGAGCACGCGGCCCATCGAGTCATACGTGTACGCCGTGCGGAAGCCGCCCGCGTCAATGGTCGCCGCCACAAGGCCAGCCGGGTTGTACTCGGTGCACGTGGTGTCGCCAAGCGCGTCGACCTGCGAGACGGGACGCCCCAGTGCGTCGTACGCGGTCACCGTGGTGCGCGAGGCAGGGTCGGTGCGGTGCGTCGGGTTGCCCGTCGCGTCGTACCTGGTCTGCCAGGCCTGACCCAAGGCGTCGGTCATGCCTACTTGGCGGCCAAGGCCGTCATACTCGTACCTCACCTCGGTACCGTCTGGCTGCACCATGCGCGTCGCGCGGTGCTCCGAGTCGTAGAACGTCTGTTGCGTGGTGCCGTCCGGGAAGTGCACCACCGTTGGCTGCAGGTTCGCGTTGTACTCGTAAGAGGTGATGCGGCCAAGCGGGTCGATCTGCTCGAGCATCGCGCCGGACAGCGGATCAAAACTCGAGGCAGTGACGCCGCCTTCCGCGTCCACTTTCTTCACCAGGTTGTCGGCGGAATCCCACTTGTAGCTCGTGACTGCGCCGCGCGCATCGGTCACAGACGTCACGCGGTTGGCGAGGTCATACGTCGACACGGTTTGGAAACCAAGCGCGTCCGTGGTCGACGTCACGTTGCCGCGGCCGTCGTACGCAAAGTGCACCGTGTTGCCGTTGGCATCGGTGACGCTCAGGGTGTCGCCAAAGTCGTTGTAGCTCGCGTACGTCTTTGCGCCGTCGGGCAGGATGGTTTCCACCGCGCGGCCGTCAGCATTGAGCACAAACTGGGTGCGCGCTGCAGAGCCGTCCGGGGCCGGGGCCTCGATCGCGACCAGATCGCCCGCGCTGTTGTACTCGTAGCGCGTTGTCTCCCCAGCCGCGTTGGTGAAGGAGGTCACCCGCCCCATGGCGTCGTAGACAGACACGTAGTCATTACCGCGCGCATCCACCGATCGCGACGGCAGGTGGTTGTCGTCGTACTCCGTGAGGGTCACGCCGCCCTCGGCGTCCACCTCGCGCTCGGCGAAGCCGTCGGCGTTGTGCCCAAGTACCGACTCGACGCCCAGCGAATCCGTGACAGTGGTGGTGCCGTCCGCCGCATAGGCGAAGGCCCTGACCGAGTCGACGCCGTCACGCTGCGAGACCACACGCGACTGGTCGTCGTACGTGTTATGCACTTCCACGACGCCGTCTGCGCCCGTGACCGACACCATCAGGCCGCGGTCGTTGTACGCGAACGCGCGGGTGCGCCCCGCGCCGTCCGAGATGGCGACCAGGTTGTCACCGTCGTAGGTGAGCTGCCAGCGGCGGCCGTCTGGGTGCACAAAGGCGGTGATCCGGCCCTCAGCCGTGCTCTCGACAATCACCTTTTGGCCGGCCTGGTCCGTGATGGAACGCAACGGCGCAAAGGTGGGATGCTCGTCGTTTGGCGCCGCGGGAGTCCCGTACTCCAACGCGTAGCTGTTGCCCTGGCGGTCGGTCCATTCGACCAGCGTGCCAAAGCCAGTCTTGTCATCGATCGCAAACACCTGGGTGGTGCCGTCCTGGCGAGTGAGCTTCACTCCCGCGGAGACAACGGCAAGCGTCGCGTTCGCACCTGGATTTGGCACGAAGCCCCCGGCGCCGTCGGTATCAAAGAAGAGGCCGCCGCCGTTGGCGGTGGTGATGAGCACGGCATCGTTGCGGTACTGCTGGGCACGTGCGCCGTAGGCGAAGTTCCAGCTGGCGCCCACTTGCGACAAGCGACCATCGCCGCCGTTAAAGCTCAGGGCGAGATCGATGACTTGGTCACCGACGCCGGTCAGCGAGAAGACCTTTTCGGTCGCCGACATGTTGCCAGTTGACAGGTTGACAGGGTCCCCGCCGTTGCGGAACTGGTACTCGAGGCCGTAGGACTCGAACAGAGCCAACAGCTCCGGAGTAGGGACCTTGGGCAACAGGATGACGGGATCGCCGCCACCGCCACCGCCGGTGCTGGTATCGGCCCACGAGGCATGCCAGATCGGCTGTCCGTTGAAGTAGATGTAGCCATTCCACGTTGATGGGAGGTTGTAACGCACATAGGAATCGCGCGTATCCGCGAGCACCGTGCCGAAGCCGTAGCCGAGGTCCTCGGGCGGCCCCCCTACGATCGAAAACGGAGTGACAGGCGCCCTTCCAAGCTGCGGACCGCCGACGGTCCCAAAGGTGATCTCCCACGGCAGAGGCGCGACGTCGCTCCTGCCGAGATTCACGCTGGAGAAGGTCCAATGGACGGTGACGTCGAGGCGGCCGCCTTCGCCCTTGCCCGGTTGGCCCGTCACCTCGAAGAGCCCAGTCACTACCTCGTCACCCACGGGGATCTGGCGGCTCGAGCCGCCATCCCACGTGCCCATGCGAAGCGCGCTGCTCAGGGCGTCACCGTTCACGGTCCCGCGACGTGCGAATCCGGCGGGGGCATCGGGCGCCTGTGGCACCAGCCTGGAATCGAAGCTAACCGCGAGCGCCCTGGTGATCGCCGCCGCGTACAGGTCGGTGCGGCGCGACAGCACAGCAGCGTCAAAGTTGTGGTCGAGCTGGCCCACCGTGATGTCGAGTGAGGGGACCGAGGGATCAGGGCTCCAGACGGGATCACTCGTGATCGTGCCCGGACGCCCGGTGTGGGCCGTAAGTTGCGCGACAACATCCCGCGCGAGCGCGATGCCTGCCAGGTTGGACGCCACGAGCGAGCCACCGGAATCGGAGTACCCAGACAGGAGGCCCGTCTCAGACGTCGCTCCCACTGCCCACACCATCGCCGGGTCCAGCGAGCCGATGATTGCCCTGCGGAAGTCCTCCGACATGGTTCCTGGCGCACGCGGCCCAAGCACCACCACGTCCACGGCAAACGAGCCCTCGATAAAGCGCTCAAGATCGGCCGCGATCGCGCCCGTCACCGTGCCTTCGGTGACGATGTTGCCTTCCCACAGCGCGCTCGCGTCGTCCTCGCCGAGGTCGACGGCGACAACGGGGCCCAGCGATGGGACGGCAGCCACCACGTAACTGCCTGGCGCGGCGTTCTCAAGCCACGCCTCACCCGACGACGCGTCGACCACACCAGGCACTTGCTGCCACGTCGAGCCTGCCCCACGGAAGAACAGCGCAGGCCGTTCGTTCTGGGCCAGGGAGGTCGCGTCGAAGGGGATGGTGAGCTCGATTCCGGACTCGGGCCCCGCGACCGCCACGGGAACCAGATACCCGTTCCCCGCGCTATCGCTCACCGCGACCGCATACATTTTCGACAGCGCCCGCTCGATGTCCGTGGCAGGCCCCGTCCTCAGCGCCAGACGTCCCCCATCGAACTGCGTGCCAACCGCGAGACGCGCCGTCGCGCCCGAATCCGTGGAGGCCTCGACTGTGTGTCCATCCACGAGCCGCTCGTAGGCGTCCGCTGCCGTGGCTGTCGGGGCCGCACTGGCCACCATGAATGAAGCAAAAAGCACTGACGCTGCCGCGCGCGAAACGAACACAGATCCCCCTCGATGAACACAGAACTGTGCTGATGATGGTGGAGTACGGCGCTGGTGGCAACCCCAGTCCTGGGGGCTCCCATAGCGGCCTATAGCAGGACTTTTGGTGCACAATGGGTGTACGAACGGGACATTTCGGGTCTGCATGACACGCAGCTGTGACATAGGTCACTCCCTAGGCCGACCCGAGCAGGGACCTACGACCCAACGGTTGAGGCCCGCTGAGCGTTGACCTTGACAAAGGGAGTCACCATGACCGCAGGTACGCGCCGCAATCACGTGGTTCCCCGTGCGACCGCGCTCGGGGCAGCAGCCGCGCTCGCGCTCGCCGCGTGCGCGTCGCCCGGCTCAACCACGCCCGATCCCGTCGTCGACCGTCCGGCCGCCGACGCATCGGCCGCGAGCAACCTTGCCCTGTCGCTGAACGACGCGGGCTTCCGCATCTTTCACGCGTCCCTGGCGGAAGGCGAGAACACCGCCGTGTCCCCGATGAGCATCGGCCTCGCCTTCGGGATGCTCGACGCAGGGGCGACCGGACCGGTTGCCGACGCGCTCGACGGGCTGTTCGCCTACCCCGTCGCCGGCGACACGCGATTGGGCGCGTTCAACTCTCTGGGCCTCCTCACCGCATCGGAGCCCGCCAACTTCCCCAAGCCAGGCAAGGACGAGCGAGGCCACGCCATCGTCCGCGTCGCCAATCGAGTCTTCACCGATACCGACTTCGCGCCGCTCGACGCCTATCGCGAGAACCTCGCCCGCTACTTTGGCGCGGGCGCGCAGACCGAGCCGCTGTCCACAGACGGCGAGAAGTCGGCGAAGGACATCAACGCCTGGGTCTCGGACCGCACCGAGGGCCTGATCCCCGCACTGGTCACGCCTGACGTGTTCAACGCCAACTCGCGACTGACGCTCGTCAACACGCTGTACATGAAGGCCCAGTGGCAGATCCCTTTCGAAAAGGACGCCACGCGGGACGAGCCCTTCATGCTCTCCCGAGGGGACGCTGCGGACGTGCCCATGATGCACAGCGGTGCGACGAATGGCGAGGTATACCAGGGAGACGGCTTCGTGGCCGCCGCGCTGCCGTATGCGTACGGCGAGCTCGAGATGACGCTGATCGTTCCCACCGCCGGCACCTATGGCGACGTCGAGGCCGCGCTCGATTCCGCGCTTCTCGCCCAGATCGATGCTGGCGCGAGCGCGCAGGACTACACGCTCGCCCTGCCAAAGTTCACGGCGACGTCCACCACGGATCTGCGTTCGGTGATCGAGGGCTCGCTGGGCGTCGACGGGCTGTTTGGCGCGGTGGGCCTGGACGGCATCGGGCCGGAGCTGTTTGTGTCCGGAGCCGTTCACGCCACCAAGGTGATCGTGGACGAGCGCGGAACCGAGGCCGCCGCGGCGACGGCCATCATGATGGACACCACGAGTGCCCCCGCGGACCCCCCGCTTGAGATCCGCGCCGACCACCCGTTCCTCTATGTCATCCGCGACGCGGACACGGGCGCCGTGCTGTTTGTGGGCAGGGTGCTCGACCCGCGTTAGCGGCCACGGGCATACGCTGGCCACATGACCTGGCTGGGGTGGGCACTCGCGGTGGCCGCGAGCGTGGTGGCGGCATGGGCGCTCGTGCGGCTGCGTGCCGAACGCCGACGCGCCCGCGCAGCGGGACTCTCCGCCGCTAGTGAGGCCGCCGCTCAGCAGGCACTTGCAGCCTCAGACGAGCGCGCCCGCATCGCCCGCGAGATGCACGACGTGGTGGCTCACACGCTCACGGTCGTGGTGGCACAGGCCGACGGCGGGCGATTCGCCGCGCGCACCGACCCCGGGGCCGCGGCCCGCACGCTCGACACGATCGCCGATGTGGGCCGCTCGGCCCTCACCGAGATGCGCGCTCTCCTTGGCGTGCTGCGCGGCTCAGACGGTGAGGCGGAACTCGGCCCGCAACCCAGCGTCGGCGATATCCCCGCACTGGTGGCGACGGCCCGCGATGGCGGCCTTGACGTCTCGTTCGTGACCACGGGCACGCCGCGACCGCTGCCGATCGGAGCAGGACTCGCGCTCTATCGCATCGCCCAAGAGGGACTCACGAACGTGCTCAAGCATGCGGGGCCCGTGGCCGCCGCGTTCCTTCAACTGACGTGGGGAGACGACGATGTCGCCCTCACGGTAAGCGACGACGGCAGGGGCGCCGCCGCTCACGGCGATGGCACCGGCAGTGGGATCCAGGGCATGACAGAGCGGGCGACGGTGTTCGGCGGCACGCTCACCGCGGGACCAAAGGCGGGCGGCGGTTTTGTGTTGCGGGCCAGGCTGCCGTTGCCACACCGCGAGATGACGCACCGCGAGATGACGCACCGCGCACACGGAGTGGAAACACCATCATGACTATTCGTGTGGCGCTCGTGGACGACCAGCAGCTGATTCGCGCGGGGTTCCGCATGGTGGTCGAGTCGCAACCGGACATGGACGTAGTTGCGGAGGCGGGCAATGGCGACGATGCCGTGGCCGCCCTCGCGGCGCTCGACCCGGCGGCGGAC
>JBBRWX010000101.1:0-6804 GCA_038248935.1 Actinomycetales bacterium
CCAGCTGGGAGAGGCACTCGGCCTGCGCGAGTTGCGCCGCGACGGTGAAGGCGACCCGATCGACCGCGAGAACGGCGTCGTCATCTCCACGATCCGGATGGGCTACGGCCACTACCGGATCGCGATGGCAGGAGCCTCCGCCGCCCGCTCGATGGGCTACACCCCGTACTGGCTCGACCTGCTCGGCATCCCAGGGATCACCCAGGACGCGATCAACTGGTGGAACACGAACTACTCGAAGTACTCGCGCACCTCCCAGCGCAGCCGCTTGTTCGACAAGTACATCTGGGAGTCGGTCACCAGTGGGGACCGCACGCTGCCAGGGCTCAACTGGTGGCTGAACAGCACCGCGATTGGCTGGCCGTGGCGCTTCCTCAAGGCCAACGCCCGCGACTACCGCAAGAGCGAGCTCTTCGCGAACCTGCACCACGCGCTGCCCTCGGACATGCCCATCCTCACTGCGCACATGTGGAACTGCATGGGCGCCGTGGCAGGCGGAATGACGAACGTCGTCGACATGATGTTTGACAACTGGCCGATGGCGTTCCAACTCACCGAAGGTGCGACGCATGCCGTCCAGTCGCAGTCCGGCTACTACGGCTTCCGAATCATGAACCAGTTCGACGAGGACGACCGGATCCTCAAGCCGACGCCGGCCGATGCGATCGAGTACGTCGGCCACCACGTCGACCACGAGCTGGTCGAGAACGTCGAGGTCGACTGTGCGGCGCGGATGGACAGGATGCACAAGGGGGAACCCCGGCGCTTCCTGCTCACCATGGGTGGTGCCGGCGCTCAGCGCGAACTGTTCAAGGCGATCATCGACCACTGCCGGCCGATGATCGACCGCGGCGAGCTCACCCTCTTCGTCAACCTCGGCGACCACGCCGGCAACTGGGAGTGGCTCAAGGGAGAACTCGGCTCGGACGTCACCTCCGTACAGACCCACTTCTCTTGGGAGGACACCAGGGACTTCGCCGACGAGATCCGCGAGGGCACGGCCTCCGGGCTCCACGTCTTCCTGTTCGACAACACGTTCCACGGCGTCTACGCGACGAACTACCTGATGCGCGTGAGCGACGTGCTGATCACCAAGCCCTCGGAGCTGGCCTTCTACCCGGTGCCGAAGATCTTTAACGCCCGCGTGGGCGCCCACGAGGCATGGGGCGCCATCCGTAGCGCCGAGCTCGGCGACGGAACTATCGAGACCCGGACCATCCCGCGCACCCTCCAGGCGATCGACCTGATCGCCTTGGAGACCGACCTCATGGAGATCTTCTGCGACTCGATCGTGAAGAACAAGAGAATCGGGCTGTACGACGGCGCCTACAAGAGCGTCGCGCTCGCCACCGGCCGCACATGGGAACGCCTCGCGGACGGGAGTGTCGTCATGGGGTGAAGAGGAACATCCTCTGCCCCACCCTCGAAATCAACCAAAACCCGCCCACTCCTTGATGCGAGACAGGTTCACCCTTGCGATCGCACAAGGCTCCGGACGCAGTTCGACTAGGAAGAAGGTTTACGATGACCAATCCAATCCGCACCGTCATGAGTCCGGGACGGTATGTCCAAGGCAAGGGAGCGATTGAGCGCGTCGGCGAGTTCGTCGCCCAAATCGGCACGTCGCCACTGATCGTCGCTGACGACGTCGTTTGGGGTTTTGCCGGCTCGCAGGTGACGGCGAGTTTCGCCGCGGCAGGCCTTCGGGTGGAGCGGGTCCCGTTCCACAAGTTCGCGACCGCCGCCGTTGTCGACGCCCTGGTGGAGAAGATTCGCGAGACCAAAGCCGACGTGATCATCGGCGTCGGCGGTGGAAGCACCATCGACTCGGCCAAGGCCTCCGGATTCCTCGCTGGCATCCGTTGGGTCAGCGTGCCTACCGTGGCGTCGACGGATGCACCCACGTCCGCACTCTCGGTGATCTACAACGAAGAGGGCGAGTTCGTCGAGTACCGCTTCTTCCCACGTAACCCCGACCTCGTGCTTATCGACACCCAGATCGTCGCCAACGCACCCGTCGAATTCCTGATTGCGGGAGTCGGCGATGCTCTGGCAACCTGGCTCGAAGCGCGAGCGACCGCAAAGGCCAACGCGACCACGATGGCGGGCGGGCTGCCGACTCAGACGGGAACTGCGCTCGCCAAGCTCTCCTGGGACGTCATCTGGGAAAACGCCCTCCCTGCCCTCGATGCGGTGCGCGACAACCTCGTCACGCCTGCGGTAGAGAAGTTGGTGGAAGCGAACACGCTGCTGTCAGGGCTCGGTTTCGAGTCGGGCGGCCTCGCGGCAGCACACGCCATCCACAACGGCCTGACCGCAGCTCCGCAGACCCACGGTCTCACCCATGGTCAGAAGGTGAACATCGGTTCGCTGGCTCAGCTGGTTCTCGAAGGCGCACCCATGGCCGAGATCGAGGACTTCATCGAGTTCACCACGCGGGTCGGTTTGCCAACGACGCTCACGGAGATTGGCCTCACGATCGACGACGAAAAGGAGTTGCAGGCCATCGGCAAGGCAGCAACCCTGCCGGGCGAGACGATCCACAACATGCCGTTCGTGATCACCGCCGACGATGTCGTGGTGGCTCTCAAGTCGATCGAGCGGCTCTCCCGCTCCGTCCGCGCGGCACGCAGTTTGCCTGCACCGGTGAAGTATGTGCAAAAGCACAGCTGAGCGCACTCCCGTCTAGCCCCGTTGTCAGGTCGGAGCCCACCGGCGAAACACACGAAATCAGAGAGGGCCCAGCCGCGGTTTAAGCGGCCGGGCCCTCTCTCGTGCGGTGCGGGGTCCCGGCACCGAGAGGTACTCAGCGACCGGTATTCGCTGGCAAAAAGGGCCGCGCCTCAGGCGCGCCCTTTCGCGTCAGCCCGCCAAGTGCGAGATCAGGATGTTGGCGCCGATGCCGATGAGGACCAGGCCGCCCACCAGCTCCGCGCACGAGGCGAGCCGGCGCCCGGCGTAATGGCCCAGCCACACTCCCAGTAGCGACAGCGCGGCGGTGACCACCCCGATCGTGACCGCAGCCATCGTGATGTCCACGTCGAGGAACGCGAGGCTCACGCCCACGGCGAGGGCGTCGATGCTGGTGGCGACGCCCAGGACGAGGAGCTCGCGCAGTCGGATTGCGGGCTTTGGTTCGCGGCCCTCGTCGCCCAGCGCGCGTGACTCCCAGATCATCTTGACTCCGATCGCGGCGAGCAGGCCGAACGCGATCCAATGGTCGAACGACTCGATTGCCCCCGCGAGAGTCGTGCCGAGCGCCCACCCGATCACGGGCATCAGCGCCTGGAACCCGCCAAAGGTGAGGGCGAGCGTGAGAGCGGGCTTCCATTCGAAGGCGCGCAGGTGCATGCCCTTGCCCACGGACACGGCGAACGCATCTGCCGCAAGGCCCGCCGCGGTGAGCAGCAGAACGATGAGTGACAAGAGGTCCGCCTTCGGTGTCCGGTGGACCGTGCCGAAGTGGACAAGACGTGGGGTCGCTTCGGCACGGCATCGTGCCGAAGGTCTCACTCACCCGGATGAACCGGGAAGCACGCCGGGCGCTGAACGCGCCAGTATGTCGACGTACTTCGGGCCCTCGCGGGCCACCAGGAGCTACTCCCCTTCGTTGTCACCCATTTTCGCATACGCGGGGCTCGCGGAGCCGTGACGTCGGCTGCCCGGGCGAGCGGGTACCTGACGACCCACTGCGATGCGCCCGCTCCCGAAGCGGGTACGTGGTGACCCACTTCGGGAGAGCGCGCGAGACGACGGGATGGCAATCACGGGACAGCAATCACGGGACGGCAATCACGGAACTGTGTAGCCCGCTGCCCTGAACATTTCGTACCACTCGGATCGCGTGAGCGGGATCTCGGATCCCAGCGCCGCGGCTGCCACACGCTCGGGGGTGGTTGTTCCCACCACGACCTGCCAGTGCGCCGGATGGCGCGTGATCCACGCGGTGGCGATCGCGATCGCGGGCACGACATACGCGTCCGCGAGCCTGTCGATGACAGCGTTGAGCTCGGGGTAGTCCTTGTTGCCAAGGAACGGGCCCGTGAAGAAGCCTGCCTGGAAGGGCGACCAGGCCTGCAACATGATGTCATGCAGTCGGCAATAGTCGACGATGCCGTTGTCGCGAGAGATCGACTGGTCCAGGTCCGCCATGTTCATGGCCACACCCTGCGCGATGATCGGCGCGTGGGTGACGGACAGTTGCACCTGGTTGGCGACGATCGGCTGCTTCACGTGCTTGCGCAGCAGTTCGATTTGGCCGGGCGTGTGGTTGGAGACGCCGAAAGCGCGCACCTTGCCAGCAGCCCCGAGCTGGTCGAACGCCTCGGCGACGTCTTCGGGCTCGACAAGAGCATCGGGCCTGTGCAGAAGAAGCAGGTCGAGGTAGTCGGTACCGAGCGCCTCGAGCGACGCGTCGACGGAAGCGACGATGTGCTCGGACGAGTAGTCGAAGTACGGCCCGTCGGGGACGATGCCCGCCTTGGATTGGATGACCATGGACTCGCGCTGGGAGGACGTGAGCTGCATGGCCTCGGCAAAGCGGACCTCACAGCCATGCAGTTCGGACCCGTAGACGTCGGCGTGGTCCATCACCGTGATGCCCGCGTCGAGGGCGGTGCCCACCAGGGTGCGCACCTCTTCGTCCGTCTTGTCTTGGATGCGCATGAGGCCAAGCACCACGTTGGATGCGGGCACGTCGATGCCGGGGATGTTGTAGGTCTTCATGTGATTAGCCCTTCAGTACTGCGTTGATTCAATACCACGGAGAGGAGTGCGACCTCGTCGGGCGTGAGAACTAGCTCGGACGCCTGAGCGGAGTCGATGATTGATCCGGGACGCGAGGCACCGGGGATGGGGACGACGATGTCGGCCAAAGCGAGCTCCCACGCGAGGGTGACGCGCTGGGGGCTGACGCCGTGGGCATCGGCGATGCCCTGGAAGGCCTGGTGGTTCTCGCCCACTACACCGGCGCGAGTGATGCCACCGAGCGGGCTCCACGGCAAGAATGCGATGCCCATCTCGGCGCACAGCTCAAGCTCGGGGTACGAAGAGACGAAGGCGGGAGAGAACTGGTTCTGGACGCTTACCAGGCGTCCGCCGAGCAGGTCGTTCGCCAGCCGGATCTGCTCCGGGTTGGCGTTCGAGATGCCCGCCATCTCGATGATGCCATCGTCGAGAAGCTCCACGACCGCGCCGATCGAGTCCGCGTAGGGAACCTTGGGGTCGGGGCGGTGGAACTGGAACAGGGCGATGGCGTCGACGCCGAGACGCTTGGCCGATGCCTTGGCAGCCTCCTTGACGTAGGCGGGGTCGCCGTTCTGAGTCCAGCTGCCGTCGCCCGGGCGCAAGTGGCCCGCCTTGGTGGCGACCAGGATGCCGGAGGTGTCGGAGCCGTAAGCGCGCAGGGCCTCCGCGATGAGCGACTCGTTGTGGCCCACCTCGCCCGCGTCGCGGTGGTAGCTGTCCGCGGTGTCGATGAAGGTGATGCCCGCGTCGAGCGCCGCGTGAATGGTGGCGATGGCCTGCGCCCTGTCGGGACGACCCTCGATGGATATGGGCATGCCCCCAAGGCCGATGGCCGAGACGGAACGGTTGCCGATGGTGCGCTCGCGCACGGTGACCTCCAGTGTGGACGGATGGGTTCCCTTCCAGCATAGGAACCTGTAACTTAGAAGTCCAACGACTTTGCCTGATGGTTTTCACAACCAGGAGCGATTAATGGAATTGCGGCAGATGGAGTACCTGGTGACGCTCGCGGACGAGCGCCACTTCACACGCGCCGCCCAGCTCATGGGCGTCTCCCAGTCGGGGCTCTCTGCGGGGATCCGCGGTCTCGAGCAAGAGCTCGGCGCATCGTTGTTCACGCGGACCACGCGCCGGGTCGAGCCCACCGACGCCGCGCTCGCTCTACTCCCTCACGCCCGCGCCATGCTCGACCAGGAACGCGCGGCTCGCGACGCCGTCATCCACGCCACGCGCCAGGTCTCGGGAACCCTGCGCATCGGCACCGAGCAGTGCCTGGGCGTGATCGATGCCACCGCGCTCATCGACCGCTTCCACCGGCGTCACCCTCAGGTGGAGATCCAGTTTCGCCAGGCGGGTTCCCACGAACTCATCGACTCGCTGCGTGCCGACACGCTGGACGTCGCATTCGTGGCCGCGGCCGCGCACCTGGGCGCGCTGCCTCACCAGGCGCTAGGCCACGAGGACCTGGTGCTCGTGGTCCCGCCCGACCACCCGCTCGCCGATGTTGCCGTCGCCTCGTGGGAGGCGCTGGCGGTCGAGGACCACGTCGACTTCGACCCGACGTGGGGCGTGCGGCCGCTCACGGATGCGGCGTTCGAAGCGCGCGGAATGGTGCGCCGCGTGCGCTTCGAAGTGAGTGATGTCCACACGCTGCTCGAGTTCGTGAACCGCGGCCTTGGAGTCGCGATCGTGCCTCGCCACGTGTCAAACAAGCCGCAGGCCTCGCGGCTGATGACGGTCGCCCTTCCGCACGATGCCCCGCCCTGGGAGGTCTCGGTGGTGCAGTCGCGCCGGGCGGGAGCCGACTCCGCAGCGCCGTATCTGCTGGAACTGCTGGCCGATGCCCCCTCGTGCAAGGGAGCCGTGGTGGCCCCCGGCCAAGCGGTCGCGGCCGAGGCGGCGAGCGTCACCTAGTCTTCGGCGTTGAACAGCACCGCGCGCGACCGCAACTCCCCGGCTGCGAGTTTGGCTAACGCCACACCCGCCTCGTGCATGGGGAAGCGCTCGACAACGGTGTGAATCTTTCCCGCCGCCGCAAGTTCAAGCACGGCACGCATC
>JBBRWX010000102.1:0-6755 GCA_038248935.1 Actinomycetales bacterium
CTCGGTGACGGACATTCCACCTTCGATGACGGCTAGAACGATGACGTGGTTTCGATCGAGGTTTCCCATGTCCCATCGTCAAAGGGTGTGAACGATGTCGCGACACATGTGTGAACGATGTGTTGAAATCAGACACTGTCACCCCGACTGAGAGAGTGAGCAACCGAAAGGGTCGACGCATAGCGTCGGCCCTTTTGTGTTGCGAGCGAACGAGGGAGGGGTTGGGCGGAGCGCCGCAGGCGCGCAGCGATCACCCCTACGCCGCCTCTACGAACACGCACACGAGGTGCCCGGCGCGCCGGGCGTGTGGCACGAGTGGACCACGGTTGTGCAGAAGTGCCGGATCAAGAGTCCTTCGGACGCGCGGATGAGCGATTTTGGCGCGCGAAACACCGTCCCCATCCGGCACCTGTGCCCGGTTGGCCCGGCTAACGGTGACCGCTGAGACGCCCTCCCAAGCCGATGCGAACCGGTTCTGCCCGAGCCGGTATGCTTGTGCCCACAACAAAGCCATGACAGGACGACCATGAGCGATGACGACGTCGATGACCGAGTGGGGCGGGGCAGCCGCAACGAAGAGACGCGCCAGCGCAACCTTGCGTTGATGCTGTCGAGCGTCCACAGCCGGGGCTCGTTGTCCAGGGCGGATCTCACTCGACTCTCTGGCCTCAACCGGTCGACAGTCGGCTTCCTGGTCGGCGAACTGGTGGAGCTTGGGCTCGTCCTTGAGACGGAGCCCGCCGCTGAACGGCGCGTGGGCAGGCCCAGTCCAGTTGTCGTTCCCAGCCCCGATGTGGTGGCGATTGCGATCAATCCGGATGTCACGGGCCTCACCGCTGGGGTAGTCGGTCTTGGGGGCGCAGTGCGTTTGCGCGAGGTGATCCTGACGCCGGAGATCATGACGCCGGAGGATGCCGTGCTGCTGACCAGGGACTTTGTGTTGCGCGTTGCCGATGAACTTCCCGATACGACGCGGGTGGCGGGCATCGGCGTTGCCGTTCCCGGACTCGTGGATGAGCGCACCAACGCGATCGACGTCGCGCCCCACCTTGGGTGGCAAGACGAGGCGCTCGCGTCGATGATCGAAGAGGAACTCGCGCTACCCACGTGGCTGTCGAACGATTCGACGCTCGGAGTGATCGCGGAGGCTCACTACGGTGCCGGCGTCGGCTGCGACAACGTGATGTACCTCAATGGCTCCACGTCTGGACTCGGAGGGGGAGTCATCTCGGAGGGCAGGCTCATGCGCGGGGCCCACGGCTTCGGCATCGAGCTCGGCCACATCCTTCTGGACCGCAACGGAGCCCTGTGTCCGTGCGGCCGCACTGGCTGCCTCGAGACCGTCGTCAACGTCCGCCGCATCTGGAGCGCCGCGGGGCGTGGGGTCATCGGGCTCGACGAGTTGGACGCTTTGTACGCGAGTGCGCCTGGTGCAGAGGTCGAGGCCGAACTCGACATTCAGGCCGATGCATTGGCGGAGGGCATCGCATCCCTCGTGTGCGTGTTCGGATCGGAGCGCGTGATCCTTGGGGGGCATGTCGGAGCGCTGCTGGAAGCGCGCGGGGAACGAATCCGTGCCGGCGTAGCGAGGCAGGCGTACGGGCCGCTCGGCCGCGACCTCACGATTGTCCGCAACGGACTGCGTGAACGCGTGGTGCACATCGGCGCCGCCGAACTCGCGTTCAGCACGCTCCTGAACGATCCCGCGCATGCCCCACTGTTCGACATCGCGGGACTTCGCGCCGGCGTCCGGCGGTAGGTGCTCCCAAGTGAAGAGCGCCTAGTTGAATCGAGCCTAGAGCGTCGCTGCAACGAGTTGAGCGATCTGGACGGCGTTGAGGGCCGCGCCCTTGCGCAGGTTGTCGCCGCTAATGAACAGGGCGAGTCCCCTGCCGCCGGGAACTCCAAGGTCTTGGCGGATGCGCCCCACGAGGCTCACGTCGCCCCCAGCGGCCTTCAGGGGCGTCGGCACCTCGTCGACCTTGACGCCTGGCGCTCCGTCGAGCACCGCATAGGCGCGCGCGGGCGTGATCGGCGCGGCGAACTCGGCGTTGATCGACAGCGAGTGGCCGGTGAACACGGGGACGCGGACGCAGGTGCCAGAGACCAGCAGGTCGGGAAGACCGAGGATCTTGCGCGACTCTTCGAGTAGCTTGCGCTCCTCGCCGGTCTCGTTTGAGCCGTCGTCGATCACATTGCCCGCCATCGGGATGACATTGAAGGCGATCGGCTCGACGTACATGACGGGCTCGGGGATCGCCACCGCAGATCCGTCGTGCACCAGCTTGGTCGCCTCTGGCGACACGGCCTTGATCTGGCCATCGAGCTCTCGCACTCCGGCGAGCCCCGAGCCGGAAACGGCTTGGTACGTCGACACGATGAGTCGCGTGAGGCCCGCCTCCGCGTGCAGCGACTTGAGGACGGGCATGGCCGCCATCGTGGTGCAGTTGGGGTTGGCGACGATGCCCTTGGGGATTGACGCCAGGGCCTCGGGGTTGACCTCGCTCACGACGAGAGGGACTTCGGGGTCCATGCGCCAGGCCGACGAATTGTCGATGACGATGGCACCCGCAGCGGCAAATTGAGGGGCGTACTCGATGGACGGCCCGCCGCCCGCCGAGAACAGCGCAATATCGATGCCCGCGTAGTCGCCGCTGGCGATGTCCTCGACGGTGACGTCGTGGCCAAGGTGTCCAAGCGTGGTGCCCGCGGACCTGGCAGAGGCGAAGAAGCGCACGTTCGCGTCGGGGAAGCGCTCCCCGACCAGCGTACGCATGACGGCGCCCACCTGACCGGTGGCGCCAACGACGGCAATGGTCAGGTCGCTCATCGTCCGCTCCCTCCATAGACGACGGCCTCGCCCTGCGTGGAATCGAGGCCAAAGGCCGTGTGCACTGCGCGCACTGCCGCGTCGAGGCTGTCGGCGCGCGTCACTACCGAGATGCGGATGTCCGAGGTCGAGATCATCTCGATGTTGACCCCCGCGTCGCGAAGGGCCGCGAAGAACTTGGCGCTCACGCCTGACGATGACCGCATGCCCGCGCCGATGAGCGAGACCTTGCCGATCGCGTCGTCCGATACCAGTTCGGTGTAGCCGATGAGGGCGTGGTCGGCTTCGATCGCGGCACGGGCCTTCGCGACGGAGTCCATCGGCAGCGTGAAGGAGATGTCGGTGACGCCGGTGGCGACGGCGGAGACGTTCTGAACAATCATGTCGATGTTGACGTCGGCACGCGCCACGGCCTCGAACAAGCGCGCTGCGGATCCGGGCACGTCTGGAATACCGATGACCGTGATTTTGGCCTCGGAGCGGTCGTGTGCCACGCCGGCAATGATCGGATCTTCCATGATGTCTCCTTCAGTCTCGCCCACAACCCGCGTGCCCTCAAGTCCCGAAAAGGACGAGCGGACGTGGAGTGGCACGTTGAAGCGGCGGGCGTATTCGACGCAGCGCGGCATCAGGACCCTTGCTCCCGATGCGGCCATGTCGAGCATTTCCTCGTACGTAATGCGATCAAGCTTGCGGGCGGTCGAGACGATGCGAGGGTCGGCCGAGAACACTCCGTCGACATCGGTGTAGATCTCGCACACGTCGGCGTTGAGGGCCGCGGCGAGCGCCACCGCGGTGGTGTCGGAACCGCCGCGACCAAGGGTCTGGATGTCCTGGCTCTCCTGGTTGTAGCCCTGGAAGCCTGCGACTATCGCGACCTCGCCCGCGTCGATCGTGGCCCTCAGGCGACCGGGCTCGACGTCGATAATGCGCGCACGCCCGTAGGCGCCCGACGTAATGACACCCGCTTGGGGGCCGGTGAACGACTGTGCGCCAACGCCAAGGTCACGCACGGCCATCGCCAGGAGCGACATCGCAATGCGCTCGCCCGCTGTCAGCAGGATGTCCATCTCGCGCGGGTGCTCAAAGCCGGAAACGGCCCTCGAAAGCTCGATGAGCTCGTCGGTCGTGTCTCCCATGGCGGACACCGCGACGACGACCTGGTTGCCAGCACGGTGCGTCTCGACGATGCGACGCGCGACGCGCTTGATCGCGTCGGCATCGGCGACGGAGGAACCGCCGTACTTTTGCACCACGAGAGACATGCTGAGACTCCGCAAAGAAGAGGGATTGCGCGACCTTGTCACACGTCGCAACATCCTAGAGGTACTGAGCGAGCCCTCCTATTTGGCGTTGGCGAGGGGGTCGAGGCCTGGTTGCAAACCCGCACGTGGCGCCTCCCCGGCTCGCGCTATTGTCGAGCAATGATGCGTACGCGTGGGGCCAAACGATGACCGCGTTGCCCGAGGTCAACATCGACTCGGGGAGGGTCAGGGGACTGTGGCGACTCCATCGCAGTGCCGATGGTTCGGTAAGCAGGCATGCGGTCTTTTTGGGGATGCCGTTCGCGGCCCCGACGGTGGGCGAGGCGCGGTTCGACGCCCCGCGCCCGGTCGCAGGGTGGAGCGGCATGCGGGACTGTTTCGCCCACGGCGCGACGCCTCAGCGGCGCTCGCCCTGGAACCCGGCGCGCACCCCCGAGCCTTCGATCTCCGGGCCGGCAACGCTCAACGTCAACGTCACGACGCCCAACCCCGACCCAGCCGCGCGGTTGCCTGTCCTGGTGTGGATCCACGGAGGCGGCTTCATCGCGGGCTCCCCCGCGAGCCCTTGGTACGGGGGCCAGGCGTTTGCTCGCGACGGCGCGGTCACTGTGGCGATCTCCTACCGCTTGGGCTTTGAAGGCTTCGGATGGATCCGTGACGCGGTGAACAACCGCGGGGTTCTCGACTGGCTGGCCGCCCTCGAATGGGTGCAACGCAACGTCGAGGCGTTCGGCGGCGACCCGGCGCGAGTGACCATCGCAGGACAGAGTGCGGGTGGCGCGGCCGTGATGCGGCTGCTGACGATGCGCTCCGCTCAGCACCTGTTCCGCTCGGTGCTCGCGATCTCGCCTGCCGATGCGTCGGCCACGTTAGACGCGGGTCGCGCCGCATCGGCCCGCATCGCGGCGGCGGTGAGCGTCTCGCATGACAGGGCCTCGCTCGAGGCGGTCGACCCGCTCGCACTGTACGAGTCAAGGGAAGCCGCATTCGCCCCCGTGGACGACGTGCTCACGGACATTGTGGTGCGCGAGGCCCAACCGATCCTGCTGGGACCACTCATTGACGGGGACGTGTGCGAGACCTCGATCGCCGGCGCACTTGCGGAGGGTGTGGGCGCGGACAAGTCGCTCTTCATCGGCACGTGCGCACACGAATTCAACGAAACGGCGGCGGGGTTTGCGCTGCTCGTCGGCGACACTTCCGCCGTCGAGGTGTTGGAGAGGGCCGGGGTGCCCACGGGCATGGCGGCCGAGATGGCCGCGGAGGCGGGCGATCGTGGCGCCGCCTGGGCGCTCGGTCAGGGCATCACCGATGCGGTCTTCCGCCAGGCGGTGGCTCATTGGGCGCCGCTGCGTGCGGCATCTGGCGCCCCCACATGGGTCTACGACTTCCGCTGGGAGTCTCGAGCACCAGGGGTCGACGGCGCGGCTCACTGCGTCGACGTGCCCTTTGGCATGGACATGCTCGGCGCCCCTGGGGCGGACGCGGCGACCGGCCCCGCGCCGCAGTCGCTTGCCGACGCGGTCCACGGGGACTGGATCGCCATGGTGCGGGATGCCGTGATCGACGCGCCGAAGTGGGGCGACGGCCATGAGGTGATCGTGTACGGAGCGGACGCGAGCCGCACGTTCGGCATCGGTTATGCGCGTGAGGCGCTCCTGTGGGACGCGACCCGTTCCTGACGCGACCCGTTCCTGACGTGACCCGTTCCCGGCGTGACCCGTTCCTGACGCCCGCCTTTCGCCGGTGACGAGCGTCAGGGTTTCCCCTGATCTTTGGCCCCTGATCCCCTGATCTTCACGCAAAAAGCCGACGCCGCGTCTCCTAGCGACCTAGCCTCGGCCTATGACCACTACTGCAATCGAGGCGCCCGTCGCGGTGTCCGCCACGTCGGTGAGGCGCAGCTTCGGCTCCGTTCACGCCGTCGTCGACGCGAGCCTGTCGGTGCCGCGAGGCACTGTCACGGCTCTCATCGGCCCGAATGGGTGTGGCAAGACCACCCTCATGCTCATGCTCGCGGGGCTTCTCAGGCCCGATGCGGGCGAGATTCGCGTGGGGGGCGTCAGCCCCTCGACTCACGGCGCCGCTGTGAGGGCGAGCATCGGGTGGATGCCCGACCAGTTGGGGACGTGGGACAACCTGACGTGCCTCCAGTCGCTCACGCTCGTGGGGCAGTCGTACAAGCAGCCCGCTGCGGCGGCGCGTGCCCACGGCACGGCGTTGCTGGCGAAGGTGCACCTGAGCGAGTTCGCCGACCAACCCGCGCGCGTGCTCAGCCGGGGTCAGAAGCAGCGACTCTCGTTGGCCCGCGCGTTGGTCAACGACCCGACGCTGTTGCTGCTTGACGAGCCCGCCAACGGGCTCGACCCCCGGTCGCGTATCGAGTTGCGCCAACTCGTCAGGGATCTCGCGGCCGAGGGCAGGGCCGTGCTCGTGTCGAGCCACGTGCTGAGCGAACTCGACGAGATGGTCGACGAGGCCGTCTTCATGTCGAAGGGGCGCACTCTTGGCGCCGATGCCGACGCCATGGTCGCCAAGGCACGCACCACGTATCGCGTCACGGCTCTCGATCAGCCTCTGCTTCTTGGCGTGCTCACGCGCATGGAGATCGAGCACATCGATGCGGGGGAATCGGTCACGCTTGCCGTCGCGGATCGCGA
>JBBRWX010000103.1:0-6727 GCA_038248935.1 Actinomycetales bacterium
CTCAAACTCGACGCGCTGCGCCTCGTTGAGGGTCTTGAAGCCGTCGGTGATGATCGCGGAGTAGTGAACGAAGACGTCAGCGCCTCCACCATCCTGAGCGATGAAGCCGTAGCCCTTTTCTGCGTTGAACCACTTCACGGAGCCCTGTGTCATGCTGGTGTTTCCTTGCCTTTAATGCCCGGGACGGGAAGCGGGACACTGTGTCCCACTCGTCGCCGCAATGCCTCGTTCGTATCTGATAACAGATATGTACCGCTCACTACGTCAATGCAACCAACGCTAAGCATTGCACAAATTAGTCGTGAGGGGGAGACTCTCGGCGTTGTTGGGCCAGAAATTTCTCAAATTCGGCACCAAGCTCGTCTGCGGTAGGCAGTGGACGGTCAAGCGGAATGCCGTCTCGACGCGCCGCGTCCATGGCGTCGTACTGCTCTTCAAGCGTCGCGACGAGCCCTTGAACCTCTTCGGAATCCGCCATCTGGCTCTCGATCTCGGACGATGCGGTGACAGCAGCGTCATCCAAACCCTCGGGCGCGAGACTCAGTCGCGTGAGCCCCTCGAGTTGGCTCAAGGCGTGTTGCGCAGCCTGTGGCAGAGCGGACTGCGCGATGTAGTACGGCACGTGAACGGCAACATTGACGGCATCCAAGCCCCACTGGCCAAAACGGTATTCCAACAGGTTCTGGGCCGAGGCGGGCACGGCCACGGTGCCGAACATGCCCGAAGTGTCCGGCAACAGGTCCTGGCGGGTTCCGTGGACAGTGGACTGCATGGGCCTGGTGTGAGGAACACCCATGGGGATTCCGTGAGCGCCTGCGGTCAGCCCCACGCCCAACTTCTCGACCGCACCCTTCACGGCGAGGATGTAGGCCTCCCAACGAACGTCTGGCTCACTTCCATGGAGCAACAGGAAGGCTCTGTCCTCCGCATCTGTGACCATGTCAATCGCCAGATACGGCTCGTCGTAGTGGGTCCATTCGTTGACGGAGAACGTCATCTCCGGCCTGCGCGAGCGGTAGTCGAGAAACTCATCGATGTCGAACGTCACGAGGCGCACGGGTTCAGACATACCCAGAATGTGCTCGCAGACGAGCCTGCCAACTTTGCCGGCGTCGATGAATCCCCTGAGGGACTGAACCAAGACCGCGTCCGATCCCGAGCGGTCGGCCCATTGCGCGACGCCGTCGATGTCCCAGGTCATGAGTGCCATGACATCACTGTGACACGAACACGACGCGACAACACGAGATATCGCGGCCCGCGAACGCGGGAACATTTCGCTTCGGCGCCTGTCGTGCGAGGATGGTCTACTGCTCGCGGGGTTCGCGTGCAGTGCGAAAGGGAGTTCATGCACGACGAGTCCACCGTGGATGCGGGCCCAGGCATCGGCGCAGAACAGCGCGTTGTCGACACCCTCTACTCGCGGCTAGATGCTCTGCGTTTCGAGGCCGCCGCGCGGCTCGCCGATGTGCGCAAGGCGGGTCCGTCGGGCTCTCCGCAAAACCGGTCGGAGCGCGATTCCTTTGCCACGCTCTACGAAGACCGCATTGTTCAACTCGATGCGGTCGAGGACAGGTTGTGCTTCGGACGCCTCGACATGGTGGTTGGCGACGTGCTCTACGTGGGCCGCATCGGACTGTCTGATGCCGATCACATCCCACTCTTGACCGACTGGCGCGCACCAGCGGCGACACCGTTCTACGCGGCCACCGCTGCCCAGCCGCAGGGCGTCATGAAGCGCAGGCACCTCACCACACAGGGACGGGTCGTCACCGCCGTCGAGGACGACGTGCTGGATGTCGAGGCGCTCAGGGGTTCGGGCCACGAGACTTCACTGGCGGGCGAGGGGGCACTTCTGGCCGCCCTCGATGCCAAGCGCACTGGCCGCATGGGTGACATCGTCGCGACGATTCAGTCCGAGCAAGACGCCGTCATCCGCGCCCCATTGCAAGGAGCGCTTGTGGTGCAGGGCGGTCCCGGAACGGGAAAGACCGCCGTTGCTCTCCACAGGGCCGCGTATTTGCTCTACCACCACAGGGATTTGCTCGCACGCCGCGGCGTGCTGCTTGTCGGCCCCTCCACGTCGTTCTTGCGGTACATCGACCACGTGCTGCCCTCTTTGGGTGAGACCGGCGCGGTATCCACGACCCTCGCGGGGCTTGTCAAGGGCATCCGCACCACGGCAAGGGAGCACGACGATGCCGCGACCCTCAAGGGCAGGCTCGACATGTCCACCGTGATCAGGTCGGCCGTACGCGAGCGCCAACGCGTTCCCGGGCGCGATCAGGAATTCTGGATCGACGGTCGCGAGGTGACGATCAAGCGTTCCGATGTGCGCGAAGCCCAGGCTCGCGCGAGGCGCGATGGGAAGCCCCACAACGCGGCGCGCGCAGCGTTCGCCAAAGAGATGATCAACCGCCTCACACGCCAAGTGGTCGATCAGCTTGGCTCCGAGATCGAGGACGACGACCGCAAGGAAATCGCTCGCGACCTGCGCGATGACCGCTCACTGCGTGTCGCGATCAACCTGTGTTGGCTGCCGCTGACGCCGCAACAGTTGCTGAGGGACCTGTTCTCAAAGCCCCATCTACTTGCCGCGTGCGCGTCTCGCTTGAGCGACGCGGAGCGAGCGCTGTTGACGCGCGATCCGGACGCACCTTTCACCGATGCGGACGTGCCGCTGCTCGACGAGGCCGCCGAATTGCTAGGCGATCTGCCTCGGTCGACCCGCGCCGTGAGCGACGACAAGGCCGAACTTCGGTACGCCCGAGAAGTGCTCGACATTATCGGCGGCGACGGCATCGTGACCGCCGAGATGCTTGCCGAGCGCATGAAGGCGCCGGAAACGCGCAGGACAGTCGCCGAACGCGCGAGCGAGGACCGCTCGTGGACCTACGGACACGTGATCGTCGACGAGGCTCAAGAGCTCTCCCCTATGGCGTGGCGCATGCTCCTGAGGCGTTGTCCGTCTCGTTCGTTCACGATCGTCGGCGACATCGCGCAGACCTCGGCACCTGCGGGAACCCAATGGTGGCCGGAAACGATGGATCCGCTGTTCCAGGCCGGCTGGCACTTGCGCGAGCTCACCGTGAGCTATCGCATCCCGGCGGTAGTCGCGTCGGCCGCACAGAGCTTTGCGCATGCCGCGGGGCTGCCAGTGAGCGAGATGAGCGCGGCGAGGGACGTCGACGACGCCGTTGCGACCATCGGCGTGCCCGAGCGTGAGGCGATTGCCCGTGTCGCAGCCGATGCCGCCGGGGTCGAGGCCGATTCCCTGTCGACTCGAGGCGGCGGTTTGGTCGCCATCATCGCTTCGGAGGACCTGATCACGCATGTGTCGTCGCTTGCGCGTCCGGGGATCGAAGTGACGACGGCGCGCGAGGCGAAGGGTCTCGAGTTTGACTCGGTCGTGATCGCAGATCCCAACGCGATCGCACGCGTGCCTCAAGACCTGTATGTGGCGCTCACTCGTTCGACGCGGAGACTCGTTCTGGTGCATCACGGCCACTTGCCGGACGGACTCAGCGACGCTTAGGCAGGCTCTGCCCGCCTGTCGATGCACGTGCGACCCAGCGTCTTTGCTGATGGAGCCCATCGCCAACGGGGCAAATTGGTAAACGGACCCGAAGTGCGAGACCATAGGGCCCGTGCGTGCCCTCCTCCTTGAAACACTTCACCCCACAGCCACCGATATCCTCACCGCCGCCGGCATCGCCGTCGACAATCGTGATGGAGCCCTCGACGAAGACGAGTTAATTGCCGCCCTTGACGGCGTCCAGCTTCTCGGGATCCGATCCAAGACTCAGGTCACCGATCGCGTCCTCGCGGCCGCCAAGGACCTCATTGCGATCGGCACCTTCTCGATCGGGACCAACCAGATCGACCTGGCCGCCGCGGCCAGGCGCGGGGTCGTCGTCTTCAATGCGCCGTTCTCCAACACGCGCTCGGTTGTTGAGATGGCGGTGTCCGAGATGATTTCCCTCACTCGTCGGCTCCCTGAGCACAACCGCCAGATGCACGCAGGCGTGTGGTCGAAGAGCGCCTCCGGTGCGCATGAGATCAGGAGCCGCACACTCGGCATCGTCGGCTACGGCAACATCGGCTCGCAGTTGTCGGTCATTGCCGAGGCTCTTGGAATGAACGTCATCTTCTTTGACTCCGCCGAAAAGCTTGCCCTCGGCAACGCCACCAAGATGCCGACGCTCGATTCGCTCTTGGCGGAAGCGGACATCGTGACGCTCCACGTCGACGGCCGAGCCGGCAACTCTGGATTCTTCGGCCGCGATCAGTTTGCGACCATGAAGCGCGGCGCACTGTTTCTCAACCTGTCGCGCGGATTCATCCTCGATATCGAAGCCCTCAAGAGCGGTCTGGAGGCGGGTCACATTGGCGGCGCCGCCGTCGACGTGTTCCCTGAGGAGCCCAAGGTCAGGGGAGATGCGTTCTCCTCCCCCCTGCAGGACCTGCCGAACGTCATCCTCACGCCGCACATCGGCGGCTCGACGGAGGAGGCACAGCGAGACATCGGCATCTTCGTCGCGACGCGACTGCGGGACTACGTCTTTAGCGGGTCGACCTCGCTTTCGGTGAACTTGCCAAACTTGTCGCTTGACCTGCTCCAGGGCGCTCACCGCATCGCGTTCCTCCACACAAACATCCCCGGCGTTCTCGCCGCGGTCAACCGCGCCTTCGCGGAACACGACGTCAACATCGAGGCGCAGCTCCTCGCCACGCGCGGCGAGCTCGGTTACGTGGTGACCGACGTCTCCGCGGGACTCGCTGAGGAAGCACTCACGGCCTTGTCCGCAATGCCTGCGTCCGTGCGGCTGCGGGTGCTCTCATAGGCGCCAAAGGCGCGTCTGCCGCGTCCTTCTCAGATCTCGGTCTTCCCGAAAAGCTCGTTGCCACGCTCGCTCACTACGAGTTGACCGTGCCCTTCCCCATCCAGTCGGCCACCATTGCCGACGCGATGGCTGGCAGGGACGTGCTCGGCAAGGCGCGTACCGGATCCGGCAAGACCCTCGCGTTCGGCCTGCCGATCCTGGCGCGCGTCGCCAACCTTCCCAAGCCCGATCGTCATCAGGTCCATGCTCTCGTGCTCGTGCCAACGCGAGAGCTCGCGATGCAGGTGGGCGATGCCCTCGAGCCCTACGCTCATGCGACGCAACTCACGTACAGGCTCGTCGCGGGCGGGCTGTCGATGAGCAAGCAGATCATGGCCGTTGAGCGCGGAGTTCACCTCGTGGTGGCCACCCCGGGTCGCCTGGCGGACCTCGTGAGGCGCGGGCACATCGACTTGTCCCACACCTCCATCACGGTGCTCGACGAGGCCGACCACATGGCCGAAATGGGATTCGGCGAAGAAATCGCGGAGATTCTCGACAAGACCCCGGCCGACGCTCAACGCCTCCTGTTCTCGGCGACCCTGGATGGCGTCGTCGACGATCTGGTCAAGCGTTACATGCACAACCCCGTGATGCACGACGTGACCGACGGCAGTGCTGCGCCGACCCAGCGTCATGTCATGATCTCGATCCCTCCGCACGAGAAGTACAAGATGGCGACTCGCATGGCGGCCCGCGAGGGTCGCACGATGTGCTTCGTGCGGACCAAGCTCGCGGCCGATCGCATCGCGGCTGACATGCGCGCGAACGGCGTCCTCGCCGTGGCCCTGCACGGCGATCGCTCTCAAGTGGAGCGCAATTTTGTGATGGTCGAGTTCCGTGCGGGACGACTCCCCGTTCTCGTGGCGACCGACGTGGCCGCCCGAGGCATTCACGTGGACGCCGTGGACCTCGTCATCCAAATCGATCCACCAGCCGACCACCGCGACTACACCCACCGCTCCGGCCGTACCGGCAGGGCGGGCGCCGACGGCCTCGCCGTCATGTTGGTGCTTCCGCACCAGCGCAACGCCGCCTTGCGCGTGCTGGAGGCCGCGAACATCGACGCCGAGGACGCAGCGTTCAGGACCATTGACGCGGCCGCGCTTGCCAAGATCGACGCACTCACTGGCGCGCAAGAGCCTTCCGGCGTCCCTGTGAGTGAGCCCCTTCCCGTGATGCATGCGGACCGTCGCGGCGGACGAGACCGCGGCGTTAGGGACTCACGCGGCGGACGGGAACGCCCAGGACGTGAACGTCCCAGCCGCGGGCGACCAGTCACGTCGCCACGCGACGACGCCGCGTTCGCGGCCAAGCGTGATCACCTCACTGCCAAGGAGCGGGAACTCGCGGACAGGGAGCGCGCGCTCGCGGTACGAGAGCAACAGCTCTCACGCCAGGCTCCCGCGCCTGCATCGGCCCCTGCACACACGGACCGTCCCGAACGGCGCGACTACGCCGATCGTTCGGAACGAACCGAGCGCCCCGCACGCACTGGATACCAGGGCAACCGTGACGACTCCCGCGGTGAACGCCCCGCAGCCCCGTCTCGGACCGGCTGGGCACCCCGCAAGGACGATTCAGGCGGTGGGTACCGAGGCGCGAGCGACCGCCCTCAGCGCGGCGCCGGCTACCAGGGCACCCGTGACGACTCCCGCGGTGAACGCCCCGCACGTACCGGCTACCAGGGCACCCGTGACGACACCCGTGGTGAACGCCCCGCACGTACCGGCTACCAGGGCACCCGTGACGACTCCCGCGGTGAACGCCCCGCAGCCCCGTCTCGGACCGGCTGGGCACCCCGCAAGGACGATTCAGGCGGTGGGTACCGAGGCGCGAGCGAC
>JBBRWX010000104.1:0-6635 GCA_038248935.1 Actinomycetales bacterium
GCCATGCTGTCGGGTGGCTTGCTGAGGGAAGCGATGTCCTGGGTGCTACCGCTCGTCATGATGTTTGTACTGGTGTGGTGGGGTGCGCCGGCCGGAGAACCCGAGTCATGGAACTGGGCTACAGCGCCAGCAGATCAAACCCTGTCATGGATAGTTGCCGTCGTGAGCCTCGCGCTAGGTGGGTTCTGGTTTCTGCGACGGTGACGCCCCTGCGGAGAGCTGACAAAAAGCCCAAGGTCCTCCCCGTTCACCATGGGCCGCGCACGCTTAAGGAGGCCGTGGACTCGGCCTTTGACGCGTACCTTGCCGACTACGAGAATTCGATCTACTGCATCGGCTCCGTGGTGGGCCCGCACCCCTTCCCGCTGATGGTGCGCGACTTCCAGAAGGTGGTGGGCATCGAGGCCCGCGAGCAGTTCCACGAGATGACGGGCAACCTGCCCGACGTGGTCGAGGCCTGCGTGGGCGGCGGGTCCAACGCGATCGGCATCTTCTCCGCGTTCCTGGACGACCCGGTCGAGCTCATCGGCGTCGAGCCGCTCGGCCGCGGCACGGCAGTGGGCGAGCACGCCGCGTCGATGACCTACGGCACGCCTGGCGTCATCCACGGTTTCAACTGTTATCTGCTCCAGGACGAGGAGGGAAACCCGTCCCCCGTGTACTCGTGCGCGAGCGGCCTTGACTACCCGGGCGTCGGCCCGGAGCACAGCCACCTCAAGGACACCGGCCGGGTGCGGTACGTCACGGCGAGCGACGACGAATGCCGCGACGCCTTCTTTGCGCTGAGCCGCAAGGAGGGCATCATCCCGGCGCTCGAGAGCGCGCACGCCGTCGCGCACGCCCTGATCACGGCCCGCGAGATGGGCACCGGCACCGTGCTGGTGAACCTCAGCGGACGCGGTGACAAGGATATGGACTACGTGGTCGAGAACTGGGGCATCGGCCAGGACATCTGAGCCGCTGCGACGGTGATCAGCGGAGCGGCCTCGCCGTGGCTACGATAAAACATGCCTAGGGGATGTTTAGGCATGTTTTAAGGAGGTTGTCGATGGCGAAGCGCACTGTTGAGCTACGGCCGCACGTCCAGGACGCCCTCGACGTTTGGGGTCAACTCATCCGGCGCGGACGGCTGGAGCGGGGATGGACTGCTAAGGACCTCGCTGCGCGCGGCAACATCTCGGAGCAGACGGTGCTCGCCGCGGAGTCCGGCCATCGAGGCACATCCGTGGGCACGATGATGGATCTTGCAGACCTCGTTGGCGTGCCCCTCTTCGGGATTGAAGACCGCGCCGAGATTGCTATTCGTCGTCAGCGCGGCGAGGAGATGCTGGCACTGCTTCCAAGCCGCGTGCGGCGAGGAAGGAGCGGACACGTCGATGACGACTTCTGACGAGCTCTACGTCTGGACGTGGTTACCCGGCCAGACTGAGTGCCGCAGACAAGCAGCGGCTCCGCGAAAGACAGGTGCTGCCGAGGGCCGCATTCTTCGACTCGCCAGCCTGAGGGCTACGGCGGCGATGCCCGGGAAGCCGACGGAGCTAGCGTGACGCCGTGACCCGCCGCTCAGCATTCGTGGTGTTCGCCCCGCTGGTGTTCGTTCTCTCGGGGACGTTCCAATATGTGGGCGCGGGTGTGGCGGTGGGGCTGTTCGACCGCATCCCGGCGGTCTCGGTGGCGTGGTCCAGAATCGCCATCGCGGCGGTGGTGCTCATCCTTTTGATGCGGCCATGGCGCCGCCACTGGACCCGCCGCACATGGTGGCGAGCGGTGGCATTTGGCACCGTGCTCGCGGGCATGAACATCACGTTCTACCTGTCACTCGAGCACCTTCCCTTGGGCACCGCGGTCGCGGTGGAGTTCATCGGCCCCGTCGCGGTGGGTGCCCTGACTGGCCGAGGCTGGCGAGAGCGCGCCGCCATCGCGCTGGCAGCGCTTGGGGTCGTGATGATCGTGGGGGTCACGCTCGATGCAGGCGGGAGCGACGCCATGATCGGCCTGGGCTGGATTCTTTTAGCCGCCGCGGGGTGGGCCGGCTACATCATGCTTGGCCGCAAGGTGGCGACCCCCGTACCAGGGGAACCCTCGGGACTGGAATCGCTGTCGGTGTCTATGGCCGCGGGGGCCGTCGTGTTTGCGCCCGTCGGTATTCCCGGAATGGTTAGCGGAGACGCGGCATCCATTGGCGACCTGCGCCTCGTGGCACTGCTGTGCGTGGTGGCGGTGTTCTCGTCGGTGCTGCCCTACGGCATCGACCAGATCGTGCTGCGCCATGCCCCCACGGCGCGCTTCTCCGTGCTGCTGTCGGTTTTCCCCGCCACCGCACTGCTGGTGGGGGCCGTGATGCTCGCGGAGGTCCCCACCCTGGTCGAAGGCATAGGGCTGGTCGCCGTCTCTGCGGCCATTGCACTGACCTCCAAGTGGGAGCCTGTGACGGTTGAGACCGTGGTTCCACCCGAATAGGTGCGGGTATGACCGACACACGTCTGGTGGGATCGTTGCGGAACCCATCTACCAGTAAGGAAGTCGCCCGGACAGAGCGCTGAGTCCACCGAATTCTGACTTCCAGCCCACGATTCATCGCCACCCGCTCGTCACCCGTGCGTCAGTGGGTCGGGGGTTGTCGGGCCAATTCAATCGGTGTACGTCCCGCGAGTTTAAGCATCAGATGGCTGTCAACAAGGCACATCGGCTTGCACCTCTTCTCGAAATCGCATGCGCGTTACTTCTAGGCAAACCGAGGAGTTCGGCTTCCTCGCCCCGTGCTTGTCCCACGAGGATCGGAACACGATGCAGACGTGGCCAATCTGGGCCCTGAGGGCGTCGTGACGCGCTACGTCACGGCGAGCGACGACGAGTGCCGCGACGCCTTCTTCGCGTTGATCCGCAAGGAGGGCATCATCCCGGCGCTCGAGAGCGCGCATGCCGTCGCGCACGCCCTGATCACGGCCCGCGAGATGGGCACCGGCACAGTGCTGGTGAACCTCAGCGGACGCGGCGACAAGGACATGGACTAGTGGTGGAGAACTGGGGCATCGGCCAGGATCGCTGAACGGCCAATGTGCTGTGGCGATGTTGGCGTAGCCGGCCCCGCACAGCACGGCAACCTATTATTGTGACCCTCATGCTGCGTCAATTTTGGAAGCGTTTCTGGATGCCGCCGCGCCCTCACGGCGAGGTGAGGCCAGAGCGTCAAGTGAGCCACGTCGAACTGTTCTACGACCTGGTCTTTGTGGTGGTAATAGCGCGAGCGGCCCACGTCCTCGCGAGCGATGTCACCTGGGGAGGCGTCGCGGCTTTCGCAGTGGTCTTCACGATGGTGTGGATTCTGTGGCTCAACGGGACGCTTTACTACGAACTCCATGGCCGAGTTGACGGGCGTACACGGTCTTTCGTGTTCATCGAAATGATCCTGGTGGCGATCCTTGCCGTATTCACCGAGGGAGCCGATGGCGCTTACGGGCGCGAGTTCGCCATCGTGTACGCCTTGCTCCTGGCTGTCACCACGCTGTTCTGGTGGGACGTGCAGCGCTTTAGCGAGCCGCAGTATTTGGGGCAGGCGAGGCGCTATATCGCTTTTATGATTTTTGGACTTGTGGTGGTGGGCGGCAGCGCCTTCGCGCCCGAGGATTGGCGATTATGGATGTGGGCGGGATTCGGCGTGACGTGGCTGGCACGGGTGCTCGGCTCGATCATGACGCAACGCCCCAAGGACGAGATCGTGACAGTACCGACAGAGTCGCTCGTGGAGCGCTTTGACCTGTTCACCATCCTTGTGCTGGGTGAAGTGGTGTCGGGTGTCGTGATAGGGCTGACTGGTTCGGAGACCGTGACCACCGGCATCGTGACTGCCGTGTTCGGAATGGTGTTGGGATTCTCCTTCTGGTGGCTCTACTTTGACTTTGTAGGCAGTCGCATACCTCAGACCGAGCCACGGACGTTTGGCGTGTGGCTCGGCTGGCACCTGCCGATCTCTGCGGCCATTGTCGCGGCCGGCGCGGCCGTGGTGAGCCTTGTGGAGTTCTCCGAGGAACCGAAGACGCCCGCGCCCACCGCCTGGCTGTTGGCGGCGGCGGTGTCGCTCTTCCTCGTGTCCGTGGTCGGGGTGTCTGCGGCGCTCGCGCAGGGCGTGACCGATCGCAAGGGATTCCGCGTGGTGTCGGGGACGTTGATCGTCGCTGCAATCGCGGTGCTGGCGGTGGCCGCAACCCGGCCCGTCGCGTGGCTGTTTGCGTTGCTGCTGGTACTCATCGCATCGATCGGATGGGTGATCGGTGCAGTGAGATCCGTGGCTCGTGGCACCGATCCCTCACCCGACGGGCCTTAGATTTAGCGGACGCTCAAGCGGCGTCCACTCTCGTGACCTCCAGTAGGAGGCCGTTTCCCGGATTGAGAAGCGGAAGCGGGAGACCCGCCACCGCGAGCGCACGCCCGGACAGTACGGGGGTGCCAGCCATCCATGCGGGGTCAGCGACCTCATGACGGGACGCGCGCCCTAGATCCTCGCGCACCCTCACCTGGTACGTGGAGTCCGGGTCCAGTCCCGGTAGAGGGACGCGAGGTGAAGACGCCCGGCCGGAGGTCGCGACACGGACCCAGGCAAAGATCGCGTGCGAGGCGTCCTTCGCCACGATTCCGTGCAAAAGGGTCGACTCGTCGGCGAGGTCCGCACGCACTGTCTCGCCCGTGTGGAGGAGAGGTCTGAGCTCGCGATACAGCTCGGTCCACCTCGTGAGCGCGGCGAGCTCTTCCTCGGTGCACGTCGTGAGGTCCCACTCGATGCCTGCGTGCATGAACAGCGCGGTGAGCAGCCGGAAGCTGAGGGTCGAGGCGCGATGCGTGGTGTGGGCGGTCTCCGGTCCCACGTGTGAACCGACCAACTCTGGTGGCAGCAGCACTCCGGTCCAGCGCTGGATGGCCTGCCTTTCGATGGGATCGTTCGTGTCGGAGGCCCACACGCGCTCGCTCCGGGCAAGAATGCCGAGGTCGACTCTTGCACCTCCCGATGCGCACGACTCGATCTCGAGCCGCGGATGGAGACGGCGGACCTCGTCCATGAGGGCGTAGGTCGCGGCCGTTTGATCATGGACGGCCGCGCTGCCAGAGACGCGCGAGACCGCGCCGTGAAGATCCCGGTTGTGGTCCCACTTGATGAAGTCGACCCCCAACTCACTCACGGCGGAGTCGATCCGCTCAAGCAGGTGGGCCCGCACCTCGGCGCGCGTCAGGTCGAGCACCAGTTGGTGCCTCCACTGGGCAGCATCCTCGCGGACCCCGAGGATCCACTCGGGGTGACGCCGCGCGAGGTCGGAATCCCGATTCGCCATCTCGGGCTCGAACCACAGGCCGAACTCCATGCCCAGCTCGTGGACCAGACCTGACAGCTCCTGCACGCCGTGCGGCCACTTCTGGGTGTCCACGACCCAGTCGCCGAGGCCCGACCTGTCGTTGGGCCGTCCTGCGAACCATCCGTCGTCGAGCACAAAGCGTTCCACTCCCACGCTGTGTGCGAGGCGCGCCAATCGTGACAGTGCGGCGGGGTCGTGGTCGAAGTACACCGCCTCCCAGGTGTTGAGGGTGAGGGGTCGTGGGGTGCGAGGGTGCGCGTCGCGTGCCCTGACGTGACCGTGAAGTCTGCTGCTGAGCCCGTCGATTCCGGCATCGGACCATGCCCACACCGTTGCGGGCGACGTGTACGCCTCGCCTGCGGCAAGCCGGATCTCCCCTGAGCCGAGAAGTTCGCCTGCCGCGATGACCGCGGCGTGTACGCCGGCGCCCTCGGGGAGTCGTTCGACGCTTACCTCGGTGTTGCCGCTCCACGCCACATGCACGCCCCACACCTCGCCCGAGCGGAACGCGAAGCCACTGGTGCCGACCATCGTGACGAAGGGCGCGTCGTGCCCAGGCCGCCCCCGGCGCCCCTGGCGCACATGCGCCCCGTCCCGCACGGGGAGCCGCTGCGGGCTGCGTTCGTGTGTCCACCTTCCGGTGAAATCGACGATGTCGGTGGCGCGAGCAGGCACCGGCAGCACGAGCCGCGTCGCGAGCAGGTCAAGGGGGGACGCGGCATCACTCAGGTTCGTGACTCGCGTCAGGCTCTCGAGCACGCCGAACGCGTCGAGAGTCAGCACGAGGTCTACCGCGATCGCGGCGGCCTCGTCGACCATGGCGACGGTCACGCTCGCCCCCCCACGTGCGTGGGTAGGCGTCGAGACCTCGCGCGTCACGAGGTGCACATCGGAGTCGCGCCCCTCCCGATGCCAGGCAAGTCCTGGAGCTCCCGACCAGCCGTCGCCATCGACAGGGAGCAGGGTCACGGAGCGCGGGGTGTCGAACGAGCTTCCTGGCACAGCCGGAAGGTCGGAGGCGGCCAGCGCTGACACGTCGGCCTCTTCGAGGGAACCTCCCCAGTGGAGGACGCGCGGGCCGCGGGCATCGACGAGTAGCGCGAGGCTTACCCCGCCCGCATTGAGATGGACGATGCGCGGTTGGTCTGACATTGGACTCTCCACTGAAATGGTGACTCCTGCGCGTCTGAGGTCATCGTGAAGGCGGCGACGGACACGTTGGTGCGCACCGTGCCCTCGGTTCGCGGCGGTTTGGCCTGTTCGTGAACGAGCCGGCTCGCCCGCATCAGC
>JBBRWX010000105.1:0-6491 GCA_038248935.1 Actinomycetales bacterium
AGTCCGCTGCCGATCAAGTCGTTCTCGAAGCGGCCGCGCACGGCGAGGTAGGGGTTGCCGCTGGTGGCCGACGCGCCGAGCGACGAGAGGTAGATGAAGCGCGGCGCGAGTCCGGCAGCCTGCGTGGCGCGCAGGAGGATGGCGGTGAGGCCGTAGTCAACCTCCTCGTATCCGGCGGACTTGCCGGTGGCGCGCAGGTCGCGCGCGGCGCGTCCGCGGGTGGTGCCGAGGAGGGCGAAGACGACGTCGGGGCGCAGGCGGCCCATGGTGCGGGCCATGTCGTCGTCGGTCCACGGCGTGGTGTCCACCTGCGCGCCGGCGGCCGCGAAGCGCGCGGTCCAGCTGCCGAGCGCGGAGGAGTCGGGGCGCACGTGGGCGACGGTGCGGACGCCTTGGCGGGCGAGGCGTTCGGTGACGTGGCGGCCGGTGTAACCGGTGGCGCGGGCTATTTGGGCGGTGGGCAAAAGTGGAATGTACGGGGGTTGGTGGGTGTGGGTGAGGCGGGGTTCAGTCAAGACGGTGAACACTGCTCTGCCCGACGGCGCGCTGGCGCTCCATGGAGACTTTCGAAAGTGCGCCGTCGCGACTCGACGCCGTGCTGCCGAAAGACCACTTTGTTTGACAAAAGGAGACCTCGATGATCCGCAACCAGGTTCCGCGTGACGTATCCGCGACCGGCCGACTACCCCGCGCCCTCGCCGCCACCGCCGTGCTGCTCGCGGCGGCATCGCTCAGCGCCCAATCAAGCCGTCCGCCAGAACAACCCCTCCACGACGCCCCCGTCTCCGACTGGGCAAACCCCGCCATCGTCCGCCGCAACGTCGAGCCCACGCACGCCAGCTTCACCGCCTACGCCACCGAGGACGCCGCGCGCGCGGCGCGGACCATCGCGCCGTTCTACCTGACCGACCAGCCCACCACCGCGCCGTGGTACCAGAGTCTCAACGGGCGATGGAAGTTTCACTGGTCGCCCAAGCCGGCCGACCGCCCGCTGGACTTCTATCGCGACGATTTCGACGACCGGGCCTGGCCAACCATTCCGGTGCCGGCCAACTGGGAGCGCCAAGGATACGGCGTCGCGATCTACACGAACATCAAGTATCCGTTCCATCCGGACGGTCGCCCCACGCCACCGGACCTGCCGGCCAACGACAATCCGGTGGGCTCGTACCGGCACACGTTTACCGTGCCCGCCGACTGGAACGGGCGCGAAGTCTACCTGCGCTTCGGCGCGGTGAGTTCGGCGTTCTACCTCTGGGTGAACGGACGCATCGTCGGCTACAACGAAGGGAGCAAGGACCCCGCCGAGTTCGACGTCACGACGTTCGTGCACGCCGGGGCCAACACGCTGGCCGTCGAGGTCTACCGCTGGAGTTCGGCCAGCTACCTCGAGGACCAGGATTTCTGGCGCCTGAGCGGCATCACGCGCGACGTCTACCTGTTCGCGCGACCCCGCACGCACATTCGCGACTTCTTCGCCCGCGCATCGCTCACGCCGGACTATCGCGATGGCCGGCTCGCGCTCGACGTCCAGCTCGCGGGCGCCGACGAACTTCCGCGGCCGCACACCGTCGTCGCCAAGCTCTGGGACGGTGACCACGTCATCGCCGAGCAGCGGCAAAGCGTGTTGGTCGCGGACACGGCGACGCTGCACTTCGAGCAGCCGGTGGCGCGCCCGCGGCTCTGGTCGGCCGAGCATCCGAACCTGTACACGCTCACCCTCACGCTGCTTGGCCCCAACGGACGCGCGGTCGAGTCGGTGGCGAATCGCGTGGGGTTCCGCTCGACCGAGGTGAAGAACGGGCAGTACCTGCTGAACGGCAAGCGCATCTACCTGAAGGGCACCGACATCCACGAGCACCACGAGGTGACCGGGCACGTGCTCGACGAAGCCACCATGCGGCGCGACCTGGCGTTGATGAAGCAGCACAACCTGAACGCCATGCGCTTCTCGCACTATCCGGAGCCGGAGCGCTTCTACGAGCTGGCCGACGAATACGGGATGTACGTGGTGAACGAGGCGAACATCGAGTCGCACGGCATGGGCTACGACCCGCGCTACACGCTTGGTGACAAGCCGGAGTGGCTGACCATGCACATGGACCGCACGCAGCGCATGGTGGAGCGCGACAAGAATCACCCGTCCATCGTCATCTGGTCGCTGGGCAACGAGGCCGGCGACGGGCGCAACTTCGTCGCGACCTACAACTGGATCAAGCAGCGCGACGACACGCGTCCGGTGCAATACGAGCGCGAGACCGACGTCGTGAACAAGGCCGCGGGACAAAAGCAGCACTCCGACCTCATGGTGCCGATGTACCCGAGCATCCCGTGGCTGGTGCGTTACGCGACGGGCGATGGCGACCGCCCGCTCATCATGTGCGAGTACGCGCACGCCATGGGCAACAGCACCGGCAACCTGAAGGAGTACTGGGACGTCATCAAGAGGTACCCGAAGCTGCAGGGTGGTTTCATCTGGGACTGGGTGGACCAGGGCCTGCTCGAGACGGCGTGGAATGGCAGGCAGTACTGGTCGTACGGCGGCGACTACGGGCCGCCGGGCACGCCGAGTGACGGCAGTTTCAACGCCAATGGGCTGGTGGGGCCGGACCGCGTGCCGCACCCGGCGCTGGAGGAAGTGAAGAAGGTCTATCAGTACGTGAACTTCACCGCGGTGGACCTTGGGGCGGGCACGATCCGCGTGCACAACGAGTACGACTTCACGTCGCTCGACGACTTCGACCTGCGCTGGGTGATCACGGACGACGGCGTGGCGGTGGATTCGGGCCTGGCGCACCCGCGCGCCGCGCCGGGCGACAGCACCGTCGTGGCGCTCGGCTACCGACTGCCGAAGGCCGCGCCCGGACACGAGTATTTCGTCAACCTGGCGCTGGTGCGTCGCGCAGCGCTCGGCCCGGTGTCGGCGGGGTACGCGGTGGCCACCGAGCAACTGGCGCTCCCACTGGCGGCAACCGTCACGGCGACCGACCTCGGCGCACTGCCACGGCTTGAGCTGGCGCGCACCGAGAGCGCCATTACGGTAAGTGGCGCCGAGGTCGTGGCGAGATTCGACGTGCGGCAGGGCACGCTCGCCTCGCTGCGTTACCACGGGACCGAGCTGATCCAGCGCGGCCCGCTGCCAAACCTGTGGCGCCCCGCCACGGACAACGACTGGGGCAACGGGCTACCGCGCCGCACGCGCGTCTGGCGGTACGCCGCGCAGAACCGCACGACCTCGGCGCCGCGGGTGGAGCAGCCGTTGCCGGGCGTCGTGCGCGTGTCGTTCGACCAGGCGCTGCATGACGACGCGGGCGTCGCCGTCGCGACCTCTGCCACCACGTACACGATCCTCGCGTCGGGCGACATTCTCGTGGAGAACGAACTGACGAAGACCGCGACGACCGTCGAGCTGCCACGCGTGGGCATGAACCTCGTGCTGCCGGCGGGCTTCGACCAGATGACCTGGCTTGGTCGCGGTCCGTTCGAGAACTACTGGGACCGGAAGACGGCGGCATTCGTGGGCCGTTATGCGGGATCGGTCGCGTCGCAGTACGTGCCGTACGTGCGCCCGCAGGAGAACGGCAACAAGACCGACGTCCGCTGGGTGGCGGTGACGAGCGCGACGGCGGGCCTGCTCGCGGTCGGTGCACCGCTGCTCGAGGTCGAGGCGCAGCACAACACGCCCGAGGATTTCGAGACGCCGGGGGCAGGATTCGTCGAGCGCGACCAGACGATCAACCGGCACGTCAGCGACATCACGCCGCAGCCGTTCACCTGGCTGGCGCTCGACCTGCATCAGCTGGGCGTGGGCGGCGACAATTCGTGGGGCGCGCAGACGCACGACGCGTACCGGCTGTCGGCGCCGAGCTACCGGTACGCGTTCCGGCTGCGGCCGTTCGACCCGCGGACTGACGATCCGGCGGCGCTGGCGCGACAGCGGTTCGAGGTGGTCTCGCCCTGAGGGCGGCGAGGGCGCGCGGCTCCGAGCCCGTCCGCTAGCGGTACTTTCGCACGAATGAGGGGCATGGCAGGAGTCCCGGGTCGGAAATGAGAGGGTAGCTCTTGCGTTTTCCGTCGAAATGTGCTACATGAAAGAACATGCACATATTCGAGCGCACGGTGAACGGGCACCGCTACCGCATCGCGGCCCAGTCCGTGTGGGACGCCACCCGCGGCCGCTCCGTCGCGCGCCAAGTTGTACTGGGCCCGGCGGCAGCACCCGGGGTGGCCGACTTGGGCGCCACCCAGACCGTGGGCACGCGCGCGATCGGGGATGTGGGCGCGTTGGCCTGGGTGGCCGAGCAGTTGGACCTCGTGGGGACGATCAACCGGGCGTGCGGGGGCCTGGGCGCAAAGCAGGGTCCCTCCGTCGGCGAACTCGTCGTGGCCGTGGCTATCCAACGGGCGTGCGCCCCGGGACCGAAATGCGAGTTGGCCGACTTTCTGGAGGCCAGCGTGGCGCGCGTGTCGTGTCTGCCGGCCGCGGCGTTCAGCGGGCAGGCGTTTCATCGCGTGGCGCAGGCGGTCACGGCGGAGCAGTTGGAGCAGGTGCAGGTGGCGATCGCGCAGGCGGCCGTGGCGCGGTTCGAGCTATCGACGGATGTGCTGGCGTTCGACACCACGAACTTCGACACGCACATCGCCACGGTCACACCGGGCGCGTTGGCCCGACGGGGACACGCCAAGAGCAAGCGCCACGATCTGCGGGTGGTGGGGCTCGGCCTGCTGGTCAGCGAGACCGGCCACGTGCCCTTGCTGTACCGGAGCTACCCCGGGAATGACGCCGACCAAGGGGTGCTGGCTGCGTGCCTGACGGGGTTGCGCACGTTGCACGAGGCACTCGATGCCGGGGAAGGCCGGCGACAGCCGGCGCAGCGCACGCTCGTGCGCGACGGGGGCTTTTGGAGCCCGCAGTTGGAACTGGAGTTGGACGTCGCCGGCTACTACAGCCTGATCTCGCTGCCGCTCAGTCATGGGGCCGCCGAGCAGGCATTGCAGATGGCGGCCAAGCGGGGCGCGATGAAGCCGCTCTCGGGCAAGCTGAGCCACGTGCGCGCGGCGCGGATGCAGGCCAAGGTGGGCGACTTGGACCGGACGCTCGTGGTGGTCGAGAGCCAGGCCCTGCTCGAGGGACAGAAGCGCGGCATTGCGGCGAGACTGCTGAAGGCGAAGACGGAGCTGCGGACGCTCGAGCGGCTCGTGCAGGCTGGACGCCTGCCACGCACGACACTGACGAATCGTGTGCACAAGGCCCTGTCGCGCGAATACCTGTCGCACTTCGTGGTGGTCACCATCGGCGGCACGGAGAAAGCGCCGACGCTCCGCTGGCAGGTGGATGCCGCCTTGCGGCATCGCGTGGAAACCACCCGGCTCGGCCGACGCGTGCTGTGCACGGATCGCCACACTTGGAGTACGGGCCGCATCGTCCACGCTTTCCGGGGCCAGTGGAACGTCGAGGAGCTCTTCCGTCGCGCAAAGAAGGGAGGGCTGGTTCCGTGGGGCCCCTCGCACCAGTGGGCCGACGGCTCGTTGCAGTTGCACACCTTTGCCACGGTCCTTGGCCTCATGCTGGTGAGCCTGGCCAAAATCGCCTTGGGGACGGACACCTCGCCGCGGGTGATGATGCAGAACCTGGCCGCCATCCGTGCCACCTTGGTGCGCACCACCACGGGGGGGACGGGGCGGCGACCCACGGTGCTCCTCGCCCCAGAACTCACTGCCGACCAGCGCCGGGCAGTGAAAGTCTTCGCACTCGACCGCTGGCTCCCTACGCTTCTTTCATGTATGACTGCGCGACCGCCCAAACCTTGATTTGCGCTCGACAATGCCCCCTATTCCTCGCGATTCTCATCGCTGCGGTGCGAAAGTACCGCTAGAGACCCCGCTTTCGATGCCGGAATGATGTGATGATCATCCAGGTCACCGTGTTGCGGTACATTGCCGGTCATCCAGTCCCGTGCTCCCTGAATGACGAGCAAATTGAATATTCCGTTGTACACCGACGTGCCACGCTTCACTTCTTTGCGAAAGTCGATGTTGCGGAACCGCGCTCCAAACTCCTGAATGAGCCCGGGCTCGCCGGCGTCGTCGTCCATCCAAGCCTTCAGATCTTGGAAGTCGCGGGCAGCCGTGGATTCGACTGAACCAGAGTAGCGATTCAGGAAAACAGAGGCCCAGTACCAGTGCCTGACCTTACGCTGCGCGTCCAACCTCTCATGAGCTGGGAGCGTCTTGATGTGCGCCTGGACCGAGGCAAATGCCGGAATGATTGAGACGTAGGGAAGATAGTTCGATGAGATCGCTCCGAACTCCTGCGGATGCCGCAAGAGCTTGATTGCGCCTTCTAGCGCGTCGACGGCACCGTTCCAACGACTTCTGAATTCCGCGATATTGGCGACAAGCACTTCCTTCCGGCGCGTGCCGTCCGGATCACGAACCGATTTTTCCTGTCCGGGAAGTAGGAAGTACAGGTACTTAGGTGAACAGTACCC
>JBBRWX010000106.1:0-6472 GCA_038248935.1 Actinomycetales bacterium
AGCTGGATCGCGCTCGTCGTGTTCACCGCAAATAGTTCGTCCACCGTGGCGGGGTCAAGGTCTGATGCCGCGCCGAAGGCGACGACCCCCGACGCGACCACTAGCCCGTCGAGGCGTCCGTGCTGCGCATACGTGGCATCGAGCACCTCCCGAACCACAGAGGGGGCGCGCAGATCGTGCCCAGCAGACTTTGACGACCTAGCAACGATGGCGCCGTTCTTCTCAAGCTGAGCGGCGATCCGCAAGCCGAGCCCGCCGGTCGCACCGACTACCAAAACAACCGCACCCTGAAGATTTGTCATAGGAAAATCCTAATTAACGCGCGGCCAGGTGGCTCTGCGGGAGTCGGTTTGCTGACGTGGGACGGATGCTCGACATGCCAAACGATGCTTCCCGTGCCGTTCGTGATCGGGCGGTGCACCAGCTGCCGGAATGTCGGTCGGAGTATCCGTAGTTGACTGCCGCGTCAGCGGCCGTGGCTCGTCAGTCGATGTCGGCGACGAGCTTCTTCGTGGAGGAACTCGCCCACCGCAACCATTGATGATGGGTTTCATCGACCCGATGAGATCTGAGGGGCATGCGGGCCCCGGCGTAAGGTAGCCGCTCCTATCCGAGACAGACAGGGCCGTCTCAGAAACTCAGTGAGTTACACATTGAACCTGAAATCGGCCGCGTTCCCTAACGGAATAGCCTCTGTGAGCGGAGGACCGCTCATGCCGCCCGAATCGGTGTGACCGCCGCGATCTGCCGAGCCACACGGTCTTCGGCCCGTTCAAGGTCATAGTGCGCTTTCAGATCTAGCCAGAACTACGCCTACCTCTCGGAGCACTTCGCTAGCCGCCGTGCCGCATCGGCAGTGATCGCGCGCTTTCCATGAACGATCTCGTTGATGCGCCGCGAGGAAACACCGATCGATACGCCGAGCCTGTATTGCGTGATGCCGAAGCCCTTGATGAAGGCCTCCATCAGCACCTCACCAGGGTGGATGGGTTCGAGCTTGTCAGTGGTAGTCAACGATCGCCACCTCCTCGGCGCTGGCCGCATTCACGCCTGTGGAAACAGGACACATCCTGCAACGTCTCGACGATCTACGTTTCCGCGCCGTCGCGTTGGCCATCCTCGACACTGCCTTCTGCTTCCCGCAGCGCTCGCGGCGTCCACGTCGGCCAGCTCGGGGAACCGATGAGTACACCGTGCTCAAATGAAGCGCACGGACGAAATGGGACGCGTGCGCTGCTGTTGTCGAGCACCGCGGTCATATCGGCGATTCGGATCGCCGCGCCGAGATGCACCCACAGGCGCGCGTAGCGGTCGCGGATCTTATGCTCAGGCACCTCATGGCCGCCGCGACGAACGCGCTCGAGGACGCGCTGTACGGTCAACTCAACGGGGACGATCACTACATGCAGATACACGAGGTATCCGGCGTCCACTGCGTCTGAGACAAGCTGAACCTTGCTCGGGTGTGAAAACACCGTTTCCGAAATGAAGGACTCCCCGTCGGCGATCCGCTCGCGACGTCGCGCTTCGGCTATCTGCGCGGCCTCGTAAGCATGCTGGGCTTGGGCCTCGGGCCACAGCAGAGCGCCTATATCGTCGGCATTGATGAACGGCAGCCCGGTGGTCGGCTTCAGGACATCACGGACGTAACTGGACTTCCCGGCACCGTTGGGTCCAACGAGCAGATGCAGTAGCGGCATCAGCCACGAGCTGGGTGAACGAGGAGGTTGCCGTCCTCGTCGACCTCTGAGTACGATTCTCCTGCGGCTGCGAAGCGCGCCGCGTAGTCCAGCTCACCTCGCCGCGCAGTCATGCGCTCGGCCCATTCCTCACGGACGATAGCCTGCTCTTGCTCTCCGAGCGAGTCGTATGAGCTCGTGCCCGCGAGGACCCTGGTGATCGCGCGGTGGTTCACCCCCGGCGACATCTCAAGCTCGCGGCCGATGCGCGCCCAATGCGCAATCTGCTGAGGCACAGTGCGCGACGTGACAACCGTGGCTGCGAGCGCGGACTCATACACGTCTGCAGGAAGACGTGTGGGCTGGCTACTCCTAGTCATGACCCAATAGTAGCACCGTGCTACACGGCCGACCTAGGCGCTCACATCACGGTTCCTGTCGAGTCAGAGCGGCGTCCCTGCCTACCCCACTGACATCTTTCGTCTCGTGATGCATCGCGTGCGATCATCTCAAACAAGCGTCAGCACATTTACGAAATAGCTTTACGTGGCCATCAGTTGAGCCTGCGGACCCACGATTCAACGTCCTCCAGCATGGACGGCCAGGTCCGCGACCCCGCCCCGAGAAAAGCTGCAGACCAGAATTCACCTCCACGTTAAGGCGGGACTCCACCGCGTTCCGTCGCCGAATAGCCTCTTAATGAGCGTCGCGTTGTATCAGAACGCGAGGTTCCTCGATTGGCAGTGGACAGCGAGGTCAGTTGTAAGGGTCGTCGTACTCGAAACCGGGAACAGCCTCTGGGTTGAGCACAAGCACCTCGCCGGGCTGAATCGACTCATAGCCTTTTTTCCGTTGAGAGTGGCGAGCAATCCGCCGTCGTAGGTGCAGAAAGGTTTGCCGATCACATCCAGAACATCCCCCGCTGCAACCGTGTAAGTTGCCACCCGTCCCTGATCGTCGAAGCCGACCTCGCCTTCGGCGAACTTACGAGGTCCCATGTCGACGAGGTTTTCAGGAAGAAGAACCTCAGTGATTGTTGTCCCGTCCTGTGCGCCCACCGTCATCGGGTAGCGATTGGCAATCACAGCACCGATTGGCCCACCGGTCCCGGGTTCCACGCGATCTCCCAACGGAAGCCGTCCGGGTCCGCCAGGTACCCCGAGTAACCGCCCCACTCGCGAACCGCGGGTTCGCCGATGAAACTGGCCCCCGCGGATCTGGCCTCTGCGATGATCACATCGACCTCTTCCGCCGTCGAGATGTTCTGGGCGAGAGTAAGCGGAGGAACTCCCTCGCCCCGACCGACTTGGCCGATCTCCACCACAGCACTGGCCTCGTCCCACAGCGACAACACGAGTTTGTCTCCAATGCGGATCATGACGACTTCGCCGGGCGCTTCGAACTCGACGGGCCAGCCAAGGCCATCGACATAGAAGCGCCGACTCGCGGCGAGGTCGCGTACGACCAAGGTGATGAAACTGACGCGAGATTCCATGCTCCCGACACTACGCGGGGCCGCTGACACGGGAGTCGATGGTCACACGTTGAAGCGGAACTCCACCACGTTCCGTAACCGATCAACGTTTGAGCACGCGGGTTCCGCAACCGCCCGGACGCGCCTCGCCGGATGACACCCGATTGCAAAACGCACACCATCCGTATCTCGCCGGATCGCGGCCGCGTTCACGCGACGTGCAGCGGCGTGATAGCCGCCACCTGATCCTTCAAGGCCCGGCTCTCGAGCCTCAACTCGTAGTGCGACTGAAGATTCATCCAGAACTCCGCCGAGTTTCCGAAATACGCACTGAGCCTCACTGCGGTGGCAGCGGTAATCCCGCGCTTGCCGTGGACAATCTCGTTGATGCGGCGCGGAGGCACGCCGATCGCCACGGCGAGCTTGTTCTGGGTGATACCGAAGCCCTCGATGAAGTCCTCCATGAGGATCTCACCGGGATGTATAGGCCGAATCAACTCGTCCTCAGTAGTAGTCAACAAGTTCGACATGATCCGCGCCTCCGTCTCCCCATGTGAAGCAAATCCGCCATTGAGCGTTCACGCGAATGCTGTGCTGGCCCCTGCGATCACCGACCAGCCTCTCAAGGCGGTTCCCCGGAGGGATCCGAAGGTCCTCGACATCGCGCGCGGCATGGAGAATCTCCAGCTTGCGCAACACCACACGCTGAACCGTCGGGTCAACAGACTTCGTGAACTGCTCGTTCCAGATGCACTCGGCGGTCTTGTCACCGAATGATCTGATCACACAGCCATGATATAACGCGCCGCGTCAATAACGCTACACGTTAAAGCGGAACTCCACCACGTCGCCGTCGTGCATCACGTATTCCTTGCCCTCGATGCGGACCTTGCCTGCGGCCTTCGCCGCGGCCATCGAGCCGGCCTCTACCAGGTCGTGAAAGTGCACCACCTCAGCCTTGATGAACCCCTTCTGGAAGTCGGTGTGAATCACACCCGCCGCCTCGGGTGCGGTGGAACCCTGGCGGATGGTCCACGCGCGCGACTCCTTGGGGCCGGCCGTGAGGTACGTCTGGAGGCCAAGCGTGTGGAAGCCGACGCGGGCCAACTGGTCCAGCCCGGACTCCTCTTGGCCGTTTGCCTCGAGCATCTCGCGCGCCTCGTCCTCGGTGAGGTCCACAAGTTCGGACTCAAACTTGGCGTCCAAGAAGATGCAGTCGGCCGGCGCAACCTGAGCCGCAAGCTTCGCCCGGGCCGCGTCGTCGGCGAGGCCGGCGTCGTCCGTATTGAAGACGTAGATGAACGGCTTGGCCGTGAGGAGGTTGAATTCACGCACGTCGGCAAGGTCGAGCTTGGCGGCTTTGGCGCCCGCCGAGACGGTGTCGCCCCTTTGGAGGATCCCCTTGACCGTCTCCGCCGCGGCCAGCAACACGGGGTCGCCCTTCTTGACCCTGACCTCCTTCTCGAGGCGAGTGATGACCTTCTCGATCGTCTGGAGGTCCGCAAGAATGAGCTCGGTGTTGACGATCTCGATGTCGCTCGCGGCGTCCACCTTGCCGTCCACGTGGATCACGTCGGGGTCAGCGAACACCCGCGTGACCTGACAGATCGCGTCGGCCTCGCGGATGGTCGCCAGGAACGCGTTGCCAAGGCCCTCGCCCACCGACGCACCCTTAACGATGCCAGCGATGTCGACGAATGACACGGTCGCGGGAAGGATGCGTTCCGAGCTGAAGATCCCCGACAACACGCCCAGGCGTGGGTCAGGAAGGGGAACGACCCCCACGTTCGGTTCGATCGTCGCGAACGGGTAGTTCGCCGCGAGCACGCTGGCGCGCGTGAGCGCGTTGAACAGGGTTGATTTGCCGACGTTTGGCAGTCCGACGATGCCGATAGTGAGAGCCACGGGGAGCAAGTCTAGCCGGGGCTGGGAGCACGACCCTCGCGCCGGCGCCAGCGGTCACGTACGGTGACCTTATGGCATTCGGTGAAATCTTCAATCCAGGCATGGCTGACGCGCGCAAGCAGCTCGAAGCCGAGCGCATCTTGCCCGCTCCCCCGCCCGTCTCTGGGCCGCCGCCGTTCGAGTTTCCCGACCTCGGCGTCGACTTTGACGTGACGTGGCCCCTGGACCCCGCTGACGAGCAAGGGGACGACAATGGGGCGGCCGCAGCCGCCCCATCATCTGAGTCCTAGGCGCTCGTGGCGACCCCTGGGGCCGCCGCAAAGCTATGTCCGCTACGCAGCCTATGTCCGCCGCGAAACTCCGCCCGCATCGATCGTGGCTAAGACGCGAACTTGATCCCCGCTCCTGGGATCGCATCAAGCAGTCGCTGCGTGTATGGCTGCTGCGCGTTGTCAAAGATCTCATCGGTGAGGCCGGTTTCGACGATCCTGCCCTGATCCATCACGGCCACAGCGTCGGCAACAACGCGCACCACGGCGAGGTCGTGCGTGATGAAGAGGTACGTGAGTCCCAGTTCCGCCTGCAGGTCCGCGAGGAGCTGGAGAATCTGCGCCTGTACGAGTACGTCGAGAGCGGAGACCGCCTCGTCGAGCACGACCACATTCGGCTTGAGCGCGAGCGCCCGAGCGACTGCGACACGTTGACGTTGCCCGCCAGAGAGCTCGTTCGGGTAGCGGTGCGCGAGCGCCGTGGGCAGGGCCACCTGGTCCAGAAGCTCTTCGACACGAGCGATGCGCGACGCACGGTCGCCTACCTTGTGGACCCTGAGCGGCTCGGCGATGATCGCACCGATCGAGCGTTGTGGATCGAGAGACGCATACGGGTCCTGAAAGACCACCTGCATCTGGCGGCGCAGCTTGAACAGTTCGCGGGCCGATGCCCCCGTCACCGTGGTTCCTCCCACGATGACTTCGCCCGATGTCGGCTTCTCTAGGCCGAGCACGAGCCGTGCAGCCGTGGATTTTCCAGACCCAGACTCACCCACGAGCGCAAGCGTCGTGCCCTTGTGGATGTCGAAGGAAATCCCGTCAACGGCGTGCAAAGGCTCGGACTTGAAGGCACCACGGCGGATCGAGTACGTCTTGCGCAGGTCTCTGACCGACACGACAATGGGGGTCTCGGTGAGGCGAGCCTCGCTCTCTTCGTGACGAGACGCAAGCTTGAGCATGTCGGGCCCGTTGTCGTCGTCCAGATCGACAGCTGTTGACGAGTGGATGCGGCGCGAAGCGAGCGAGGGCGCCGCGGCGATGAGCCGCTTCGTGTATGGGTGTTGCGGGTGCTGGAGTATCTCCAGGCTCGACCCTGCCTCGACGATCTTTCCCTCATGCATCACGATGAGCGTCGATGCGCGTTC
>JBBRWX010000107.1:0-6463 GCA_038248935.1 Actinomycetales bacterium
GTGTGTGTATTGCGAGAGAAGCGGGCCAAGGATGCTGGGTTATCTTGTGAACGCCCCCAGCAAACTATAGGTGCCGAAACTAAGCGCACCGACTTCGCCCTCGCTGCTTAAGCGAGCGCAATGAAGTCCGTCAGCCTAGGTGTGTTCTCGACCTAGTTCCTGGCGTCATCTAGAGAACTTGCTGGTTGCTGGCGTCACAGCGGCAACCGGGACTTGCACTGTGACTTGGGCCTATCCCACTTGCTCGCCTGATGCGGGAGGGGGGCCGAGAAATAGCTCTCAGGCTGCGCCCGGAGAAGTCTTGTTTTTGCACATGCGGACGCGGGTTCGATTCCCGCCATCTCCACTCATCCCTGTTCGTTGAGACAGAGGCCGTCTTGCCTTCGGGCGGGCGGCCTTTGTCATTCCTTCTCACCTCATCCGCAATGCCCGTCGCGGAGCGACAGCCTGGCGGGTCGGCCGGTCGGCGGGTCAGGTGGTCCGGGGGCTGGGCGGATCGACGTCCTCGACGCAGAGTTGGTTTCGGCCAGCGTTCTTCGCGGCGAAGAGCAGTTTGTCCGCCCGATGCATGAGGGTGTGCTGGGAGTCCTCCGTGCCCACCCAGGACATGCCGGCGCTCATGGTCATGGGCAGGTCGCCCACGATCCGACTCCAGTCCGCGCCGGCCACGGCGCGCCGCAGGGTCTCGATGCGCTCTACCGCGTGCACCCGTGTGAGACCGTCCAGGACCACAAGGAACTCCTCCCCACCCAGGCGTGCGGCGAAGCATCCCGATGACGGATCCTCTCCGGTCGCGGCAGCGAGGGTCAGCAGTTGAGCGACTTCTACCAGCAGCTCATCACCTGCGGCATGCGAGTACGTGTCATTCACCCGTTTGAAGTTGTCGAGGTCGATCATGGCGGCAGCAATGAGTTGGTCCGGTGCGCGTTCAGCGAGCAGCTTCGGCAGGGTCTCGTCCACGAAGCGTCGGTTGTAAAGCCCCGTCAACGGGTCCCGGTGCGCCTCGCCGCGCAGCCGGTCCGCCTCGGCCCGAACCTCGTTGGTCTCGAGCATCGCCTGACGCAGATTCGACTGCGCCGCCCGCTGCTCGGAGATCAGCGCCTTCTCGGCTGCGTGGAAGACCTTGAGGCCCTGAAAGGCTAGTTCGAAGTCGCCGCGGGCCGCATGCAGCTCGGACTGTTCCTCCTCCACCCGGGCCAGTATCGAGGCCATTCCCAAGGCCGCGCCTATTGTCCGGCACTCGTCCAGGCTGCGCTGAGCGGCGTCAAGGTCACCCAGGAGGCGCCGGGCGAGCACCAGCGTCAGCAGAAACTCGGGTGGGGACATCGCCTCAAGGACGCCTTGATCCCGGTAGACCTGGATCGCCTGGTGCGCGGTAGAGATCGCCTCCTCATAGCGGCCGGCGGCGATTTGGATGCGGGCGATGGTGTCGAGAGTGTTGTGTCGCAGGGGAACTTCGCGGAGGCGGCAGACTTCGACGAGCCGACTGATGGTCGCCTCAGCCTGGTCGAGGTCACCTGCCAGGTACTCCCCATACGCACGGTTGTTCAAGCACGTGACCTGACGCTCGATGTTGCCGTCCCGTACGGCGACCTCCTCGGCCTGCTCGTAGCGCAGGCGGGCCTCCTGCGGGGAGCCGCACTCGTCGAGCGCGTCGGCGAGCCGGATCAGGTACAGCGCCCGTACGGAGGCGGTTGCTTGGGCGTCCAAGAGCTCGACAGCCTTGACGGCGTGTTCGAGGGAAGCGGCCAGGTCGCCGACGTCGCGGTACGTCCAAGCGAGGATCAGGTGGCTACGCGCCAGCAGGTGCGTGGGGCCGTGGGCGTCGGCGTACTTGTTGACCTGTTGCAGCATCCTCATGGCGTCCGCCATCTCGCCGCGCCGGCCCGCGAGTTCGGCCGACAACAGCCGCGCACGCCAGACGAGCTCCATGTCGTCGAGGGCAAGAGCGGCCAGTTCCAGGCGCAACACCTCGCTTTCTGAGGCGAGTCCAGAGTCGGGCCGGTCCTCAAGGGCCAGCAGGGCGCGACTCAGATCCTTCTGGCTCCCGGGGCTAGGCAGGACATGGCTCACGGAGTACCCATCGACTAGGCCTCTTCGAACATGAGGGGGAATGCGAGATGGTACTACGCCAATCGCCAGTTGCGGCCGGGAGGAGTCCGTGGCCCCTCGATGGTGGCGGCCTCCGTTACGCATTGGCTCGTCGCGTTGTCTCCCTTGCGCCATGGCTATTCAGTGTTACTATCTAGTGGTAGTCAGTACTACTGAGTACTAGTCGAGGAGGCGCTTCGTGGCGAAGCAGATGACCGAGATGCTCAAGGGCACGCTGGAAGGCATCGTGCTGGCGAGCCTGTCGGATCGTCCTGCATATGGGTATGAGATCACCTCCTGGCTGCGCGAGCAGGGCTTCAACGACATTGCCGAAGGCACCGTCTATGCGCTGCTGATCAGGATCGAGCAGCGCGGGCTCGTCGACGTGGAGAGGGTGCCCTCACAGAAGGGGCCGCCACGCAAGGTCTACTCCCTCAACACTGAGGGACAGACGTATCTCGACGAGTTCTGGAGGACGTGGAGCTTCCTCGCAGAACGACTGGAACAGCTCCGCGACGGAGGGAAGTAGACATGGCCGCACGGTGGATTGAGAGAGTCACGGGATCGCTCGACGACAAGAAGCGCTATCTGGCATACAGGGCTCGCGTCAAGGCGCTGCCCGCGGGGTACCGTGAGGCGGCACTCGCGCTCGAGCGCTATTTGATGAACATGGGCCCGAGTAACGACGGCAAGGCCCTCATCGCGATGCTGACCGACCTGGCCGATCTGTTCGAACAGAGTGTTGCCGACGCGACACCGATCCGCACCCTGGTCGGGGAAGACCCCTCTGAGTTCGCGGAGGCATTCCTCGACAACTACGCGGGCGGCAGTTGGATCCGCGCGGAGCGGACGCGACTGGCCGACTCCATCGATCGCGCAGTCGCAGGCCAAGAATGAACGCGGAGCGAATGGAGACTCCGTCACCGGCCCATCAGGTCCAGGAACCGGCGATCCGTGTCCAGGGCCTCGTGAAGTCGTTCAAGGGCCTTGAGGTGCTGCGCGGCGTCGACTTCGAGGTCGCGGCGGGTAGCATCGTCGCCCTGCTCGGCTCGAACGGCGCGGGCAAGACGACGGTGGTCAAGATCCTCTCCACGCTGCTCCGGTCCGACGCAGGCACGGCCAGCGTGAACGGGTTCGATGTCGTTTAGCGGGCGGCCGACGCGAGGGCTTCGATCAGCCTCACGGGCCAGTTCGTGGCGGTCGACGAGATCCTCACAGGGCGCGAGAACCTGGTCATGGTCGCGCGGTTGAGGCATCTCTCACGAGCCGGAGCGATCGCGGATGACCTGCTCAAGAGGTTCGCGCTGACCGGGGCGGGCGCGCGCAAGACGTCGACCTACTCCGGCGGCATGCGCCGCCGACTCGACATCGCGATGAGCCTCATCGGGAACCCGCCCGTCATCTTCCTCGACGAGCCCACCGCAGGGCTCGACCCCGAGGGCCGCCTCGAGGTGTGGCGGGCCGTGAGGGAACTCGCAGGCCACGGCACGACGGTGTTGCTTACCACGCAACATCTCGAGGAGGCGGAGCACCTTGCCGACCGCATCGCAATCCTCCACCAGGGACGGATCATCGTGAACGGCACACTCGCCGAACTCAGGGCGTTGCTACCGCCCGCAACCATCGAATACGTCGCGAAGTAGCCGAGCCTCGAGGACGTCTTCCTATCCATCGTCGCCAAGTAAGGAGCCGCCATGACCAACCACTTCGTCGGCGACACCGCCGTACTGACCGGACGTTCCCTGCGCCACATCACGCGGAGCATGGACACCATCATCACGACCACGCTCATGCCGATCGGCTTCATGTTGATGTTTGTCTACGTCTTGGGCGGGGCAATCGACTCTGGCTCTGACTCGTACGTGGCGTACCTGCTACCAGGCATCCTGGTCATCACCATCGCGACAGGCATTTCGTACACGGCGTTTCGGCTCTTCCTCGACCTTCAAGGCGGGATCTTCGAGCGATTCCAGTCGATGCTGATCGCGCGGTCGTCAATCTTATGGGCGCATGTGTTGACCTCGCTGGTCGCCAACCTGGTCTCACTCGTGGTTGTCGTGGGAGTCTCCCTCGTGATGGGCTTCCGCTCAGGCGCGGGGGCGCTCGCGTGGCTTGCCGTCTTGGGCATCCTGATGCTCTTGACCTTGGCGCTCACCTGGATGGCAGTCATCCCTGACCTCGTCGCAAAATCCGTAGACGGTGCGAGCGCCTTCTCGTACCCGCTGATCTTCCTGCCGTTTGTCAGCTCTGCATTCGTGCCCACCGATACCATGCCGGGACACGTGCGGGCCTTCGCCCAGAACCAGCCGGTGACCTCCATCGTCGACGCGATCCGCGACCTACTGGCCGGGCATCCCGTGGGCGCCGCCATCTGGATCGCCGTCGCGTGGTGCGTCGGGATACTGGTCGCCGCCTACATGGCCGCGATGGCGATCTATCGCCGCCAGAACGCGTAGGGCGAGCACACTCGCGGGCACTTTTTGAGGGACCGGGAGGACCAAGGTCGCTGGCATCCGGTGTCAGGGTGGGAGTGGTCCAGGTTCACCGGTAAACCTTGAGTGAACGACACTCACCGCGACTCATGGAGACCGCAAAATGGTCGAAGAGCCGTGTGGAGGTGGCGTTTCATATGAACAAAGAGACCACAGTGGGTTTCATGATCGAGCCGTGTCGCGTCGTTGCGGCGACCACGCCTTGTGAACTCGTTGATCGCGAGTTCGAAGGCGCGTCTCATGAATCCTCTGTGCTGGTGAGGGCGACGGACGGCAGCATCGGGCTCTTGGGACGCACCGCCTTCTTGTCGCTGATGGCCGGCAGATATGGGTACGGACGCTCGTTGTGGGGCAAGAGGCCTGTGGCCGCTCTTGCCACGTGGGGAGTGCCTCTGCTGCGGCTGACCACCACCACCGTCGAGGCGGCCGCTCTCATCGTCGACGGCGCAGAAGGGTATCGAGATCTTCCCGTCGTGGACGACCATGGAGAACCACTCGGCATCGTGCGACCGGTGCGCGTGATGAGGGCGCTTGCGGAGCAGACGGCGCATCGCGTCGCTACGGACGAACTCACGGGCGTTGCCTCGAGATCACGGTTTATCGAGGAACTCGACCGTCGTCTCCTAGAGCTCTCGGTGACTCCAGGCGCCGTTGCTGTCGCGTTCCTCGATCTGGACCGCCTCAAGCCAGTGAATGACCTCTTTGGGCACACAGTCGGTGACGCCCTGCTGAGATCGGTTGCTAGTCGTCTCCGCTCCGCGCTCGCGCCAGGAGACCTGCTGGGGAGACTCGGGGGCGACGAGTTCGCCGTCGTGATGTCCCTGGAAGTCGCGGATGACAGCCACCTTGAAAGGAGCGCGCTCGCTCTCGGGGAGCGCTTGCGCGCTGCCCTTGCACACCCCGATCCGTCGTTGCCAGCGCAGGCAGAGTCTCGGGCAAGCATTGGGGTAGCGGTGACCTCAACCGCCGGGGTCGAATCAGGTGCCGTGCTGACGTCGGCCGACGAGGCCATGTACTCGGCGAAAGTCGCTGGTGGCGATCGAGTCCGCTTGGCGGGCTCGACGGTAACGATGGTTCACCATTTGCCCACGGAAGACCTGGAACTTGTGTACCAACCCGTCGTGGACGTGCGCGACGGCCATGTGGTCGCGGTCGAGGCGCTCCTCAGGGCACGCGGCTTGAACGGATGCCTCGAGTTTCCAGCCGAGCGCATGCAGCAGGTCGCACGCGCGGGCGCCGCGCTCGAGCTCGACAGGTGGGTGCTTTCTCAGGCCTGTGCGGCCATGGTGAGGTGGTCAGCAAACGACGAGCATTCCGCACCGGCACGGGTCCACGTAAATCTGGCTCCCGAGTCGGTGTGTAGGGCCGACCTGGCCGACGTGATCCTCGAGACCGTCCAAGAGAGCGGACTCGCGGCAGACCGCATATGCCTCGAGTTGTCCGAGTACGTGGGGGTGGATGACCTGGTGCTTGCGACCCCTCAGCTTGCCGCGCTTGCAGCCGCAGGAATACGCCTTGCTTTGGACGACATGGGGGCGACGTTCGGCGCGCTACGCATGATCGGAACTTCGTTGCCCATCGAGTGCGTCAAGGTGGATCGATCCGTCATCGTAGGCTGCGGTCGCGGCGCGGCGTTTGACACGGAGATGCTGGCTTTGGTGAATCGACTGGCAGACCAGTTCTCGATCGAGGTCGTGGCGGAAGGAGTCGAGACAGGCCGCGAGGATGATGCGGTCCGTAGCACTGGGGTTCACTACATTCAGGGGTTCCTGCACAGCAGACCGCTGACCGAAGAGGACTTGTTGCCATTCCTAGAACTGACGCATGTGGGCAGGACGGTTTCGCCTGCGGTGTGATTGCTTGACCCGAGAGGCGCCGGA
>JBBRWX010000108.1:0-6201 GCA_038248935.1 Actinomycetales bacterium
ACTCCCGCACCTGGTACTCCCGTACCCGATACGGCCGCCACCAGGGCGCTTGCTGATTCGGGCATCGGCCACACGGTGACGGTCCACGGGCGAGTGGCCTCACTCGAGGAGGCCGCGGCCGCGCGCGGGCTCGAGCCGTGGCAGATCCTCAAGACGCTTGTGGTTCGCCGCGGCGACGACGACTTCTTGCTGGTGCTGGTGCCCGGCGACCGGCAGATCAGTTGGCCAAAGCTGCGCGAGCTGCTTGGCGTGAGCCGCCTGTCGATGCCCGACAAGGACGTGGCGCGCACGGCGACCGGCTATGAGCGCGGCACGATCACGCCGTTTGGCTCGCTGGGTTCACCGGCGGGGAAGGCGTGGCCCGTCATCGCCGATGCGCTGATCGTCTCGCGGCCAGGTCCCGTGAGCATCGGCGCGGGAGCGCACGGCGTGGCCGCGAGCGTCGAGCCGAACGACCTGGTCGCAGCGCTCGACGCGCGGGTTGCCGATGTGACGGAGCCGCTCTAGCGTTGCGGCGCCGTCAGGCGCTATGCGTCGACCTTCCAGCGCCGCGCGGCGATCCACACGATCGCGACGGTCGACGCGACCTCGATGACCGAGAAATACGCGTAGTGCAGCGTGATGTCGCTGCCGATGCCGAGCGTCCCCACCTGCACCAGCGTCATGATGGCGCCAGCCACGATGCTCCACCACCGCGCGAGCCGGTGAGGCGCGATGCGCGACACGAGCACGGATGACATCGGAATCGTCATGAGGACACCGGCGGCCAACAGGAAGCCCTGATTGATCTGGATGCCGCCCACGGTGCCGTCGATGTAGCCGCGCAGGTCCGGTGCGTACATGAGGCCGAGAACGTCGCAATAGATGTAGTTGAGAATCGCGAAGAGCCACAAGGACGACACGACCGTCCGCGGGCCGATGTGTCGTGCGGGGGTGGCGGGGGTGGCGGCGGTGGCGATGAGGTCTGTTCTCACGTCGGTCGAATTCTGGGCGGTCATGGTGTCTCCTCGGGGCTGGCCTTACGTTGTAAGCCAGAACCGTACAGCGTAAGATCGCCTCGACGCAAGAGGGAGAATCGATGTCCACGCGCACCGCGAAGGAACCGCTCAGCCGAGACCGCGTTCTCGACGCCGCCATGAGCGTGGCCGACGCGCACGGAATCCAGTCGGTCACGATGCGTCGAGTCGCGGAGACGCTCGACTGTGAGGCGATGTCCCTCTACCACTACGTCGCCGATAAGAAGGCCCTGTTATCTGGCATGATCGAGGCAGTTCTTGTGGAGGTCGTCGGCTCCTCCCTCGCGATCGACGCCGCCCCCGACTGGCGGGATTCGGTGCGCGATCGCAGCCTCGCGGCGAGGCACATCATGCTTGCGCACCCGTGGGCACCTGGGGTGATCTCGGCCGAGACGGAGAGCCCCTTCGCGCTGTATGCGCTCTACGAGCAGTTCGTGGGAACGCTGGTCGATGCGGGCTTCACCTACGAGCTGGCGCACAGGGCGATCCACTCCCTGGGCCCCCTCATCCTGGGGTTCACGAACGAGCTCTTCGAGCCAGATGCCGGCGAATCTGGCGCGCCGAGCGAAGAGGAGATGGCGGCGATTGCTGAGACCATGCCGCACATCGCGACGATGGCGCACATGGGGCTTCACGAGGCGGAGGGCTCGCTCAGCATGTGTGACACACAGGCCGAGTTCGAGTTCACCCTCACGCTCGTGCTCGACGGCCTCGAGGGCAGACGCGCATCATTGGCGCCCGTGGCGGACGCCGCAGGTATCTGGTGACCCACTACGACGGGATGCCGCCTGCACCGGGTACCTGGTGACCCACTTCCTGTTTTAGTGCGGCTTCAGCGCGCTGAGTCTTTCGATGGCCCCCCGGCCCAGCCGTTCGGTCTCGACGATGTCCACTCCCAGTGCCCTCGCCTCGACCGAGGGCCTGCGCGTGAAGTGCTCGCCGACGATCGGCACCGTGAACGCCTCCGCGACCCGCTGGAACGTGCGCAACGGGGGCGAGGTGGAGACCACGTGGTCCGCCATAAGCAGCGAACCGCCTGGGCGCAGCACTCTCAGTGCCTCGACAAGCGCCCCGCGGACGGTCGGCACTCCGCAGAGAGAGAACGAAAACACGACGGTGTCGAACGACTCATCCTCATGCGCGAGCGCCATCGCGTCGCCCTGGATCACGGCCGCTTCCCGCCCCGAGCGGGCCACCGCGCGCGTCGCCTTCGCCACGGCCTTTGACTGCCTGTCGAGGCCGGTCAGGGAAACGTCGGCCGGATAGAAGGGGAGGGACGGCCACCCGCCAATTCCAATCTCGAGGGTGGTGCCGCGAGCGCGCGACGCGACCCAGCGCCTGCTCTCGACCACAACGACTGCGTTGGATTCCGCCACGCGTTTATCCTACGGAGGCGATCGCGCCGAGTGGATCACTCGCCTTCTCGCCGACGCTTAAGAACAGCCGCACCGGCGAGCAGATGGTGAGGCGGCGGGTCTCGCCAAGGCGGACATAAGGACACGGCCCGGCAGAGGGGGGTCGCCGGACCGCGTCACCTCATTGTACGCATCTCAGGATTGAGAACGACACGGGTTTTCGAAAGTTGTCTCTCGCCGATGGTGGCAGATCAGGGCCACCGAGCACGTGTCAAGGGCCATGCGCCTCGGGCCGCGTGCCGCGTGCCGCGTGCCGCGCGCTCAGCGCCCCGCCCGCAATGCCCCGCCCGCAATGCCCCGTTTGGGGAAGTGGAGAGCGGCCGAGCATGGGGGGTCGCCGGGCCGCTTCAGCTCCTAGTAGACACCGCGATTCTGAGAAATCGCCAAGACAAGGCGCAACGTCCGTTGAGACCCGCGGCACGCGGCGATGCCCTGTCCCAGTGTGGGCGAAACCTCCCCTAGAGCGGCATTTGCACGCGCAAATCCGCCCGCGTTTTCAGCAGGCTTGTGGCTCAAGTAGTGCCAGGCTGTTCGCATGACAGAGTTGTCGGTTGAGCAACGGGACCGCGCGGTGGGCGCAATCCTGGGCGCAGCCTTGGGCGACGCACTGGGCGCACCCTATGAATTCAGTACCACTTCGCCCGGAATCACGCTTCACGGAACCGCGGGTGACTTTCCTGGAGGCGGAGCCCACGCCTGGATGCCGGGTGAGTGGACGGACGACACCTCGATGGCAGTGCCCGTCCTCGAGGCCATTACCCGATGCGGCGAGCTCACCTCGGACAAGACACTGGACCGCATCGGCGTGGTGTGGTGGGGCTGGGCAAGGGACGCCAAGGACATGGGTGTGCAGACGCGCCGGGTGCTGTCGGGGACAACCAGCCCGAGCTCGGTCGATCTCAGGATCTCCGCGCGCAACGTGCACCAAGAGACCGGTAGGTCCGCAGGAAACGGCTCTCTCATGCGGACGTCTCCCGTGGCGCTCGCGTATCTCGACGCTCCCGACGGCGCCGCGCGTACGGCGGCCGCGGCCCGTGCTGTCAGCGACCTCACTCACTTTGATGCCGATGCCGGTGATGCGTGCGTGGTCTGGTCCCTCGCAGTGAGGTCGGCGATTCTCGACGGTGCCGTCAACTGGCAGGCGGCCCTTGCGGCGCTTCCGGACGACAGACGAATACGCTGGCAGGAGCTGGTGCGCGAGGCCAGCTCGGCTCAACCCGCCGCGTTCCCCAACAACGGGTGGGTGGTGCACGCATTACAAGAGGCCGTGTCTGCCCTCGCGAGCGCGGGGCCCACGAGCCCCTCGTGGACGCAGGGCGACCTCAACCCGTACCTCGCCACGATCGAGGACGTGATCAACGCGGCCGGCGATACCGACACCGTCGCCGCGATCGCAGGCTCACTCGCGGGCGCTCTCGTTGGCGCAAGCGCTCTGCCAGTTGAGTGGCTCAACCTCTTGCACGGATGGCCAGGCATCGGCGCCTCCGAACTCGAAAGCCTCGCCGACGCTGCGCTCGACGCGACGCGCTAGGCCCCCGTCAGGCTAGGCCTGCGTCAGGCTAGGCCTGCGTCAGGCTAGGCCTGCGTCAGGCTAGGCCTGCGTCAGGCTAGGCCCCGTCAGGCGAGGCCCCCGTCAGGCGAGGCCACCGTCAGGCGAGGCCACCGTCAGGCGAGGCCGCATCATCTCCTTGTGCCATCGCGGTGTTGCGGATACCCGCCCAGGACGCGATGCCGCCCAGCGCGAGCAGCACCGCCGAGAACGCCATGGCGCGGTGGAATCCCGCGAGGTTGAGCTCGCCCCCCACCACTGCGCCGAGGGCGGCGACCACCACCAGCCCCGCGATGCGAGCGACAGCGTTGTTGACCGCAGAGGCGATGCCGGAGCGCGCCGAGTCGACGGCACCAAGCACCGCGGCTGTCAATGGCGAGACTGTCAGGGCCAGGCCCACGCCCAACAGCAACACCCCTGGCAGAAGCTGCGTCCAGTAGGAGAACGGCTCGGAGACCGCCAGCATTAGCAGCGCGCCACCGGCCATCGCGAGCGGTCCCAGGGTCATGAAGAGGCGCGGCCCGATGCGCCCTGAGACGGCGCCCGCGCGTGAGCTGAGCAGGATGAGCGCCAGGGTGATCGGCATCGTGGACAGGCCCGCTGCCGTCGCGGTGAGACCGGCGCCCTCTTGCAAATACACGGACACCACAAAGCCGTTGAGGCCCAAGGCTCCGTAAACGAGCAGCGTGGACACGTTGCCCCACGCGAAGTTGCGCGCCGCAAAGAGACCGAGCGGGAGCATCGGGCTGGCGATGCGCGATTGGCGCCACACGAACCAGACGAATACCGCGACTCCCGCCACACCCGAGCCCCACACGGCCGGGTCGCCCCAGCCGAGGTTTGGCTGCTCGATCAGCGCGAAGACGGCCCCGCCCAGGCCCAACGCACACAGGGCGGCCGAGACCAGGTCCACGTGCGCGTCGTCGCCGCGTGCATCGTTGCTGCGCACGTCGCGCGCCTCGACCCTCGTCAGCAGGTAGATCGCCACCGCAATCGGCAACACATTGATAAGGAACGCCCACCGCCACGACGCGAGGTCCACCGCGAGGCCGCCCAGGAGCGGGCCTGCAACGAAGGCGCCCGACGTGGCCCCAGTCCAGGTGCCGATGGCGCGGCCACGCTCGGCGCCGTCGAAGGAGGACATGATGAGCGCCAGGGAGGACGGCACCAGCATCGCGCCGGCCACGCCTTGCAACAGCCTGGCCGCGATCAACACCCCGGAGGTGGGAGCCGCGGCGATCGCCACCGAGGCGATCCCAAACAGGATCAGGCCGATGCGCAACACGCGCTGGCGGCCAAAGGCGTCGGACACTGACCCCGCGACAAGAATGAGCGAGCCGAGCGTCAGCAGGTAAGCGTCGACCGTCCACTGCTGGGTGGTGAGTCCGCCGCCCAGTTGTTCCACGATGGACGGCAGCGCCACGTTCACCACGCTCGAGTCGAGGAACGCGACAAAGCTGGCCGTGATGGCGATCGCCAGGATGAGGCGCTGCTGCGGGGTGCGGGTCACGCTGCGGGACATCTTTAGAGGGTAAACGAGCGGGGCGATTCCTGCCCGAGACGCAGTAGTGCTGATGCTTCATGGCACCGCGTTCCTGGTCGCAGACCGCCCTAGATTGCTCCTGGCCCGGTGGGGGCGATTGGGCCTAGTGTTTAGTCAGCGAGGGCGACGACGCGCTCGCACGTGCCTCGGAAGGGCTGTCATGAGAAGCAACACATTCCTGGGCGTCATCGGCGGCCTTTGCATCGCCGTTGCGGTGTTCCTTACCGGCAATACCATCACGTTCTCCGGCGCGGCCATCAAGGAAACGGTGCCGCTCATCCTGTTCATTGCTGGGCTTGCGGTCATCGCGTTCTCGCTCATGTCGAACCGCCTCGCTACTGGCTATGCGGCCGTTGTGGCAGGGACCATCGCGCTCATTCAGTTGGTGGACATGCTCCGCTCCGACTCCATCGAGTTCTCGGTGCGGCTCATCCTCCTGCTGGTGGGTGTGGCGCTCGCGCTGGCCTCGTCGTTCGGACGCCGCAAGGCGTAATCGGCGGTGGTACGCGGCCCGACGACGGGCCGCGCCATCGGCTGGCCTTAGCCCTTGCGGGCCGTGTCGGTCCAGGTGTGGCCCGCGTCGCGGGCGGCCAGGTAGTCGGCGATCTTGTTGTCAGGGATCAGGTAGTTGTCGATCCCGTCCCCGTCTGGGTCGAGGATCGTCTTCTGGTTACCGCC
>JBBRWX010000109.1:0-6084 GCA_038248935.1 Actinomycetales bacterium
CATCGCATCCACGTCTTAGGAAAGCATGGACTTCTGGATCTTGGGAACCAGGCCTTCATAGGTCATGTTGATCGACTCGATCTTGACCTTGGTGGGCTCCTTGTAGAGGAAGTTGTCGAGTTCGCGCGGGCTGAAATCCCTGATCGGCTTGTTGGGATCGAGGAATCCTGACTCGGTAAAGATGCGCACGTACCAACCGTCGGCCGTGTATCCGGGAATGGTGAGAGCGCCGCCAGCCAGCGACTTCGTATCGTCGTAAAGCTGGGTGAGGTCGATGTCGTTGATGGTTCCCATGCCCTCGCAGCGAGGGCACATGCCGCCGAGCACCTTGTATTCGCGCTTCTGCGCGCTCGTGGAGCCCCCCTTTTCGACCTTCACCGAGCCCACTCCACTGGCGGAGGGGACGTTAAAGGAGAAGGCCTGCGGCGGCCCGATGTGTGGATGGCCCACCTTGCTGAAGAGGATGCGGAGCAGGGCATTCGCGTCCGTAGCGGTTCCCACAGTGGAGCGCGAGTTTGCCCCCATCCGTTCCTGATCGACAATGATTGCTGCGCTCACTCCGCTCAGCGCGTCAACGTCGGGCCTTGCGAGCGAGGGCATGAAGCCCTGCACGAATGCGGAGTACGTCTCGTTGATCAGGCGCTGCGATTCGGCGGCAATCGTGCCGAATACGAGGGACGACTTTCCCGATCCCGAGACGCCGGTAAACACCGTGAGGCGCCGCTTGGGAATGGTGAGCGACACGTCCTTGAGGTTGTTCTCGCGCGCGCCGTGGACCTCGATGAAGCCGTGTGAATCGGCGGGGTGGGTGCTGCGGTCGGGCACGGTCACGGTGCGCTCCTCGATTCCAGCGTGCGCACGGGACGATGCGCGGGCCAAGTCTATGGGGAAGGCCCGATGTTGGGCGGGGCTTGGGCCTAAGTGCCCGTGAGTGGGAGACCACGCGCGTTAGCCTTCCCGCATGACCCTTGATCCGAACAACCGAACCGCAATCGCCGCCTACGTCCGCGAGGAGGGCCGCGCCATCGTCGCAACCGTCACAGCCGACGGCGCCCCGGAAGCCGCCTTGGTCGGCATCACCGCGCTCGATGACGGAACGCTGATCTTCAACGTGGTCCCAAGTGCGCGAAAGCTTGCCAACCTTGCGGCCAACGGTCGCGTGGCCGTCGTCGTGGGTGCCACGGGTCACGTATCGGTTCAATTCGAGGGTGCCGCGTTGATCACGGTGGGCGACGAGGCCGACCACTTCGCAGCCGAGTTCGAGCGGCTCATGCCGGGATCGCGCTCCCGCTATGAGGGCTATGTCGTCGTGGTGGTGCGCCCCGATTGGCTCCGCGTGTACGACGTATCGCACAGGCCGCCGCTCGTGGTCGAGGCCGCCTGGTAGTCAGTCGCCCGCCGTGTCACCATGGCAGTGTGACGATCAGGGGGATGACAGCGGCGGATGACCTCATGCCGTTCTTGCTCGCGGCGATGAATTGGCGTGAGGACCAACAGTGGACCGCTGAGACGTTGCTCGCTACCCCAGAGGTCGCTCACTACGTCGCCGGTTGGATGCGCGCGGGCGATGGTGGAGTCATCTCCCACATCGGGGATCGACCTGCGGGCGCCGCGTGGTGGCGCACGTTCACGAGCGATGACCGGGGGTATGGCTACGTGGCGGACGAAGTCCCCGAGGTGGGCCTCGCGGTGCTCGCACCGTATCGCCGCAACGGGCTCGCGACGGAGCTGATGGCGGGGCTGATCGCTAGCGCCATGGCCGAGGGCATCGGAGCCGTGAGCCTCTCGGTCGAGGACGGCAACGTGGCAGCGCGCACGCTGTACGAGGGCCTCGGGTTCACCAAGGTGGGCCGCGTGGGCGACTCGGACACCTTGCTGTTGTCACTCGAGTAGGCGGCGGCTCACCGCAGATTCAGTCCGTGCGTCAAGTGTCGACGCGCATCCACACAGGGTCAGCGTGAGTGGCTCCGTCAGGCCGAGAAGACCAGAACCTCGTGCTTTGCGAGCAAACCGTCGATCCACTCGTTCGCGGCATGTCCCGCTGGGCTCCTGTCTGCCGAGAGGATCCTTCCAGACGTCTGCAGATAGACCTTCAGGCCGTCCTTGAATCGGAACGCCCACAGGCCGTTTCTAGGGTTGAACGAGCATCGCCTCACCTGCGCTGGATCGATATCCAGGCGGTTCGCCGGATCATCACCGATCACGCGAATCAGATCGCCTCCAACGTTCAGCACGCCCTTCCAACCACCCATTGCGACCCCTGTGCGGGGCACCCTTACCTTTGCGTCCATTGCTCGCACGATACTCCGTCGGCGCGCATCGCAGCGAGCCGCACGCGGTCACGGGCCCGCGCGCCTCGAGCGACGGGGGTGAGTCTCGCGGTCCGTCAATCCTCTAGTAGGCGATCGTGCTCGCGTCGCACCCCCCATGGGACCGCCGCGGAATCTAGGATGAAACCCTGAACGAGTCCACCGGAAGGACAGCACCGTGCCATCCAGCAGCCGCCGCGCCACGACAGTGCGCTCCCTCACGTGGACCATCCGCATCGTCGCCGCGATCGAGGCCCTGGACGCGGTCTTGTACCTCGCCGATGCTGGCTGGTTTGCGGCAAACCAGATCGTGACCGCTCTCGTTGCGGGAGGCGTCGTTGGTGCCGCGCTGACATGGGTGCGTCGACCTCTCGTAGTTATCGGCGTGGGAGGGCTGCTGGTCGCGGTCGCACCCTCGAGCCTCTACCCACTGTCGGCACTGCTGGTCGTTGCCTCGCTGGGCATCGTCGCCATGACGAGGGCCAGGGTCCGTAGCGGCGCGCGAGAACAGCGCGGCGGCGCCAACCTAGCGTGAGTCCAAGGGCGCGTGTGAACTGGCCCATCGCCTCGGTGTGGCTGTCCTAGCGGTCCAGATCTGGCCGCTCGCGGACCAACAATGCCACGCGAAGGCACGGGTCGAGCCACTCTAGGCGCGGGGGCGCAAAGACCAAGGGCGGGCCCACCGTTTCCGGTAGACCCGCCCTTAGTGGGGGAGACGCCGTACCGGGCGAACCCGGGAAGGGGGACAGCGTCTCTATGAGGCGAAAAACCTAGACCAGCAGGCCCGTGGTCGCGGAGGCCTTGGTGAAGCGGTCCTGGACGTTGGCCCAGTCCACGACGTTCCACCATGCCTTCACGTAGTCGGCCTTGACCTTCTTGTACTGAAGATAGAACGCGGGCTCCCACATGTCGAGCATGAGCAGCGGCAACGATCGTTGGCAGTTGCGACGGGCACCGCCAACTCGGCCGTACACGGAGCCAACAACGGGCGGCCATCGCCAGGAGTGAACCGTCCTCCTGACGAGGCTAACTTCTGTGAAGAGCGCGCCGAAGGGTTATTCTGCGACTGAAGTTCCATTTGGCGGGTTCGAACTTGGTGCTAGCGGGAGTTTCCTGGCTATCGCGGGCTTCGCTCTTAAGCGTGCAGGTCAGGTGTCATTTTCTGGTCGTTGGTTTGTATTACCCATGTCAGCGTTTCGGGGCGTGGGTCTGAAGGTTGAACAGCTCGAACAGTTGCTTCTGGGTGGGATTGGTGTCGGTGAGGATGCGTTGGGCGCGGGGGCGGCCTTTGTTGCCGGTCGGGTAGAGCAGGACGGTCTCCTCGATGCCTCCCAGGGTGGTGAGTAGTTCGCGCACGGAGAGGTTGATCCCGGCGTGGTGGGCTTCGCGGCGCATGAGGTGCGCGACGGCCAGGGCCAGGACGCAGTAGAAGACGTGGACGCGGATTTTGGGATCGGTCCAGTGGAACATCGGGGAGAATCCCACGACGTGGGGGTCCTTGAGTTGGCGAAACCCGGATTCGACGTCGTTCTGGGAGCGGTAGGCGGCCACGACCTCGGTGATGGTCCAGTCGTCGTGGTCGGTGACCAGGAGGCGTTTGCCGAAGATCTCCGTGTCCAGGGCTTGGCGGGCGGCGGGGTCGAGTTTGTAGGTCAGGCGCATCTGGGCCGGGGTTTGACCGGTCAGTTCGGTGCTCAAGACCCGTCGGATCCAGCGGGGGTGGGTGATTCGGGTGATCTCGGCCAGGACGGCGGTCCTCTCGCGGCGGGTCTTGCCTCGTTCAAGGGTCGCTTTGAGTTCGTCCAGGGCGCGGGTGGCTTTGGCGAGGGTCTGGTCGAATCCGCGCGATTGCGCGGTGGCCAGGCCGGTGGAGTGCGTCAGGATCACTCGCCGGTCGGCGGCGAACACGACGGCCCGGGTGTCCAGCGCGCTCAGCCCGGGGAACCGCTCGGCATCGACGTCGGTGCGGCGCTCGTCGGGCAGGGCGAGCAGGTCGGGAAAGTCGCTCGGTGGTAGTGACCCGACGAAGTGCAGCGCGCTGTCGGCCAGGTGGGCGAAGTTCGCGGCGCTGTTCTGGCCGGCGTCGAACACGACCGTCGGTGCCGCACCGCCCCTACCTGCCGTGGCCGCCGGGCCGGGCTGGTCGAACAGGGTGGCGTAGCGGGTGGTGAGCTCGTCCAGGACGTCGGTGAACTGGGTGACGTCGGGGCGGTTGCCGGGGTAGGTGTGGCTGGTCACGGGGATCGCGCCGTCGCGGGTCACGACCAGGGCGAGGCCGACCAGGCGCAGGTCGTTGCGTTTCTGCTTCGCGTGGCCGCGTTGGGCGATCGGGGCCCGGTCGTTGGCGGAGTCGATGAACGTGGCGAAGTTCGTCATGTCCAGCGCGAGACCGGACAGGTCCAGTCCGAACTCGGTGACCATCGCCTTGCTGATCGCCCGCTCGGCGGCGGCGATCTTGGTGGTGTCCAGCACGTCCATCGCATCCCAGAACCGGCGGTGGTCCACCGCGGCCACGGGCACCTTCGTGAACCTCGGGCCCGCGGTGGTGGCCCACCAGTCAGCGAAGGCGAGCTTCGAGCACGGGGCCACGACCCGGTTCAACGTGGCCAGGGCCAGGTAGGTCCCCACCGACGCGCCCGCGTCCGCCCGGCGCGCACCACACGCCTGGTCGATCGCCTCGATCACCCCGAGTCTCTGCAAGACCCCCCAGACCGCCGCCAGGTCGCCGAACTTCTTGTGCTGGGTGCGCTCTGGGGCCCCGCCCGGCGCTCCGCACAACCGGGCCATCACCTCATCCGCGCTGCCCAGGTACTGCTGGTCGACGATGCGCGGCTTGCCGTCCACCCGCGCGGAAGTCACCAGGTAGTAGTACGTCTGGTTCCCGCGCTTCTTCCCCACGATCGATGCCATATATGGGTAATACACGAGCCGACCGCACAAGTACGGCACCGACACGCCCATTGCCCCAGGTCACCATCCACAAACGACCTGCCAGCCACTCAGGCCAACCCGCTCACGACCCGGATAGCCAGGAAGGTCCCGCTAGCATCGAGGAACTGCAGCGCGCTCGCGTGGCTACTCGACCAGGGGGCTTCCATGACGATCAAGGACGACGCACCGCCGACCACCCGGGACGTGAGCGAGCGCAGGGCGCGCGAGGTGGCGGAGGCCGCGCGTGAGACCGAGTGGGTCCGGCCGAGCTTCGCGAAGGGCCTGTACCTCGGTGACTTCGACCTCGAACTGATTCATCCGCACCCCCTGCCGAGCCCCGAGGCCGTGGCGGACGGCGACGCGTTCCTCGCCCGGCTCACTACGTACTGCGTCACGCTCGACGGTCGCCGGATCGAGCGGGAGGACCGCATCCCGGACGAGTACCTCGCGGGACTCACGGAGCTCGGCGTCTTCGGTATGAAGATCCCCGCGCGGTACGGCGGGCTCGGGCTGTCGCTGCTGTACTACGGGCGCGCGCTCATGGTGGTCAGCTCGGTGCACCCGAGCCTGGGGGCGCTGGCCTCCGCGCACCAGTCGATCGGCGTCCCGGAGCCGGTCCGCATGTTCGGCACGCAGAAGCAGAAGAACGAGTTCCTCCCGCGGTGCGCGGGCGGCGCCATCTCCGCGTTCCTGCTCACCGAGCCCGATGTCGGCTCGGACCCCGCCCGCATGGGGACGACGGCGACCCTGAGCGAGGACCTCTCGGAGTACGTCCTGGACGGTGTGAAGCTGTGGACGACGAACGGCCCGATTGCCGAGCTGCTCGTCGTGATGGCGAACGTGC
>JBBRWX010000110.1:0-5786 GCA_038248935.1 Actinomycetales bacterium
GCGGAGGCTCCTGCCATCGCGATCCGGTAGTGGCCGTAGCCCATCCGGATCGTGGAGATGACGACGCCGTTCTCGCGGTCGATCGGGTCGCCTTCACCGTCGCGGCGCAACTCGCGCAGGCCGAGTGCCTCTCCCAGCTGGGTGTTCTCGTGGACGCTCAGCTCGTACGTCTCGTTGGGGTCGAAGTTGAACTTGTCCACGAACATCTTCTGCCACTTGAGCGCTTTGCGGTCCTGGGAAGCAGTGATCCTGTTTCCGTAGAGCGAAAACTGCTTGCTGTCCATCGGGACTCCTTCTTGGGTGCTCCGGCTTGTCGATACTCGGCGATCCGCTCACTCTGGTGGCGGGGGTCATGGGGGTCATGGCGGTCATGGGGGTCGCTTGGCCCGTGTCGAACGCCACCCCTGGCGTCGGGGCGGAAGCACAGTTCGGCCAGCTCGTGGGAGAAGAAGGCCTGGAAGGGGTCGTCCCTCGGGGTAGCGGGCTCGGGTTGCGCGAGTTGCCCCTCGTGGATCGCCGCGCCGATGTGCTGAGCTTCGCGCTCCCACAGTGAGCGCTCGAAATGCACTCGCACGAATGGCATTCTCACCTCCTTGGGAGTTCCATCAACCAGGGCCCGACATTCGGCCGTCGCGGACTCGGTTTCGCGAACCACCCCGATCCGCCGTCGGCGGGCCAAGAGCCTTCACTAAAGCGTCCGTATGTGCACGATCTCACATTTTGTGAAAAGATGAAAGTCGAAGAGCGGATCTTGTGTTTCGTTGACGATTCCAAGTGCGATAACTGAACGGGATGGTCCGGCGCACGAGGACCCGTCTGTGACCGCATCCCGCACCCTTGGTGATGTTCGTCGATACTTATCAACGAGGACAGGAGGAGACAATGTCGGATCTCCCAACAGTCACCCGCGCCACTCGATTCGGTGCGACTGTAGCGATCATCGGATTCGCCCCCGCGGCGCTCAGCGGCCGCACGTCGGGACCCGCCGTGGCCCCGCTGACGGTGCCCTGACATGGCGGAACGCCCCCGCCGCCCCACGGTCCGCGATGTCGCTACCGTTGCCCGTGTCTCGCGTGCGACCGTGGGCCGCTATGTGAACGGACAGGGCTACATCTCAGCTGCCGCCAGGGACGCGGTCGCGAGGGCAATCGAAGAGGTCGGGTATGTGCCGAGCATCTCGGCACGCAATTTGGTAAACCAACGCACCCGCATGATCGCTCTCATCGTGCACGAGCCCGACGTCGTGTTCGTGGAGGACCCAAACATCGGCTCTATCCTGCTCGGCGCGAACTCCACGTTGTCAGAGTCGAACTACCTCATGGCCACCATCGTGGTTGACTCCGAAGTGGACGTGGCGCGCGTGGTGGAGTACCTCGCCGGCGGCTTCGTTGACGGCGCCATCGTCGTCTCTGCGCGCGTCGAGGATCCGGTCACCCGAGCGATCGAGCAGTTCGCCGTGCCTGCCGTATTCATCGGCAGCATGCCGAGCCTCCCGAATGCCACCTCGGTCGGGATCGACAACCTGGAAGCCTCCCGTGAGATCACCAACCGGCTGCTGGCGACCGGTCGCAGTAAGGTCGGCATGATCGCCGCCGCGCTCGATCGCACCTCGGGCGCCGACCGCCTTGCGGGCTTTGTCGCCGCTCTCGGCGACTCCTTCACCGCTTCACTGGTCGCCTCGGTCGACCTGTACAGCTATGCGGCCGGCCGAGCAGGCATGCAGGAACTGCTGAGCCGCGAGCCACTCATCGACGGCGTCGTCGCCGCGAGTGACGCGGTCGCGGCTGGGGCGATGAGTGTGCTTCGAGAGCACGGCAGGCGGGTGCCCGAGGACGTCGGAGTTGTCGGCTTCGATGACAGCGCGTGGGCGCTGCGGTGCGATCCGCCACTTTCGACAGTGCATCAGCCCGCTTACGAGGTGGGTCGGGCCGCCAGCGAACTCGTCCTGCGACTCATCGACGGCGAGGTGATCGACGAAGGGACGGTCCTCGAGACCCCCGTGGTCTGGCGCGACTCGGCCTAGGCTCGGCGCACCAGCCGTGAGCTAGTGGGACGAAGGGGGGCGGGAACGACGCTGTCGAACGATCCCTCGTTGCCCGACCGGACTCACGCCGGGAGCCTCATCATGATCTAGGAAACAGAATTCTGTGCGGAGGAGCGCGACTCCCTAGTGCTCGGCCTGCACAATCTGCTCGTCCGTAGGGTCCTCGATGATCACGCCTGTGGTGCCATTCACGATGACGACGCTGCCCTCCCTGATCTCCAGCGCATGCAGAGCACCCACCACGGCGGGCAGGCCGAGGGCGCGGGCGATGATGGCCGTGTGTGACGTAGCGCCACCCTCAACGGTCACGATCGCCCTGCACACCGCGGGATCGATCAGCGCGGTGTCGGCAGGCGCCAGATCGCGGGCCACGAGCACGTAGGGCTCAGTGCGCTCTGGCAGGCCGGGCGCTTGGCGACCGAGCAGTTCGGCCACGATGCGGCCCCGCACGTCATGCAGGTCGGGGACGCGCGCGGCGAGAAGCCCCCCGTGGTCCGTGAACATCGCGGCAATGTCGCCGGCCGCCGCCCACACGGCCCGCTCAGGGGTCTTGCCTTCGTCGGTCACCCGCGCGCAGGCATCACCGATCAGCCCGGGATCGTTCGCCATCAGGGCCGTTGCTTCCAAGATCTCCCGCGCCGGACCGGACACTCGGCTGGCCCTGTCTTGTAGAGCGCTGGCGACGGATGCCGAGGCTGCCTCGATCCGGACCACGGCCGCCGACCGCTCTTGCTCAGAGAGGACGGGCGCATCGACCGGTTGCTCCAATTGGACCGGCATCCGCACGATCGGTCCGACCGCGATGCCGGGGCTGACCCCGATGGGCCCGCTCGGCAAACCTTCATTCGACGGCCCCTCGTTCGACGGCCCCTCGTTCGACGGCCGCTCATCTGGTGGCGCTGCGGTGTCGAGCGCTGCGGACTGTTCGGAGACAGTTGCGACCGCAGCGGTCTCGAGCTCTCCGAACCCGTCGCGCACAAGTTGGGCCACTGCTTCGAGAGCCTCCCTCGCTTGTCTCCCGGAAGCCGCGACGGAGATCGTGTCGCCCTGCCCAGCGCCGACGCCGAGCAGTGCGGTCGGACTGTTCGCCGGAACTGGGGGCCGGCCGGTACGGAGGTTGGCAACCGTCACCGTGGCCTCGAAGGCGCCGATGGCTTTGACAAGCATCGCCGCGGGCCGCGCGTGCAGGCCGTTTGGGTTGGCGAGGGTCATCTCGATGGAATGCTCTGCTACCGGGCCAACGTCACGCCATGGTCCAGGCTGTTCGCCGTCGCCCAGGTGGGCCCTTTTGGCGTTGAGGGCACCCCTGGCCTCCCTGTCTACGTCATCCAGACTCGCGCCGCCTGCCGCGGACACCACTGCAGCGATGAGGCCTTCGACGAAGGGCGCGGCTGTCAGCCTGACGGTCACTTCGGGATCCGCCAGGAATTCCAGCGCCATCTCAGAGCTCATCACGGCCGACCCGAGGTCCATCATCACGAGCACGCCGTCTGGAGAGGAGACCTCGGTGATGGCCTCGGCGACCTTGACCGCGTCGGTTCCCGTCACACCCTCGCCTGCACCGGCCGCGATCGCGATGGCGGGCCCGCCATCGCCGACCATCTCCAGCGCGAGGTCCACCGCTGCCTGCGCGAGCCGGGGGCTGTGCGATACCACCACGATTCCGATCACGGGCTACTCCTTGGTAAGAGTCTCGGCCAGAGCCTGGAACAGCAGAGCCGTCGATGCGGCACCAGGGTCGATGTGGCCGATGCTGCGCTCCCCGAGGTAACTCGCCCTGCCCTTGCGCGCGAGCAGGGATTCGGTGGCGTCCCTCGCTGTGTGTGCGGCGGAGGAGGCCGCAGCGGCGGCCGAAGCGATATCGGCGGCGACGGCGAGGGCGGCATCGAACGCGTCGAGTGCGGGCCCAAGGACATCGACCATGGTCTTGTCCCCGAACTCAGCCTTGCCACGGGCGACGACCCCGCCCATCCCTGCACGGAGCGCCGATGCCAGGCCGGGCGCGTCCAGGGTCTCGACGGGGCCTGCCGTCGCGCCGATCCGTAGGAAGAACGTGCCGTACAAGGGGCCGCTGGCACCGCCCACCGTCGTCACCAGGGTCATGCCCACTGACTTGAACAGCGCGTCGACGGTGCCGGCCGGTGAGGCGTGGATCTTGTCGACGACCGCGTCCATCCCGCGGGTCATGTTCGAGCCGTGGTCCGCGTCGCCGATGGCCGAATCGAGCTCGGTGAGATAGGAGACCTGCTCGGTGACAAGGTCGCGAAAGCGGGTGAGCCAGCCGGTGAGTTGATCGAGGCCGATGTTCTCATTCGTCATGATGCTAGATCCCCCAACGAAGTCCGGCGGTGTTCACGGGCGCATCCCACAAGCTGAGCAGGTCATCGTCGACCTTGAGAATCGTCACGGAGCAGCCCGCCATGTCCAGCGCCGTGATGTAGTTGCCCACGAGAGAGCGGGCGACCTCAATGCCTGCGGCGTCGAGGAGTTTCCTCACTTCGGCATACATGACGTAGAGCTCGATGAGCGGTGTGCCGCCCAGCCCGTTCAGCATCACGATCGTCGGGGAGCCCGTGAAATCCAGATCGGCCAAGATCGGCTCGACGAGTTGCCGGGCGATCTCGGCGGCCCCGGCCAGCGGCACGCGGCGGCGTCCCGGCTCGCCGTGAATGCCCACGCCGATCTCCATCTCGTCATCGGGGAGGTCAAAGGTGGGCTTTCCCGCTAGGGGGACGGTACAGCTGGTGAGGGCGACGCCCATGGAGCGGCCCGACGCATTGACCTTCTCCGCTACCGCCAGGACGGCGGCAAGGTCGCGGCCTTGTTCGGCAGCGGCTCCCGCGATCTTTTCGAGCAGGACGGTCGTGCCGACGCCTCGGCGACCCGCGGTGAAGCTCGAATCCTCGACCGCGACGTCATCGTTGACGACAACGACGGCAACCTCGATCCCGGACTCTGCCGCGGCGAGTTCCGCGCCCAGCTCGAAGTTCATCACGTCGCCCGTGTAGTTCTTGACGATATGCAGCACGCCTGCACCCTGATCGGCAACCATCGTTGCCTCCAGCATCTGGTCGGGAGTGGGCGAGGTGAAGACCGCGCCAGCGCACGCCGCATCGAGCATGCCCTCACCGACGTAGCCCCCATGGAGGGGCTCATGACCAGTGCCGCCGCCCGAGAGCAAGGCGACTTTGCCCGCCGACTTGGGGGTGGCTCGATAGATGATCCGATTCACCTCGTCGACACGAAGTTCCGGGTGCGCGGCTGCCACACCGGCGAGGGAATCCGCGAGAACCGTCTCCGGGGAGTTGATGAGTTTTTTCACTTCCGAGACCTCCTGATTTGCCGGAATGCCACCAGGATCGCCTGGCGAGTTGTGGGGGCGATTCGCGAAAGAGTCGACGTCGACGGCGACGGTGCTCACGATGCCCGGTTCAACAGAGTGGAAAACTCTGTCTTCAAGCGGACTGAGCGCGGATGTGTGCTCGTACACACATTACGGGAAAAAGAGAAGGGGCGCGCCCCTGGCGCGGCCCGGCGCGGGCGACGCGAGGTGGCGGCGGGCTATACCCCCGACAACACCGGACGCGTCGTGGCGGCCGGCATGCGCGGCGCGCGGCGACCGCCTCCAGCAACTGGGGGGAGTTTGTTTTGGGCCGTTTCCCCCCCCGCGCCCCGCGGGCGCCGGTTAGGGGCGCGCCCTGGGGCGGGGCCCTTCTCTTTTTCCCGTAATGTGTGTACGAGC
>JBBRWX010000111.1:0-5684 GCA_038248935.1 Actinomycetales bacterium
CACTTTATAATCATATTAGTTTACTACAACATGGAGGACTCGATGTCTGGTTCGGCAAAGGAGCCGGGCGCACTCGCCGGCGTGCGAGTGCTGGATGCCACGCAGATGCTTGCAGGCCCGCTTGCCGCCACGCGGCTAGGCGACCTTGGAGCGGATGTCGTCAAACTCGAGCCGCCAAAGAAGGGTGAGTTCAACAGGACTCACGGCTTCGAAAACATCACAGTTGACGGCCAGATGACGACGTTCCTCGCGGTGAACCGCAACAAGCGCAGCCTGGCGGTCGACCTGAAGAACCCCGAGTCGGCCGAGGTTGTTCGCGACCTCGTCGCCACTGCGGACGTGTTCATCCAGAACTTCCGCCACGGCACCGCCGAGCGACTCGGTGTCGGCTACGAGCAGCTCCACGCGATCAACCCTCGGCTCATCTATTGCTCCATCTCGGGCTACGGCTCGAGCGGTCCGTACAGGGACCGCCCCGGCCAGGACCTCGTCGTCCAGGGGTATTCGGGTTCGATGTTCTCTGTCGGCAGCGCCGGAGACGACCCGGCCCCGGGTGCGCTGTGGGCAGCCGACTGCATGACGGGTTACCAGGCCGCCATCGGTATCTTGGCGGCGCTGCACTCACGTGAGACCTCGGGCGAAGGGCAACACGTCGAGGTGGACATGTTGTCCGTCGTGCTCGACGCTCAGCTTCAGGAGATCGTCACCTATCTCAACGCGGGACGCCAGCCTACCCGCGGCTCCGAGCGCTCAGCACACGCCTCGATCCCCGCCCCGTACGGCGTCTACCGGACGAAGGACGCGTGGCTCACCCTTGGGATGTCCCCGCTGCCGTCGCTTGGAGACATGCTCGACGACGACTACTTGCGTGGCATGACCGAGTACAACGACGGGGCGATCCATGGGGATGAGATCTACAGCCACATCCGTGACAAGTTCACGGGTCGAACGACTCAAGAATGGATCGACGCCTCCGACAAGCACGGCGTGTGGGCGGGCCCGGTCTACGACTACGAGGCCCTCGCAAACGACCCGCACGTGAAGGCGGTGGGAATGTTCGTCGACCAACCTCAGCCTGGGGGCACCATCCGCACCGCCCGCCCGCCCATCCAGATGTCGGGGACGCCGACTGGCGTGTTCCGAGGCGCACCGGTGCTCGGTGCCGACACCGCCGACCTGCTGGGAGAGTTGGGCTACTCTTCCGATCGCATCGCAACTCTCGCGACATCCGGCGCCATTGGCCTTACCGGCGAGGAGAACTGAAATGACTCACGAAGACCAGCCCATCGAACTCGTTCGAGAAGGGCACGTCGCGACAGTGTCCCTTAACAGGCCGACGAAGCTCAATTCCATGACGGTGGCGATGGACAAAGCCATTAATGACATGGTTTACGAGATCAACAACGACGATGAGATTCGTTCCGTGGTGCTTCATGGCAAGGGCGGCCGAGCATTCAGCGCGGGCAGCGACATCACCGATCTCGATTCTTACGGAAGCCACTGGTCCTACCGCAACCGGTTTGACGCACGGATGGACTACGCGCGAGCGATCTGGTTGATCCGCAAGCCAGTGATTGCGGCAATCGACGGCTACTGCATCGGGGGCGGCCTCGAGATGGCTTCTGCTTCCGATGTTCGTATCGCCACGGCGAACTCCTCCTTCGGTGCCGGTGAGATCAATTGGGGCTGGCACGGTGGCTCGGGTCAAACTCAGCTACTCACTCACCTGGTCGGGCCCGGCTGGGCGTCGCGTCTGTTGCTGACCGGTGAACGGATCGACGGCAACGAGGCGCTGAGGATCGGCCTTGTCCAACAGCTCGTCGAGCCTGCCGACGTCCTTGACGTCGCCACCGCGCTTGCCACCAAGATCGGCTCGCTGTCGCCCATCGCCATTCAACGGACCAAGCACATGGTGCGCGTGGCGCAGAATGTGCCGCTCGACACGGGCTTGCTCATCGAGAACGATTCGTTCAGCGCGTGCATGATGACCGAGGACGCGGTCGAGGGGCGTGCCGCTTTCGCCGAGAAAAGGGAGCCGGTCTTTCATGGGCGTTGACGCCACACCGGTACAGATCGCGCCTGGGGTGTATCGCATCGATGCGCCCCTGGGTGACCGGGTGTCGGCGATGTTCCTCTTCGTCGGCGCGTTGCGGTCGGTATTGCTGGACACGGGCTGTGCCGGGGACCTCGGCGCCTACGTCGTGCCCGCACTCGCCCAGATCGGCGTGGCGCGAGAGCAGGTGGAGGTGATCGTCGTGTCGCACTGCGACGTGGACCACAGCGGCGGTGTTGCCGAGGCGAACCGCCATCTGCCACAAGCGAGCGTCATCGCCCACAGGTTGGATGCCGACGCGATGGAATCCCTGCAGGCGTTCGAGTCCGAGCGATCCCGCAGCTTCCGCTCCGTCTATGGTTTTGACGAAGACCCCGAAGCCGTCGCCTGGATGCGTTCCGTAGCGGGCTTCGGGCCTATCAGCCGTCGGGTCGAGGGCGGCGAAGAACTCGATCTGGGCGACCGTGTGGTCGAGGTGCTCCACGTGCCAGGCCACTCCCCAGGCCACCTCGCCGTTCATGATCCGTCAACCGGCGTCCTGGCGATATCAGACGCGATCCTTGGCGACGCCGTTCCGCTTGCGGATGGGTCGCCAGCATTCCCGCCGACGTACCGCTTCGAGCGGACGTACCTCGAGACGATCGAGCATGTGCGGGCGCTTTCACCGCGACTCTTGGCCACCGCCCATTACGGCGTCTTCGAAGGCGAGGCCATCGGCGACTTCCTCGACACGAGCAGGGACTTTGCGCTCGAGTTGAGGCGCGCCGTCCGTGATGCCGTCGGTGCCGCTCCCCGCGGTATCAGGCTGGGTGACCTCGTCGCCCAACTCAACACCACCGTCGGCACGTGGCCGCGCGAAGGCACCACCAGCGCCCTCGCCTTCCCCGTGGTCGGTCACATCGAGGCGCTCGTGGACGACGGTGAGTTACGGCTCACCCGAGCGACGAACGGCGCATTCATTGAGGCGGTTGCATAATGTCCCAGCGTGATCTCACGGAGCGGCTAGCGCTCACCCTGACAGACCTCGCCTACGAAACGTGGAACTTCGGCGACTCGGTCGCGTTTGAGGCGCTCATCGAGGCCTCGGATGTTCTCGGAGACGAACGATGGGCCGCCTTTGCCCACGGCTGGTCTCGCTCGTGGGCCACTCGCGCGCTCCCCAGGCGTCGCCTCGACTGCACCGCTCCTGGACGCGCCATGGTGCACCTGGCCGAGCGCTCTCACGATGACCGACTCCTGGCCGCCACGGTGGAGCTTGCGCACTACCTCACCACGCGTCCCCGGCTACGGGGCGTCTACGAGACGTGGGAGCATTCGCCCCTGATGCACCCGTACGGCCCAGCCGTGCTTGACGATGCTTACAGTGCCCTCGTTGACAATTCTCCCGCCGGCGTGTTCCTCGACTGCCTGCACTTTGACCCCCCGTTCTTCGCGGCTGTCGCGCGGGCCACGGGCAGTGAGAGCTTTGCCCGCGAGGCGGTGGAGCAGGCGCTGGGCTACGTTGCCGCGCTCCAGACGCCCGATGGCCTCTTTCAACACTTTGTTCTGCGCGATCACGAAGGCACCTTTGGGCCCGGATGGGGCCGTGGGCAGGGCTGGGCGATCCTGGGCATGCTCGAGGTGCTCGACGAGTTTGACGGGATGCCGGCGGAGATCGTCGAACCCCACACCGAGGCGTTGGAACGCATCGCCGAGGCGGTCGCCGACTTGATCGCGGCGATGCTCAGGCTGCAACGAGCAGACGGCCACTGGTTCGCGGTGGTCAACGACGTGGAGTCAGGCGATGAATTCTCGACTGCAGCCTTCATGGGCGCGGGCTTCCTGCAAGCCCTCGCACGCGGTGCGGTACACGCGGGCACCGAGGCGTCGGTCGAGCGGGCGGCGCTTTCCGCGGTCGACGCAGTGCGCCGCGGTATCCTCGAGGATGGCACTCTGGCTGAGGTGTCGGCCGCCGTGATGGCGTGCACCGAGCCCAGCCACTACGCGCACGTGCCCCGAGGGTTTCGCGTCCCATGGGGCCAGGGCCCTGCGTTGCTCGCACTCACTGCCCAGCACGCCTGGGACCAAAGGAATGGCTCATGAGGTTCGATGGCAGAACGGCGCTCGTGACCGGAGCGGCTCAGGGCATCGGCGCCGCGATCGCGGAACGATTGGCGATCGAAGGTGCGTTCGTCGTCGTCACCGATGTGTCACGAGAAGGCGCTGACGCTGTCGCGTCAGGGATCGTCGCGGCCGGCGGACAGGCCGTTTCACACACCCTCGACGTCGGGGTCGGTCCCGACTGGGCTGCGCTGGGCGACTCGCTCGAGGCGGCTTCTCGCCACGTCGACCTGGTGGTGAACAACGCGTATGTGCTGGTCCGTGAGCCCGCACACCTGACAACCGAGGTCGATTGGGAACGGCAGATCGCGGTCAACTTGACGGCTGTCTACCACTCGGTGAGAACCTTTATGCCAGGGCTGATCCGCGCCAAGGGCGCCATGGTGAATATTGCGAGCGTCCACGCGCTGCAGACCATCTCCCGGTACCCCGCTTACTCGGCGGCCAAGGGCGGCGTCCTGGCGCTCACCAGGCAGTTGGCGATTGAGTATGGGCCCGACGTTCGGGTGAACGCCGTCTTGCCTGGCCCCGTTCTCACCAAGACCTGGGACGGCATCCCGGAGGCGGACCGACTCGCGACCGCGTCCTCGACCGCGCTCAACAGGCTGGGCTTGCCCCAGGAGGTCGCGTCCGCCGTCTCCTTCTTGGCATCCGACGAGGCATCGTTCATTACGGGAGCCGAGTTGCTGGTCGATGGCGGACTCTCGGCACGGCTCAACGGCAGCTGACATGGCCCATGACCACGCCGGTGCGGAGCGGGCCCACTCCTGTTTACCAGTAGGGCGGTAAGGTCAGCGCATGGCAACTCCATCGGCTCGCCGCGGTCTTCACGCGCAGGTTGTAGACCTCCTCGGCTCGCGAATCGTCGCCGGTGAACTTCAGCCGGGTGACACCATCGACTATGAGACGTATCTCGTTGAATGCGATATCAGTCGGACGGTGCTTCGCGAAGCGATTAAGGTTCTGACCGCGAAGGGTCTCCTGGACGCGCGGCCCCGCTTAGGGACCTTTGTGACCGAGCGTGCCCGCTGGCAACTCCTGGACGGTGATGTCATGGGGTGGCGTGGCGGCGACAAGCCCGACCCAACGCTTGTCAGGGATCTCGAAGAGGTCCGGATGATCTTTGAGCCGGCTGCGGCGAGACTTGCTGCCGCCAGGCGCACCGAGCCGCAGTTGGCGGCAATCGGCGCCGCTTTCGAGCGGATGTGCCAGGACGCCAAGGGTCAGGTGGCACACATGGTCGACTCTGACATCGGGTTCCACCTCGCGATCCTGCGCGCGGTGGGTAACGAGCTTCTCGAGCAGTTCGAGGTTGTGCTTCAGCCGGCCCTCGTCTCGCGCAACGCGATGGCACTCTCTCACGACTCTGGCGGCGACTACCTGCGTCTACATGAGGACGTCTATCGGGCAATTGTTGATGGCGACGAGGACCGGGCCGACGCGGCCATGAAGCAGCTCATCGTCGACGCCGCCCACGACTCGGCCGCTCTTCTCGGCATGCGCTAAGGCACACTCTCTCGCCCTAGCGCGC
>JBBRWX010000112.1:0-5669 GCA_038248935.1 Actinomycetales bacterium
CCGACGGCCCCCCACCCACCTCACCCACCTCACCAGACAGTGACCGTCGTCTCCCTCGGCCCGGTGGAGGAGGCGTCCACCGTCGCGCTCGCACCTCCGCAGGTGACCGCATACGTCCCCGCCACGCCGTCGATCACAACGCGCCCGGCATCGTCCGTCACGACGGTGGTGGGCTTCATCCACCACTCGTCCTTGATGAGGTCCCGCAGTGCAAAGTAGGAGGGCTTGGGCGTGCCGTCCAGACGCACCAGCCCGGACGGCGCGCCTAGCCATGCGCCCTCGTCGGCGAGGCCCCAATACGTGAGCGATTCGGTCGCCGGGTGGGCGAAGACGTTGCGGTAGTGGCTCACCATCTCCTGGGCCTGACGCTCCTCGCCCCCGGGCGTCGAGGGCCACGTTTCCACCTGGTAGTCGTTGAGGTCCACGATATCCGCGGGCATGAGTTTGCCCGAAAGCAGCGTGGTCTCGGTCATCTGCACCGGCAGCCCAAAGCGGCCAAAGCGGTCGAGGATGGCCGTGATCGCGTCCTGACCGCGGTAGCCCTGGTGCATGTGGGTCTGGACGCCGATGGCGTCGATCGTGATACCCGCCGCAAGGCAATCTTCGATGAGGCGCTCGTAGTCGGCGCTCAGGTCGAAGTCGTTGAGCACCAGCCTTGCCGAGGGGTTGGCCGCGTGCGCCTCCTCGAAGGCCATGCGCACCATCGCGACCTGGCCCTTGGAGTGGGCCAACCTGGTCACGGCGTTGTCCTCGGCCGTGAAGATCGGCAGCATGACCGCCTCGTTGATCGCGTCCCACAGGTCGATCACGCCGGCGAAGGCCGTGACCTCGCGGCGGATCCTGGAGCGGATGGCGGACTCGACCTCGGCATCGGACTTGTCCAGGAGCCACCCTGGCGCGAGCGTGTGCCACACGAGAGGGTGGCCCTTGATCGTGGCGCCGCGCTGGGCAAAGTAGCGGGCGGCCGCCAGCATGCGATCGGTATCGGGGCGGCCCTCATCGGGCTCGAAGCCGCGCCAGTAGAACGGCAGCGTCACGTCGTTGTAGAGGCCGAACCACAGGGGCTCAAGCGCCGCCGCCCGCGAAGGCTTGGCGCCCCCAAAGATCTTCGCGGCGTGGGCGTCCCTCTCCCCGTTTGCGAAGCCCACAAAGTCGAAGCCGATGTTGCCGAATCCGAAGGCGTGACGCGTCTGCTCGACGGTGACCTCGCGCCCGGCCAACGGTTTGCCTGTCGCATCCAGGATGGTCACCGTCGTGGCCGTGGTGCGGTGGGCAAAGTGGCTATCGACGCGGCGACGGGCGGTATTCATGTGCGTGCTCCATTGCCCGCACAAGGCGGTACGACGGCGGTAGAAAACGTTATCGATCCTACCGTAGCGCGCCCAAGGTCCGGGCGTTACACCGCCGCGTCGACACGCGCCAACAGGCCATCAACCAGTGCGTTCAGTGTCGCGGACTCCACGAGAAAGCCGTCGTGGCCCACGTCCGAGTGCAGCAGGTCGACGCCCACGCAACCGGGAAGGGTACTGGCGAGTTCTTGGGAGTGTGACAGGGGATAGAGCCTGTCAGAGTCGACCGCTGCCACCAGCGCGGGGCCCGTGAATGGCGCAAGGGCGTCGCCGATGCCGCCGCGCCCGCGCCCCACGTCGTGCGTGTTAATGGCGTGCACGATGCGCAGATACGTGTTGGCGTCGAACCTGCGGGCGAGCTTCTCGGCGTGGTGTTCCAGGTACGATTCCACGGCGAATCGGCCGTCAGGCAGGAGCGTGTTCGCATCCTCTTGGGCGGTGCGGCCAAAGCGAGTATTCAACTCCGGCTCCGAGCGGTACGTGGTGTGGGCGATCATGCGCGCGATACCTAGGCCCACATGCGGGCCCTCGCCGTCGGCCGCCGCGTAGTAGTCGCCGCCCGCAAAACGGGCATCGGCGCGAATGGCGGCGGTCTGTGCCGCGCCCCACGCGATCTGCTCCGCGGTAGTGGCGGCGGTGGTGCCGACGGCGGCGATAGACCGTACCCGGAGCGGGTATGCGGCGGCCCACTCGAGCGCGCGCATCCCGCCCATGGAGGGGCCGATGATGAGCCGCCACGCGTCGATGCCGAGCGCGTCGGTGAGCCGCACCTCGGCCTCGACCATGTCGCGCAACGTGAGCCACGGAAAGCGGGAGCCCCACGGGTGCCCGTCCACGGGATGCGGGTGCACGGGCCCTGTTGAGCCCTGACAGCCGCCCACGATGTTGGCGCATACGATGAAGTGGCGTGTCGGATCAAGTGGTCTACCAGGGCCGATGAGCGAGTTCCACCAGCCACCCGTGAGGTGGCCAGGTCCCGCGTGGCCGTAGGCATGCGAGTCTCCGCTGAGCGCATGTGCCACGTAGATCGCGTTGTCGCGCGCCTCGTTGAGGGTGCCCCACGTCTCGTACGCGACGGTCACCCCCGGCAGCACCTCGAGCGGGTCCGCCTCGAGTGGGAGGTCGCCGATGTCGAGAAAGAGCCTCTCGCCGGGATCGTCGCCTGGGCGCCACGCCCCCGACGCCGGTATAGGCGTCGGGGGCGTGGCAACCCATTCAGACGCGTCGTCGTCCATGGCGAGGCCCTTTCGCCTTAGGCGTTCGCCGTGATGCTCGACCGCGCGTCGCCCGTTGAACGCGCAGCGGCCGCGGCCGCGAAGCCCGTCGCGAGGTCGGCCAGGATGTCGTCAATGTGCTCGATGCCCACCGACAACCGGACCAGGCCTGGCGTGACGCCAGTGGTTGCCTGCTCCTCGGCGGTGAGCTGCGAGTGAGTGGTCGTGGCGGGGTGAATGACCAGCGAGCGAACGTCGCCGATGTTCGCCACCAGCGAGTGCAGCTCGAGAGCGTCGACAAACGCGCGTCCGGCATCGGAGCCGCCCTCGATCTCGAATGCCAACACCGAGCCCGCACCGCGCGGCGCGTACTTCAGTTGAAGTGCGTGCCACGGGGATGACTCGAGGCCCGCGTAGTTGACGCTCAGCACGTCGTCCCTCGCATCGAGGAACCGAGCTACCTTGATGGCGTTCTCGACGTGACGCTCGATGCGAAGCGACAAGGTCTCGATGCCCTGAGCGATGAGGAACGCGTTGAACGGCGAGATCGCAGGCCCCAGATCGCGCAACAACTGCACGCGTGCCTTGAGGATGAACGCGAGGTTGGCGCCCAGCGCGGAGCCGACGCCGAGGTCGCGGGCATACACGATGCCGTTGTAGCTCGGGTCTGGTGTGTTGTACTGGGGGAAGCGCTCCGGGTCCTGCGCAAAGTCGAACGTGCCGCCGTCGACGATCACGCCGCCGATCGCCGTGCCGTGACCGCCCAGGTACTTGGTGGCCGAGTGTGTCACGATGTCCGCACCCCACTGGAACGGCTGGATCAAGTACGGCGACGCGACGGTGTTGTCCACGATGAGCGGCACCCCAACCTCGTGAGCCACCGCGGCCACGGCCCCGATGTCGAGAAGGTCCTGCTTGGGGTTGGAGATGGACTCGCCAAAGAATGCCTTGGTGTTGGGGCGGGTGGCCTCGCGCCACGACTCGGGGTCGTCGGGGTTCTCCACGAACGAGACCTCGATGCCGTACTTGGGCAGCGTGTAGTGGAACAGGTTGTACGTGCCTCCGTAGAGGGAGGGCGAGGAGACGATGTGGTCGCCTGCCTCGGCCAGGTTCTGAATGGCGATCGCGTTCGCGGCCGATCCCGACGCGACGAGCAACGCGGCAACTCCGCCCTCGAGAGCGGCTACGCGATCCTCGACGGCGCCCTGCGTGGGGTTGCCGATGCGCGTGTAGATCGGGCCCAAATCGGCAAGGGCGAAGCGGGCGGCGGCCTGCGTCGTGTCCTCGAACACGTACGCGGTGGTCTGATAGATGGGCAAGGCGCGCGCTCCGGTAGCGGAGTCTGGCGTCTGTCCCGAATGAACCTGCTTGGTTTCGAAGGCCCAGTTGGTCATGGTGTTCTCCTGATAGTGGGGTGAGGGATCACGTGTGATGAGGGGGGTGACCCGCCACCGCCAGGAGCTGAGCGGAGGACGCCGCCAGTCCCGCGACCGTGACAGGTCTGCGGATGCGACACGTGGGGTGTGGGCCCGCGGAGGGTTCTTGCTCGCGACTCAAAGGTGCGAGTTGGACGCCCTGTGCGGGCGCACGCCAAACGTGCGCTTGACTAGCGACACATTCGGCGGAACATGGCACGTACTCTAGAGTCGCGCTCGGCAGGATTGCAAATACCATCCGCAGATGGCATGTTTGCCAGGTACGTTGTTCCGCCTGCGCGCGGCGCGCGCCGCCGGACTACAGCCCCGCCTCAAACTCAGCGATGAACGCGTTGAGTTGACCGGACTCGACCAGGAACCCGTCGTGTCCCACGGGGGAGTGGACCACCTTGACTCCGTTCGAACCGGACAGGCACGCGTCGAGAAGTTGCGAGTTCTTGAGCGGGTAGAGGCGATCCGAGTCGACCGCGATCACCAAAGCGGGCCCTGTGTAGCGCGCGAGTGCCGTCTCCACGCCCCCGCGCCCGCGACCGACATCGTGCGACTGAATGGCCTGCACCAACCGAATGTACGTGTTGGCGTCGAACCGCCTGGCGAGCTTGCGGCCGTGGTGCTGTAGATACGACTGCACGGCGAACAGCCCGCCCCTGCCCAGCGGGTCGCCATCGCCTTGGAACGCCCTTCCAAAGCGATCGGCGAGTTCACCTTCGGATCGATACGTCGTGTGCGCGATCATGCGCGCGATGCCTAGGCCCACGTGGGGCCCCTCACCGTCGGCGGCGTCGTAGTAGTCGCCTCCGCGGAACTTTGGGTCCGCGAGAATCGCCGCCACCTGGGACGTTGACCACGCAATCTGATCGGCGGTGGTGGCCGCGGCCGAACCGACTGGGGCGATCGCTCCCACGCGGCCGGGAACCGTCACTGCCCATTCGATTGCGCGCATGCCTCCCATCGACGGGCCGGTGATGAGTCGCCAGCGGTCAATTCCCAAGTGGTCTGCCAGCGCGATCTCGGCCGCGACCATGTCGCGCATCGTCACGTAAGGGAATCGCGAGCCCCACGGTCTCCCGTCCACCGGGTGCACCGACGCGGGCCCCGTCGACCCTTGGCACCCGCCCACCACATTTGCCGACACCACGAAGTGCCTCGATGGGTCGATGGGCCGGCCTGCACCCACCATCGCGTTCCACCAGCCGCCGGTGTGGTGGCCGGGCTCCGCGGGTCCCCACGCGTGGCTGTCGCCCGTGAGTGCGTGGGCGATATACACGGCGTTGTCGCGAGCCGCATTGAGTTCGCCCCAGGTCTCATACGCGAGCGTCACGCCGGGGAGTGTGCCGAGAGCGTCGGCCTCGAGCGCCAGGTCTCCCAAGTCAAAGAAGCGCCGACGCCCGGGATTGTCGCCCTCGCGCCATGCGGACGATGCGGGGATGGGGGCATCCGCCGCAGCGCCTTCGTCTGCAGCCCACGCGTCTGTCTCGATGCCGTCGTCGTCCATGCCGAGACCAACCCTAGGGCAGGGCCGTCCCCAGGCCGGCATCGTCCCCAGGCCGGCATCGTCCCTAGGCCGGCATCGTCCCTAGGCCGGCATCGTCCCTAGGCCGGCATCGTCCCTAGGCCGGCATCGTCCCTAGGCCGGCATCGTCCCTAGGCCGGCATCGTCCCTAGGCCAG
>JBBRWX010000113.1:0-5568 GCA_038248935.1 Actinomycetales bacterium
CCCGGCAACCGCAAGGGGCGCGGCGGCCGGGCTCGGCGCGGTTGCGGTCTAAGCCGCGACGCGTGAACCTACTTGATGAAGTTGATCGACAGCGGGATCTGGTAGTACTCGCCGTTGTAGGCCTTGACGCCTGCCACGATCGAGATGATGAGTGCGTACAGCACGTACAGGCCCCACAGCGGCAGAGTAATGATGAGCCCGACGCCGAGTGTGACGAGGCCAAGAATGACTGCGGCCGCGCCGAAGACGAGAGTGGTGATCTGAAGGTTCAGGTTCTGCTTGCCGTGGTACGCCACGAGAGCGGAACGGTCCTTGTAGATCAGCCAGATCACGAGCGGTGCCACGAAGGCAATCGTTCCGGCGCTCATGAGCGAGGCAACGGCGGCGATGATGTGGGCCAGCATGGCCCACGTGCGCGCTTCGGATTCGAGCATCGGAGCGGGCGTGATGGGTGCGTATGGTGCGCCGCCTTGTGGGGCGCTTGTGGGTGAGGGTTCGGTGTCGTTCATGTGACCAGTCTGTCAAAAACACTCGGGGCCCCGCATCGGCCGCATGACCGATTCGGGGCCCCGAGGGACGTCAGGGTCACACCCTGAGAACTACTTGATGAGGCGCAGCGGGTTCCAGGAGTAGCGGAACGCCTCGCCCTTCTCGGCAGCGGCACCGCCCTTGAATCCCTGAATGATGCCCCAGATCCAGACTCCCAACGGCAGAATCCACAGGATGAGGGCGCCGAAGCCGAGCGTCACTGCGGTTCCGACTCCGTAGACGATGTATGCGGCAATTTGCCCGGCGATGAGGAGGATGCCGAAGTTCGTGGCTTCCTTGCCCTGGTCGTCGACGTACGCGGACTTGTCCTTGCCGGTCAGCCACATGATGAGGCCGCCGAGCAGCGGGAAGAAGCCGTTGAGGATGTGCGCCAACTTTGCGGTGTTGCGCGCCTCAGCGTCGCTAGCGGCCGCGGGGGCCGGGGGAGGAGTTTCAGTCATCGTTTTTCTCCACTTTGAATTGGAACGGATAGTTTGCGGGTTCGCCTTGCCGCGCGAGTTTGAAGCCTGCCAGACAGAAGTAGATCGCGACGACTGGGATCACCCACTGTGCCAATGTACCGAGAAAGCCCACCAAAGGCACGAACAATCTCACGGAAGTCGCGACGATGAATGCGGCGAGTAGCAGGGTTGAGAAGCGCGCGGCCTTGGAGGCCTCGCCCGCGGCAAATTCATCACGGCCACGCTCGGCGAAGTAGACGGCCAGGGGGATCAGTGGCCCGGCGATCGCGCTCAAGTGAGCCGCGCTCGCCCTCGAGGTGTCGGGTCCTTCGTCGGCGGTGTAGGCCATGGTCATCCTCCGCTCGTCACCCTACCGGGTGTCGGCATCACAATGCGGCCCAGACGCGGGGCTAAGATTGGCACTCACAGACCGCGAGTGCCAGCGGGAGGCGTCATGAGCGAAGACAGGCGGCAGGCGATATTGCGCGCCATCGTCGAGGGCTATGTGGCGACCCACGAGCCGGTCGGCTCGAAGGCCCTTGCCCAGAATTCTTCTCTTGGAGTCTCGCCCGCGACCATTCGCAACGACATGGCCGCGCTCGAAGAGGATGGACTGATCGCGCAACCCCACACATCGGCCGGGCGGATCCCCACCGACAAGGGCTACCGCTACTTCGTCGACATGCTCGCCGCAGCGGCGTTCCAGGACAGTCACAAGCGCGCCATTTCGACATTCTTGTCCGACGCAGTAGATCTCAACGACGTGGTCGAAAGGTCGGTCAGGCTTCTGAGCCAACTCACGCGTCAGGTCGCCGTCGTGCAGTACCCGTCGCTCAGGGAGAGCCCCGTTCGCAGGGTCGAACTCGTGCGCATGACGCCCGAGCGCGCCCTCGCGGTGGTCGTGAGTGCCGACGCTCGCGTTGAGCAGGCGTCGCTCACTGTCCCTCAAGACCTCGCAGACGAGGACTTTGAACGCGTGGCCCGCGAGGTCAACGACATTGCCTCAGGACTGACCCCCGCGCCTCTTGACCGTGCGCTCGTGGAATGGGCAAGTAGGCAGTCGCCTTCGCCTTGGATCGAGGAATTGGCGGGCGTGGTGTCGAGCGCCGCCCGCGGAGGGACCGTCGAAAGGGTCGTCTTTGCAGGAACGGGCAACCTCACGAGGGCAGGCTCCGACTTGGGCGCCGATGCAGTGACGTCGGTTCTTGATGCGCTTGAGGAACAGGTTGTGCTGTTGCGGTTGTTGCACGAGATGGCCGCCGAGGGACACGTGACCGTCCGCATCGGTTCTGAGACCGGTTATGGGGCGCTCGCGGGTACGTCTATCGTGGCCGCTGGCTACGGGAACATCGAGTCTCCCTCCCTGTTGGGGGCACTCGGGCCCACCCGCATGGATTATCCGGGCACGATGGCAGCGGTCAGAGCCGTCGCCCGTTACTTGTCGAAAGTGGTGGAAGCGTGAAGGATTACTACGCCGTACTAGGCGTGGCGCGAAACGCGTCCGAGGCGGAAATCAAAAAGGCGTACCGCAAGCTCGCTCGCGAATTGCACCCCGACGTCGCTGGTCCGCACGGTGAGGAGCGCTTCAAGGAGGTCGCGGCCGCGTACGAGGTGCTCGGCACTGCCGACAAGCGCACCCAATATGATCGCGGCGTTGACCCTCGCGCATCGAACGGCGGTGCGAGCGCGGGCTTCGGCTTCGAGGACATCTTCGAGACCTTCTTCGGTTCGGCGATGGGTGGCTCACAACGCAGGGGTCCCGCGTCCCGCACTCAGCGCGGCGGAGACACGCTCGTCGAGGTGGAAATCAGCCTCGAAGAGGCCGTCTTCGGCGCGCGCCACGACGTCACGGTGGACCTGGCGGAGACCTGCACCACGTGTGATGGCACGTGCTGCACGCCCGGAACGAAGCCAGCGACGTGCCCACAATGCAACGGCACCGGCGCGGTGCAACGCATTGCCAGGTCATTGCTCGGCCAGGTCATGACGACCGCACCGTGTTCACGCTGCGGCGGCTACGGCTCCATCATCGAATCGCCGTGCACCGAATGCTCTGGCCAGGGTCGGTCGCGGGAGCGTCGCACCGTTCCGATCGATATTCCGTCGGGAGTGGAAACGGGCACCCGCATCAGGATGTCCGGATCGGGAGACGCGGGGCCCGGAGGCGGACCGCGAGGCGACCTTTACGTTGAGATCCGCGAGCGCGCGCACAAGACGTTTGAGCGCAGGGGAGACGATCTGCACTGCACGATCGAGCTGCCGATGACGGCGGCCGCGTTGGGCACCGTCGCCACAGTGGAGACGTTTGACGGCTCTCAGGAGATCGACATCAAGCCGGGAACGCATGCGGGGTCGACCGTCACGCTGAAGGGCCTCGGCGTGGGCAAGCTCCAGCGGTCTGGACGCGGGAACCTCCACGTTCACCTCGACATTCTCACCCCCGGTGAACTCACCGAAGAGCAGTCGGAGCTTTTGCGCAGGCTCGCCGTGCTTCGTGGCGAGGAGTTCGCCGAGGCGCGGCTGGCGCCCATTGGCGGTGGCGTCTTCGCGCGGCTGAAGGACGCGTTCTTGGGCAGGGCCTGAAGGTGAGGCGCAACGCGACGCGCTGTCCGGACCTGGACATACGCTAGAGCCATGACCGACTGCCTGTTTTGCCGCATCGTCGCAGGTGAGATTCCCGCAACGATGGTCGCCCAGACCGACCACGTGATTGCTTTCCGTGACATCGCACCTAAGGCGCCGGTCCACGTTCTCGTCGTCCCTAAGACGCACGTCGCGAACGTCACGGAGGCTGCCGCGCAGATTCCGGAGGTTCTCGCGGAGATGATTGCCGTCGCCCAGCAGGTCGCCGACGCCGAGTGCGGCGGCGAATTCCGCCTCGTCTTCAACTCTGGTGAGGACGCGGGCCAGACCGTCTTTCACGCGCACGCTCACGTCATGGGCGGCAAGCGACTCGCTTGGGAGGATGCGTGAGCACGTCACGCGTTTTTGAGATCACCGATGCCGCGGTGATGCTGGGGCTGCTCGGCGCAGGCGACTCAGTGCTCGCCGAGGTCGAAAGGACATTTCCGGGCGTGAACCTCTTGGTGCGCGGCAATCAGATCTCCTTGTCGGGCCCCGATGCCGCCGTCGCCGCGTGCGCCGCCGCTCTCGATGAGTTGCGGTCGATGGTCGTCGCGGGAGTGTCGCTCACTCCAGAGGTGGCGCGGGAGTCGATGCGAATCCTTGGCGAGATGCCCGCCGCACAGGAAGACCGCCCCGTGGCAGCACTCGCGAGGTCAATCCTGTCCTCTCGTGGGCGCACGATCAGGCCAAAGACCGAGGGTCAAGCGGCGTACGTTGCCGCGATTGAGAGCCACACCATCACGTTCGGCATCGGCCCCGCTGGAACGGGCAAGACGTACCTTGCGATGGCTCAAGCTGTCGCTGCGATGCAGACAAAGCAGGTCAGCCGGATCATCTTGACGCGCCCCGCTGTCGAGGCCGGGGAGCGACTCGGATTCCTGCCTGGCACCCTGTCGGAAAAGATCGACCCGTACTTGCGCCCGCTGTACGACGCCCTCCACGACATGGTGGATCCCGAATCCATCCCCAAGCTCATCGAGGCCGGAATCATCGAGGTGGCACCGCTGGCCTACATGCGAGGGCGCACACTCAACGACGCGTTCATCGTGCTTGACGAGGCGCAAAACACGACCCGAGAACAGATGAAGATGTTCCTCACGCGGCTCGGCTTCGGGTCGACGATGGTCGTGACCGGTGACATTACACAGGTTGATTTACCAGGGGGAACGCAGTCCGGTTTGCGTGCGGCGCGGGACATCCTCATGGGCGTCGACGACATCGGTTTTTGCGAGCTCACCGCCAAAGACGTGGTGAGGCACCGGCTCGTGAGTGACATCATCACTGCCTACGAACGAAGCGACGCCGCACACGCGGTGACGCCCCAACGCTCGCGCACCGACGGCCAGATGCGGCGCTTGCCGCGACAAGGAGGCGACAGATGATCGACGTCAACAACGAAACCGACGCGCAGCTGAACGAGGCGGAATTTGCCGCGCTCGCCGCGTACGTCCTTGCCGAGATGCACGTCGCATCGGACGCCGAACTCGCGATCATGTTCGTCGATGAGGCCGCAATGGAGGAGCTCCACATCAAGTGGATGGATGAGCCAGGCGCGACCGACGTGTTGAGCTTCCCGATGGACGAGTTGCGTCCTGGAACGTCAGACCAGCCCACCCCTGCTGGCCTCCTGGGAGACATCGTCGTGTGCCCCCCCGTTGCCGCTCGTCAGGCGAAGATCGCGGGCCACTCCGCCGAAGAGGAGATGCTTCTGCTCACGACTCACGGAATCCTTCACCTGCTTGGATATGACCATGCCGAGCCCGAGGATGAGAAGGAGATGTTCGAGCTGCAACGCAGGCTGCTTCTCACCTTTCTCGCCCAAAGGTCATGAGTAGTACCGCCGTCGCACTGCTCCTCTCCTTTGGCATCGCGAGCCTGATCGGGGCGGCAGTGATGCACGCCATCGTGGCAGCATTTGAGCAGCTTCCGTACGCGCGCGAACGCATCATGGCCG
>JBBRWX010000114.1:0-5475 GCA_038248935.1 Actinomycetales bacterium
AAGGTGCCGACGCTCGGCATTTGCCTCGGCCTGCAGGTCATGGTCATGGAGTACGCGCGCACCATTCTGGGCCTGACGGGGGCCTCGAGCTCCGAGTTTGATCCCCAGACCCCGCACCCAGTCATCGCCACCATGGAAGAGCAGCTCGAGATCGTCGATGGCAATGGTGACATGGGAGGCACGATGCGTCTCGGCTCGTATCAGGCCGTCTTGCAGCCCGGTTCCGTGGTCGCCGACACCTACGGCGCCACCACGGTGGGCGAGCGTCACCGCCATCGCTACGAGGTCAACAATGCGTACAGGGCGCGTCTCGAGGAGGCAGGCCTGGTAGTTTCCGGCGAGTCTCCCGACAGGCAGCTGGTCGAGTTCATCGAACTTCCTCGCGAGGCGCACCCGTATTACGTGGCCACTCAGGCGCACCCGGAGTTCCTGTCCCGCCCCACCAAGGCGCACCCGCTGTTTGCCGGGCTCATTGGCGCCGCGCTCGAGCGTCAGATGGGCTCGCAACCGACCGAGCAGGCTCCGGCCGCTCAGGACGTCGCTACGGCCACTACTTCTGCATCGTGACGCGAGAGGCACACGGCGAACTTGCCGACGTGGCCGCACCTCGGCCCACCCTGGCGCGCCACGAGCGCTTCGAAGGCCGCGTATGGAACCTCGTCAGCGACGAGGTGGACCTTGGCCACGCCCGGGTGACGCGCGACTTTGTGCAGCACACGGGCGCCGTGGCAATCCTGGCGCTCAACGAGAACGGCGAGGTCTATCTGGTGAGGCAGTACCGCCATCCCGTAGGGGTGGAGTGCTGGGAGCCTCCCGCAGGGCTGCGCGACGTTGCCGACGAGCCTCCTGTCGAGGCCGCCAAGCGCGAACTCCATGAGGAGGCCGATCTCACCGCGGCCACCTGGCACGTGCTCGCGGACTTCTTCCCTTCCGGCGGCGGCAGCTCGGAGGCTGTGAGAATCTTCCTCGCGAGGGACCTGGCCGCCGTGCCCGAGGCCGAACGGCATGTTCGCACCGATGAAGAGCGCGACATGGTGGGCGCGTGGGTGCCCCTTGACGAGGTGGTGACCGCGATCACCGCGGGCCGCGTGCACGCGTCGTCCCTGGTGGTGGGGGCCATGGCCGTGGATCTCGCGCGTCGAGCCGGATGGTCGACGCTGCGCCCGGCCGATGCGCCGTGGCTGTTGCCTCCTCAGGACCGACTGAGGCCGGGCGTCTAGTTGCCCGCGGAACCGGCAGGGCACTGACACACCGCATTCTCAGAATTCTCTCCATGATGTTGCTTATACGCATTAGCACGTGCTAGTGTCCCTGCTAATGCGTATAAGCAACGCAGGGACCGCACAACCGAAGTGCGGCAGTCGGTTCGAGAAGGGTCCAGGATGACGCAGCGTGGCGAAGTCGGGCAATTGACCCAGCGGCAGGTTGCCGAGCGCGCAGGAGTGAGCCAGGCGACGGTGTCTTTGGTGCTTAACGGCAAGGCCGATGCGTCAACCCGCATCCCCAAGGAGACTCGCGCACGGGTGGAGAAGATTCTTCGGGAGACCGGTTACGTGGCCAACCCCGCGGCGCGGCGACTGGCGGGCTTGGGCAACAAGATCGTCGGCGTCTTCACCTATGAGCCCGCGTTCCCCTCGGAGGGCCAAGACTTTTACGCGCCATTGCTCAACGGCATCGAGAGTAGCGCCGAGGAACTCGGTTGCGACCTGCTGTTGTTCACCTCGGCGCCCGTAGTGGACGGAACCCGCCGCTTGCTGCACGAAAACAACCGGTTGCGGCTCGCCGACGGCTGCTTGCTCCTTGGGCGCGAGATGAACCGCGATGAGTTGCATAGGCTTGTTGAAACCGGCTTCCCGGTCGTCGCTGTCGGTCGTCGCGATGTGCCTGGCGTCCCATACGTGGGCATCGACTACGCGGGCGGCACCTCAGAGCTGGTGAGCGCGGCGTGCGAGTTGGGCCACCGCAGCTTTGTCTACCTGCACGTGGACTCTCAAGGTGAATCGGTGACAGATCGCCGCGCGGGGCTGCTCGATGAGCTCGACCGTCGTGGCATGGCGCGCCCGCGCATGCACCCGATGAGCGCCGCGGATCCCGTCCACGACTGGGCGCTGGTCAAGGCCTCGAAGGCAACCGTTCTTGTGGTCGAAAGCCACGAACACGCCGTAGCCGTGACAGCGATCGCCCGCGCTGAGGGCGTGCGTATTCCCGAGGACCTCAGCGTGCTCGTGTTGTCGGATGCTGCCCGCCAGGCCGGCCCGCTCGACTTCACGCGGCTCAGCCCGCCGCGCAGGGAGGTTGCGGCCGCTGCCGCGCGTCTGCTCGCGCGCCGGCTTGACCCGGATGACGAAATCGACAGTGGCGACCTACAGTCGATGCTGGACTGCCCGGCCATTCCGGGCACGACGCTCGCCGCGCCCCGCGGGGGGATCGTCGCATGAGCTCGGTATCCGTAGACGTCCTTATCGTCGGTGGCGGCCTTGGAGGCGTGGCAGCGGCGCTGGCGACACTCGAGCGCGGGCACACCGTGTATATGTCTGAGGAGTACGGCTGGCTTGGCGGGCAACTCACGAGTCAGGGGGTGCCGCTCGACGAGCACACTTGGATCGAGGACTTCGGTTGCACGGCACGCTATCGCCAACTCCGGGACGGCATCCGTGACTACTACCGTCGGCACTACCCGCTGACCACGGCTGCCTTGCTCGACCCGCACCTCAACCCCGGTTCGGGCTTGGTGAGCCGCATCTGTGCCGAGCCTCTGGTGGGCGTAGCAGTCATCGACCAGATGCTCGCACCACACAGAGCCAGTGGGCGTCTCACGGTTGCCATGTCGACCGTGGCTACAGCGGCGGAGCGCGACGGAGACCGCGTGCGGTCGGTGCGCCTGAGCCACTCAGATGGTTCAAATACCGACGTCGAGGCCCGTTACGTACTCGACGCCACGGAGTTGGGAGACTTGCTGCCGCTTGCAGGCTTGCCATACGTGATAGGCGCGGAGGCGCGCGACGATACCGGCGAGCCCAGTGCACCCGACTTCGCCCAACCCGGCAACCAACAAGCATTTTCCTGGTGCTTCGCGATTGACCTCGTCGACGGTGACCACACGATCGATCGGCCGCGGGACTACGATCATTGGGCCGCGCGCCAACCCGACTTCTGGGGCGCACCCATGATTTCGCTGACTGGCCCCGATCCGCGCACCACCGAGATCTGCACTCGGACGTTTGTGCCTCACGGGGATTCAGCCCAGGCTGTGGCCGATCAGCGTCTCGCTCCCGGCGACAGGGAGCTGTGGACATTCCGGCGGATCATCGCACGGGAAAACTTCACTTCCGGTGCCTACCCCAGCGACGTTGTCATGGCGAACTGGCCAATGATCGACTACATCGACGGCGTGCTGGTGGATGTCACGCCTCAAGAGCGCGCGAGCCACGAGGCCGCCGCTCGGCAGCAGTCGCTATCGATGCTCTATTGGCTCCAGACAGAGGCGCCGCGGCCTGATGGGGGAACCGGCTTCCCGGGCCTACGACTGCGCGATGACCTTCTTGGAGGCCCCGACGGCCTCGCGATGGCACCGTATATCCGCGAATCGCGGCGTATCCGGGGAACTGCGACCTTGACAGAGAACGACCTATCGATCGCCGCCGCCGGAACCGATGCGCCGTTCACCACCAAGGCCAGCGTCGGCGTGGGTATGTATCGCATCGATCTTCACCCCACGAGTGGCGGGCAGAACTATCTCGACATCGCCTCGCGGCCCTTCGAGATCCCCCTAGGCCTTCTCCTGCCTCAAGGCACCGACAACGTGCTGGCGGCAGGAAAGAGCGTCGGTTCCACACACATCACCAACGGTGCGTTGCGATTGCATCCGGTGGAGTGGGGGATCGGTGAGGCGGCGGGCTCGCTCGCTGCCTTTTGCCTGGACCGCGGAGTCACACCCCATCAGGTTCAGAACAGTCCTCGTCAGGTAGAGGAATTTCAGAAATCATTGACCAAAGAGGGCGTCGAGCTGCACTGGCCAGCAGGCGTCACCGGATACTAGGAGTACACCCATGAAATCAGCAAAGACGCTGAGCGGGGCCATCATCTTGGCCGCGCTTCTCGGGACGACCGCATGCAGTGCGGGCGGCACCGACGGAATCGCGAGCGAGACCCCGGCAGGCGATATCGCGAGCGAGACCCCGGCAGGCGATATCGCCCTCAGGATGACTGTGTGGACGTCGAACGAGGCCCATCTAAGCATGTTCAACTCGATCGCGGACGCGTATATGGCAGACCACCCCGAGGTCACCTCTATCGATTTCGAGCCGCTGCCTTTCGCCGACTACACCACAACGCTCACTACCCAAATTGCCGGTGGTAATGCGCCAGATCTTGCGTGGGTACTGGAGTCGACAGCGCCGGACTTTGTCGACTCCGGAGCGCTGCTTCCGCTTGATGATGCCCTGGGCGCCGTCGCTGGGTACGACCTGCCGGATCTATCGGCAAGTGCCACTGAATTGTGGCGTGACGAGAGCGGCGCGCTCATGGCGTATCCGTTCTCCACGTCGCCTTTCGTGGTCTTCACGAACAACGACCTCCTCGCACAGGCGGGGCTGCCCACCGGCGCAGAGATCGCCGCCAGCCGCGACTACACGTGGGAGTCGGTCGACGCCATGGGTTCCACCGTGGCCAAGGCGACAGGAAAGTCAGGGTTCGTAGTCCGTGACTTCGATTACTCCAACTGGGAGTACCTTTCCACGGTGTGGGACGGATGGGATGCTTCGCCATGGTCGGCTGACGGTGCACAGTGTGAGTTCGACTCGCCCGAGATGGTCAAGGCCTTCGAGTTCCTGCACTCCGCGGCTTTCGAGTCCGGCTCCATGCCGGGACCGGGAACGACGGCGGACTTCTTTGCGGGCGAAGCGGCCTTCACAGTGACGCAGATCTCCCGCGCGAGTCTGCTCGCAGAGAAGCCGTTCAACTGGGATCTGATTCCGCTTCCCGCGGGGCCTTCCGGTGAGTATTCCGTCATTGGACAGGCGGGCATCGGCGTGCTGGCCAAGGGGGGCCACCCCGACGTTTCGGCTGACTTCCTAGCGTTCTTCACGAACCCGGAGAACTCGGCACTGCTGAGCCAGTATTTCCCGCCGCCGCGCGAGTCACAGCTCAATGCCGCGACCCTGGCCACCTCGAACCCGCTTCTTACCGAGGCTCAGCTCGACCAAGTCGTCGTGCCTGGAATCCTCACTGGCGAGGTCAGGCCCGTGCACTCGAACGCCGCGGAAATCTCGCAAACAGTTCGGTCGGGACTCGACTCGCTCTGGGTTGAAGACGCGGACATCCAGGGCACCCTCACCTCGCTCTGCGGTTCCCTCTCGGGCCTCCTGGAGCAGTAGTGGGCGTCGTCGATCAACACACCCTGTCGGGGGGGGGGGGGGGGCGGGCCGCCCCGGGGGGGGGGCGGCGCCCCCGCCGCCCGCGCCGCGGCCGGGGGGG
>JBBRWX010000115.1:0-5397 GCA_038248935.1 Actinomycetales bacterium
AGATCCAAGCGCTCACCGCGCAGCTGCTGACGCTGACGACCAGCAAGAAAGGACCAGCAGCCAAGCCATCCTCGCGCGCACTTTCAAATGATTCTACGAATCAATCCTCGCGCGCATCTTGACATGATTCCTCGGGCCCACCCAGACGCGTTTGGTGGCTTTCTTGATCGTTTCTTCATGGTCCCTTGCGGGTACCGACACTCAGTGGTGTCAGAGTGGAAGACGCCACAGAATCCTGGCGGGAACCAAAATCACCACCATCGGTCCCTCGGATCCACCAGGCTCATTCGCCACTACTGAAGGACCCATCGTGAATCCAGTCCGCATCCTCGTGACGACCGCTTTGGCGGTCGGCACCGTCCTGCTGTCCGCTGGCGCCGCCTCCGCGGCAATGCCAGCCCCAGGGCCCTCTTTAGGGCAGCACGTCTCTACGTGCGCTAGCTCGATGGGCTTCTCCGGGACACACAACCCCGGCCTCATGCTCCAAGGTGCGCCCGTCATGTTCAGGGACATGTCAACCTGGTCCACCCCCTAGTCCGTGAGCGTCGCGACGCTCGTCACATAGCCGCCCGTGGCGGTGGCCCGGGATGACGGCACTGCTTGAGAAGCTCGCCCGCCAGCAATCAGCCGGCATTGGAGACGCAACCGCGGCCCTCGCACTTTCTAGATGAGATGAATCCGAGTCATTCGTGTCATCGATTTCTAGCTGAAGAGGATATTGACAATGGGAAGACCACTCAGTGGTTCTACGAAGAGGAACCTGGATCTCCAGGGATTCGCCGGCCTTGACGAAGACGAAAAGGCCACGTACGCATCGCCGCTTCGGTTCACGCCAGCGGTGGCGTCTGTCTTGATAGTGATCGGACTGGTCTTGCAATCGCCGATCTGGCTGGGGTTAATGGCTCTCGTTGCCTTGAGCGGGGCGGTCCTGCCGAACGGCATGCTCATTGATCTGGTTTACAACCTTGGCGTTCGCCGCGTATTCCACGCACCACCGCTGCCAACCACGCCAAAGCCGCGGCAGTTCTCCTACCTACTCTCCGCCGCCTTCTTGGCGAGTTCGGCTGTGTCGTTTCACTACGGGTTATGGGTGTTGGGGTTGATCTTGGGAGGACTGGTTTCTGTGGCGGGCACGATCCTCACGACGACGCTTTGGTGTCTTGGATCGTGGTACTACAAGAAGCTCTTCAGGCGAGCACGAGTAACCTCGTGCGACGTCGATCGAGAATCTCTCCCCAGCCCGCGTTGACGCAATGAACGACTCGAATTCGTCGTCATAGTGGTTCGTAAGGCACACGCCTTCACGATCCTCGCGCCACGGCACCCTCGGTTCGCGACCGGGTTCAAGGCGTGCGCCTCTCACCCTCATCGGTTTGCAAGGTCTGCCGAATAGTGTGTTGCCAGATTGGGCGGGCAGCGAGTGCGGCGTGGTTGTTGTCGCGGCTCGTCAATGGCACCGATACGTGTCGCCATGCAACGTCCCATGGCGATGGCGCTTCGTCGCACGCGCGTTGCGGCGAGCCTATCGGCGGGCTACGGTTCAAGAAGGGAATGATCGACACACGAGCAAGACGACGTGACAACATGCAGGTCAGTTCAGCCACAAGGAAGGACCGATGATGGCTCGCCCGCTGACCGTGCTCGTTCTCACCCCCAGCCTCGGCGGGGACTTCTTCGGGGAGCTCCTCGTTGGCCTTGCCAGGGAAGTCGTTGGCGCCGATGGACGCTTGGTTGTCGTCGAGACCCGCCTGGCGGCCTCGCCCCGAGACGAGGCTGGTGCATCGGGCGATTTTGCCGCGCACGTCGCTTGGTCGCACGTGGACGGAGTCGTTTCGGTCACGACGGCCGTCGGCTCTCCCTATTTGCAGCGGCTTCGCGACGCCGAGAAGCGGGTGGTGCTTCTCTCGAGCGCCCCGATGGCGGACTTCCCGGCGCCTGTCGCTCAACCGGACAACCACGAGGGGACCATCGCCGCGGTCAAACACCTCATCGGGCACGGCCACACGCGGATCGGGTTCGTCGGCAACCTCGCCCAGCAGGACATCCGCGACCGCTTCGATGCCTACCAACAAGCTCTCGAAAGCCACGGCCTCACGGCAGATCCCACACTCATGTTCGCAGCGCCCCAAAACGCAGAGACGGGGGGCGATGTCGCCGCCCGCGGCGTTTTGGACGCCCCGCACCGTCCTACCGCCCTGATGGTCGCCACCGACCGCAACGCGATCGGGCTCATGCGGACGCTGACGAGGGCGGGTCTGGTGATCCCCCGCGACCTCGCGATCGTGGCGTTTGACAACATCGCGGCAGGCACCTTCAGCACTCCCACTCTCTCGAGCGTCAACCAAAGCTTCGACGAGGTGGGCGCACTCGCCGGCCGACTCATCCTGGCGAAGATGCGTGGCGAGGCAGTGCCGAACACCACGTTCACGTCAGAGTCGGCCATCCTCATGGTGCGCGAATCATGTGGGTGCGACGTTGACGCTCAGTACGGCGAGAACTGGGGGCGTGACGGGTCTCCCGGCGCGTCAAAGGAGCTCCTTCGCGACGTGCTCCAGGAGGTGCTCGAACGGGAGCTACGCACCGGAGATGAGGTCGTCGACGATCGATCGCACGACGCGGTGGTGGCGACGGTGCGTGACGCGGTGTGTCTGCTCGAGGCGGGCGCGAAGGTGACAAGCGCGCAAATCCAGGCCCTCACGACCTCTCTGCAGAGTCTCACCTCCCGCCCCGACACGCTCCGTCGCTTCACAGACGCCACGACGGATTTTGCCAGGAGGGCAGGGACCTTGACCCCGCCGACGACGGATGGTGCGTCCCCCGTGCCGGCCCGAGTTGCCGCCGCACTGTGGAAGGTCCAGGCCGGCGCCTTCCTACACCAGGCGGAGATCACAGATACGGCAATCGCCGAGCAGTACGTCGTGGATGCCGGATTGCTGGACACAAGCGGCTCCGACCCGCGCGACCTCCGTTGGCTCATGGGCACTCGCGTGAAGACCGGCATTCTCGCGTTATGGGAGGACTCCCCAGCCTCGGGTCGGCTGCAGATCGTCGGCGCGTACGACCCTGCCGGTGTGTTGCCTCACCTCGTTGGCGACGTGTTGCCGTGCGAGGACTTCCCTCCGGAGGCTCTGATCGCCAAGGCCGCGGCCGCAAGCCGAGAGGTGTGCGTGGTGGTGCGGGTCAGCACCAGGGAGCGTGACTGGGGTCTGCTCGCCGTTGTCGCGGAGATTGATCCGACCACCGCGCGTGAGACGTATCAACACTGGGCGGCGCTTTTGTGCGCCTCTTTGGAGTCCCAACGTCTGCAAGAAGCGGTGCGCAAGAGCGCGCTGTTTGACACGCTCACCGGACTGCCGAACCGCGAGCTGTTCGTCAGAGAGTTGGAGCATGCGATCGCGTTGTGGAAACGCTCCCACACCCCCTTTGCCGTCATCTTTCTCGACCTCGACGGGTTCAAACTCATCAACGACTCGCTCGGACACCAAATGGGCGACCGCGTGCTGATGGCCGTCGGGGCCGACATCACCCGCGAGTTGCGTTCGGTGGACACGGGGGCACGGTTCGGTGGCGACGAGTTCGTGGTCCTCCTCACCGACACCGATCCTGCCGGCGCGATGGTGGTCGCCCAGAGACTGCAGGCAAGGCTCGCCGAAGCGCACGAAATCGACGGTCACGAGATCGTGACGAGGGCGAGCATGGGAATCGCGACCAGTGCCATCGAGTACACGTCCGCCGAAGACGTCCTCCACGACGCTGACACCGCAATGTATCGGGCCAAGACGGCCGAGCCGGGAACGCTGGCGTTCTTCGACGCCCCGATGCACGTCAGCGCCCTACGCAGGGCGTCCCTTGCCAAGGAACTCGACCAAGGGCTGCAGAACAATCAGTTCGAGCTTCACTATCAGCCGATCGTCAATTTGGCCTCCGGCCGCACGGATCGCTTTGAGGCCCTGGTGCGCTGGCGCCACCCCGAACGCGGGCTACTCCTGCCAGATGAGTTCTTGCCCTCCATGGAAGAGACAGGGCTCATCGTTCAACTTGGCCACTGGGTCATCACCGAAGTGTGCCGACAACTCGTGGCATGGGGCCCCGAGGTCGTGAACGTGAGCATCAACATCTCAGACAAGGAATTCTGGAGCCAAGACCTCTTGACACGCGTCCTCGCGACCCTGGGATCCCACGACCTCGCCCCAGAGCGCGTCACCCTCGAGATCACGGAGGGCGTCCTGATGCGCCGCCCCGAGTTGGCTTTGCGCTTGATGCGCAAGATGCATGAAGCAGGGCTGAGGCTCCACATCGACGACTTCGGGACCGGATACTCCTCGCTCGAGACCCTGCACCGGTTCCCCGTCGACGCGTTCAAGATCGACAGGTCCTTCATCCGCACCCTGACCAGCTCCGAAAATAGCGCCGACCTCATCGCGGCCCTGGTGAAGCTGGGCAAGGCATTGAATATCGCCGTGGTCGCCGAGGGCGTCGAGACCGACGAACAACTCGCATTCCTGCAAGAACTCGGCTGCGCAACCGGCCAGGGATACCTGTTCATGCCCGCCGTCACAGGTGTAGTAGCCGCGGACCTGTTGGGACACTCCCTCAGCCCCGAAGGCTCCAACTGAACCCCATAACGGACCGCCGGAGTTCACCGGCTTGGACGTGGTCGCGGTTCACATAGGTGCATCACTGGCGCCGCAGCGTGCCGGTTGCAAGCGGCCCGTCGGTCGTCGTCATGACGCCGCCACGCGGGCAACGTCTGCCGGTTCATCCTGATCAAGCCCGCAAAGTCTCGGATCATCGCCATTCGGTTCAACGCCGGGAAATGGTGAACAGTGGCTAGTCTGATCACAGCACGCCGGTCATAGATGACGATGGGGGGAGGCTGCAGATGGTGATGCCTTTGGGTCGCGCTTTGTCCGCGCATGTGGATAGCTCCCCGGGCTCCTTCTTTGGACGAGAGGTCACCGGACTGCCGGGACCCGTCTGGTCGATGATGGCGTGGTACATCCTGATCGCAAGCCTGATGTTGGCAGGCCTCGTCAGTTCCGCGCTCTCACCCAACGAGGTGGACAACCCGGGACTGATCGTGTTCCGTTTCGTCTACTGCACGGCGGGTGTGGTCGCACTGGGATGGATGGGGACCCGGACCCCTGGCTGGGTCTTGTGTCTCCTACTCGATCTCAACGTAGCCGTGACATGCCTGACCGCGGCCTCAAAGGATTCCGTGTTGACGGCGGCCGTACCTCTCGCGACTCTCATGTTCGCAGCCATGTACGCGGCTACGTGGTTTCGTCAGCGCGAGATGGTGGCGCATCTGGCGCTGCTGACGGTGTTGTCGGCCGCCGTCGTGTTCTTCGTTCTTGGCAGCCAAGGTCCGTACTTGCGCGGGCTGTGGGCCGCCAT
>JBBRWX010000116.1:0-5295 GCA_038248935.1 Actinomycetales bacterium
AGCCAACCGCCCAAGCCGCGCCACAGCGTCGTGCGCCTCCATTAGCGATCCGTGAGACAGGCCCGACACGTCACGACGCGCAAGGTCACCCACGAGGGCACTCACACTGGAAATCTGTGCCGCGTCGATGGCCATGAAACAAGTCAACCAGAAGGGTCAGACATCCACTGATCAGGCACGATGCCCTGTGGACAGACCCAGAAGAGACGCCCTGGGCACGACGACCGGAGCGCACCGTCCTGGCGTGGGCCGCGCGACTTTCCTTGAATAGGCGCGGTCCAGGTAGGCGCGGTCCAGGTAGGCGGGGACCAGGTAGGCGGGGACCAGGTAGGCGGGGACCAGGTTTGCGGGGACCAGGTTTGCGGGGACCAGGTTTGCGGGGACCAGGTTTGCGGGGTCCAGATATACGGGGTCCAGATCTAAGGGGACCAGATCTACGGGGTCCAGATCTACGGGGTCCAGGCGTCCGTCAGACTTGACCCATGACTACATTGCCACACGCCACCCCGAGCGCCGATGCCGATGCCGCTGACCTTGTCTTTACTGGCGGGCGCGCCTATAGCGCCGGATGGGGCGCCCCCCGAGCGGTAGGGGTCGCGGTGCGCGACGGGGTTGTCTCGGCGGTCGCGCCCGACACCGGGTTGCTGGCGCTCGTCGGGCCCCGCACCCGCGTGGTCGCCTTAGAAGGCAGGCTCCTCATGCCAGGCTTCATCGACGCGCACGCTCACCCCGTACAAGGCGGCCACGAGCTGTTGCAATGCAACCTCACCGAGGCTCGCGACGCCGCAGCCTGCCTCGCCGCAGTGGCCGCCTATGCGGCGCAGTACCCCGAGCGACCCTGGATCTCGGGCGGCGGCTGGGCCATGTCCCACTTCCCTGGCGGCACGCCCACGGCTGCAGCGCTCGACGCGGTGATCCCCGATAGGCCCGTGTTCCTCATGAACCGCGACCATCACGGAGCATGGGTGAACTCCGCGACCCTTCGCCTCGCAGGCATCGGCCGGAACACGCCCGACCCGGTCGACGGCCGCATCGAACGCGACGCCACCGGCGACCCCACGGGCACGCTCCACGAGGGTGCGACCGCGCTCGTCCAGCGCCTCATTCCCCACGCGACCGTGGACGACACGGTGGCGGCCGTGGCGCGCGGCCAGGAGGAGATGTTCAGGTTTGGAGTCACCGGTTGGGCCGATGCCTGGGTGGGCAAGACCGGCGGCATGGAGTCGATCTTCGATGCGTACATGGCTGCGCTTGACCGCGGTGTCTTGCGCGCGCGCGTGCGGGCCGCGCTGTGGTGGGAGCGTGGCGCTGGCGTGGAGCAGGTCGAGGACTTCGTGGGTCTGCGCGCCGAGGCGGCCGCGCGGGGGAGGGGCGACGTCTTCAGGGCCGATGCCGTGAAGATCATGGTGGACGGGGTAGCGGAAAACTTCTCGGCGGCCATGTCGCTGCCGTATCGCGACGACCACGGGCACGCGACCGACAACAGCGGCCACACGTTCCTCACTCCCGAGGCCATTGACGCGGCGTCGATCGCCGCGGATGCGGCCGGGTTCCAACTCCACTTCCACACGCTCGGCGACAGGGCAGTCACGGTGGGACTCGACGCGATAGCGGCCGTCAAGCGGGCCAACGGAACCCACGCCGCAGCGCGCGCCACGCTCGCTCACCTGCAGGTGGTGGGCCAGCGCGACGTCGAGCGCTTCGCGACGTTGGACGCGATCGCCAACCTGCAGATGCTCTGGGCGGCCGTCGACGAGCAGCTTGACGTGCTCACCTTCCCGTTCCTGGATCCGGCGCTCGTGGCCCGCCACTATCCGTTCGGCGATCTGGTGCGCGCGGGCGCACGCCTTGCGTGTGGCAGCGACTGGCCCGTCAGTACGCCCAACCCGTGGGAGGCGATCGCCGTGGGCCTCACGCGCGCCGAACCCGGAAAGGAGGCCGACCCACGCATCGGCCTCCACCAGCGGCTCGACCTGACCACGATGCTCGACGCGTATACGGCGGGCTCCGCCTTCTCGAATGGCAGGGAGGACCACACGGGACGCCTGGAGCGGGGCCTCGCGGCCGATCTGGTGGTACTCGACGACGACCCATTCACGCTCTCGCCCGAGCGTCTGGCCCACGTGAAAGTGGGCCAGACCTGGGTGAACGGAGACTTGGTGGCTGGCTCTGAGTAGAGCGAGCGCCTACGTGACCGTAACGGCTAGTCGGACGTGATCGCCGCGGCGAACCCGTCGAACACCTCGATGTACTTGTCCACCGAGTCGAAGGAGTGCACCACAGACATCGTCCATTCTTCTTCGCGGCCTGGCGTCATGAAGATGCCGTTGTTCATGTTCCACAGCCATGCGAGCTCGCACAGTGCGGGGAACTGATTCTCCTTGAAGGTCTCGTAGTCCACGATCTTGGCCGAGGAGAACGTGACGCAGCCCTTGGAGCCGATGCCCACGGCGTAGCCGGGAAGGTCGTACTTCTCGATAACCTCTTGGCAGCCCTTGACGATGCGGTCGTTCAGCGCGGCCAGGTGCTCGTACGCCTCGGGGGTGAGCACGTCAAAGAGTGACGCGCGCGCGGCTGCCATGGACAGCGGGTTGCCGTTGTAGGTTCCCACTTGGTACACCGTGTGATCCTCGACAACCGACATGACCTCGTCCGTGCCGCCGATGGCTCCTGACGGTAGGCCTCCACCAAGCGCCTTGGCGAGCGTCACCATGTCGGGGGTCACGCCGAACTTCTCGACGGCGCCACCAGCGGCGATGGTGAGGCCGGTCTTGACCTCGTCGAAGATGAGCACGATGCCGTGGCGGGTGGTGATGTCGCGCACGGCCTCGAGGTAGCCGGGCTCGGGCAGCACCACGCCCAGGTTCATCATCGCGGGCTCCATGATGACGCAAGCGGGCTTGCGTCCCTCGGCGTCTAGGCGCACGATGCGGCGCTCCATTGCGGGGGCGTCGTTGAACGGCACCGCGATCGTCATGTCGACAACGGCCTGGGGGATGCCCGCGCCGTAGGCAAGCGAGGCGAGGTTTTCGCGGTCGCCAATCTTGTCGTACTCCACGCCGATCGACACCATGACGGTGTCGTGGTGGCCGTGGTAGCTACCAAAGATCTTCATGACGGTGTCGCGGCCGGTGTAGGCGCGCGCGATGCGGATCGCGTCCATCGTCGCCTCGGAACCGGAGTTGGTGAAGCGCCACTTGGGGAGGCCCCACCTGCGGGCCAACTCGTCGGCGACCACGACCGAGTCCTCGGTCATCGCCGCAAAGTGCGTTCCCAGCGGGTAACGGTCCGCGACGGCCTTGCCGATCGCGGGGTGCCCGTGACCCTGGACCATGGAGCCAAAGCCGTTGTGGAAATCGTAGTACTCGTTACCGTCCACATCGACGATCTTGTCGCCCTTGCCTGACTCGATGTAGATGGGCCACGGGTCGCGGCCCTGATAGCTCGATGCGACGCCGCCGCTGAGGTGCTGACGGGCGCGGTCATACATCGTCTTGGACTTCTGGGTGTGCGCGTTGAGCGTTTCAGTTTGCTCGTCAATGAGCGTCTGAATGCGTTGGGGGTTGAGTTCGATTGCCATAGGTCCTCCACCCGACCGGCCTGGCGACGGGTACTCGGAGAATTCATGCGATCAACCGCCGGCCTGGCGCTGGTGAATCGCGGCACACTGAACTGTGCTGGTTTGATGGTAGCGGAATCCGGCATATCTGCCCAGGGATACCAGTCCAGATGCGCCCCGGACGAGGCTTCTTGTGGTGCATGGCGGTGAGAGTCAATGCGCGAATTTGCCGGCCAAGGCGTTGCGCAATGGCGCCCTCATCGGCTTTGATCGACTCAGGATGTCCGCGCGTGCCAGAAGGGGACGCGCGGCGAGATGGAGCAGTGATACCCGTGGGCACCACGGTTTACGAACGCCAACCGACGGCGCGCGCCGTCATCGTCGCCTCTCTTGAGGGCAGCCGCCTCACACCGTTCTGGCTCGACGATGTCGTAGCCACCGAGCGCCCGTCGCTGGCTGGCGATATCGGGGCCGATCTCGTGATCGTCGGCGCCGGATACACGGGTCTGTGGACTGCAGTGCAGGCGAAGGAGCGAGACCCGCAGCGCAGCGTGGTGGTGATCGAGGCGCGCACCGTCGGCTGGGCGGCTTCGGGCCGCAATGGGGGGTTTTGCGAGCCGAGCCTGACCCACGGCTACGACAACGGCGCGAGCAGGTGGCCCGACGAGATGGACCTGCTCGAGCGCCTGGGAAACCAGAACATCGACGAGATCGAGCAGACGGTCGCCCGCTACGGCATGGATGTGAACTTCGAGCGGAACGGATACCTGACGGTGGCCGTCGAGCCGCACCAGGTGGCCGAACTGGAGGGCGAGGGCGTGATGGCAGCAGCGGCCATCAGGGGGCGCGTCAATTCGCCGACCTATCTGGGGGGCCAGTTTGACGGCGGCGACACCGCGCTGGTGCACCCGGCCAAACTCGCCTTCGAGCTGGCGCGCGTCGCGACCGAGCTCGGCGTCGTCATCTACGAGAACTCGCCCGTGCTCGGGATCGCGGCGGGCCCCGTAGTGCGCACGGCCGCAGGAAGAGCGAAGGCGGTCAAGGTGGTGCTCGCGACCAATGCCTTCCCGTCCTTGCTGCGCCGCAACGCGCTCATGACGCTGCCGGTGTACGACTACTCGCTCGTCACCGAGCCGCTGACCGATGCGCAGATGGCGTCGATCGGCTGGAAGGGCCGCGAGGGCATCGCGGACATGGGCAACCAGTTCCACTACTACCGGCTGACGCCCGACAACCGGATCCTCTTTGGCGGCTACGACGCGATCTATCACGCGGGCGGCAAGATCAAGCAGTCGTATGAGGACAGGGCCGAGTCGTACGAGAAGCTCGCGGGCCACTTCTTCACGACGTTTCCCCAGCTCGAGGGGCTGCGCTTCACCCACCGCTGGGCAGGGGTGATCGACTCGTCCTCACGCTTCTGCGCGTTCTTTGGCGTGGCGCGGGAGGGGGCTGTGGCCTATGCGTTGGGGTTCACGGGCCTTGGCGTGGGCGCCTCGCGCTTTGCCGCGGCCGTGGTGCTCGACCTACTCGCGGGTGAGGAGACGGAGCGCACCCGCCTCAAGATGGTCAAGGACAGGCCGCTCCCGTTCCCGCCGGAGCCCATCGCCGCGATGGGCGTCAACATGGTCCGCTGGTCCATGAATCGCGCGGACCACAACGACGGCAAGCGCAACGTGCTGCTCAAGACGCTCGACAAGCTGGGGATGGGGTTCGACTCGTGAACTTCTTGTGGGAGC
>JBBRWX010000117.1:0-5277 GCA_038248935.1 Actinomycetales bacterium
TCTGCCCCAGGCATCTACGCGGTGGGCGACGTCAACGGTCGCGGCGCGTTCACTCACACGAGCTATCAGGATCACGAAATCCTCGCGGATCACCTCGCGGGTGGAGACCGCTCAGTAGCGGGTCGAATCACTACTTATGCGCTGTTCACCGACCCCCCACTCGGTCGCGTCGGAATGACGGAGGCGGGGGCCCGCGAGGCAGGGCTCAACATCACGGTGGCCAACTACGAGATGGCATCAGTGACGAGGGCCGCCCTCGACGGCATCACGCCAGGCAAGATTCGTCTGGTCGTTGACGCCGATGCGGACCGCCTTGTTGGCGCGGCCATCTTCGGGCTGCACGGCGACGAGGTCATCCAAGCGCTGTCCCTCCTGATGCACGTGGACGCCCCGGCATCGGCCCTCGCCACGTGGTTACCGATCCACCCAACGGTGGCCGAGTTCTTGCCCACCATTTACGGGGGCCTCGAACCCGCGTAACCACGGCTGCCCGCGCGGTGCCCGTGGCACTATGGCCTCATGACGGGTGACGGGAAGATAGGCCTGTGGCCGGTGGTCGCCATCGGCGTGGGCGGCATGGTGGGCGGCGGCATCTTCGCCGTGCTTGGCCTGGCGGTGCAGTTGGCCCATGGCGGCACTCCCCTGGCGTTTGCGATCGCGGGTGCCGTGGCCCTTCTCACCGCCTACTCGTACGTCAAGCTCTCGCTCGCGTACCCAGGCAAGGGCGGAACGGTGACGTTCCTCAACCGCGCCTTCGGCCCCGGCCCCATCACGGGCGGGCTCAACGTGCTCTTGTGGCTCAGCTACGTCGTGATGCTCTCTCTGTATTCGTACGCATTTGGAAGTTACGGAGCGACGTTCTTCCCTACCGGCGCTCAAGGCGCCGCCAAACACGTGCTGATCACCGCGGCCGTGGTGCTCATCGCGGGCCTCAACCTGCTGAGCGCCCAGGCGATTGGCAAGGCCGAGAACTGGATCGTCGCGCTCAAGATTGCGATTCTCGGCGTGTTCGTGGCGGCGGGCGTGTTCGCGATCGACCCCGCACGCCTCGCCGTTGGCCAGTGGTCACCCGTGGTCCAGGTCGCCGCGGGCGGCATGATCATCTTCTTGGCTTACGAGGGCTTCGAGCTCATCGCCAACACGTCCGACGACATCCGCGACCCCAAGCGCAACCTGCCCCGCGCGTACTTCATCGCAGTGGGATTCGTGGTCGTCCTGTACGTGCTCGTGTCCGCCGTGACCGTGGGCTCGCTCGACGTGCAGAGCATCGTCGATGCCAAGGACTTCGCGCTTGCAGAGGCCGCCAAGCCGTTCCTTGGCCAGGCGGGATTCACGCTGATCGCGATCGCGGCAATGCTGTCCACGGCATCGGCCATCAACGCGACCCTGTACGGGTCGGCGCGGCTCAGCTACGCAATCGCCAAGGACGGCGAACTTCCCGCCCAACTCGAGCACAAGGTGTGGGGGCGCCCCGTCGAGGGACTGCTGATCACGGCGGGCGTGACCCTGGTCATCGCGAATGTGCTCGACCTTGGATCGATTGCGACGATCGGCTCTGCCGGTTTTCTCATCATCTTTGGCGCGGTGAACACGGCCGCCGCTAGGCGCGCGAGCAGCGTTCATGCGAAGGCGTGGGTCGCGTGGTCGGCGACCGTCGCTTGCGGCGTCGCGCTCGCGGCCTTGCTGTGGCAGACGGCGACCGACAATCCCGCCCAACTGTGGGTCCTTGCGGGTCTCCTCGCCCTCGCGTCAGCCGTCGAGGCTGCCTTCCAGCTCACCGAGCGTCGGCCGCTCAGGCTGCCGAGTTAAGTCGCCTGCGCGTCTGCAACCCGCCTCGACGTGTCGTGACGCAGGTCGAGCCACCCCGACGCCGCCACCACCAGTCCTAGCGTCACCACCCCAAGGCAGGCTCCCGCGAGCACGTCTGTCACAAAGTGATAGCCCAGATACAAGCGACTGCCGCCCACCACCACCACGATGACGACGGATACCGCCGCCCACACCGCGAGCGACCGGCCGGTGCGCCGATGCCGCCACAGGAGGTAGGCGGTGACCAGCACGAGCGTCGCGGCACCAGTGGTGTGGCCGGACGGGAAGGAGAACGACGTTTCCAGGCCGGGAATCACCTGCAGGTCCTTGGCGGGGCGCGGCCGATGCACGATCACCTTGACCACATAGGCGATCACGGTCGATGTCGCCATCGCCGACACGAGCAGCAGCGGGTCTCGCCACCTGCCGGAGACCTTTCCCCACACGGCGCACGCGCCCGCCACGAAGATGGGCAAGATTACGGGCCCGAAGGCGTTGGTGATCCACGTGAGCGCCGTGGTGAGCCAACCCGTCCGGACACTGATGAGCCAGTTCAGGGCCGGCTGGTCGATGAGGTAGATGTCTTCACGATCGAGAAACTGAATGAGTACAACCATGAAAGCAGCCAGTCCTACCGCCATCAGCAGCAGGCCAGGCAACACCGCCCTCGCCTTGGGCGACGGGATGCGATCGAAGAGGTCCTGAATCATCGTGTCAGCGTAACGCCGACCATGACGTGGTGTTCAAACGGAAGGGAGAAGCCGCACGCGAAAGCCCGAACTCAGTCGACGCGCTCCGGGTCTCCCTCGAGGTGAATCTCAGGGACGACGCGGCCCAGCCAGCGCGGAAGCCACCACGCCGCCTTGCCCATCAGCGTCATAATGGCGGGCACCAGCGTCATGCGGACGATGAACGCATCCACCAGCACGCCAAACGCCATCGAGAAGCCGATGGACTTGATGATCACGTCGTCGTCGAGCAGGAAGCCGAAGAAGACCGAGCCCATGATCAGCGCGGCTGCGGTGACAACGCGGGCCGAATGCGAGTGACCGGTCACGATGGCGGGAGTCGGTTCCGCGCCGGCGAGGTGCTCCTCGCGCATGCGGCTCACTAGGAACACCTCGTAGTCCATCGCGAGGCCAAACAGGATGCCGATGGTGAGGATCGGCAGGAAGGCGATGATCGGCCCGCTATACGTGACGCCGAACAGGTCCTTGAGCCAGCCCCACTGGAACACGGCGACCACCGCGCCGAACGTTGCGGCGAGCGAGAGCAAGAAGCCCGCGAGCGCCTTGAGCGGGATGAGGATCGAGCGGAACACGATCACGAGAAGCAAGAGCGCGAGCCCCACCACGACAGCCAGGTAGATGGGCAGCGCCTGAGCAATGCCGTCTGCGACGTCGATGCGGATGGCGGTCTCACCGGTGATGCCAAGCGTGATGTCTCCTTCGGGAGTAAGCGCACGGATTTGGTGCACCAACTGCTCGGTGGACGCCGAGTCGGGGCCTCCTGCGGGAATCACCTGGATGAGGTAGGCGCTTCCGTCGGCGCTCGGGATAGCGGGTGAGACGAACACGACGTCGTCGAGCTTCGCCACCTGAGCCGCGGCCGCGGCCGCCTCCTCGGCGCCCGTCGCCGCAGTGGTCGTCTCGGCGAGGATCACGATAGGACCGTTGAAGCCGGGGCCGAATCCCTTGGCGAGTAGGTCGTAGCCCTTGCGCGCCGAGCTCTCTTCGGGTTGAGACCTCTCGGAGGGAAGGCCCATCCGTAGATCGAGCGCCGGAATCGCGATGGCACCTAACATCGCCACCACGCCGATCACGACGATCAAGGGGTGCTTGGTCACGAAGGTGATTCCGCGGCCGGTCGAGGGCTCGGCCTCGAAGTGAGTACCTGCGGCGACGGTGGCGCGCAGCTTGCGCGGCAGTATCCGAACGCCGGCGAGCGAGAGCACCGCTGGCAACAGTGTGAGCGCGGCCACGACGGCCAGGGCAACCGTTCCGGCCGCCGCGTTGCCCATGACTGTGAGGAACGGGATGTTCGCGATGAAGAGGGCAAGCAGGGCGAGCACGACGGTGGCGCCGGCGAACACGACTGCCGCGCCTGCCGTGCCGATGGCCCGTGCGATGGAAGCGTCGACGCTCATGCCGGAGAGAAGCTGGGCCCGGTGCCGCGCGACGATGAAGAGCGAATAGTCGATGCCCACTGCGAGTCCGAGCATCAGCGCCAGAATGGGAGCCGTGGAGGTGACCGAGACAACACCGGTGAGCGCGTACACGGTACCCACGCCCGCGCCAACGGCGACGATGCCCGTCATTAATGGCACCATGGCCCCGATCAGGGAGCGGAACGTCACGAAGAGAACGACGATGGCAACCAACACACCGAGCGCCTCGCCGATTCCACCGCCTGGCACCGTCTGCTCCACGAACGCGCCGCCCGCGTACTCGACTTCAAGACCTGCCCGTGCGATCGACGCCGTCGCTTGCCGCGCCTCGTCAAGGCTTGTGACCGGAAGGTCATACGACGGCAGCGTGTAATTCACGGTGATGTAGGCAACCGACAGATCCTGAGAGACCCCCATGGCCTTGAACGGATCCGAAACGGCCGCAACGTTGGGTAGCGCACCAAGCGCACTCACCGCTTCGGTCACTGCGGCCGCATTCGCGGGGTCGGTCAACGTCTGACCCTCTGCGGCGGCGATGACAACGGTGCCCGTCGCACCCGAAGAACCGGGGAACACCTCTCCGAGCCTCTCGAACGTCTGCACGGACGCGGTGCCAGGGATAGAGAAGGCGTCATCGGTGGGGGCGCGCAAAGTAATGGCCGCGGTGCCGATCCCGGCAAGGACGGCAAGCCAAACACCGATGACGAGCCAGCGGCGACGGGCACTGAATGCTCCGAGGGCGTGCAAAAGGGAACCCACGACGACTCCTGAGATAGGGGGAAGAGACCGCGCATCGTCGCGCTTGAGACGAGAAGGGCAAGTCGAAAAACTTGCAGTGACTGCAACAATACACTGTTGAGCCCTAGGATGTGCAGATGACATCAGTCGCCATCGGACGCAGGGAGAGCAAGAGGCGCGAGACCCGCGATGCCCTCATTGCGTCGGCAACGAAACTCTTCGCCGAGAACGGCTACCAGGCGACAACCGTCGCCGACATCGCCGCGAGCGCTGGAGTCGCACCGCGCACCTTTTTTGGCTACTTCCCCACGAAAGAAGCCGTGCTCTTCGTGCCGCTCGACGCGCTCGCGAGCGATTTCGAACACACTCTCGCCACAAGCCCAGACGACGCGCTCACCACACTGCGCTCATGGGCCCACCGCCACGCGACGTGGTTCAACACCGACTTTCGTGATTTGCGGGATCTCATTGAGGCGAGCGCGCGCGAAAGCCACACAGTGGCGGTCACCGGGCTGCTGTTCTCCGAGAGATTCGCTCACGCCGTCGCGACCCGCCTGCGGCAA
>JBBRWX010000118.1:0-5122 GCA_038248935.1 Actinomycetales bacterium
CACCGAGATGCGCGCTCTCCTTGGCGTGCTGCGCGGCTCAGACGGTGAGGCGGAACTCGGCCCGCAACCCAGCGACGGCGATATCCCCGCACTGGTGGCGACGGCCCGCGATGGCGGCCTTGACGTGTCGTTCGTGACCACGGGCACGCCGCGACCGCTGCCGATCGGGGCAGGGCTCGCGCTCTATCGCGTCGCCCAAGAGGGCCTCACCAACGTGCTCAAGCATGCGGGGCCCGTGGCCGCCGCGTTCCTTCAACTGACGTGGGGAGACGACGATGTCGCCCTCACGGTGAGCGACGACGGCAGGGGCGCGGCCGCTCACGGCGATGGCACCGGCAGTGGAATCCAGGGCATGACCGAGCGGGCGACGGTGTTCGGCGGCACGCTCACCGCGGGACCGAAGGCGGGCGGCGGTTTTGTGCTGCGGGCCAGGCTGCCGCTTCCACACCGCGAGATGCCGCACCGCGCACATAGAGGGGAGAAACCATGACCATTCGTGTGGCGCTGGTGGACGACCAGCAGCTGATTCGCGCGGGGTTCCGCATGGTGGTCGAGTCGCAACCGGACATGGACGTAGTTGCGGAGGCGGGCAATGGCGACGATGCCGTGGCCGCCCTCGCGGCGCTCGACCCGGCGGCGGACGTGGTCCTCATGGATGTGCGCATGCCGGGCCGCGACGGGATCGGCGCGTGCGCGGAGATCACCTCGAACTCCGGCGCCAAGGTCATCATCCTCACTACCTTCGACCTCGACGAGTATGTGGTGGCCGCGATCAAGGCGGGCGCGTCTGGGTTTCTGCTCAAGGACGCGCCGCCTGAGGACCTGCTGCACGCCATCCGCACCGTACACGCTGGCGACGCGGTCATCGCGCCCACCACCACGCGTCGGCTGCTCACGCGCCTGGTGTCGACTCTTCCAGGACCCGTCGACGCCGCGGGCGTTGCCGGCCTCACCGACCGCGAGCGCGAGGTGCTTGTGCTCATGGCACGCGGCCTGTCCAACCAGGAGATCTGTGCAGAGCTGTTCGTGGCCGAGCCCACGGTCAAGACCCACGTGGGCAAGGTGCTCGCCAAGCTGGGCGCGCGCGACCGCGTGCAGGCCGTGGTCATCGCGTACGAGACCGGGCTGGTGCGAGCGGGGGCCTAACCCGGTGCCCCCAGGTCTGATGCCCCCATAAGTGGCGAGCGTCATACCTGGGTATGACACGAATTCGATCCCGTGGTCCGATGCGCAGGGCCAGTGCCGCGCCCTACCTTTGGAGTGTCGGTGGTGACGCCGGCTCGAGGGGGGAGGCGCCATGACAGACAACGATGCGGTTGCATTTCCGCTCGCGCTGCGGGCCCGGGGCTTGAGCAAGACGTATGGCTCGGGGCCCGCGGCGGTCACCGCGGTTGACCACGTGGACCTGGATATCGATGCTGGCGTCCTCACGGCGGTGATGGGCCCGTCCGGCTCGGGTAAGACGACGCTGGTGCATCTTCTCGCGGGCCTCGACAAGCCTGACAGCGGCCAGGTATGGGTGGGCGAAGACGAGCTCACGGGGATCTCCGATGCCGCGCTCGCCCGGATCAGGGGCCGCGTGGTCGGCTTCGTGTTCCAGGGCTTCAACCTGTTGCAGACGATGTCGGCGGCGGACAACATCGTGCTCCCGTTGCGGCTCAATCAACTCCCGCGCGACGAGGCCTGGTACGCGACGCTCATCGAAATGCTGGGCATCGGGCGCGAGTTGGAGCGGCGCCCCTACGAGCTTTCCGGGGGCCAGCAGCAGCGCGTCGCGATCGCGCGGGCGCTCATCACCAAGCCCCGCGTGGTGCTCGCCGACGAGCCCACGGGCAACCTCGATACCCACGCGAGCGCGCAGATCCTGTCGCACCTTCGGTCATCGTGCCGTGAGCTGGGCCAATCCGTGGTGATGGTCACTCACGACCCGACTGCCGCGTCGTACGCAGGCAAGGTGTTGCTGTTCGCGGACGGCAACGTGGCGGGGCACATCGACAACCCGACGCCCGAGTCGGTACTGGCGGGGCTCGATGCTTTGGCTGGGGTCGAGCGATGAGCGAGCGGCTCGTGCGGGTGCTCGAGATCGTGTTGTTCCCCCTGTTGTGGATCACGCGAAGTTTGCTGTCGATCCCCTCAACGTGGTGGAAGCGCATCGGCCTGGCCCTCGTGATTGCGGCCTTCGCCATCGCGTTCTGGGCGCGGTTCTTCCCGACCCACGGGACGTTGAGCGCCACGTGGTCCTACGGAGGCGATCTCGCACTCTTCGGCACCATGGGGTGCCTCATGGTGCTGTGGTTGGGCGGCCAATTCGCGCTCGATCACCTCACCGTTGCAACGGTCCGTCGCGTCGCGCGCCTCCTCCCGGTACGCGGAAGCGGCGCCGTCGCGCTGGCCAGGCACACGCTGGACTCGCGTCGCGCCATCAGCAGGAAGGGCTATTGGTCATCCAAACAGGACCTCGGAAGCCTGGCAATGGTTGCCGTCCTCATCGTCGGCTTGCTCGGGGCGCAAACGATCGATCGCGCGCAGGAACACCAAGTGGAGGCGCTCAGGTTCGACGCCGTGGTGCTCCCCGTGGGCGCCTCGACAGGCTCGGGTGCCACCGTGGGCGTCGATCACACCGAGCTCAATTCCACAGTGCTCGCCGCACTCGAGGCGGATCCATCGCTCGCGGTGGTGCCCTTTGGGCGCGTCACGGTGGGCCCCGTGGGCGCCGCGGCGCCCACAGCGTCAATCACGATCGTGGCGCCCGGCGACCTCGACCGCGTCACGCCGGACGCGGCACGGCCGCTCGGGCTTCAGGATGGATTCCTGCTTAGCCCGGACTCGGAAAGCGACGCCCTCGCGTTCCCCGCTCATCCACCACGGCTCATCGACGTGTCGGCGAACGCGGCCACGGCCACGACCACTCTCTTCCATCGCCTGTGGTTCAACACCGCGACACTCGCCACACGCTCATGGGCCGAGGCCTCATGGGGAGACGTTCCCGTGGTCGGGGCCCTGGTGAAATACGTGGCGACTGGCTGGGCACGAGCACCGCCAACGTCATCGACTTCCTGCAAACGGATCCGAAGGTGTGGCAGGAGGCGAACCGCATCCGCGCCGCCCGCGGACTGAAGGGGCTGAAGATGGGCGAGTGAAACGGCGCGGGTGCCTTGGCAGTAACAAGACGCGGGGGGCGTGACGGTCACGGTTCTCGCGGCGTCACTGGTTGAACAGGAACGCCTTGCTGTTCACGAGCGCCCACAAGATGTTCTCGTAGGCCTGCTTCTTGTCCTTGCCGAGTTTGGCGAGGTGTTCCTTCGCCAACGCCAGTTGTTCCGTCGTCGGCTTCTTCGCCTGGGTGAGCAGGAACAACTCCGTGATCTTCTCGTCGTCCGGGCGGGGGTCCTTGGCGATCTTGTCCGCCCGACCGCCGCCTCGGGCCAGTTTACCCTGCACCTCGTCGCTGTTGAGCAGGTGCAGGATCATGGCCAGGCTGGCCTCGTTCACCCGCTCGCACTCGCACGCGCTGATCCGCTGCGGGCGGCCGAACACGTCCAGGAAGTACGACTGGAATGACTCGTCGGGCAGTTGCAGCGCCCGCTTCGGGGCGTGGGTGTCCTTCGGCAGGCCGGGGAAGTCGGACGGTCTTTCGGTGACGGCGCACACGGCGTCGAACACCACCTCCGCTTGCAGCCGCTTCGGGTAGTACCGGGCGTAGCTCTGCTTGTCCGACTTGTTGACCTCGTTCGGCGTGCTGCTGAGCTGGTACGTCCGGCTCTTGCAGATGGTCCGGATCAACTCCTTCAGGCTGTACTGGTTGTCGGTCAGGTTCTTCGTCAGCGCGTCGAGCAGTTCCGGGTTGCTCGGCGGGTTCGTCACCCGCATGTCGTCGAGCGGGTCCACGACGCCCCGGCCGAAGAAGTGCGCCCAGTAGCGGTTGGCCACGGCCTTGGCGAAGAACGGGTTCTTCACGTCGGTCATCCAGTCGGCGAACAGCTCGCGCGGGTCGTCGTCGGTGCCGACCGTCACCGGCTCGCCGTCCAGCGGCTTCATGTCGGCGGTCTTGTTCGTCCGCTTGTTCTGCACGCTGCCGCCGGACTTGGTGTAGATCGCCACCTTCTGGTTCTGGTTGTTGTTCTGCCGGCCCGGCTGCGGAATCGTCTTCTTACCGACGCGGGCGAAGTAGGCGGCGATGCCCCAGTAGTCGTCCTGCGTCCACTTCTCGTAGGGGTGGTGGTGGCAGTTCGCGCACGCCAGTCGCTGGCCGAGGAACACCTGGGACACGTCGTCCACGAACTGCTCCGGCGTGGTGATCTCCTTGTACCACACCGTCGGCGGCGACTTCAGCTCGTCGCCGATGGCGGTGACGATGCCGCGGGCGAACTCGTCGTAGGGCGTGTCGGCGGCCACCGCCTCGCGGATCCAGTTGTGGAAGGCGAAGGTGCCCTGCGCGCGGTCGGCCTGGTTCCGCCGCTTCACCCTCAGCACGTCGGCCCACTTGTTGGCGAAGAAGTAGGCGTACTCCGGGGTTTCCAGCAGCCGGTCCACCAACTTCTCCCGCTTGTCGGCGGACGTGTCGGCGGTGAACGCGAGCACCTGTTCGACAGACGGCAGGGTGCCGGTGATGTCCAGGCTGGCGCGGCGGAGGAACTGCTCGTCGGTGCAGACCTCGCTGGGGGCGATGCCCAGTTCCCGCCACTTGGCGGCGGTGTGGGTGTCCACGACGGTCTTCGCCGGGAAGTCGAACTTGGCGGCGGCACCGGGGTTCGGGACGGCCGCGCGGAAGGTGGAGACGTGACCGTTGAACCGCACCATGACGGCGGACTGGCCGGTGATGCCCAGCGTGCGGACGAGGCCGGTCTCGTTCACCGCCGCCACGTCCGGCTCGTTCGACTCGAACTGCGCCCGGCGGGTCACGTCCTCGACGACGCCGTCACTGTAGTGGGCTTGAACGACCAGTTGTTGGCGGCCCTGCCGGTCCACCACCCGCGACTCCGGGAACACCGTCACCTTCGTCACCGTCGGGTCGGTGTCCAGGCCGTAGGGCATGCCGGAGGCGATCCAGCGGCGGAGCACCTTGTACTCCTCCGACCCCACCTCCATCTTCTTACCGCCGCCGTCGAGCTGAACCTCGACC
>JBBRWX010000119.1:0-5043 GCA_038248935.1 Actinomycetales bacterium
CACAGTGGACGTCACCGAAACCATGAACCTGGTGGCCAAGCTCAAGGCCGACAAGGATTTTGCCGACGTGCGCGTCACGCCGTTGCTGCTGGTGGCCAAGGCGCTGCTGCTGGCCGTGCGCAGGCACCCCGAGGTCAACGCGTCATGGGACGATGCCAAGCAAGAGATCGTCTACAAGCACTACGTGAACCTTGGCATCGCCGCGTCGACGCCCCGTGGCCTGGTGGTGCCGAACATCAAGGATGCTCACCGCCTGCCGCTCCACACGCTCGCGACCGAGCTTCAGCACCTCACGGCAGAGGCGCGTAGCGGCAAGGTGTCGCCAGCGCGTATGGCCGACGGCACCATCACCATCACCAACGTGGGCGCACTCGGGATCGACACTGGCACGCCCATCCTGAACCCGGGCGAGTCGGCGATTCTGGCCTTTGGCGCCATCCGCCAGATGCCGTGGGTGCACGAGGGCTCGATCCAGATCCGCTGGGTCACGCAGCTCGCTTTGAGCTTTGACCACCGGCTGGTGGACGGGGAACTGGGTGCGCGCCTGCTGTTCGATGTAGGCCGCGTCATGAACGACCCGGCACACGGGCTGGTCTGGGCCTAGACGAGCTTCAGCCCTTGGCGTGGGCACGGTAGGCGCTCGGGCTCAGTCCGTGAACTCGCCGGAAATGTCGAGAGAAGTAGTAGGCGTCGTCGTAGCCGATAGCCCTCGCGATTGCCGCGATGCTCATGTCCGATGTGTCCAGGAGTTGGCGGGCGCGCGCCATCCGGAGTCCTGTCTGATAGGCCAGGACGCTGGTGCCTGTGGCTCGCCTGAACAGCTCGGCAAACCGCGATCGGGATAGCCCCACCATTGCCGCGAGGTCAGGGACGCCTACCCGCGCGCCGGCGCCGGACTGGAGATACTCGCGGACCTGCTCGACCGGGTCCGCTGTGGCGCGGCCCTGTGTTTGGTCGGCAGTGAGCATGCTGAGCAAGTGCCACGCGGCGCCGCTGGCTCCCACCATCGACGGGACGGAGTGGTCCCTTTCAAGGCGTTGGAGAGTCAGCTCGACGAGCGCTTGCGCCTTGTGCGGCTCCCGCAGAGTGAGGACGGGGCGGCCGGTTGTGAGGCCTGCTGAGGCAAGCAGATCGGGGACCGCGGGTCCCGTCACGTGCATCCACCAGATCGTCCACGGATGGCCGGGATCTGAGCCGTACTCATGCGAGATGCCAGCGGGGATGACGAGTACCTGGCCACTGTGCACCACGTGTCTCTCCCCGTCGACGATGCACCACCCGAGTCCGTCTGTCACCAGGATGACGATCGATTGCGAGGCGCCCCCGCCGCGCGCGCGGCCGTGGTCGCGGGCACGCGGAAAGTATCCGCAGTCCGTCACGACTAACTGTGAGGTTGCGGGCCGGCTCAGTGCCTGCGCGACCTGGGGCCGTGGCACCACTTGGAGCCGCTCTCCGATAAAACCGTCCGCGCGCGTCACATCGTGAGTATGACTCCGCAGTCGGCGTTTCGTCCAGGTAGTCAAGCAGATTTAGCATTCCGCGACCCCGGCATCGGCGCGTAGCGTCGCTCACATGATCGATGACGATTCCCGAATCCACCTCCCTGCGGTCCCGGAAGAACAGGCTGGCAACCCCGTGGCCGCCTGGTATCAAGACGTCGAGATCGACACCTACATGCCGGCGGAGCCTGGCCGTTTTCCCCTCTACCTGGACGCGCGGGTGTATCAGGGCTCATCGGGTCGGGTCTACCCGCTCCCGTTCCATGAGCGGATCGAAGCGGTGAAGAAGCCAGTCTCGTGGAGCGCGATCCACCTGGAAAACCCGTGGGTGCGGCTGATGATCCTGCCTGAACTCGGCGGGAGGATCCACGTCGGTCTGGACAAGACGCGTGACTACGACTTCTTCTACAGAAACAACGTCATCAAGCCGGCTCTCGTCGGGCTGGCAGGGCCGTGGGTATCGGGCGGGGTCGAGTTCAACTGGCCCCAGCACCACCGCCCAGCGACCTTCCTGCCTGTAGACACCACGATCGAGCACGAGGAGGACGGATCCGTCACCGTGTGGTGCTCCGACCTTGACCCGTTTGCCAGGCTCAAGGGAATGCACGGGATTCGGCTGAGGCCCGACAGCGCGCTCATCGAGATGCGCGTCAGGCTCTTCAATCGGACGGAGGACGTGCAGACGTTCCTGTGGTGGGCGAATGTCGCGGCAGCGGTGAACGACGACTACCAGTCATTCTTCCCGGCCGACGTCACGCACGTCGCGGACCATGCGAAGCGGGCCATGACTAGTTTTCCTCGGGTCACCGGCCGGTATTACGGCGTGGACTACGCCGCGCGAGTGGATGACGAGCACCCCGACGCCGACCGCCTCGACTGGTACCGCAACATCCCTGTTCCGACGTCGTACATGTGCGTTGGCTCCAAGGAGGACTTCTTTGGCGGCTATGACCACGGCGCACGCGCGGGCCATGTGCATTGGGCCGACCACCACGTCTCGCCAGGCAAGAAGCAGTGGACCTGGGGCAACGCGCCCTTCGGCCAGGCCTGGGATCGCAACCTGACGGATACCGATGGCCCGTACATCGAGCTGATGGCGGGCGTGTACACGGACAACCAGCCGGACTTCACCTTCCTCGCACCCGGAGAGACCAAGTCCTTCAGCCAGTGGTGGTATCCGATCCAGGACATCGGAGCCCCGCACTTCGCGACTCGCGACATTGCGCTGCGCGTCGATCTCGACGGCTCTGGCCGCGGCGCCATCGGCGTCGCTGCCACGGCCGTAAGGGAGGGCCTCGAGATCGAGGTGCTCATCGACGGCGAGGTGGTTGGGGAGTGGAGGGCCGACGTTGCGCCGGGTTCACCCTGGAATGCGCCGCTTGAACTCGCGAGTGGCACGCGCCGCGACGACCTCACGGTCCTGATACAAGAGGGCAACGAGGAATTGGTCCGATGGTCTCCAGGCGCGGCCACGGTGGCCGTCGCCCCCGAGCAGGCTACGGAGCCGCCATCCCCGCAGGAGGTGGGATCGGTCGAGGAGCTCTACCTCATCGGCGCGCACCTCGAGCAATACCGGCACGCGACCAGGTCGCCCGAGCCCTATTGGCGTGAAGCCCTGGATCGCGACCCTTCCAATAGCAGGGTGTGTGTTGCGCTCGCTGCGCGGCGCTATCGCACAGGCCTGTTTGCTGAGGCCGAGACGCTCTTGCGCGCAGCGATCGCCCGTCAGACCGAGTGGAACCCCAACCCCTACGACGCCGAAGCGTCATACCGACTCGGGCTCGTACTGCGGGATCAGTGCCGGTTCGATGAGGCGTACGACTGCTGGGCCAAGGCGGCCTGGGCGGCTCCGTGGCGTGCGGCGGCGTGGACCGCGATGGCGCGCGCGGACCTGGCGGCGGGTCGCACGGTGGTCGCCCTGGAACTGGCGCGTCGCGCCCTCGCCGTGGAAGGGGAGCAACTGCAACTGAGGGCCCTGCTCGTGGTCGCTCTTCGAGCAATGGGCCAGCAGGCCGAAGCGGATGACGTGCTCACCAGCGCTCGGCGCCTCGACCCACTCGACTGGTGGTTGCGCGACCTTGCGGGCGACAGCCTTGACGTCGACGCGCAGGTGCTACTCGACGTCGGCCTCGAGTACGCGTCGTGCGGGCTGCTCGACGACGCCTTGCGCTTGTTTGCGCTGGCCGAGGACCGCGAGCAGGCGATGCCCGTGCTGGGGCAGGCGCGGCTCGGTCCGCTGCCCGGATACCACCGCGCCCGGTTGCTTCACGGCGCGGGCCGGTTGGCGGAGGCCGATGAGGCGCTGCGCATCGCTCAAGACGTGGACTCGGCTTTGGCCTTCCCCGGCCGTCTGGAAGACGCGACGACCTTGGCGTGGGTGGTGGGCCACGCTCCCGGACAATCAAACGCCTGGGCGATGTGGGGCCACTGGCTCTACGCGCACGGGCGCTCGAGTGACGCAATCGACGCGTGGGAGCAAGGCGGCGCGCTTGATCCGGTGGTGGTCCGCAACCTCGGAATGGCGGCTTGGAACCACGCGCAGGACGCTCCGAAGGCGGTGCGATGCTATGACCGCGCGATCGAGCTCGCTCCGGACGATGCGAGGCTCTTGTCAGAACGCGACCAGCTGGCGCGGCGGTGCTTCGAGCCCCTCGACGCACGACTGGCGAGGCTGGATGAAAAGACCTCTCTGGTTGAACAGCGCGACGACCTCAGCGCTGCGCGTTCCGTGCTGCTCGCGCTGCTGGGCCGTGAAGACGAGGCGCTCGCCTTGCTCACCGACCGGACGTTCCAGCCGTGGGAGGGCGGCGAGGGCGTGGTGCTGGGCGCGTGGGAACTCACCCAACTCGAGCGGGCACGGAGACTGCTGTCCGCGGGGGAATCCGCCAAGGCGGAGGCCGCGGTCCGGGCGGCCCTGAAGCCCCCGACCAACCTCGGTGAGGACCGTCACCCGCTGGCCAACTGCGCCGACTTGTACCTGGAGCTGGGAGACGCGCTCGACGCCGACGGCGACAAGGCCGCCGCGCACGAGGCTTGGAGCACGGCGGCAAGGTTCGACGGTGACTTCCAGGAAATGTCACCCACGGCCGTGAGCGAAAAGACGTTCTACTCTGCTCTCGCCTGGCGTCGACTTGGGGAGGCTAAGCGGTGCGAAGGACTCCGCGAAGCCATCGAGGTCAGGGCAGGGGAGGCCGCCGTCGAGGATGTGACGATCGACTACTTCGCGACGTCCTTGCCGAACATGCTGCTGTTCACCGACGATCTGGTCGCGCGCCGCCGAACCCTCGCGCGGGTCCTGACCGCGCAGGCAGCCGCGATCCGTGGCCACCTCGAAGATGCCGCCCAGGTGTGCGAGGAGGTGCTTCGCGCCGATCCGGGCAACATCCATGCGCACGCTCTGGTGACGTACCTTCGCGAGGGGTAGCAGACACATAGAGGTGGCGGCCAGCAAAGGCTAACGGTCATGCAAGAAAATGACGTTGTAGCAGTAACACGCCCGATGAATCACGTGCGACCGAGCGAAGGGAACCGCTGTGAAGATCAC
>JBBRWX010000120.1:0-4907 GCA_038248935.1 Actinomycetales bacterium
CTTGATGGGAAGCCAATCGTCCAGGTGCGACGTGTTAGATCGGGACGTCCGGCCTACGTGGCGACCGGCGCCGCGCTGATAACGACGGGACCGGGAGTCGGGGTACCGTCCGCGCATATCGTCATGGCGTTGCGGCCGCCATGCAGTCCACCATCCGTTCCAGTCCGGGTAATCTGTCCCACGACGACGGCAACAGCGTCCGAGAGTGCCCGATGGCAGACTCGGCGCTCATGCCGCGGTCCCGCCCTCGTAGCTCAGTTGGATAGAGCATCGGACTTCTAATCCGGCGGTCGCAGGTTCGAATCCTGTCGGGGGCACCTTGTGATGTGTCGGGGGTACCAGGCTCAGGCGCCGACGGTGGCCTTGTCGTCACTGTCCGGTGGAGCGAGGGCAAACGTGTCCCGGCCGTTCTGCTTCGCTTCGTAGAGTGCGCGGTCGGCACGCAACACGAGTGACTCAGGAGTGTCATTTTCGCGACTCAAGGTAGCGCCGACGGAAGCGGTGACGGGCACACGCGACGTCCCGTCTTTGATCCACGACTTGTTGACGGCGATGCAGACCCTGGTAGCGAACGCCTCGAGAGCGTCTTCTGACATGGGCCCCGTCACGATGACGTATTCATCGCCACCGAATCGGGTGACGTCATCGCCCGTGCGCACCATGGTGCGCAGGCTGCGAGCCACGACGGACAGCACCTCGTCACCCTTTGCATGGCTATAGGAGTCATTAATCGCCTTGAAGTGGTCGAGGTCGACAACGATGACCGCGAAACTCCCTTGGACGCTGGCGACACTCAAACGCTCCTTGAGCCGCTGATCCATGAATCTGCGGTTTCCCAAACCCGTCAAGGGATCGCTCATCGCGAGCTGTTCGGTCGCTTCGAGTCTCTTCTCTGTCTCCGCCAAAGCGGAGTCATCCGTAAACGTCTCGACCGCTCCCACAATCTCACCCGACTCGTCCCGCAGCACTCCAGCGGTAACGCGAACGGGCACGAGGTGGCCATCGCGATGATGCGCGTAGGCCCGCGTCGATCGAGTCTTTCCGTCCTGCATCGTCGCGACAAGAGGGCAGTGGGTCCCGCACATCGGACCACCGGACTCATCGATGTGGTTGAGCATTCCGTCCCCGCACCGGCGACCGACGGCGTTCTCCTCGCTGTAGCCGGTGATACGAGCGGCCGCGCCGTTCCAGAAGGTGATGGTTCGGGTACGGTCCACGACGTACATGCCGTCGGACATCGCCTCGATCAGCCGCGCAAAGTCCGGCACTTGGGTCATGAACCTGCTCATCTCCGCGAGCGCGAGTCCCCACCCGAGATCCACTTCAGACCCCACCGCCTCACTGCTTGTTGTCTTGTTCGACCGTGACTGGCGCACCGGTATGGGACCACGGTCCCGGGTGGTGCGGTCTGGCCGCCAACGTCGCGCATGAACGTTCAGCCCAAGACCTACGCGAGTTTCACTGCGGGCGGTTCGAATCCTGCCGGGGGCACTTTTGTGATCGCTGCACGCCGATCTCTCACGCACGACCCTCCAGCGCCGATGAGTCACCCAGAGCCGGGTGCGGGGAGCCCGTCACTGGTCGGCGGCGCAGAGGGGCGCCGGCCGCGCGTTATCCACGCAAGCAACGACTTTTGAGGACACACACCATGAGCAGGTTAGGCAGCTTGCGGCTCACGCTGACAACGAAGATTCTTGGCGCCGTGGGCGTCGCGGTGGTTCTGGGCGCGACGGTGAACATGCTCGGGGTTGTCCAGATTCGCCATGAGCAGGCACAGACCGCAAAGATCGTCACGCAACAGGAAGCCGTGAGCAACGCCCTCCTCGACCTGCAGAATTCGCTGTGGGGCGCACGCAACAACGGCTCCGTCGTGGGCGCCTACCCCGAGCCAATGCGGGCAGATCGAATGGCCAAACTCGAGGAGTCGTACGCCATCTTCGAGGCCTCGTTCGTCTCGTTCCAGCAGGTCTACAAGGAACAGTTTGGTGCGGACCCCGTCGGAGTTGAAGACCTCAACGTGGCATGGGCCGCTTACCGAGACAATGTCGAAAACGAGTTGCTGCCCTATGCGGTGAGCGGCGATCAAGAGACCTTCGCCAAGGTGCGCGACTCCTCGACGGTCGAGGCTGGGGCCGCTTTCGTGGCAACCCTCACGGCCTTCACCGACGCAGTGAATGCCGAACTCCGATCAAGTTCCGACGCCGCGGCGGCCGAGGCCTCGCGTTCCGCGATTCTCCTCACCGGTCTGCTGGTGATTGGCGTGATCGCTGCGGCGTTGGTGGGCCTGTTTGTCGCGCGTCGCATCCGCCGCTCGGTGCGCAGCGTCCAAGGCGCGTTGAAAGCGCTCGCTCACAATGACCTGACGGTCGAGGCGCACGTCTCCGATCGCGACGAGATCGGTGACATGGCGGCAGCCCTCTCGGCCGCCCAGAAGTCCCTGCGAGCGACCATGGAAGCCGTCGTCGCCTCGGCACAGACCGTTGCCGCCGCCGCCGAAGAACTCTCCGCGGCGAACGCCGAGGTCGCCGCCGGCGCCGAAGTCACGTCGAGTCAGGCCGGAGCGGCCGCCGCAGCGGCCGGCGAGGTGAGCCTCAACGTGCAGGCCATCGCGTCCGGCGCCGAGCAGATGGGTGCATCCATTAGGGAAATCTCTCACAACGCGAACGAGGCCGCGAAGGTCGCGGCCGAGGCCACTCGGGTGGCCGTCACCACAAACGAGCAGGTGTCCAAGCTCGGCATTTCCAGCCAGGAGATTGGCAACGTCGTCAAGGTCATCACGAGCATCGCGGAACAGACCAACCTGCTCGCCCTCAATGCGACGATCGAGGCCGCGCGTGCTGGAGAGGCTGGCAAGGGCTTCGCGGTCGTCGCCGGCGAGGTGAAGGAACTCGCTCAAGAGACCGCTCGCGCCACTGAGGACATCGCGCGCAGGGTCGATGCGATCCAGCAAGACACGGCCGGCGCCGTTGAAGCGATCGGCCGCATCGCTGGCATCGTCCAGCAAATCAATGACTTCCAACTGACCATCAGCTCCGCGGTCGAAGAGCAGACCGCGACCACGAACGAGATGTCGAGGGGCGTCAACGAGGCTGCCGCTGGAGCGGGAACGATCGCGACAAACATCTCGAGTGTTGCGGATTCAGCTTCCGATTCGTCGATGGTGTTGGTACAGATCGGCCGCTCGGTGGCCGAACTCGCCGAACTCTCAGCCGACTTGCGCACCAAGGTGGGCGCCTTCCGGTTCTAGCCTCCGGATCGCAGTCCCAGGATGACGGCGGCACGATGACGAGTGTGGGCATATCAACACGCCCGCGTATGTTGAGTGACAGGGCAGCGCTCCATCGCGCGGGACCACCGGCCCACGACCACGCCGCATCGCGAGAGAAGATTCCTGCATGACACCCATCCTGTTTTCACCCCTCACCATCCGCTCGATCACGACCCGCAATCGGGTGTGGGTCAGCCCGATGTGCCAGTACTCGTGCGAGGAACGCGATGGCGTCGTGAATGACTGGCACCTGGTTCACTTGGGCTCGTTCGCTCGAGGCGGCGCAGGGCTCGTGATGGCCGAGGCGACTGCCGTGCTCCCCGAGGGTCGCATCACCCCATGGGACACGGGCATGTGGGACGACGAGCAGCGCGACGCGTGGGCCAGGGTGACCGAGTTCATCAAAGGCCAAGGCGCCGTCCCCGGCATCCAACTCCAGCACGCTGGCCGCAAGGCATCGACCTACCGCGCCTGGTCAGGAGACGGCAGCGTTCCCCTCGACGACGGCGGTTGGCACACGGTTGGCCCCTCACCCATTCCCTTCCCAGGCTATGACCCGCCGATCGCCTTGGACGCTCAAGGGATCGCCAACATCGTGGCGGCGTTCGGCGCGGCAACGCGCAGGGCATTGGACGCCGGTTTCGAGGTCATCGAGATTCACGGGGCGCACGGGTACCTTGTCCACCAGTTCTTGTCGCCGATCAGCAACGAGCGGACCGACGAGTGGGGCGGCTCTCTTGGGAACCGCGCCCGACTATTGCTCGACGTGGTCCGCGAGGTGCGCGCCGTCGCGGGTGAAGAGGTACCCGTGTTCGTGCGCGTGAGCGCGACCGATTGGCTCGAGCCGGAGGGCCTCACACTCCAAGATTCCGTGACCGTCGCTGGCTGGGTGCGCGAGGCGGGCGGCGACGTCATGGACGTCTCGACCGGCGGGAACGTCACGGGCGTCACCATCCCGACAGGACCCGGCTACCAGGTGCCGCACGCATCGGCGATCAAGAGCGGTGCCAAGATCATCACGGCGGCGGTTGGCCAGATCACGTCCGGTGCCCAAGCGGAGGCGATCGTGGCTTCTGGTGATGCCGACGCCGTCTTCGTTGCACGGCAATTCATGCGCGACCCTCACCTGCCGATGCGCTGGGCTCACGCGCTCGGGTCCAAGGTCGAGCTTCCCAAGCAGTACACCCGCGGCGCGTGGCCTGCAGATGCGCCGGTCTAGCTGCGCGGACGGCGCCCGCTCCCCGCGAGGAACGGACGCCGCATCGGAGCCGCCAGGCGCAGGCCTGCTAAGCGCGCGGGGTAGCGCGCCTCATGAGCGCATAGCCCACGAGCGCGGCACCCGCGGTGATCGGAAGCGACCACGTCACGATGGTGGGCACCGAGTTGTCGGTGAAGAACGATCCCACCGACCCCCACGCATCGGTGCGCGTCACCCACCAGACGGCGGCGACGAGCAGCACAGCAATCGAACCAAGGAAGACGAGAATGCCATTCGCGGCCCAGCGGACGAAGACGCTTCCCACCGCGGATCCGAGGAAGAACATGAACAGCAGCGTGATGAAGTACACGTAGAACACCTGGACGAGCGGCAAATCGGACAAGAAAGCTGGTGCGAAGAATCCGCCGTTAACTCCCCACC
>JBBRWX010000121.1:0-4817 GCA_038248935.1 Actinomycetales bacterium
CAGGTCACCCTGATCGAGCAGCTCGCGCACCCACGTCGACGACCAGCGCCGCGCTCCGGGCTGTTCATCCGCGGCGTCGCCGACGATGTCGATGCCGACGCCGAGCTGTTTCCCTAGGTCCTGCAAGGTCTCGATGTCGCCCGCGTTGCCGCGCCCAAATCGAGTATCGCTCCCGACCGCTATCGCGACGGCTCCAAGCCCGCCGACGAGGTAGTCCCTCACGAACTCTTCCGGCGTCGCCATCGCGAAGTCGAGCGTGTAGGGCTGGACGACGATGCCGTCGACGCCCGTCTGCGCGATGCGTTCGATGCGGTCGTCGATGCCGGTGATGAGCTCCGGCTGATGGTCGGGCGCGTGGACGGCTTTGGGGTGAGGGTCAAAGGTGACGGCGATCGCCTTGGCGCCCCTGGCGTGGGCGGCCTTCACCAGTTCCGCGAGAACCGCCCTGTGGCCCTTGTGCACGCCATCGAAGTTGCCCACGGTCACGACCGTGGGGCCGAGGTCGCGCGGCACGTCCGCGACTGAGTGCCACACCAAGGTCATTCGGTCATTGTGCCTCACACCAGGCACCACCAATGTCACAACGACGCCCCCGCAGGCTCGAACACAATCACCGGCTTGGCCTTGCCCTTGATGCGCCGCAAAACAGCGACGGCAACCCCAGCAGGACTCACGGCGACGGCGTCGTGGGTGAAGTCATCGGGATGAGAGGGCTCCCCCAGTTCAGCCCCACGCTCGCCCAGCGCCTGCCCATAAGACAGCGACGCGACCTCGGCGTCGGTCACGACGAGTGTCGGCAAAAGCGCGCGGGAGGCATCTGCGAGCGACGCGAGGGGAATGGGGGTGCCTGCATCGGCCATCGCTCTCAACTCCTCGAGAGTGTGAGCGTCATCAACACTCACGGCGCCGATGCTGGTACGACGCAATGCGGTGAGGTGTCCCCCGACGCCAAGGGCGGTGCCCAGGTCACGCGCCAAGGCGCGGATATACGTTCCGGACGACACATCGATCGTCGCGTCGATGTCGATGACCCCGCCCGTGTGGCGCACCTCGTGCACGGCGAACCGAGACACGGTCGCGGGCCTCGCCGCCAGAACGACGTCCTCACCGGCGCGCGCGCGCGCGTAGGCGCGCTCGCCGTTAATCTTGATGGCGCTCACCGCGCTCGGCACCTGTGAGATGTCGCCCGTGAGTGCCGCGATCGCCGTGGCGAGGGCCTCCTCGGTGACGCCGGAGGCGTCGGCCGTCGTGGTGACCTCGCCCTCGGCATCGTCCGTCACCGTGGCCTGGCCCAAGCGAATCGTCGCGTCATAGGACTTGTCGTGGCCCGTCACGTACGTGAGGAGGCGCGTGGCCTTGCCGATGCCGAGCACCAGCAGTCCCGTGGCCATGGGGTCGAGCGTTCCAGCGTGGCCCACCTTGCGGGTGCCGAGCAGCCGACGAGCCCGGGCCACTACGTCGTGAGACGTGAGGCCCTGCGGCTTGTCGACCAGCAACAGACCAGGCGTGGGGTCATCGGCGGCGCGAGCCACCGATCAGTCCTCTTCGTCCTCGTCGGCGGGGTGCCGGTAAGGATCGGCCTCCCCAGCGAACTGGGCGCCTTCTCGCAACTTGGCGAGCTCGGCATCGCGCACAACAGCCTCATGCAACGACTTCTCGAGCGACGCTGCAGTCTCGGGGACCGCATCCAAGTGGAACTCGATCGAGGGGGTGAGCCGGATTCCCAGCTCACCACCCACCATCGAACGGATGTGGCCCTTGGCCGAGCTCAGGGCCGCGGCCGTGTTGGCACGGTCCTCCTCTGAGCCGTAGACGGTGTAGAACACCGATGCTTGCTGCAGGTCTCCGGTCACACGCACGTCGGTCACGGTGACGAACCCCAAGCGCGGGTCCTTGATTTCGGTCTCCAGAGCGCGGGCGACGATCTTCTTGATCGTGCCCGCGATCCGGAGTGCTCTAGGTGAGTCAGCCATTAGGACCTCGGGATCTCGAACATCTCGAAGCTCTCGATGCGGTCGCCCACCTGAATGTCGTTGAACTTGCCGAGCCCAATACCGCACTCGAACCCTTCGCGAACCTCGGTGGCGTCGTCCTTGAAGCGACGCAGCGTGTCGAGGGTGGCCTCACCGATGACGTTGCCGCCACGGGTGATGCGTACCTTCGAGTTGCGCTTCATGGTGCCCTCGCGGACCAAGCAACCGGCGATGTTGCCGAACTTGGAGCTGCGGAAGATCTCCATGATCTCTGCAGCACCAGTCTGCTTCTCTTCGAACTCCGGCTTGAGCATGCCCTTGAGAGCGGCCTCGACCTCTTCGAGCGCACGGTAGATGACCGAGTAGAAGCGCATGTCGACGCCCTCGCGGTCGGCGAGCTCTTGAACGCGCTCGGCAGGACGCACGTTGAAGCCGATGATGATGGCGTTGTCGACGGTGGCGAGGTTGACGTCGTTCTGCGTGACGGCACCCACACCACGGTGGATGACGCGCAGGTCGACGCTGTCGCCCACATCGATCGCAAGCAATGCGTCCTCGAGCGCCTCGACGGCACCGGACACATCGCCCTTGATGATGAGGTTGAGGGTGTCGACCTTGCCCTCCTCGATGGCCTTGGTGAGGTCCTCGAGGCTGATGCGCTTGCGACGCTTCGCGAGCGAGGCGGCACGATCTGCCGCCTCCCGCTTTTCGGCGATATGACGGGCGGTACGGTCGTCGTCCGCCACCAGGAAGCTGTCTCCTGCGCGCGGAACCGACGTGAGGCCGATGACCATGACCGGACGCGCCGGTAGCGCCTCCTCGACCAGTTCGTCGTGCTCGTTGAACATGGCACGCACGCGGCCGTAGGCGGTACCCGCCACGATCGCGTCGCCAACACGCAGCGTTCCCGACTGGACAAGCACGGTTGCCACGGGGCCACGGCCCCTGTCGAGGTGAGCCTCGACGGCGACGCCGCGAGCGTCCTTGTTCGGGTTGGCGCGCAAGTCGAGACCTGCGTCGGCGGTCAAAAGGACCGCAGAGAGCAACTCCTCGATGTTGATGCCCTTGGTGGCGGACACGTCGACAAAGATCGTGTCGCCTCCGTACTCCTCGGCCACCAGGTTGTATTCGGTGAGCTGCTGGCGGATCTTGCCGGGGTTGGCGCCTTCCTTGTCGATCTTGTTGACGGCAACCACGATCGGCACGTTGGCCGCTTGAGCGTGGTTGAGCGCCTCGATCGTCTGGGGCATGACGCCGTCGTCTGCTGCGACCACGAGGATCGCGACGTCTGTCACTCGAGCACCACGAGCACGCATGGCCGTGAAGGCCTCGTGACCTGGCGTGTCGATGAACGTGATGGCACGGGTCGTGCCGTCGTGCTCGCGACGCACCTGGTAGGCACCAATGTGCTGCGTGATGCCGCCCGCCTCGCCGGACACGACGTCCGATTTGCGGATTGCGTCAAGAAGCCGGGTCTTACCGTGGTCGACGTGACCCATGACGGTGACGACCGGGGGCCGCACCTCAAGGTCGTCGTCTGTTTCGGCGGCGAGTTCGGCCTCAAGGTCGAGCCCGAAGTCCTCAAGCAGTTCCTTGTCCTCGTCCTCGGGCGACACGATCTCGATGCGGTATCCGAGCTCGGCGCCAAGCGCCGCAAACGTGTCCTCGTCGAGCGACTGCGTTGCCGTCGCCATCTCACCGAGGTGGAACAGCACCGTCACGAGCGAAGCGGGATTGACGTCGATCTTCTCGGCGAAGTCGCTCAGCGTCGCGCCGCGACGCAGGCGCAACGGCGTGTTGCCGTCGCCGCGAGGGATCTGCACGCCGCCAATGGATGGCGCCTGCTGCTGCTCGTACTCGGCCCGCTTGGCCCGCTTTGACTTCCGTCCACGCGTTGGCCTTCCACCCTGACGGCCGAAGGCACCTGCGGTGCCTCCACCGCGACCACGGCTACCCGCGGCGGGACGGCTACCTGGTGCGGCGGGGCCACCACCTGGTGCACCGCCACCAAAGCCTGGACGTGATCCAGGTGCTCCGCCTGCGCCTGCTGGGCGCGGTGCGAAGCCGCCAGGACGGCCTCCTGGGGCTGGACGGCCTGCGCCGCCAGGACCGCCCGGACCACCGGGACGTGCGCCGGGAGCACTCGGACGTGCGCCAGTGGCTCCGGCTGCGGGGGCACCAGGACGTGGCGCTCGGGGCGCGCCAGGACGTGGCGCCTGGAAGGGGTTGTTGCCGCCCGGACGCGGACGTCCCGCGCCCTCACGAGGCTGGAACGGGTTGTTGCCGCCCGGACGCGGACGCGGACGCGGCATATCGGAGGGCGAAGCGCCAGGCGTTCCGCTCGCGTCGGTGCCCCCGTTGGAAGCCTCGGCGGAGGCCGGGGGCGCCTGGGGTGCGGGTGGCGTGGAGTGGCCGAACGGGCTCGCCGTGCCTGCACTCGTCGCGGGTGCGCCGGACGTCGAGCCGGCGGGCGCCGACCCGGTGTGTGCCAACGCGGTGTGTGCCAATGGGGCGGTGGCCGCGGGTGCGGGTGCTTCTTCTACGGGTGCAGCGGCCGCTTTGGGCGCTGGGGGACGAGGCGCGCCCGGCTTGGGCGCGCTCGCTACCTTGGGTGTCGCAGGCTCCGGAGCGGGTCCCTTGGCGTCCGGGAAGGCCTCACGGGCCTTGCGAACGACGGGGGCTTCCAGTGTCGAGGAAGGTCCTTTGACGTATTCACCAAGCTCAGAAAGCTTGGCCATCAAGTCCTTGCTCGATACTCCGATTTCCTTCGCGATCTCATGAACGCGGGGCTTTGCCACAATTCTCCTGTCTCGGTCCGACCAAGACAGGGTCGAACCATCGTTA
>JBBRWX010000122.1:0-4813 GCA_038248935.1 Actinomycetales bacterium
CCCACGGAGAGCACGTCTTCGACGTTCTCAACGCGAGCGCCACCCACGAGCTTGCGGATCTGCGAGATGTGCAGCAGACCGTCCTTGCCTGGGCTGAGGGACACGAACGCGCCGAAGGCAACCGTCTTGACGACAGTACCGACGAAGCGCTCGCCCACCTCGGGCATGTGCGGGTTGGCGATGGCGTTGATGGCCGCACGGGCCGCCTCCGCCGAAGGGCCGTCAATGGCACCGATGAACACGGTTCCGTCGTCCTCGATCGAGATGTCGGCGCCGGTCTCATCCTGAATCTGGTTGATCATTTTGCCCTTCGGGCCGATGACCTCACCGATCTTGTCGATGGGCACCTTGACCGTGATGATGCGCGGAGCGAACTCGCTCATCTCATCGGGCTCGGTGATGGCCTGCGCCATGACGTCGAGGATGTGCAGACGAGCGTCCTTGGCCTGTCCCAGTGCGCTGGCGAGAACCGATGCGGGGATACCGTCGAGCTTGGTGTCCAGCTGAATGGCCGTCACGAACTCGCGGGTACCCGCGACCTTGAAGTCCATGTCGCCGAATGCGTCCTCTGCACCCAGGATGTCGGTGAGTGCTGCGTAACGCATCTCGCCGTCAACCATGTCGGACACGAGGCCCATGGCGATACCGGCGACGGGGGCCCTGAGGGGCACTCCGGCGTTCAGCAGGGCCAGGGTGGAAGCACACACGGAACCCATCGACGTGGAGCCGTTCGAGCCCAGCGCCTCAGAGACCTGGCGGATCGCGTAGGGGAAGTCCTCGCGCGAGGGGAGGACGGGCACGAGGGCACGCTCTGCGAGCGCTCCGTGGCCAACCTCACGACGCTTGGGGGAACCCACGCGGCCCGTCTCGCCCGTGGAGAAGGGCGGGAAGTTGTAGTGGTGGACGTAGCGCTTCTTCTTCTCGGGGTTAAACGAGTCGATCTGCTGCTCCATCTTGAGCATGTTGAGCGTCGTGATTCCCAGGATCTGGGTCTCGCCGCGCTCGAAGATCGCCGAGCCGTGCACGCGCGGGATCGGGCCAACCTCGGCCGTCAGCGGGCGAATGTCCTTGAGGCCACGACCGTCGATGCGGACGCCGTCCTTGAGGATGCGCTGGCGGATGGTCTTCTTGGTGACCGAGCGAACGGCAGCCGAGATTTCCTTCTCGCGTCCCTCGAACTGAGCGTCAAGGCTGGCGTGAGCCGCGTCCTTGATGTCATCGAGGCGGTTCTCGCGCTCGTGCTTGTCCGCAATCTGCAGCGCGGCGGACAGGTCCGCTTCGGTAGCAGCGGTCACCGCTGCCAGGACGTCGTCCTGGTAGTCGAGGAACCTGGGGAACTCCTTGGGCGCCTTGGCGGACTTGCTTGCGAGTTCAATCTGAGCCTCGCACAGCGCCTTGAGGAACGGCTTTGCCGCCTCGAGGCCCTCTGCAACGACGGCCTCGGTGGGCGCCTGGGCACCCTCGGAGATCAGAGTGAACGAGTCGTTTGTGGCTTCCGCCTCGACCATCATGATGGCGATGTCATCGCCAGCAATGCGGCCGGCAACGACCATGTCGAAGACTGCGCGTTCCTTCTGCGAGTACTTGGGGAATGCGATCCACTGGCCGTCGACGAGCGCAATGCGCACACCTGCGATGGGTCCGGTGAACGGCAGGCCCGACAGTTGCGTCGACGCCGATGCGGCGTTGATCGCGAGGGTGTCGTACGAGTCATCGGGGTTGATAGCGAGGACGGTGATGACCACCTGGACCTCGTTGCGCAGGCCCGACACGAAGGTGGGGCGAAGCGGACGGTCGATCAGACGGCACGTCAGGATCGCGTCGGTCGAGGGGCGTCCCTCGCGACGGAAGAACGAACCGGGGATCTTGCCTGCCGCGTACGAGCGCTCTTCTACGTCCACCGTGAGGGGGAAGAAGTCGAAGCCGTCACGCGGGTGCTTGCCGGCCGTGGTGGCCGACAGCAGCATGGTGTCATTGTCTAGGTAGGCGGCAACGGTACCGGCGGCTTGCTGTGCAAGGCGGCCGGTCTCGAAACGCACCGTACGGGTTCCGTAGCGACCATTGTCGATGATTGCTTCGGCGAACTGGATGTCGGGACCTTCCATTAAGGTCTCACGCTCCTCTTTCGAAAGGGAGCGGGCAGGCACAACCCGGCCATGTAGCCAGTGCTGATCGTCAGTCGACACGCTCAGAGCGCCAACGCAAAGGGGGCTCTGCTCATCTCCACCGAGGATCAGCGGTTGCCGACCCGCTCGGTATGCAGGTACAACTCGCACGTCGCGAGCGTCTCAATGCTATCACTGTGGGCCTCCCGCCGGGCCTTTTCATCGCCAACTGCCCAATCTGCCCCTCACACGGGACGCGTCGGCTCGTGCCGCCTACTGCACCGCGCCGATGATCAGTCCCATCACCGCAAAGCTGACAACGCCGTACCCTCCATTGATCGTAGCGAGCGCGAGGGAACGCCGTTCGAACAGGTAGGTGATTCCCAAGGGTGCGGCGAAGAACGTAAGGCCTGCGATCGCGCCGACGACGGTGCCAAAAGCGACGGATTCGGAGCCGATGAACGCGGCCAAGCTAACAGCGATGACGAGCGCCAGCACAAAGCTCCCGATGAACACACGTGCGGCCCCGCTCCCCAAGGCGTCGTCAGACACGCCTGCGGAGCGTTGCCAAGCGCGAGGAAACAGCACCGAGTACCACAGGCCCCCGATGACGAACATCGAGAGCGCGGCGAGCCCAACAGCGAGGAAGTTGATGGTGTCTCGGGTGTCCATGTGAAAACGGTGCCAGCCAAGCGCATGTCAATACTTGTAGAAAATCACGCGCCGTCCGTCGCGAGAAATGATGGCTCAGCACGCCCGTCGTCGCCGAGCGCCTTCACGTAGGCGCGCGGAGAGGCGCCCGCGAACCTTGTAAAGCTGCGGATGAAGTGCGGCTGGTCGTAATACGAGCTGCGTGCGACGAGTTCCGTCCATGTGGGCAATTTGCCTGGCTCGGCAAGCGCGCTGAGAAACTGGAAGAAACGCTGGACGTCCGCGTGAGCCTTGGGCGTCACGCCTGTTGACCGGCGAAAGGCTGCGGCTACAGACGACGGCGTGATTCCCGACCGCCGCGCGATTTCACTGATCGGGGCGTCGGGATCGTTTGCAATCTCCCGCGCAACGGCTACCGCCACTGGGTTGGGCGCTACTCCAACGAGCGATCCCACCAGTGCCGCATCGAGTGCGTCGAGTGCGGCATCGGCGTCCTCCTCCCCAGCGCACGCCGCGGCGACAACTTCGAGTGCGGGCATGATCGGACCCGCGTCGCGCACCTCGTCGGCAAAAGGCTTAATACCGAAAGCTCGCCACGCGAAGGGCTCGAGCTCCGCCCCCACGTGGTGCAGGTGCGCCGGGTTTCGATTCACGAGGTAGGTCGACTGCAGTCCCGATATGAAGGCGCCTGCACACGTGAGCCCCACTGGCGTCGTGCCGTGGCTCACTACCTCGTAGGGCTCACCAAGGTTGACGATCGCGTGGACGTAAGGGATCGGCGGGATGCGTTCGGACGTGCCACGAGTGGGTGCAGACAAATACCAGAGCCTGCGCACGACGCTCGCGAGCGCCGGTGACGGCCGCCGTTCCACGTACACGGAAGGGAAGACTTCAGCATCGCTCATGTACGTCTCCCTCGCGCAGGCCACTCGGGCACATCGTATCGAGCCATCACCATCCACGGTGGTGGCTCAAGCGCTGCGAATGTGCCAGGAGAAAGATGAAAGGGCCCGGCCGTTCAGCTCCCGTGAGGGGCGAACAGCCGGGCCCGAGCGCCGTCTGGCGCGTCGATCCCGTGAAGGGATTAGCGACGCAGGCCCAGGCGCTCAATCAGTGCGCGGTAGCGCTCGATGTCGACCTTCTGGAGGTAACCCAGCAGGCGACGGCGCTTGCCGACAAGGAGAAGCAGCCCACGACGCGAGTGGTGGTCGTGCTTGTGAACCTTGCCGTGCTCGGTGAGGTCGAGGATGCGCTGCGTGAGCATCGCGACCTGGACCTCGGGCGAACCGGTGTCACCCTCGTGGGTGGCGTACTCGGTCATGATGGACTGCTTAACTGATGCTTCGAGCGGCACAGGTTCTCCTCTTAGATCGTTGCGCGGCGCACCCGGGCTTGTTCTCCGGGGCACTGGAATCCGCGGCCGTTTCACGGCGACGTCCAAGCATACAGGAGCGAAGGCTCCCATGCGGCGCCTACTCCGGGGAGGAGACGCCCAAGATGGCGCGTGCCCACGCGACATCCTCGTTCAGTGCCGCAACCAGCCCGTCGATACCTCCGAAGTCGAGCATCGGGCGTCGCCATTCGATGAGGTCCAGCGCGACGCGTGCGCCATACAGGTTGAGTCCTTCGCGGTCGAGCACGAACGCCTCGACCCGGAGGCCCACGGTCCCCACCGTGTAGTTGATCCCGAGGCTCACCGCAGCGGGAAGCCGCTCGCCGACGAGGACGGCGGCATCCGCGTTGTCGCAAGGATCCACCACCTCGAGCCATCCCGCGTAGACGCCATGCCGAGGGATGAATCCCGCGTACACGTCGAGGTTCGCCGTGGGAAAGCCAATTTGACGGCCGATCTTGTCGCCGTGGATCACGGTGCCGCGCAACCGGTGCGGCGCGCCAAGAATGTCTGCGGCCGCGCGCAGGTCACCCTGATCGAGCAGCTCGCGCACCCACGTCGACGACCAGCGCCGCGCTCCGGGCTGTTCATCCGCGGCGTCGCCGACGATGTCGATGCCGACGCCGAGCTGTTTCCCTAGGTCCTGCAAGGTCTCGATGTCGCC
>JBBRWX010000123.1:0-4411 GCA_038248935.1 Actinomycetales bacterium
CAATTCCTTGTTTTGTTCGTCATAACACTTAATTTACTTATTCTCTTGTTTTTCCTTTTGGTGTGTGGTGTGTTGTGGCGCCGGGCTTCTCCCGCCCCCACCACCGCATCTTCAATAAGTATCAGGCCTAGGCCTGAGAACTACAGGCCTACGTCAGAGGCCTTAAGGAAGCCGGAGTCGATCAGCTTGGACTGAACGGTGTCCTTGGTGACAACCTCGGGCGTGATGAGGTACGACGGGACGACGTGGTCGCCGTTGTCGTACGTCGTGGTGTCGTTCACTTCGACGTCGGTGCCAGCGATGATGGACTTGACCATCATGTCGACGCGCTCGCCGAGCAGACGGGTGTCCTTCCAGACGGTCATCGACTGCACACCGTTAAGGATGTTCGTCACTGACGCCTTGTCGCCGTCCTGACCGGTGAGGATCGGGAAGTCGGCGGCGGTGTAGCCAGCGAGTTGCAGCGACTGCGAGATGCCCTGTGCAAGCGAGTCGTTTGGCGACAGAACTACGTCGACCTTCGCGCCACCTGCATAGAAGGAGCTGAGACGGTTGTCCATCTCGGCCTGGGCGTCGTCTGAGCCCCAGCCCAGGATGCCAATGGCCTTCCAGTCAGCGTCGGTCTTGGGAGCCTTGCCCGAGGGAACGACCAGTTGGCCGCTGTCCACGTACTGGCTAATGACGTCCCATGCACCGGCGAAGAAGTATCCGGCGTTGTTGTCGTCAGGGCTTCCGGCGAAGGGCTCGAGGTTGAACGGGCCCTTGCCATCCTTGAGGCCGAGGGTTTCTTCGATGTACGTGCCCTGGAGCGTGCCCACCGAGTAGTTGTCGAACGTGGCGTAGTAGTCAACGTTCGGCGAGTCGAGGATCAGGCGGTCATACGCGATGACCTTGGCACCGGCGGTGCCTGCGTCGGCGAGAACTGGGCCGAGCGTGGTGCCGTCGATCGCGGCAACGACCAGGATGTTCGCGCCATTGGCGACCATGTTCTGGAGCTGCGAGATCTGCTGGTCGGTCTTGTTGTCTGCGTACTGGAGGTCAACGGTGCAGCCGTCGGCTTCGAGCAGCTTCTGCAAGCCCTCACCATCGTTGATCCAGCGCTCGAGCGAGCGCGTGGGCATTGCGATACCGACGCTGCAGGCAGCAGCAGCAGGTGCCGCCGACGTGCCGGGTGCGGCGCTTGTGGTGGTCTTGGTGTCGCCGGACGAACATGCAGCCAGTGACAGCGCCATGGCGCCGATGCCTGCGACAAGCGCGAGCTTGTTCCTTCTCTTCATGCGCAGAATTCCCTTCCTTGCGTGCCTTGAGGCACTGTGCGGTTGCGCGAACCGGGATTGCACGGCGTTTACGCCGAGCGCATTCCGGGACGTGACAGCGATGCTGGCGTGCTCGTGGGGGGTTCAGCAGGCACGTCGACCGTCGCAAGCGGACCGGAGGCCGCAAGCGCTTTGACGTGTTCCATGCCTCACCCCTTTGTCAGGCTCTACATCGCTGGGTGTCACACTAAGTTGACCCCGCAAACATATAACCGGTTCGATAGTCAGTGCAAACCTCACACGCATAGGTGTTACACGATCGTGACTATCCCCGTTTAGCGAAAACGTTATCGATATGACCCGGTTCACGCGGGTACTCGCTCCAGGTCTTGACAACGCGCCATCGGGCTATTATGTTTGCAATGGCAACTATTGATCGACGATGATCGGAGTCATCTCATGGCCCCCACCCTTACGCCTACCCCCGAAGACCGGTTCACCTTTGGACTATGGACAATCGGCTGGAATGCGCAGGATCCCTTCGGTTCCGCCACCCGCGGTCCGGTGAATGCCGTCACGGCAATTCACAAGCTGTCCGAGTTCGGCGCCTATGGAATGACCTTCCACGACGACGACTTGTTCCCCTTCGGCTGCTCTGACGCAGACCGTCGTGCCGCGATCGACGCACTCAAGAAGGCGTGCGAAGAGACCGGCATGGTGATCCCCATGATCACCACCAACACGTTCTCGCACCCCGTGTTCAAGGACGGCGGCGTCACCTCAAACGACCGCGACGTTCGTCGCTTCACGCTGCGCAAGGTGCTGCGCAACCTCGACCTCGCCGCCGAGCTCGGTGCCAAGACGTTCGTCATGTGGGGTGGCCGCGAGGGCGCCGAATATGACTTCTCCAAGGACATTCGCGTGGCGCTCCAGCGCTACCGTGAGGCCGCCAACCTGCTCGCCGAGTACGTCATCGAGAAGGGCTACGACATCAAGTTCGCGATCGAGCCCAAGCCGAACGAGCCACGCGGCGACATTCTGCTGCCGACCGTTGGACACGCGATGGCGTTCATCAACACGCTCGACCACCCCGAGATGGTTGGCCTCAACCCCGAGGTCGGCCACGAGCAGATGGCCGGACTGAACTTCACCGCGGGCATCGCTCAGGCGCTCGACCACGGCAAGCTCTTCCACATTGACCTCAACGGCCAACGCGGAATCAAGTACGACCAGGACATGGTCTTCGGTCATGGCGACCTCTATAACGCGTTCTCGCTTGTCGACCTGCTCGAGAGCAACGGCCCCGACGGCAAGCCCGCCTACACCGGCCCTCGTCACTTCGACTACAAGCCGTCGCGCACCGAGGACATCACGGGCGTGTGGGAGTCGGCCAAGGCCAACATGCGCATGTACTTGCTGCTCAAGGAACGCGCCAAGGCATTCCGCGCCGACCCCGAGGTCCAGGAGGCCATTCTGGCCAGCAAGCAGGACCAGCTCGCTCAGACCACGATGGGAGCCGACGAGACCGTCGCCGACCTCATGGCCAACAAGAGTGTCTACGAAACCTTCGACGCCGAGTCGTATTATGACGCCAAGGGCTTCGGCTTCGTTCGCTTGCAGCAGCTCGCTGCCGAACACCTCATGGGTGCGCGCGGCTAGCAAAGCGACCTTCCGGCCCGCCGCCCGTGGATTCACCACTCGCGGCGGGCCAGTTTTACGTCACCACCCATCCGATATTCAGGGAGACAGCAATGACGCTCGTCGCAGGAGTCGACTCCTCCACTCAGAGTTGCAAGGTCGTCGTGCGCGACCTTGTCACTGGCGATGTGGTCCGTTCGGGCCGCGCCTCACACCCCGACGGCACGTCGGTACATCCTGACCACTGGTGGACCGCCCTGCTGGCGGCGATCGACGACGCCGGCGGTCTGGCCGATGTGGCCGCCATCAGCGTGGGCGGACAGCAGCACGGCATGGTCGCGCTCGCCGCCGACGGCACCGTGGTCCGCGAGGCCCTGCTGTGGAACGACACCCGTTCCGCACAGGCTGCCAGGGACCTGATCGCCGAGTTTGGCGCCGACGAATTGGTGCGCCGCACCGGATTGGTGCCGGTCGCATCTTTCACGTCGACCAAGCTGCGCTGGTTGCGCGACGCGGAGCCCGAGAACGCCGCCAAGGTGGCAGCCGTGGCGCTCCCTCACGATTGGCTCACCTGGCGCTTGCGCGGATACGGCCCTGCAGACTCCTCGCCGCTGGGCCCCGACCTCGTGGCGCTGACCACCGATCGATCTGACGCATCCGGCACCGGCTACTGGAGCCCCGCCACCGGTGAGTACGACCGCGAGTTGTTGGTGGCCGCTCTGGGACATGACGCCATCGTTCCCAAGGTCATCGCTCCCGACGGCAGGGCTGGCACGGTCCACATCGAAGGATCCACCGATATCGTGGTGGGCCCCGGCGCGGGCGACAATGCCGGCGCCGCGCTCGGCCTCGGCGCGGGTGAGGGCGACGTGGTCGTTTCGCTCGGCACCTCTGGCACGGTCTTCGCCGTCACCGCAGAGCCCGTCACCGATGCCTCGGGCACCATCGCGGGATTCGCCGACGCGGCTGGCCAGTATCTGCCGATCGTCGTGACGCTCAACGCCGCGAGGGTGCTCGACTCCGCGACGAGGCTGCTGAAGGTCGACTTTGACGCCTTGGCTGAACTCGCGCTCTCGGCGGAGCCCGGCGCTGGTGGAGTGGTCTTGGTCCCGTACTTCGAGGGCGAGCGCACTCCGAATCGTCCCGACGCCACCGCTTCGCTCCTTGGGCTGACCCTGGCATCGTCTACCAGGGCGAACATTGCCCGAGCCCACGTCGAGGGAATGCTGTGTGGCCTCGCCGATGGCGTCGACGCAGTGCGGGCGCGCGGTCTGGACGCGAAGCGCGTCCTGTTGGTGGGGGGCGCCGCCTTCAACCCCGCAGTGGGCAAGGTTGCCGCTCAGGTGTTTGGCCTTCCGATCGACATCCCCAAGCCAGGGGAGTACGTGGCGATGGGCGCGTCCGTCCAGGCCGCGTGGTCCCTTGTGGGCGAAAGGCCGCGGTGGGCCGTCGACATGGACATGCACTTGGAGCCCGACTCGAAGCCCGTGGTGCGGGAGCAGTATCGCGCCGCGACG
>JBBRWX010000124.1:0-4307 GCA_038248935.1 Actinomycetales bacterium
CCGGTCGCAGTTCTAGCGTGAATTCTCAAGTCGCCACCGATCGATTCCGCACGTTCCTGCATATCAATCAGACCGAGGGAACCGGCTGTGATGTTGTTGTAGTCGAACCCTCCGCCATCGTCAGCGATCGACACTCTTAGCGCCGACTCGGTCCAGTCCAGCAAAACGATGAGCTGTATGGCCCTTCCTGCGTGAGCTCGCGAATTTCGGATCGCCTCGAGCACGATCATGAATACTTCCTCGGCTTGGTAGGCCGGCAAACCGTGTGGAGTGCCCGTTGTTTCCACCTCGATTTGAGGTGGAACCGAGATCGTGTCCGCCGCATAGTCCTCGATTGCTTGGCTGAGACCACGGTCTCCGACGAGCTGTCGCAGGTCAAGAGCAATCCGTTGCACATCGTCCAAAGTGTGGCGGAGTATTTTCATTGCAGCTGCCAACTCGGCGTCTTCACGGGTGGCATCGAGCATGCTTAGTTCGATGCGTTGCATACCAGCGACTATGCCGTGCGCGACTCTATCATGGAGATCTCTCGATATTTTAAGTCGGCTCTCTTGGCTTGCGACCATCAGTTTGGACCTCAGCACTTCCGCATAGGCGATAGCGCCGGCGGGAAATCTCCGCCAAATTGCATGGTGGAGGAGGCGCGCCACTTCGACCGGTTCCACAGGAGCAGGGAGCTGGGCCGCCCAAAGAGCAAACGGTGTCAGCGCAGTGTCGAAAAGGATCTCCGCGGCCATCATGCTCTCGCCGGGGTGCATGTTCTGTCTTGCACGCATCTGGCCGATACGCCCGGATTGCGGGGGCATCCGGTAGTCCGCTGGTAACAATACGACGGACACGGCGCCTTCGTCGATGGCGCATTTGATAGCGGTAAACGCTTCGCCCAGGATGACCTCTGATTGGGCGATGAAATCATTGTCGAGCCGTCCTTCGATGACAAGCACGCTGTCCCGCACTGAGAGCACGCTGGCGGTGTCGTTGAGGATAGCTTCGATCATGACCTTCTGACTCTTGGTGCCTGCCAACTCTTACCTCCTCTATCAATAGCGTGCGACAGAACGAAGGCGCCCACGTGAGTTACGTGAGCGCCCCTCGATGCCGAATGTTATTGGATCTGCACCTTGTAGACAGTCACCGAGCCGTTGAAGTAGTAGGTATCCATCGTCTTGCCCCTCCAAGGCGACCAGTACCAATACGCACTGTCAGGATAATAGACACGGCCGACGTTGTTCCCTGGTCGTACGGCGGTGGTCTCATAAAGGAGGCTCGGAGCTGCATTCCATGTCCCGGAATCAGCGAAACAATCCACCGTGGGGCCTGTCGAAGTCCAGTACACCGAGTAGTAATCGTTGCCGGGCCAGCAAACAGTGATGTAGATGTACGGTGTCATTCCATTTGGCTCACTCTGAACTGACGTGGCCGCAGGCGAAACAGGAACGTCGGGCAGCGCAGCAAGCCTCTCCTTTTCAGCCGCTTGAGCTTTCTGGAGTTGCGCCTGCGCTGTGAGTTGTGTAGGCGACAATGTGTTGAACAGCGCCGTCTGTTTCGCAATTTCCTGCCTAGACGCGCCGAGTTGCTGCAGCTCGGTTGGCGTTACAAGCAGTCCCAAATCGTTCTCGCTCGACACGGTTCCAGTCAGCTGCTGTGAACTGAGGTGATCGCTCACCGGCGCCGGTGGCGCGGCCACCTCTGCGTTCGCCGCTGATAGCGGCGTTAAGCCGGCGATGATCAGAACGGCTCCAAGAGCGAAGCCGAGCCTTGGTACGGTTTTCATGTTTGCTCCCCTGGGTTTAGGCATTTATCCCTACCGCCCTGGGGCTGGAAAATATGGTCTAGCCTGAGGGCGGATGTACGTAAGTAGAGCGGACGCTGACTATGTTGTCGAGCGTTTTAACAGGAAGATGTGTCGAAGGTTACATATGAACGTATGTGCTCGAATGAGGCGGGGGCGGCGAATACTCGTGCTGCTCGGCGGCGTCGGTGCCGGCTGCTTAATCGCTGCCGGGGCGGTCACCCTGAGCATGGCAACCAGCTCGCACGAAGACTGGCAAGACGTCGGGCACCCCACTGCTGCGTCAATCGTCGCCATCCCTACTTGCAGCGACCAGACCATTGCAGCTGAGGTCTCTAGTGCGTTGTCGGGATCGACAGAGTCGACAGCGAATAGCGTGCTGCTTTCGCCCTCTGAGGCGACGAAGATGGGGCTGAGGGAAAGCCAAATTGCAGCGCAAACAGCAGCTTGGAATCGATTATCCACACACGATCGCGCGTTCCAACTGTGCCTGGGAGCCGAGCAGGAGCAATTCGCCCGTTAGGGGTCTGAGTAGTAATGGAACGAAAACGTGCGCTAAGGGTCCTGGCTAGTTGGGGGTGTTCGGGTTTCTGAGGGGGCGGAGGCCTTCTTTGGGGAGGTCGCTGGTGCTGAAGCGGTAGCGGCCGAGGAGATTGATGTGGTCGCGGATCAGGGGTGAGAGGCGGGCGACGTCGGCGTGGTTGACGGGGTAGCTCTCGGCACGGAGTTGGTTCACGGCGGCGTCGATGTAGCGGGTGTTCCAGAGGACGATGGCGTTGACGACGAGTCCGAGGGCGCCGAGTTGATCTTCTTGGCCTTCTCGGTAGCGTTGCCGGAGTTGGCCTCGTTGCCCGTGGAAGACGTCGCGGCTTTCGGTGCGGTTGAGTTGGGTGAGGATCCGGCGTCGGTAACTGTCGTCGTCTAGGTACGCGAGTAGGTAGGTGGTCTTGGCGATACGCCCGTATTCGGCGAGGGCCCGGCCCAGGGGTGTGGGGCGGCCTTGACCTTGGAGGACGCGGAGGAGTTCTGAGGCTTTCACTGTCTCCGTCGCCAGGCTCCCGGCGATGCGGAGCAGGTCGTCCCAGTGGGTGGCGATCAGGGCCGTGTTAATGCGGTGGGTTGCGAGGTCGTTGAGGGGGCCGTAGTCGGCGTCACGGTTGATGCGCCAGAACCGGGTACCGCCGATATCGGCCAGCCGGGGACTGAATTGGTAGCCGTTGAGGCGGAAGAGGCCGAAGACTTGGTCGGAGTAGCCGGCGGTGTCGGTCATGAGCTCGGTGGGTTGCAGACCGGTTTGCTGCTCGAGGAGGCCGTCGAGGATGTAGAGGCTGTCGCGAAGGGTTCCGGGAACGACGATCCCGTGGAAGCCGGCGAATTGGTCGGAGAGGAAGTTGAGGTAGGTGATCCCACGGCCGGCACCGAAGTAGCGGGGATTGGGGCCGGCGTTCAGAGTGCGGACCGGGACGACGAAGCGGATGCCGTCGGCGGAGGCGACGTCGCCGCCACCCCATAACGCCGTGATTGGGATCGTACTTTGCATCTCCACGAGGAGAGCATTGGCTGCCGCGATCGTCTCGATGCGGATGTAGTTCTGATCAGCCCAGGAGAGCCGGGCGCGGGTGAGAGCCGGGTTGTCGGGGTGGACCACCGGTTCCAGACCGATGTTGCATGCTTCGGCCAGTAGGACGGCGCAGATGCTGAGGTGAAGGTTCTGGGCGCTGGTGTTCCCTTCGGAGACGTGCGTGAACTCGCCCGGGAACCTGGCCCAGTCGGCAACTTCGAGGATTTGGTCGGGGAGGTCGACGCGCGGGATCCTCGCGTTGACCGCATCGCGTTGACCGCATCGCGGAGAGCGGCGAGGGAGGCGGGTTCTTCGAGCCGGTCCAGCGGCGTCAGAACCGGTCGGGCGCGGCCGTCGATGGATTCGATCCGGACGGCGGGGTTGTCGTGGAGGCGGGCGGCAACCGCACGGTAGGCGTCGTCGAGTTCGGCCGCGAGGGTGTTGATCTGTTGGTCGGCGTCGAGGCTGTGTCCGTAACCGGCTGCGATCCGTGGCCGAGCGGTTTCCCACGCGGCGCCCTCGAGCAGTTTCGCTCGCGGGTCGCCCCACCGATCGCTTCCCGGCACGAAAACGTCCCGTCGCCGCAGACTCTCCCTCAGCTTCGCCAGCACCAGGAACGTGTAGGCGCGGCGGTTCAGGAGTCCGTTTTCGTCTTCGATGCGTTGCCGCCAGGCGCCGGTCGCCAGATCTATCGGTACAGCGTCGACGCGGATGTTGTGGCGGCCTTCAAGGCGTCGGAGCGTGTCGAACGCTTCCAGCGTCGCCTCGCCACCGGGTGCGGCGCGCAGCTGAAGTGTCCGCAGCAGTCCCGGTAGGAACCGACGCACCGACGTGTATCGGGTCATCAGATCGTTCAGGTGCACGTCGGCCGGGTCGACGTTGATCTGGGCGAGGGTTGCGACGGCCGCCTCGAGGTCGTTCCGGGACACGTGCTGGGTGATCGCGGCCCACAGC
>JBBRWX010000125.1:0-4288 GCA_038248935.1 Actinomycetales bacterium
GCCGCCCGCCAATCGAAGCGGTGCGCCCAGTGGTCCACCAGCACGCGCAAGTAGTCGGGGTCCACACCCGCTTCCCAGCCGTGCGAGCTGGGCGCCGTGAACCGCGTGCGGGCCAGGCGCGAGCGGAGGTCATCCAACACGGCATCGGGCACAGCGATCGTGAATGGCAACATGGGGGCTCCATTGCAAGCGGGGTATGTCCGATGCTACGGCGCGGGAGCGCTCGGCGGTTGAGGGAACCGCGGGCGCATCGTCGCACCTTACCCCCGGGATTTGCCGCGATGGCATGCTGGCGGGGTGGATGAGGCGAAGACTTCTAAGGAAATCATTTTCGAGGCGCTGGTCGAGCGCGCGAACGCTCTCGCGATCGGCGTCCCCGATGCTGGCCCCAACGCCGACATGGACCACCGCATCGTCCCAAGGCGTCTGCTCGGCATCACTGGTGCGCCCGGTTCGGGCAAGTCGACGCTGGCCGCTGCACTCGCGAACGCCCTGGGCAATGACCTCTCCATCGTGGTGCCGATGGACGGGTTCCACCTGGCGCAAGCCGAGCTGGAGCGGCTGGGACGCGCGGGTCGCAAGGGTGCGCCGGACACGTTCGACGCGTCGGGCTTTGTCGCGTTGCTAGTACGGCTGCGCGAGGGCGCGGAACCGGTGACCTACGCGCCGGAGTTCAGGCGCGAAATCGAAGAACCGATCGGGGGCGGTCCCGGTGCCGCGCGTGGTGCCGCTCGTGATCGTGGAGGGCAACTACCTGCTGGTCGATGACGGACCGTGGGCCGCCGTGCGCGGCCTGCTTGACGAGTGCTGGTACGTCGAGGTGGAGGAGGCTGTGCGGATGGACAGGCTGGTGGCGCGGCATCGGGCATTCGGGCGAACCCCGGAGGAGGCGCACGCGTTCGCGTACGGCTCGGATCAGGCCAATGCCGATGTCATTGCGGCGACGCGGGGCCGGGCCGACGTCGTGGTTGCCGGGTAGGCGGCGCCCTCCCCGAATGCGAAGGCGCGAGCGCAAAGTCGCACCAGTGCGGCGACCAGCCCTTAATTCTTCTACCTTGTAAATCTAACTTCTCATGTGAGTAATTCAAGGTGTCCCGCCGATGGATTGGGCGTGTCGACGACGAGTCGCGTCTGCGTGTCGCGCTGGCGTGGGCGACGGACGATGCGTTACCTGGAGGTGTCGAGATAGGCGCGAATCTGTGCGCGGATTACGGGCAAGTCCTCGCGCACCGTCGCGACGACAACGGCCACTTCGATGCGCGAGTACGTGTGGGCGATGCGGTTGCGCATGCCCCACATGGCGGGCCATTGGTCGCCGAAGAGCTGGTTGCGGCGGCTCGGGGAGAGCGCGTTGAGCGCTTCGATCCCCGCCGATATCCTCATGCAGATGGCGTCGATCGTCTTCTCGTCGAAGGGGCCGTCCGCGGCGTATGCGATCGCCGCGTCGAGGTGCAGGGTGGCGTCTGCCAGGCGTTCGCTTGTTGAGCGACTCACAGCGGGACCGCCTGCTGGAGGATGCGCTCACGCAGGTCGGGGCGGATCGAGGATTCGGGAACAAGGTCGACGCGGGCGCCGATGAGTCGCGAGAGTTCGCGTTCAAGAGTGGATAGCTGCATGAGGCTCAGTGGCTTGCGCATGTCGAACAGCAGGTCTACGTCGGAGTCTGGCCGGTCTGTGCCTTCCGCCGTGGATCCGAAGACGCGCACCCTGGCTCCGCCCGCCTCTTTGATCGCGGCGCGAACATGCGTCGATTGTTCCCGCAGTGCTCGGGCTCGGGAGCTTGAGCCATGGAAGCGCAGCAGCCGGTTCACCTCAGGTTGGCTTCGACCGATCTGAGCCGCGATCTCCGCTTGCGTCATGCCCCGCGAGTAGGCGCGGCGCACGGCGGTCACGAGTTCCTTGCGGGCCGCCTCCACCGCGGCGTCGCACTGCTCGGCTACAGACGCGAGGGTCTCCATGAACCCACTATAGCATGTGCTATTGTTCTTACCGGCCGTGTGGGGTCCGTCTCGTGGATGGCGACCGCGAACTGCCACGAGCCTGACGCGGTGGGTGCAGGTGCGATGAGTCCAGATCGGCAGGTTGGCAGTTTGGCACCAGGCGGGGGTACGCGCTTCTTCATGATCGCGCCGATGCTTGTCACTCCGTGACGACGACCAGTTTCGCAAGGCGGCTCTGCCCCCAGGATGGCAACTTGAGTTTGCGGTGATGCAACTGCCCGATCACCACCCCTTCACCCACACCAAGCTCCCTGGCCACGCGCGCCAGGTCGCTGAAGGACTTGATCTGACCCAGGAGGTGCTCACGCGTGCGCGGCACAAGCGTTTCGGTGGCGAATTCGTCGGCGCGCCGTTCGGCCTCCTCCTTTTGGCCGCCCGGCCCGTCCAGGTAGATCGCATCCCGCTCACCATCGATCACGTGTGACAACTCGTGGAATAGCGTGAACCAGAAGATGTCCTCGCGCCTGCCTCGGTCGGTGATGGCGACGATGGGGCTGCGCGGGCCCCAGAGCGTGACCCCATTGCAGTGTGATTTGGGGACGTTTGGCAAGAAGACGAGCGCGACACCGGCCGCGCCGAGTAGCGCTCGAGCTTCGAGTGCGCCGCGCACGGGCGCGCTTCGGGTGAGTTCCCGCAACCGATGAAGGCTCTCCATCACGAGTTCGGGGTCGTATCTCTCAACAGGAATGACTGCCGCCTGGCGGTGCGCCAACGCGATCACCACCTCCGTGGCGACAGGGTCGAGCGCGAAGGAAGCCGACACTCGAAACGCCGCGGCGTGGCGCCTCGTCAATCTCCTGAGTGCGTCGTGAGAACTTACTCCGAGCAGGGTGAACACCTGGACAAGTTGTTCGCCCTTGGCGCGCGCTGGGGCGGTCACAAGCCCGTTGTCGCGCAGGAACTTGAGCAGGGTGGCCTCGACAGGAGAATCAGCCGCATCGGCTGCGGCGACCGCCTCCTGCCGCCGCAACTTCGCCCGGTAGGAGCCCTCCATGCGTAGCCACGTATCGGCTCCCACGCCGGTCACAAGCTCGAGGTCGTGCGCAGTGTCGGCCGTCAGTGTCGCCTTGCCGTTGATCAGTTGGCTGATGAACTTTTCAGATTTGGAGGTGCGGTCGGCCAGTTCGCGCTGCGACATGCGTCGCTCGTCAAGCCAGTCCTCCAGGACCTCGCCAGGGGCGGCGACGAGGTGGTCGGGATCTGTGGTGATCATGGTGTGTTCCTCTGGGCAGTTCAGCGCGTCGGGTGGGGAAGGGTGTTTCAGGTGTAGTGATCCGAGATCTCGATGAGGGTCACGCTGGTGACGCCAGCGAGGTCGATGCCGCCATCGGGTTTGATGGGCACCGGCGGGGTGGGATGGAATTCGAGTCGTAGCCGTCCGGACAGATCGATGGCAAATCGCCCTGCACGGCTCCCGCTGAGCGGATGAGTGCGCCCACCAAGGGCATGGAGTTCGGCAAGGTTGGCCGCGTTGCGGATCGCCGTGAAGCGGATTCGCACCTTTGTGGCGACGTTTGCTCCGTACGCCCTCTTCAGTGCTCGTTCGTTGTGGAGAAGCTGCTCAAATCGGGGATTGTCATACTCCACCTCCATCGGTCAACTCTAGCATTCATTACCGTATCGGTAAAGGCCAGCGCGGCGGCAACTATCCGGACCGTCCGGATAGTTCGACGTCTGCGAGACTGACGGTGACCGAGTCGCCGTCAACGAGATTCGTCGAATTGGGGTGCGGCACTGCGACGGAGGAAGTCACGTGGGCAACGGCATCACCGCTAGGGGATACGAGGGCCGCACGGTCGCCGACCTTGTCGACTTCGCCCGCTCCATGGGAGCAGAGTGGGTGGTCGACGTTCGGCTCAACCCGATCTCGCGCAAGGCAGGGTTCTCCAAGAAGTCGCTGGCAGCAACCTTGGCTGCGGCGGGCTTGCAGTATTTGCATCTGCCCGGCTTGGGAAACCCCAAAGACAATCGCGCCGGTTTTGCCGACGGCACGGGCGCCGATGGCCGGCTCGCTCGCGACCGCTACCGCACCGAGGTCATTACCACCGAAGTCGGCGAAGTTGGGCTTGAGCGCCTGGCCGAGCCAAGAACCGACGGCGGCGGCATCTTGCTGTGCTTCGAGGCGGACGCGCGCACCTGCCATCGAGCGGAAGTCGAACTCGCGCTGCACGCGATGAGCGTGGCGAGCGTACCGCGATGAAGCCGGTGACAAGGGGTCCAGGGGTCCAGGGGTCCAGGGGTCCAGGGGTCCAGGGGTCCAGGGGTCCAGGGGACCTCTTCCTGTGAGA
>JBBRWX010000126.1:0-4258 GCA_038248935.1 Actinomycetales bacterium
CGATTCCCGCGGCGGTGATCGTGCCCACGGGGCCCATGACCTGCCATGCCGGTTCCCCTCCTCGTGCCGCCGTCACGAACGGCGTCACGAGGATTGGCAAGCCGGTCATCACGAGGAAGACGACTGCTGCAGGCGCCAACGTCAGACCGGTCGGCCGTTGCAGAAGCACCAGACGCCCGATGGCGATCACGGCGGGGAGGAAGATCGCCAGGTCGAGCACGTGTACGGGGTTGGAGGGTAGGCCCAGGTCTAAAGCGCCCTTCGGGACGCGACCGTCGACCATCGCGGGCACGATGTCCGAGAGCCACAGCATCGTGAATACGCCGGCGATGACCAACAGATACCACCCAACGATGCCGCGTGGCGCACGTGCGAGACGCGCGGCCACGGCGGTGGGACGTAGCGTCCGAAGACCGCCGACGAGCGACCAGAACGTCAGCCCGAGCACGGCGACCCACGCGAGGAAGAGCGGGCCCACATGGATCGACACCGTGTAGATCACGTAGTTGTACACGGTGAAGGTGAGCACTCCCGTCCACAGGAGTGCCGCCCGCACCGACCCCCGCCAGGCCAGCCACGCGAGCAACAGAGTTGTGGGGGCGGCGATCGTCAGGTTGACGAGGTCCTGCGCAATCGCTTGGTCGACGAACGAAGCCGTCTCTCGGCTGTAGATCCCGTCCACGTCGGCAAGCCCGATCGCGCTCGCGATCAGTGCGATGACGGCAGCGGCCGCCGACATGACCCACCAGGTCTTGGAGCGTTCGCAGTCGAGGGGTGCTTGCGTCCCGTCGATGTCCGTGGTGTGTGTGGAGGTCAAGGGTGTCGTCTCGGTCGCCATTCCACCAGCATGTCGACGTCTGACGGTCGCGCAGGGTGCGAAGGTCCCAGGGTCGGAAACGGAATGCGGTCGAACCGATCCATGCGGCGCGACGCTGCCGTCGGACGAGGTGGCGTGACGCGCCGCGAACCGTCCTTCGGGGCGGCCTTTTGCGTCGGTGGGCGTCGAGTCACACCACTCGCGGGAGCCACGCCTCGACCGCGCGCCATACCTGCCGTCTCACCCCACGCTCCGAGAGCACCACATCGTGGAGTGCGCCGTCGAATCGACGAATCGTCACGTCGGAGCCCAGGTCCACGGCTCGCTGAGCCACCGCCTCCACGTCAAGAACGGTGTCCGCGCGGCTCATCTCGGGCGACCACCTCACCTGGAGGACGCTGCGTTGCGAGAGCATGACGAGCACGGGCATCGGGAGCCCTAGTCCCGACGCCACCGTCGCCTGACCGCGGAAGATCGCGCTGAGCCACCCTCGCGTGCCGCGGAACCCCAGGTCGGGCTTCCAGCGTGCGTCGATCTCCCACTCACCGTCGAAGCGCGTGGAGGTGGAGCGACTGTAAAAACCGAAGTCAAACTGCGGGTATTGCGACAACGGGAGCAGCCGCCTGCCCAGGTCAACCATGGGCTCGAGGAGTGCGCGCGCCGCCGTGCCCATCTGGAACTCGAGCCACGGCGAGTTGAGGACTAGGCCCACGGCCTCGTCGGGATTGCGAGCGGCCCACAGGCTGAGCGTGAGCCCTCCCGTCGAATGCCCCATGAGCACGAGCGGGCGGCGTGTGCGTGCGCGCATGACGGCGAGCGCCGCGGCGATGTCTTCGTCGTACGTGTCGAGCGAGTCCACGAAGCCGGGAGTCTGATGGGGGCGAAGCGAACGCCCGTACTTGCGCAGGTCGAGCGCGTAAAACGCGGCGCCATGGCCGGTCCAGAAACTGGCGAGCTCACGTTGAAAGAAGTAGTCCGACCAGCCGTGGACGTACAGCACGTCAAAGGTGGGATGGCGCTCGCCCGAGCGGGGGAGAGACAGCAGGCGCGGGAGCCACTGGCGCAGCGACCACCACGGGCGCTGTTGCGCCGCTTGTTGCCCCTCCCGTTGAGCGGGCCGATGCCCATGCCGCACGAGCGTGGCGCACACCTCGCCCTCGGCATCGGGCGTGAGCGTGAGTTCGGTGGCCTCGAAACCGTCGCCGAGCACGTCCTCGTTCCACACGGCCTGGTCGCCCATAGGATCTCCTGAGTGCTCTACCTGCCATTGTGCTCACAGTCCCCACGCATCGGCGCACCGAAACTGGCAAGCGCGACCATTCGCAGCGTGGCCAATCGAGACGGCCGCCCCGAGGGGATGAACGTCTTCCTTCCCGACGGCGCCCTTGAGACCGTCCTTTTGGAGAGGGGGAAAGTGCCCGCTGCGTCGAGGGCGTGCGTCGTCCCCAACCCGCGCTTCCCTAGGTCATCCACAGAGCATCGTGCCTGATAAGTGAATGTCAGACCTGTCTGGTTGACTTGCCTCATGGCCATCAATGCGGCGGAGATTTCTAGGGTAAGTACCCTGGTGGGCGACCTCGCGCGTCGTGACGTTTGTGGTTTGTCGCAGGGTGACCTGTTGGAGGCGCACGATGCTGTGGCGCGCCTCGGACGTTTGGCCGGCACGTTGCAGGCGCGCTTTGCGGGGGAAATCGCCCGACGCTCAACGCCTGACCTTCCTGGCGGCGGCCTGGCACGACAGCAGGGCTTTGGCAGCGCGGGCTTGATGGTGTCGTGTGTCACGGGCGGCACGCAGGCGAGCGCTTTGCGCTCTATCGAGGCGGGGTTGGCGTTGATGCCGGACGGGGTGGCCACTTCCATGCGCCACGGGTCTGCACCATCAGACATATCCACCCCCTTCGAAACTGCCGTTTTGCGCGCACCGCGTTATCCAGCGGTGGCCGAGGCGTCCTTGGCGGGAGATCTCTCCGTTGATGCTGCGGGGTTGATCACGGCGGGTTTGGAAACCCTTGCGGACCGTATCCCCAGCGACACGCTTCATGATTTGGAGCGGCGCCTGGTGGACAAGGCCATGCACCTTGCCCCTTATGAGGTGCGCCGCCTGGTCGCCACCGCGGTCGCACGGGCGGACCTGAGCGGTCACGAGAAACGCGAGCGACGCCAGTACGGCGAACGCTACATCGCCTGGAACGAAGACCACACCGGCATGGTGACGTTCACCGGCAAACTCGACGCCGTGACGGCCGCACCCATCCGTACGGTCATCGAGCAGATCGTCACTCATAACTTTCGTGCCCGTCGCGATCAGGACCCGGCCGAGGCGGACAAACGCACGGCCGGGCAGATGCGCGCCGATGCACTTTTCGAGGTGTGTCGTCACGCGCTGGGCTGCAAGGAAACAGACCGTTCCGGTATTCGCACCACCATCGTGGTGAGGATGAACAGGCGTGATGCCCACGCGGGTCGGGGTCTGGGGCGGATCGATGGCACCGAACAACCCGTCTCTGTGGGTCAACTGCGCCGCCTCGCAGGGGACGCGGGCATCGTGGCCGAGGTCCTTGGCGACGACGGCGAGGTCCTTAACCTGGGTCGCACCGTGCGGATGTTCACCCGTGCACAAAGACTCGCACTGTTCGAAAGGGACGGCGGATGCGCCAAATGTCACGCCCCACCCGAACACTGCGAAGCCCACCACATCCGCTGGTGGGAGCAGGGCGGCGGCACCGACCTCCAAAACGGTGTGATGCTCTGCACCCGCTGCCACCACGACATCCACCGCCAAGGCTGGGACATCCTGGTCCGCGAGGGAAGGGTCGACTTCATCCCACCCCCAACAATCGACCCCACAAGGCGACCGCGACCAGGAGGGCTGGCGGCACTCGACATCAACGAAGTGGGTCGTGTCCGTGGCCTCGGCGACCTAGACGACATTCACAGCGCCGACCGAAGACCCGACGCTACCTAGAACGGTGGCCGATGGGACAACGCTGCAGGGGGCAACGCTGCCTGCAACGAGGTTGCCTGGGACAACTCTGCCTGACACTGCGGCTCGCGGCTGCACCACTTCGCCGCGGCAGGCAGGGACCCGGCGCTCTCAGGGGGCCACGAGCCGCCGACCTCACGAGTGCCTGCATGGGGGCCGCGTCGCCCTCACGTCAGGTCGATCATCACGTCGGCGCGCATCCGCCCTCCGTCGAGGTCGACCTGCCATGGTGGTCGCGTGCCCGCCGCGTCGTCGCACCTAAAATGGCAAACGTGACCATTCGCATCGTTTCCATAGGCGACAGCTTCACCGAGGGTATGAATGACTACCTTCCCGACGGCACTGAGGTCGGTTGGGCCGACAGGGTCGTAGCTGGCCTTGCGGCCGCCCACCCCGACCAGGACGTCTGGTACGCCAACCTCGCGATCCGCGGCCGCAAGATCGAATCCATCGTCACG
>JBBRWX010000127.1:0-3807 GCA_038248935.1 Actinomycetales bacterium
CGCGCATCACGCCGTGGCACGTCGGGCACGCGAGCGGGTCGACCTCGAAGAGCGGCTGCAGGAGCGCCGCCCACCGGCGGGATGCCTCCGTGGGGGCCAGCCGCGGTGCGGGAACGATGGCGGGCGGCGTCTCCGCCGCCGTTGGCGCCAGCTTCCCCCGCATGCCGCGCGGGCGGTTGGCGTACCAGCCATAGTAGCGCGTGGTGACGTGGCCCTTGTCCGGGATGTGGACCAGCACCCGCGCCAAGAACTCCAGCGGGTCGGCGGTCTCCGTGCCCGCCGTCGGGCCCTCCAACTTGTCGGAACGGTACGTCACCGCCTTCGCCGTCCGGTCGTACGTGAGCCGTTCGAGCGCCACAGGATTGCGGGCGCAGTAGCGTGCGAGCCGGGTCGCGAACGTGCGATCGTCCTCGGACACCCAGACGGCCGTATGCACATGGAATCCGGAGTGCGGCCACGTCAGCATCCTGGCGGCCTGCTCCTCGTCGAAGAGCGCGAGGCGTACGAAGAGCCGGAGGACGGCGCGGCGGAACGCCTCCGTCAACCGCGAGGTGTCATGGGCGGGCCACGAGACGAACGTCCCGTCTGGGCGAAAGCCGCCGTCGGTGACGAGCAGGTGGAGGTGCGGATGCCAGTTGGCGCGTGAGCCATCGCTGTCCGGGCGCTACGTTGTAAGGAAGTAGCGCCGCTTCGGATCCTGCGGCCCACTCCCAACTTCGCGAACGAGCCCGATGCCCACTAGCCGGGCGAGGCGCGTGCGGGTGGCCCGCGAGGTGAGCCCAATGACTGCGGCGATCTCACTGGTCAATTTGCCAGCCCCGTCTGACAGTCCTGTCACAATGGCCTGATCGGTGTCGTCGAGCGTGGGCCCGTTGACCATTGCGGTGAAGATGGTCACGCGAAACCTCGTCGCGATCTCTTCAAGCCGAGGGTCGGCCAGCCCGGCCTCGCGGCACGCGGCGGTCATTCGCTGGATGCCACTGCCCCACTGTTCGATGAGGCCGAGGGCGTGAAAAACGCGGCCGATAACGCGATTGCGGAGCTTGGAGACGCCTTGTGCAAGGTCCTCGACCGTCAGACCAAACGTGAGCAGACCCGGATTCTCGATCTCCAGTCGGTCGTCGAAGATGGATATGCGAATCGGAGCGCCTCGTTGCGAATAGTCTGCGTGCGCCACGGCGTTGATCACGGCTTCTCGCACGGCGATTGGGGGGAGGCTCCAGCGATCCGTTCGGCGGACTCGCCCAATGTCCGCGCCATGCAAAGAGTGCTTCTCGATGAAGGCGATGGCGGCCTCAATGGCGGCCACGGGGAGGTCATGAAACTCTGCCCCATCTAGGATTTTGCTCTTGTCGACGCCGTCGAAGCGTCCGGCTTGGATCCACGCGTCGGGAAAGTGGCGCTCACGGTCGCGGCCGAAGAGCAGAACGCCGCCGACGGTTGGGACGATGTGGCCTTGATGCGTGGTGAGGAGCCGCAGGGTCTCAAGGTCGCGCTTCCGGAGCGTCCGTGTGGGCTTGAACGACTCGGAAGCAGCTCGGAAGTCGAGGGCTTCCGAGTCGAGGTCCACCATCGGTTGCTCGTCATAGGTCTCCCCACGTGCGGCGCGGCGGAGCTCCTGCAGCATCTCGGCGTCGGCACGGCGGTTGGTGGAGCCGACACGGACATACGTGCCGGACTCCGCCCCATCACGCTTGAGATAGTGAGGTCGACCGGCACTCGGATACACTTGAATGGCGATGACTTGGGTACGGCGCCACGGGAGGATCTCGATCTCGGGCAACAGCCGCGGCGCAATCGAGTCGCTGACGATGTTGGCGATGCGCTCCTCAACATCGAGCGCATCAGAGACACCACGCACGTTCCGCGTACGATCTTCGACCCCCACGAGCAGCGTACCGCCGGCGGTATTGGCGAAGGCCACCAAGGTCTTGAGCACGCCCTCCGGGGAAGAGAGATCGCGCTTGAACTCCAGGGTCTTGCCTTCCGGGCGGGTGAGGATCTCGACGAGGTCCATATGCTCGGAAGTATGCTACGAAGTACCCTAGGAGGTCAAGCTTCCGAGTAGACGTGCGCATCGGCGTACTGGACGCTCTGATAAACCGAGCGTTCTACGACAACTCTGCACTGAGCAGCTTGTAAACCGCATTGTGCCACCGGCCGAGCAACCAGCCGCTCTTCGGGTATGCGGCTGCGTAGTCCCCATCCGCCCAAAGTGAGTACCTAAGAAATGCGCCGGTACCTTTCGTGAAAGCTGGCACGAGCTTCAGGTAAAGCAGTTCATTCTGCTGTGTGAAGAACACGGACTGCTGCTGCCCAAAGAACTCATCAAGCAGTGAGAGCGTTGGCTTGATTTCGTCCGGTGCGATGCCCGTCATCCGGCTTAGCAATTCTAATTCTCGCTGGTCATTGTAGAACAGAAATCCACCGAAAACCTCGATGAACACTTGGAAGAGATAGGGAATGGCGGTCGGATTTGGGTGCGTTGCTAGCCGCGCGAGTCCGGCGAAGAAGCTCTGCGGCAATTGATGCGTGGGCACAGTAATAACATCGTTGCCAAAGCTGAAGCTGCGTGACGGTGCAGGCGACGACCCGCGCTGCAGGTAATCGTCAAGAGCATTCTTCACGATTTGTATTCGCGCTGTCCATTCGAGCCGCATAATACTTTGTAACCAGAAGCACTCCCCATCGTCGTTGACCTTGTTCCACATTCTCGTCTCCGACGCGGGGTCTGCCGATACTTCAGTGAGAGCAGCCCCAGCCATCTTGGGCGAGTTCTGGTACGCACTGTAAAGGGCTTCGGCGCGTGCCAGCGGTGTAGTGAGAAAGAATGCTGCGTGAATGTTGAACGCGTACTCACGTGCGTCTGCGATCGCCTTTGAATCCGGCCGCAGCTTTCGTTCATCATTAAACTCCGCGCCTGCGAGTCGCTTAGCTACTTCCTGGTACCAACCCACAGACGTAATCAGCTCCAGCTCGGCTGGAGTGAGTTGATTGAGCTGGACAGCAAGTGCGGTTGGGGTTGAGGCCGATGGATCGTGCACGCACACCTCAACGTCCAGCTCTTTTCCACGCGCTTGGTAAACTGGCAGGTGTGCATCGCTCGGCGCTGCAATGCTCACGAGTTTCGCTTTGCCTATTCCGAGCCAAGTTCGTTGACCGAACACTTTGAACAGATTCGGGAACTTGATGGCAGTGCGCTTGACCTCGAAAAGAATTCGGTCGCCGGTTGGTCCGACTGCTGGGATGGCGATGTGGTCGAGCTCGAGGATTTCCTTACCACTGTCTTTCAAGATGAGTCGCGACTCGACGAAGTATCCGAGTGCCTTTAGCGCAGCGCTAACGTGATCCTCGAACTGCGCACCGGTCGGGTTCTGGGGAAGGTTAATCGTCATTGTCTTTCAAGGGTTCGCGACGTGCGGCGGCGGATCCAATCGGGAAGATCGTCTGTCATCAGGAGAGGAGACTAAGCAGACTCCTTCACGCGATATTTGCTGCCGGCCGCCTTGCATAGAGCTATGCACCTGTCGATCCAGGACTGGTACCAGTACCACGAGCCCTGCACTAAAACGCCGTATCCTTTCGCAGGATTCTTTGCATCCTCGGACTGCCACATAGCAACGTGCTCGGGCTGCACGCGGAACTTCGCAAAGCCAGCCGCTCTGACAGGATAGGAATTTCAATCGAGGTGTGGGAAGTATGTCGCGTGCCGGCGTGCGCGTCGAGGGCGTCTGGACCCCGGCGACGGCGGGATCTCCGCGCGCCGACTGGCCGCGGGGCGGTGTGGTTCGGCGCGTCGGCCGTCCC
>JBBRWX010000128.1:0-3712 GCA_038248935.1 Actinomycetales bacterium
CCCATCATCAAGAACTACCTTCGGCGCGCACCAGGGGGCCGGCCACATATCCCGGTCGACAAGGACGCCCCGCTCGCGGACTTCGAAGCTGTCGCGGCCGCATACCCGGTATTCGAAATTCGCCCAGCCGAACGGCGGCGCACATCGCGGTGGCGATGACACATCGTGACCGTAAGCCGGACGATTAGCAAGTCCGCCAACAGTCCATGCCGCCGTTCACGCTGGTTGAGTCCTACTCCGTGGCGTTCATGGCCTTAACCCGTCGGAAGAGCCAGATGCGGAAGGCCAGGATGCTCAGTCCTAGAGCCACTATGAACGAGCCGACTGCCATGTAGATGAACCCTCCGACGACGTTGTCCCCTTCGCTCACATTCAAGTTGCCGTCGCTCACGATGAAGGCACCATGCATGAAAATCAGGATCCCGAAGGCGCCCAACGCGGAGGTCTTGAGAACTTGCGTCCACATCCACCTATGTGCGCGCCCAGTCGTGACCATGGCCAATCTTCACGCACGATCACTATCGTTGGGAAGCAACCGGAGCAAATCGCCCACAAGACTTCCGCGACGAAAGCCTCGCCCTTTGTTGCACGGCAGGCGCTGCTCCCGACCCGGAGTGTCACCGCTCCAGACCCTGGGCGCCCGCTGGCGGTGCCAAAGGACGGCCGGCCCGCCCACCCGTAGGCCGGACGGTCAACGACGCAGGTCGAGCGCGAAAGTCGCCATCCCAGGGTGGAGCTCGTCGAGTGTCACAAGGGAAGCGTGTCCGCGACAGCCGCGAGGGGAACGCGCGAGAACAACGTCACGGGCGGACGCTGCGGATCAATCCGGTGACGTTCGTCATCCACTCACGCGACGCCTCGATTTCGCTGACGAATGCACTCGTTTTTTTCAGGGCCGTCGTTGCCGTGTTGAACCATTTTCGTGGGCTTTGAGTGGAGGAGGCGAGCCTGCTCGACTTCTTTGGGAATAGGTCCGCGAACGACTCGGTACAGGCAGCGTCCGTCCTCGCTGTTGTCAACCAGGTGGCTGCGAAGTCCAACGGGTCCGCCTTTCCGCCGCTGTTGAGAGCGTTCCTGGTCGTCACGCCCGCGGCGGCGCAGTTCCACAAAAAGGTGCGTGTCTTGGACTCGTAGTTCGTTGTCGCGATTCGTGCCGCGTACGACTTACCTAGCTTCGCGATCTTGTCCGACTGCTGCTTGTACAGCAGCCAGCTGGAGGTGATCCAGGGGAACGCAATCTCCCAGCCAATGGAGCTAACCGATTCGAGGGAGACGGTTTCGCCGGGAGCGACGATCCAGTCGTTGCCCGCTATGCCGAAATAGGTTGCGAACCGCGAGAACAGAGGAGCAATCCCAGTCGGCTCGTGGTAGATCGTGTTGAATACTGGCACCTTCGAGGGCTCAACTCCGTCTCTGAATGCCCATACAACTGGTGAGTTGTTGGTGAAGGTGAACTGCAGAGTGCCGGGCTGTTGAGGCCCCCAGTCGCACAGGACGAGGTGGTCGTTGTACTCAGCCTCTAGCTCCGTCTCCGCGTACGTGCCCAATCTCGTGACTCCTGCGGGGCAGCTGCTGAGCTCGGGGTGAGGTTGAACTACTTCTACCGCGACCGCCGGCTGAGATGCCGCTGAAACGCCCAATCCGGCGGCGAAGGCCGCTGACAGCATGAAAACAATTACGCGCCTCATATCCTTCCCTCCTTCGGGAAACGTCCTCGCGCCGTCAGCGAACGCATCCGAGGCAACACTCGCGATTGCACGCGCTTCGGGCGACTGCATCGACTGCATTATGAGCCCTATTCACATTTTTCACAACGCCGGTGCGAGTCGCAGTCGCCGACCACGAAGCACGCCCCCGTGAGACCGTGGCCGAGGTGATTGCGTACACGGAGCGCGAGGTAGCGGCCACCAGGACTGGAACGGCGGCGCAGGACGCAACACCGGTTCGCAACGTTCAGCGCTCTCTCTGGTGAGGTGTGACGTCGGAAGGTCGAAGGGCAACCAGTAACGCCGTGGCATAATCTGCGTATGGATGCAGATAAACGGCTTTGTGGCCAGGGCCGCGAGAGCTCTTTCGTCGAGCTTGCGGTGGAGATTTTCAGCATGCTCGCTGATGCGACTCGGGTTCGCATCGTCCTTGCGTTGCGCGAGGGTGAGCTTTCAGTCAATCGCCTTGCGGACCTCGTCGACAAGTCGCCTGCTGCCGTTTCCCAGCATTTGGCGAAGCTTCGCCTGTCCCGCGTCGTCACAACCCGGCACGACGGCACCCGGGTGTTCTATCGCCTGGCGAATGAGCACGCGAGCCGCCTGGTCTCTGATGCCATCTTCCAAGCCGAGCACGCACTCACAAACGCTCCCGCCCACCACCAGTCTGCCCTTGGTCAGGGTGCTCGCTGATGCTTCGAACCTTACGAAACACCGGCGTTCAGGCGGCACTCATCTCTGCGGTCTTGTTCGGCGCCGGCACGCCGCTTGCCAAGATCTTGCTCAACAACAACGTCAGCCCCTGGCTGCTGGCAGGACTGCTCTACAGTGGATCCGGGCTCGGTTTGGGCCTGTATCGACTCATCCGCCGCGCACCTCGCGTCCGCATCACCCGTGCCGAACTCGCACCACTTGTCGGAGCGATCTTCTTCGGCGGGATAGCCGGACCGGTGCTGCTGATGCTCGGCCTGTCGAATATGCCCGCCTCCGGGGCGTCGCTACTGCTGAACGCGGAAGGCGTGTTCACTGCGGCGTTGGCTTGGTTCGTGTTCAAAGAGAATTTCGACCGGCGTATTGCGATCGGCATGCTCGCCATTGTCGCCGGAGCGGTTGTCCTCAGCATCCCGTCCGGGGCGAACTTCGGGAGCCCCTGGCCATCCCTTGCGATCCTCGGAGCCTGTTTGAGCTGGGGGCTCGACAATAACCTCACCCGCAAAATCGCCCTCAACGACGCAACCTGGCTCGCCGCCGTCAAAGGCGCAGTTGCCGGCCCAGTGAACCTGGTCCTCGCTTTCGCACTCGGCGCCCAGCTCCCCGCGGTATTCAACATCGCCGCCGCGATGGTCGTCGGACTTTTCGCCTACGGCATCAGCCTCGTGCTCTTCATCGTCGCGATGCGTCACGTCGGCACCGCGCGCGCCGGTGCCTACTATTCGATCGCTCCGTTCTTCGGCGCCATCCTCGCCATCTCCCTCGGCGACCCGCTGAGTTGGCCCGTCACCGTCGCCGGTCTGCTCATGGCCATCGGAGTTTGGCTGCACCTCACCGAACGCCACGAGCATCAACACACCCACGAATCGATTACCCACGACCACCGGCACACCCACGACGAGCATCACCAACACGACCACGATCCGGGCCAAGAAATCGGAGCGACCGGCTGGCACGGACACATCCACACTCACGAGCCAGTCACCCACACCCACGAGCACTACCCCGACAGCCACCACCGCCACACCCACGACCACTGAACCTGAACTACCCAAAGGCAGCCTTCGACCATTGAGCTGACCGGTCGCATTACGGGTTTCGGCTGACGCCGAAATCCTGGGCGAGCGCTATTGCGCGCAGATTGACAGCCCGCAAGCGGAACCCTTTCCGGGCAGGCCATGCATCATGAGCACTTGTGCCCTGTCGAGTCGTGCTTGTTCGCTTGGTATAGAAGGGGATGTGTCCGAGGATCCGCATCCGGATCGTTTATATCGGATTCGTTGTAATACTCCAGACAG
>JBBRWX010000129.1:0-3615 GCA_038248935.1 Actinomycetales bacterium
AGTCAGCGCCAACCCCGCCTCGATCGACCGCATCGCACCCGCCTGCGACATACCCGTGAGGCGTGCCACCATGTCCCGCGCATTCCCAAATCCCTGCCGTCGCGCGAGCCCACCCCCTGGCAGGTCGGGCGAAGACCTACGCGCGAGGTCACCCGCGAAGCGCGCCCGCAAAGCGTCGGCCATCTTCCCCAACCGCGCCACAGCATCGTGCGCCTCAAGAAATTCGTCTTGCGCAAGGTCACCAATATCCACGCGCGCAAGGTCTCCCACCAGGGCACTGACCCTGGTGATCTGCGCCGCATCGATCGCCATGAAACAAGTCAACCACGAGGGCCTGACATCCACTTAGCAGGAACGATACCCTGTGGAGAGGCTGCCGACACGCATCCTGGGCACGACACCCAGTTCGCCAATCGCGCATACCCCGTGCGCCCGTCGCGCCCGCTCGGAAGCACCAAACAGCGGGCCTGTGGGACCTAGACGGCCCGCATCCAGCCAAACGCGTCATCGACCCTGCCGTATTGAATGCCCGTGAGTCGCTCACGCAGTGCCATCGTCACTGCGCCAGAGTCCCCCGAGCCGACCGTGAGGTCAAAGTCCGGCGAAACAAGGCGGGCAACCGGCGTGACCACGGCCGCCGTTCCGCACGCGAAGACCTCGTCGACTTCGCCGGAGGCCACCATGGCGCGCAGCTCCTCGAGCTCGATGTCGCGCTCGATCACCGCGTGCCCCGCGTCGGTCAGAAGCGTCTTAACCGCGTCGCGCGTGACGCCCTCGAGGATGGTGCCGGTGAGGCGCGGGGTGATGACCGAGCCGTCCTTCAGCACCGCGAAGAGGTTCATGCCGCCCAGCTCCTCGATGTACCTGTCTTCCTTGGCGTCCAGGAAGAGGACCTGGCCGCAGCCGTTGTCTTGAGCCTGCTGTTGGGGAAGCATCGATGCCGCATAGTTGCCCGCCGTCTTCGCCTCGCCGGTGCCTCCCGCGCCCGCGCGGTGATAGCCTTGCGCAACCCAGATCGCCACGGGCTGGATGCCGCCCGTGAAGTACGCGCCCACAGGGGACGCCATCAGCAGGTACTCGACAGTATGGGATGGCCGCACCCCCAGGCAGGCCTCGGTGCCGATCATCGTGGGCCGCAAATACAGGCTGCTTTCCGGCGCGCCTGGCACCCAGCACGCGTCGACGCTCAGCAGGGCAGCGATGGAAGCGAGAAAGTCCTCGGCGGGGAACTCGGGCAGGGCAAGGCGCCTGGCCGATGCCGCCAGCCTCGCCGCGTTGGCCTCGGGCCGGAACAGGTGCACCGAGCCGTCGGCCCAGCGATACGCCTTGAGTCCCTCAAACACCTGCTGGCCGTAGTGCAGCACCAGAGCCGCGGGGTGGAGCACGAGGTCCGCGAAGGGCTCTACGCGATGGTTGCCCCACCCGCCGTCGAGCGTCCACGTGGCCTTCGCTATGTGGTCGGTGAACACGGTGCCGAACGCCGGCGCGTCCATGAGCCTGGCGCGGTCAGCGTCCGATGCGGGGCTGGGACTACGCGTCACCGCGAAGGACTGTGTCATCTCGAAGGACTGTGTCATCTCGAAGGACTGTGTTATCTCGAAGGACTGTGTCATCGGCTGGGCCTCCATTCCGCCACCTTACTCGCGGCCATGTCCTGTCTCAGGCGGCGGCGCCTACGTGCCTGCCGCTAGGAGCGCCTTGAGGGTGACGCCCGCAGCCTCGCCGACGAGCTTCTTGCCCAGGTCACCCACGAACTTCAGGCGCCCCTCGCGGCCTCGCTCGGCCACGCGCTGTTCAATGACCTCACGAATGCGCGAGCCATCCCTGCCGAACGCATCGTCGAGCGCCGCCATGAACACCTCTGTGGGCACCGTGATGCGCTCGCGGTTGAACGAGCCGTCCGTGTACACGTCGAGGTCCTTGAGCCTGGCGACAAAGGCGTCGCGCGCAAACGCGTCCTCGACGTTGAGCACGGCGTCTCCCGCTGCGTCGATGCTCACCACGCGCACATGCGCGAGGATCGCCCCGAGGTCTCCCCCGCCATCGGCGCGCGCGAGGCGGTACGCATACATGAGCGCCCGCACGCGCGTGGGCGTGATGCCCAGCTTGCGCGCCATCGAGAACTGGGATTCGTCGGCGTCCAGGTACCCCGCCGCGACCAGCCCAGTGAAGAGCGCGATGTCCAGCTCGCGTTTGGGAACGGTGCCAAAGGGGTCGCCGCCGATGCGTTCCAGCACCGCATCGGCGAAGGCCTTGCGCTGGGCGTGGGTCAAGGCGTCGAGGTTCATCACCTAGGCATCATCCCGTGCGGGTGTGACGGCCGCAATCTGGACTGCTGCAATCGAGACGGCTGCAATCGGGACGGCCGCAATCGGGGCGGCCTCCACGCGCGAGTTCTGCCCTCCCCAAGTGCCTCCCTAAGAGAGAGCACGGACCAGCCAGTCGAGAATTTCAACGCCGGACGTCATGATCGAGATGTGGCCCTCGCCGGGCCGTTCCCACCACACGGCGCCCGGTATAGCGGCGGCATTCCAGCGGCCGTGCGCCAAGGGGACGATGCGGTCGTCCGTGCCGTGCACAAACAGTGCGGGTGCCGTAATCCCGTCGAGTGGGAACCCCCACGGATGAACAAAGGCCACGTCGTCGGCCATCATGCCACCAAGACCCCGCGCCATGCCCGAGCCGGCGATGGCGTTAAACCACGACCACTCACCCTCGAGCGCCGCACGGTCGCCGGGGGAAAACATCTCCGCGTCGAACTCGGACGCCGCCAACAAGGTGTGGAGTCTGGATGGCCCCTTCATCGCCGCGCGAAGCTCCGAGACGCCACCTGGGTTCATCCCTGCGAACCAGTCGAGCCCGCTGGCGTCGAAGGGCGCGAGCCCGCTGATCGACACCGCCGCCCTCACGCGATCTCCGAGGAGCGCTGCGCACGCGAGCGCATGTGGCCCCCCACCGGAGTGCCCCACGACCGCGAAGGTCTCGACGCCTGCGGCATCGGCCACGCGAGCGGCGATATCCGCCGCATCGGAAACCCTGCGTCCATCCACCGGGCTCGAGCCGCCGTAGTCAGGGCGGTCGAAACCGAGCCAGCGGATGCCCCGCTTGGCCGATGCCTCAAGGAGCGGGATTGGCGGCTCGCCCACGTTGGGGGTGCCGTGGTGCCACATGACGGTGATCGGGGCGTCGGCCGGACCCGCGTCGTACCACCTGACAGTGCTATCAGCAAGACTGCCATCGGGCTGAGTGCCGCCGGGCACGTGAAGCATGTTGAGGATCATGGTGTGACCCGCAGCCCGGCCGCGATATCGACAACGTCGCGCATGGATCCCGATGCCACCGCCATCGTGAGGACAAATGCCTCGTCTTGAGTGAGGTGAGGCTCATGGCCGTTGAGCGCCAGGAACACGACCGTCGCGTGCCACCCAAGCCGCTTGTTGCCGTCGACGAGGGCGTGATTGCACACAAGCGAATGCATGAGCGCGGCCGCCTTGAGCTCGATACTCGGGTACGCGTCGTCGCCCATGAGCGTGGTCGTGGGCCGCATCGCGGCGGACTCGAGCAGTCCGATGTCGCGCACAGGGCCCACGCCAATGTCATCCGCGAGGTACAGCA
>JBBRWX010000130.1:0-3476 GCA_038248935.1 Actinomycetales bacterium
GGCTCTTCCGGGGGTGGAGGAGGAGGAGGCGGCGGAGGCGGATGGTGACGGCCGCCGGCGAGCCGATGGCATAGGGTCGAATCATGCCTGCTATCCGTGTCCCCCTTCAGTTGCGTTGGTCCGATCTCGACGCATACGGACACGTCAACAATGTGGCGATCGTCGGGCTTTTGGAGCAGGCGCGCGTCTTGGCGTTTTGGCCCGACGCCGGCCCGATCCTGCCGCCGCTCACGGCTACTGCCGATACCTGGGTGCTCGTGGCGGGCATCGAGGTCACGTACAAGAAGGTCATCGACCACCGCACGGAGCCGATCGACGCCGAGGTCTCGGTCACCACATGTGCGGGCGCCAGTTTCGTGATTGCCTACCGATTGATCGTCGACGACGACGTGTGTGTGACGGCGACGACGACGATGGCGTTGGTGGACGCTGCGACTGGAGCGCCGAAGCGAATCGGCCCGGAATTGCGGGCGCGGCTTCTCGAGTTCTCCACCGCCGACTGAGCAAACCGAGCGCCGCGCTCCTCCTAGGGCCAAAGGGCGACATACGGGGCTTAGGCATGCCTTACTGTCATCTCATGCTCACGTTGCCCCAAACCGTGGACGTTCATTCCCACGCGGCCGCCCACAAACTCGAACTCTTGCGCACCCCCTCGCGCTTTCTCGTGTCGGCGATGCTCGCCGGCATGTGGATCGGCGTTGGCGACGTGCTGATGTGGTCAGCGGGCGGGCAGTTCTTTGTCCAGGACGACCCGGCTCTCAAGCTGGTTGCAGGCAGCGTCTTCGCCGCTGCGCTGACCATCGTCGTCTTTGCTGGCTCAGAGCTCGCGACCTCCGCGATGATGATCCTGCCGATCGGCGCGTTGCGCGGCTCGATCTCGTGGGCCCAAGCGGGGGTTGCACTGCTCGCGGTCTTCTTCTCCAACATGATCGGGTCATTCGCGTTTGCGTGGGTGATGATTCAGACGGGCCTGCTGAAGACCGGCGCGGCACACGACTACTGGGCCAGCTACCTGACGGCAAAGATCGAGCACACGCCCGCCGAACTCTTCTGGCGCGGAGTGATGTGTAACGTGCTCGTCTCGTGCGCAGTCTGGGCCGCCGCGCGCCTCAAGAGCGAGGCCGGCAAGGCGATCATCATCTTCTGGTGCGTCCTCGGCTTCGTGGCGTCGGGCTTCGAGCACGTCGTTGCGAACATGACCACCTTCGCCCTCGGCCTGATCGGTGGGGGAGTCGACGCAACTTGGGGCGACTTCGGGATCAACATGCTCTCCGTTGGCCTGGGAAACCTTGTGGGCGGCGGGGTCGTCATCGGCTTCGCCTATGCGTACGTTGCTGGCAAGGCGGCCACACACGTCGAGGAGACGGTCGACGCCTAGGCGCGTTGTTATCGAGTCCCTACATTGAGTGCACCGCGTGGATCATGCCTCCATACTGAATCCCATGGACATGGCCATGAACGCGTCGATGGAGCCGATCTACCGTCGCGCGACCGCGCGCGGGCGTACTCCTGCGCTCCCGCCCGAGTTCGGCGCCGTCGTGCGGGGAGGGTTCGTTCTGTCGGATGAGCGGCTGTTCCTCGCTCGTTCCCGGCACGCGTCGAAGATCCCAGATGGTTTTGATGACTTCGATGCTGAGGGATGGGTGAATAAGCTTCACCTCGATACCGCGACGCCACCGATCGCCCGGTCGTGGCGAGCCGAGCTGTTACGGAATGGGCTGTTCCTCGCCAAGCGCCTCATGCCGAAGGCCGTTGTTCTCACCGACTTGCCCGTGCAGATCGTGATCAGCCTGCAGTCAAGCCCCGACAACGTCGATCCCGAATGCGACTTCGCGATGGGGGCACTGCATGTGAGGCTCGTTCGCTGCGCGCAAGATGACATGGCCGTCGGCGTCGAAAACAACATGCAACCTGTGTTGGTCCTCACCGAGACCGCGACTTCCCTCGCTGGTGAGGCCGTTGAAGCAGGCCGTCTTGCCTCACGTCAAGATGTCCGGGAAGGGTTGACGCGTGCCTCACGTAATTTGTCCGCGTGGCTCATGCAGCGGGGCGGGTGCCTTGGGTGCGGGCTTTTGCGAGGTCGATGAGTTGCTGTTGGATCTGATTGATCTTTCTGGTGATCTTCGCGGGGTTCAGGGTCGCATGCTCGCGCCCTAGTCGGGTGCGGGTCTTCTCGTCGAGGACGCCGGCATCGAGCAGCCGCTGGTAGGGGGTGCGTGGTTTGTCGTAGACGCGTTTCTTCCGGCCGGCCGTGGTGTGGGTCCAGGCGATGGCTTTGACGCAGGGCAGGAGGTGGTTTTTCCGGGCCATCACGAGGTCCCACAACTCGTTCAGCAACGTCATCTCTGCGTCGGTCTCGTAGCGGTAGCGGAACGCGTGGCGACGGACCCAGTCTCCGTTGCGTTGCTCGACGTGCGCGTTGTCGTTGTGTTTGTAGGGGCGGCCTCGGGTGACAGGAATCTCGTGTTTGTCGGCCCAAGCGATCACACCCCAGTTCATGAACTCCGAGCCGTTGTCGAAGTCCATGCCCGCCACGGGCACGGGCGCGTGCGTGCGCATCCATTCCAGTGCACCATGGACGTGGACGTAGGCGTTGTTACGGATCGTTCGCAGCATCGTCCACCCGGCGACGGGGTCAGTGCCCGTCAGGGTGCGCAGGAAATCGCCTTTGAGGGTGTGGCCGCAGTGCGCGACGGTATCCAGTTCCAGGAACCCCGGAGCAGTCAGCGGGGCATCCATGCTCGTGCGCGTCGGGATCGAGGACCGCAGAATGAGCGACGGTCGTGTGCCCGACAGCGCGACCGGGTACGCAGCGTCCTTATGTGGTTTCAGATACCGGTCGATCGTCGCCGCACTCATCGACCGGAGCTCGTCCAGCACCTCCGGCGTGACGCGGGGCGCCACCTTCCCCAACTCCCGGAACCGCACCAGGCGTTCCAGGGTGTCGTCCATCACGGCTGCCAGGTACTTACCCGAGGGCTGACCCGACAGCCGCCACACCTCTTGGAGGACCACGAGTGCGTCATAGGAAAACTTCCGTGGCCGGGGTCTGCGTCGCTGATCACGCACGGCACCCTTACGACCGTTGGCGGTGCGGATCGCCCGGCGCGCATGATCCCTAGTCCAGCCCGTCGAGACGACCAAGGAGTCCAGGATCACACCCTTTTCCACCTTGCCCGCCACCGCATACTCCCGGGCGAACTTCTTCGTCAGATCACGGCGCGTGGCCATCGATAGCTCCCAGTCCATATGGCCAGGAAACCCGATTCACTACGCGGACATTCTTATATGAGGCACGCGCGACCCTTCCCGGACCTTTTACATGAGTCTCGTCGGGCACTGGGCAAGGCGCGCTCGATGCCGTACCCTGGCCCCTTGAGGGGAGTACTTCTCAAGTTCCGATCCGGTCAATACGAACGTTCAATAGCGTTCTCGGACGGGCGCCCGCCGCACGTAGGTGCGGAAGGTGAAGGAGA
>JBBRWX010000131.1:0-3445 GCA_038248935.1 Actinomycetales bacterium
ACGTACCTTCGCGAGGGGTAGCAGACACATAGAGGTGGCGGCCAGCAAAGGCTAACGGTCATGCAAGAAAATGACGTTGTAGCAGTAACACGCCCGATGAATCACGTGCGACCGAGCGAAGGGAACCGCTGTGAAGATCACCAAGATCACCACCTACAGGGTGCCGCCACGTTGGCTCTTTCTCAAGATCGAAACGGACGAGGGCCTGGCTGGATGGGGCGAACCCGTACTCGAGGGGCATACGTCGGCGGCCCAGGCCGCGGTAGAGGAACTCGGCGAGCTCATCATCGGAATGGATCCGACAAAGATCAACGACATCTGGCAGTTGTTCTACCGAAGTGGCTGTTACCGCGGCGGCCCCATCCTGATGAGTGCGATCTCCGGGATCGACACAGCCCTCTGGGACATTCTGGGCAAGTCCCTTTCGGTGCCGATTCACGCACTGCTCGGGGGGGCTCAGCGAGACAAGGTCAGGACATACTCCTGGATCGGAGGTGACTCTCCCAGTGATCTGATACCCGCGGCCAAAGCGGCGATGGAGCAAGGTTTCAGTGCGGTCAAATTTAACGCCACCGATCGATTGATGATGATCGACAGTAATCTGCAAATCAATGAAGCCGTCGACAGAATCCACGCGCTAAGAGACGCTGTTGGAGACGACCTCGATCTTGCAATCGACTTCCACGGCAGGGCGCATGCCCCGATGGCGAAGGTGCTTCTGCGTGAACTCGCAGATGTGCGCCCGATGTGGGTCGAGGATCTCGTTGCGGCGGACAGCGTCGGCGCGCTCATCGATGTCGCCCGATCCACCACCATCCCTATCGCCGCAGGCGAGCGAGTCCACTCGCGCTCCGAGTTCGTGGCGCTGCTCGAGTCGCGAGCGGTCGGTATTCTCAACGCGGATCCAGCTCACATGGGCGGGATCACGCAGACAGTGCGCCTCGGTGCGATGGCAGAGATGTACGACGTCGCGCTCGCGCCACACTGCCCGCTGGGACCGATCGCGCTTGCCGCGTGCCTGCAGATCGACGCGGTTTGTCACAACGCGATCATTCAGGAGCAGAGCCTTGGCATCCACTACAACTCCTCGAGCGACCTGCTGGATTACGTGAAAGACACTCCCTTTAGCTACGACGCTGGCTATCTGACGATCCCAGACGGGCCCGGACTTGGAATCGAGGTCGATGAGGAGCACGTCCGGCACATGGCCGCCGTCGGGCACGACTGGAGGCCGCCAATCTGGCGGCACGAAGACGGCTCCATCGCGGAGTGGTGAGCTGAGCTAATAGGTGTCGACCGTGGTGGTCTGACCGCCGTCCACGGGGATGGCGGCGCCGGTGACGTATGAGGCGCCCGCGGAAGCGAGGAAGACGATCACGCTCGCGACCTCCTCGGGCGCTCCGAGACGTCCCAGCGTGGCTTGACGCACCGCGGCCGCCTTGGCGGACGCGGACGCAATGTCCCAGACCCGCGTTTCGATCGACCCTGGCAGTACCGCATTGAACCGAACGTGGGGTGCGTACTCGACTGAAAGCTGGCGAGTGAGCGCCACGACGCCCCCCTTTGCTGCGGCATACGCAGGGTGCCCCCTGAAGCCGAGCACCGCGTGTACCGATGCGACATTGACCATGCATCCGTGGTTTTCCTGCAAGGCAGTTGCGAAGGTGTGCACTGATCTGTAAACGCCGGACAGTGTGACATCCAACTGTCGATTCCAGGATCGCTCATCCAGCAGGTGAGCGGCAGCACGCTCAAAGGCAAAGGCGTTGTTGACAACGACGCTTGGGGATTGGTCGGCCGCGCGAAGCTCGCGCTCGAGGGCCTCCCACTCAGTCAGATCACCCACATCAAGTCGATACGCCGACGCGGACCCACCTGCGGCGTGGATCTCACCCGCGAGCTCGAGCGCCGCCTCGAGGTCTATGTCAGTGATCACGACGTGGTTGCCCTCGGCGGCGAACAGGCGCGCGGTCGCCGCGCCGATGCCATGCGCCGCGCCCGTAATGACCACTGTCCTCATGTGGGCCTCCCTCGCCAGAGATGGTGCGCGCCAGTGCGACACCACGCAATAAATACTACAATTGCGATAGGCGCGTTGCAACGGTAAGGGAGCGAACATGGCAATCGGATCTGCGCGCGTACGCGGCGTCTGCCCCGTCATTGAGACACCGTTCACACAGGACGGAGCCGTCGACTTTGAAAGCCTAGATGCGGTCACGCGTCACGCCGTCGGCGCAGGCGCACGGCAGGCACTGAGTCCCGCGTTCGCGAGTGAATACTACAAACTGTCGGACGCGGAGCGTTCGGATGTGGCGCGGACCGTAGTCGACGCGGTTCACTCCGTCGAGGGCACGGTGGTGGTCGTCTCTGTTCCCGATCACGCGACGCTGCTCGCGGTGGACAACGCCCGCCGCGCCGTCGACATGGGCGCGGATATGGTGAACATCCTGCCCCCGCATCTCCAGCAGCCAAGCACCGCAGCGGTCGTTGCTCACGTGAAGGCTGTGCTCACCGCCATCGGCAACACACCCGCGATCCTCCAATACGCGCCCGCACAAACCGGCTCCTCGCTCACGCCGCAGGGCATCGCGGCGATCGCCGCGGAGTGCCCCAATCTGGTGCAGGTCAAGGTGGAAGCAATGCCTCCGGGGACCTTCATCACCGCGCTCGCCGCCGTGGCACCGCAGCTCGAAAGCATCGTTGGATACGCGGGCCTGCAGTTGATCGATGCGCGCCGACGGGGGGCGGTGGCGGTGCAGCCCGGCGTGTCATTCGTCGAGTTGTACCTGCGCGTATGGAATCAATGGGACAGCGGTGATCGGGACGGAGCCATCGCGCTCCACTCCCGCATGGTTCCTTACTTGTCTTATTGGATGCAGAGCGTCGAGCTGATCATCGCAGCGGAAAAGCGAATCTCGGCTCGACGGGGGCTTATCGCCACTGACGTGTGCCGCGCGCCCGCATATGCTCTCGACGCCGAGGAGCTAGCCATGATCGATAGGTTCCTTGAGGAGTTCGCCGACGTCCTGCTGTAGCTGAGCTGCTTACCTCGCCATGGGGTAGCCGCGAGCCGCAGCGGCCAGGAAATGCTTCGTCTTGCATTAGTAATACAAAATGACTACACTCGGTTTCGAGGCGACGCCGGCTCATCGGTGACGCCATCCCATGATCGAAGGGTCGGATGAGTATGGTCACCGAAGCAACACCCCGAGCGCTCGAAACCAAGAGCGCCGCCGAGTGCGAGTACGACATCGTCTCGATGGGCGAGATCATGCTCCGCCTCGACCCTCGCGACAGGCGCATCCGGACCACCCGCACGTTCGACGCCTGGGACAGTGGCGCGGAGTACAACGTCGCGCGAGCATTCCGGCGCTGCTTCGGGTTGCGCGGCGCGATCATCACCGCCTTCGCCGACAACGAGGTGGGAAGGCTCCTCGAGGACATC
>JBBRWX010000132.1:0-3411 GCA_038248935.1 Actinomycetales bacterium
CGTAGGTCTTCGCCCGACCTGCCAGGGGGTGGGCTCGCGCGACGGCAGGGATTTGGGAATGCGCGGGACATGGTGGCACGCCTCACGGGTATGTCGCAGGCGGGTGCGATGCGGTCGATCGAGGCGGGGTTGGCGCTGACTTCGGAGCCTTCTGCTTGGGCGGGTGAGGGTGGCGCGCCTGCGCCCGCAACGCCCAGCACCGCAGCCCCAGGCACCGAACCAGACGGCACCGTCGCCCCTGGCTCCACATCCGGCGGCGCACCCACGCCCCGGTACGCAGCGATCGCTGACGCCACTCTCGCGGGCGAGTTGTCAGTGGAAGCGGCGGGGCTCATTGCCTCGGGTCTGGAGACTCTCGCCGATGTCCTTCCCAGCGAGGCACTTCACCTGTTGGAGCGTCGCCTTGTGGACAAGGCCATGCACCTGGCCGCGCATGAGGTGCGCCGGCTTGTGGGCAATACTGTGGCGCGTGCGGATCTGCCCGGTCACGAGGCCCGCGAGAGACGCCACCACGCGGAGCGCTACCTCGCGTGGAAAGAGGACCACCACGGGGTCGTCACCCTGACCGGCCGCCTCGACGCCGTCACAGCAGCCCCCATCCGCACAGTGATCGAACAGATCGTCACTCACGGCTTCCGTACTCGCCGCGACCAAGACCCGGCTGATCAGGATCAGCGGACCGTGGGCCAAATGCGAGCCGATGCGTTGGCACTGGTCTGTCGCCACGCTTTGGGCTGCAAAGAAACCGACACCTCGGGCATCCGCACCACCATCATCGTGCGCATGAACAAGGAAGACCTTGATGCCGGTCGCGGCCTGGGAAGCATCGACGGCACCGCATCGCCGGTGTCTGTGGGCGAACTGCGCAGGCTCGCAGGGGACGCAGGCATCATCCCCGCCGTGCTGAGCGGCGAGGGTGAAGTCCTCGACCTTGGGCGCAAGGCCCGCATGTTCACCCCAGCGCAACGGATCGCACTCCTGGAACGCGACGGAGGGTGCGCCAAGTGCCACGCACCACCCGAACACTGCGAAGCCCACCACATTCGTTGGTGGGAACGCGGCGGCGGCACCGACCTTGCCAACGGCGTGATGCTCTGCACCCGCTGCCACCACGACATCCACCGCCAAGGCTGGGAAATCGACGTGCGGGCTGGCAGGGTCGAGTTCACCCCGCCGTCGCAAATCGACCCTTTAAGGCGCCCCCGACAAGGAGGACGCGCAGCGATCGACATCGGCGCAATCGATCCCCGGGCCGATCAACAGAGGGAGAACTCTGCCAGAAACGGACGTCAACCCATGACGAACCGAGAGTTGGCCGCGTAGTCACCCGACGCAACACGCACGCGCAAACGCCGCTATTGCCGTCGATGCCGTCGATGCCCCACCTCAGCTAGACGCCGCGCGTCACCAACCTCATGAGACGCGACATCGAGGGCAAAAGGGACCCTCGTAACCTACGGGCCCGTAGGTTAAGATTTGGCTATGACTCGCACAGTGTTGTCGTCACCAGGGCTCGCCGTTGTCCCCAACGGGATGCACGTGACCGCCATGCTCGCCGAACGGGTCGCCGCTGACCCCCTGCGAGCCTTCGCCGAGGTCAAGGATGAGCACGGAGCGTGGTCAATGGTCACGTTGATCGAGTTCAACACGAGCGTCCGAGCCGTCGCCAAGGGGCTCATCGCCTCGGGGGTCCAGGTGGGCGACCGCGTGGGCATCGTGGGCGAGACCCGCATCGAATGGTCCATCATGGACTTCGCGATCTTTGCCGCAGGGGCAGTGACGGTGCCGATCTACCCCTCGTCGTCCGCCTCGCAGTTTGCCTGGATCATCGCCGACGCTGGCATCCACCTTGTCGCCGCGGAACAGGCGGAGACTCGCGAAACGCTCGCGGCTCTCGAGGGCGCTCCGGCCCTGTTCGGCCTCGACCAGGCCGCGATGGCCGATCTCGCGCTGCTGGGCCAGAGCATGTCCGACGCCGAGCTCGACGAGCGCACCGCCGACGTGACCCTCAAGGACCTCGCGACCATCATCTACACCTCCGGGACCACGGGCAGGCCCAAGGGTGCGATGCTCACGCACGGCAACCTCGTCGAGCACTCCAAGAACGTCGAACTCGACCCCGACTTCGGCGGCTTTGTGCGTGGCGAGACCAGAGTGTTGCTGTTCCTGCCTCTTGCCCACGTGTTCGCCCGCTTCGCGATGTTGATCGCGCTGGGTTCCGGCGCCGTGATCGGCTATTCGCCCAGCCACAAGACGCTCGCGGCCGATCTGAAGAGCTTCCATCCCACCTGGATGCCTTTGGTGCCGCGCGTGCTCGAGACCATCTACAACCGCGCGGATACGTCGATGACGGGCGTCCGCAAGACGCTCTTCCGCTGGTCGGCCAAGGTGGCGCGCGAGATGTCGGTCGCAAGGGAGACGGGTGGCGCCGATGCCTCGCTCAAGCTGCGCTTTGCCGTGGCCGATCGCCTCGTGCTTGGCAAGATCCGCCACCTGCTTGGCGGCCAGCTCACCTACGTGCTGTCAGGCGGCGCGCGGCTGACTCCCGAGGTGGGGCACTTCTTCCGCGGGCTCGGCGTCGAGGTCCTGCAGGGCTACGGCCTCACGGAGACCACGGCTGCACACTCGGGCTCGCCCGACAAGACCGGCATCATGGGCACCGTCGGAAAGCCCATTGCCGGCGGCATGCTCACACTGGCCGACGACGGCGAGATTCTGACCAAGGGCATCAACACCTTTGCCGGCTACTGGAATGCGCCAGAGGCGACAGCCGCGGTCATGCGCGACGGCTGGTTTGCCACCGGCGACCTTGGCGAGATTCGCGACGGCGCGCTGAGCGTCGTCGGCCGCAAGAAAGAACTGCTGGTCCTGTCCTCGGGTAAGAACGTGCAGCCTGCGGTGCTCGAGGACGCCATGCGGTCGCACCCAGCCATCCAGGACACCGTGGTGGTGGGCGAGGGAAGGCACTTCGTCTCCGCCTTGGTCGCGCTGGATGAGGCACTGCTCGCCGCGTGGCTGACCGCGCACAAGCTTCCGGTGATGGACGTCGAGGAGGCCTCGATGAACGAGCGCGTGCGCGAGCTCGTCGGCCGTGCGATCACGGCCGCCAATGCGCACGTATCCCGTGCGGAGGCGATCAAGGAGTATCGGATCCTGCCCCGCGGATTCTCAGAGGCCCGCGAGGAGATGACGGCATCTCTCAAGATTCGCCGTGACGTCGTGATCACCCACTTCTCCGACGTTGTCGAAGAGATCTACTCGCGCGCGATTCCCACCGTGGGCGAATCGGCGTAGCTCGCGGCTTCAACTCGCGGGCTCACCTCACCGCCTCAACTCGAGCGGCGCGCCACAGGGGCGGCGCGGCGGCTAGGCCGGGTTCACCGGCGCGGGGTTTGCCGGGGACACCGTGAC
>JBBRWX010000133.1:0-3400 GCA_038248935.1 Actinomycetales bacterium
ATCAGGAGGTCTCGATGGCTCTCAAACGGCGCTCACGCACCGCAGCCGCAGACGTCGCCGCGCAGCACGGCCAGCTCGCGGCCGTCGTCGCCGCGCGTCGTCAGGAACTGGGGCTGAGCCAGGTGGAGCTGGGCGACCTCGCAGGAGTCTCATACCGGATCGTCCACAACGTGGAATCTGGTCGCAGCGAGACCTCCCTGGAGAGGCTGGTGGCCATCCTGGATACCCTGGGCCTTCACCTCGGCGTGGAACGAGGCGGTGCGGCAGGTGTGGTTGCCTCGCCATCGCTCGCGCGCCAGTACGGGCTCGTCGCCAAGCCCGAGGGCGCCGACCCAGACGCGGGTGCATCGTGACAGACCCCGCCGAGTCGCAGGATCCCTCAGACGACCACGGGATCGAGGGCCTCAAGGACGTCACCCGTGCCGACGTCTACAAGGCGGGCAGCCTCGCCGGCCACCTCACCCGCAATGCCCACGGTGGCGTCGACTTCGCCTACACGCTCGAGTGGAGACAATCCGCAGCGCCCCCCATCGCGACCACCCTGCCCGTCACCGGCGAGCCCGTGGTGACCGCCGCGGGTGCGGTGCCGCCTTTCTTCGCGGGGCTACTGCCCGAGGGTCGCAGGCTCGGGGCCTTGGTGCGCGAGGTCAAGACCTCCGCCGACGACGAGCTCTCCCTTTTACTGGCCGTGGGCGGGGACACGGTAGGCGACGTGCAAGTGGTGGCCGAGGGTGCCGCGCCCGATGGGGAGCCCGCACGCCTGCGGATCCCCGACTTCGCGAGCGTCCGGTTTGCCGAGGTGCTCGCTCAGTTGGAGGTGCGCTCCGACCGCGTGGGCCTGCCGGGTATCCAGGACAAGGTGAGCGCCGCCATGATCAGCCTGCCCGCCACCGCTGCCGGCACTCAGGTGATCCTCAAGCTCAACCCGCTGGAGTTCAAGCACCTCGTCGAAAACGAGCACTTCTTCTTGGGCGCAGCCCGCGAGGCAGGCATCGTCGCGGCGGATGCCGCCTTGGTGCACGACGCGGTGGGGGAGCCGGGTCTGGCCGTCACCAGGTTCGACCGCGTCGCCACGAAAGGGGGGCATCGGTCACTCGCCGTCGAAGACGGCTGCCAAGCGCTTGGCCTGTACCCGTCGGCCAAATACTCGACCACCACGGAGGCTGTGTTGTCACGGCTCGCCTCGGTGTGTGAGGCACCCGTTCCCGCCGCCGCCGAGTTCCTGGCACAGGCCGTGTTCGCCTATCTCACGGGCAACGGCGACGCGCATGCCAAGAACTTCTCCGTGCTGCAGGGTTCCGCAGGCCGCTGGCAACCCGCCCCGGCCTACGACCTGCCCAGCTCGCAGCCCTACGGCGACACCACCATGGCGCTGACCGTGGATGGCAAGCGCGACGGCAACATCACGCGCGCCCGCTACCTCGCCCTTGCCGAGCACCTGGGGGTGCGTGAGCGCGCGGCGAGCGTGATCATCGACCGGGTAGCGGCGTCGGCCGATGTGTGGCTCGATTCGTTGGGCACTCTGCCCTTTGATCCCGGCACGCTCCACAAGTTGGAACGCGTGATTCGCCACCGGCAAGAGTTGCTTCGGGAACCCTGAGTCCGGAGGTGTTGTCGCTTAGATGTGCGTCTCGGGCGAGAGGTGCCCGATGCCCTGTGGAGCTGACCCTCGGGTCGGTTTTTGCTTTGGTGGGTCGTCGTGGGATTGGCCTGTTGGGCGAATGAGCGTGGCGGTAGAGTGCAAGCATGACCTTGGCCATGCTCCTAGAGAATGAGGACATCGCGCGCGCGTGCGCTGAACACCGCGTGCGCCGGCTGCGCGCGTTCGGCTCCGTCCTCACGGATCGGTTCGACGTCACCTCGAGCGACCTCGATTTCTTGGTCGACTTCGAGCCTGGCCTGGCGCACCCTTTCGACGCCTACTTTGGCCTCCACGAGGAGTTGGAGCGGCTGCTCGGCCGCAAGGTCGATTTGGTTATGGCCGAGGCCGTGCGGAACCCCTACTTTGCGGCGTCGGTCTTTGACAATGCGTTGGACGTTTATGAAGCCTGAATCAGCCGCACTCCTGTGGGACGTGCGCGGAGCCGCCGAACGGATTGCCACTTTCGTTTCAGGACTGACCGAGTCGACGTACCGTGCCGACGACCTCCGCAAGTCGGCGGTGGAGCGCCAACTTGAGGTCCTTGGAGAGGCGCTCAAGAACCTTCGTTCCGCAGATCCCGAGACAGCCGCGGCGGTGCCCGACCTCGCAAGAATCATCGGCATGCGAAACGTGCTCGCGCACGCGTATGCGGTGGTCGATGACGGAGTGGTGTGGGAGGCCGCGACCGGCAGGGTCCCCGCGCTCGTGAGGATCGTTGAAGGGCTGCTGGACCAAGTCGAGTAGCGTGCAGACTTCGGTGCGAACGGGCCGCGCGATTACTGGACTTCACACCCCAAGCCACGCCAGCGCACCCTGCGCCGCGGTTACGCCCATGCTGAACGAGGCCTGCAGCAGGTAGCCGCCGGTGGGCGCCTCCCAGTCGAGCATCTCGCCCGCCACGAACGTGCCGGGAAGCCGGTTCAGCATCAGGTGCTCGTCGACCTCAGACCAAGCGATGCCCCCGGCGGTCGAGATCGCGCGGTCGACCGGCATCGCCCCCGTGACCACCACGGGTACCGCCTTGACCAGCGCGGCCGTCGCTACGGCATCATTCGACAACGGATCGCCGCTCGACTCCCGGAGCAACCCGATCGCCGCGGGGTCCAGGCCGATCGAACGGCGCAGCCAGGACGATGCGGAGTCCTTGGGCCTGCGGTGGCGCAAGCGCTCGGCGAGTTGGTCGACCGTGAGATCGGGACGGAGGTCGACCTCGAGGACGCACCGGGCGGCTTTGTTGGAAGAGGCGCTGCGGAGCGTGGAGGCGTCGAGGGCCGCGCGGATGGCGGCGCCGCTCGCGTAGACGGGCCCGCCCTCAATCCCGGTGCGGGTCAGCATCGCGTCGCCGCGGACGGGTGCATTGAGAGAGGTGCCTCGCGGGCCGCGGACCGTCAAGGAAACGTTCTTGAGGGGTGTTCCTGCAAAACGGTCGGCGAAGATCTGGGACCACTCGACGCGGACCCCGACGTTCGCCGCCCGCAACGGCGTCACCGCGACCCCACGCTGCGTGAACGGGCCCACCCATCCGCCGTCGGCGCCGAGATGCGGCCACGACGCCCCGCCGAGAGCGAAGACGGTCACGTCGCTTGCGACCTCGCTCGTCCGCCCGGCCGCATCGGTGACGAGCAGCGCGCGGCTGCTTCGAGAAGATCCGGCGTTGCCAGAAGCGCTGCCGTCGCCGGAAGAGCCTGCCGCGCCCGAAGAAACCGCCGCGCCAGCCCAGCCGGACCAGGAGGTCCGGCGCTCGATTCGGACCCCCAG
>JBBRWX010000134.1:0-3230 GCA_038248935.1 Actinomycetales bacterium
CCCGTCAAGGAAGGGGCCAAGTAATGGGTCAGAAAGTTCACCCTCACGGCTACCGCCTGGGCATCACCACCGACCACCGTTCGCACTGGTTCGCAGACTCGACCAAGGTCGGGGAGCGCTACCGCGACTACGTGGGTGAAGATGTCAAGATCCGCGAGATGATGAAGAAGGACCTCGAGCGCGCAGGCGTCTCGAAGGTTGAGATCGAGCGCACGCGTGAGCGTGTCCGAGTCGACCTTCACACAGCGCGTCCTGGAATCGTCATCGGCCGTCGTGGTGCCGAGGCTGACAAGCTTCGCACGAGCCTTGAAAAGCTCACGGGTAAGCAGGTTCAGCTCAACATCCTCGAGGTCAAGAACGCCGAGATCGACTCGCAGTTGGTGGCTCAGGGCATTGCCGAGCAGCTCGCCTCACGTGTCGCCTTCCGTCGTGCCATGCGCAAGGGCATTCAGTCCGCGCTGCGTGGCGGGGCAAAGGGCATCCGTGTCCAGTGCTCGGGCCGCCTTGGTGGCGCCGAGATGTCGCGTTCCGAGTTCTACCGTGAGGGCCGTGTGCCGTTGCACACGCTCCGCGCGAACATCGACTACGGATTCTTCGAGGCCAAGACGACGTTCGGTCAGATCGGCGTCAAGGTCTGGATCTACAAGGGCGACATGACGGAGAAGGAGTGGGCGGCCGAGCAGGCCAAGGCCCCTCGCGCTCCGCAGCGTGGCCGAGGTGACCGCCCGGATCGTGGCGGCGACCGTGGTGGCCGTGGTGGACCGCGTCGTGATGACGCACCCCGCGCGCAGGAAGCTCCCGCGGCTGTTGCCGCTCCTGTAGCAGAGGCCCCCAAGGCCGACGCAGGGAAGGAAGGCTAGTCATGCTTATTCCTCGTCGAGTCAAGCACCGCAAGCAGCACCACCCCGGTCGTTCGGGTGCGTCTACTGGCGGTACCGAGATCAGCTTTGGTGACTACGGAATCCAGGCTGTGACGCCCGCATATGTGACCAACCGTCAGATCGAGGCAGCTCGTATCGCCATGACGCGTCACGTCAAGCGTGGTGGAAAGGTGTGGATCAACATCTACCCCGACCGCCCGCTCACCAAGAAGCCCGCCGAAGTGCGCATGGGTTCCGGTAAGGGTTCACCCGAGTGGTGGATCGCGAACGTGAAGCCAGGCCGTATTCTCTTCGAGATTGCGGGTGTCCCCGAGGATCTTGCTCGCGAGGCCATGAGCCGCGCGCAGCACAAGCTCCCCATGAAGACTCGTTTCGTTGTACGTGAAGGTGGTGGCAACTCATGACCATCGGTACCCAGGGCCTCATGCCGCCCGAGTTGGACGCCATGGAGGATGAGCGCCTCACAGAGGAGCTCAAGAAGGCGAAGGCTGAGTTGTTCAACCTTCGTTTCCAGTCCGCCACCGGCCAGCTCGAAAACCACGGCCGACTCAAGGCAGTCAAGCGCGACATCGCCAGGATCTACACGATCCTGCGTGAGCGCGAACTCGGCATCCGTACCGCTCCCGCGGCGAAGTCGTAAGTAGAGGTAAGAAATATGTCGACCAATAAGCACACGACGGCCACCGTCGAACACCGCGCGCAACGCAAGACGCGTCGCGGCTACGTCACCAGCGACAAGATGGATAAGACCATCACGATCGAGGTCGAGGACCGCGTCAAGCACGCGCTCTACGGCAAGGTCCTTCGTCGCACGTCCAAGATCAAGGTCCACGACGAGGAAAACACTGCCGGTATCGGCGACCTCGTTCTCGTGATGGAGACCCGCCCGCTGTCAGCGTCTAAGCGCTGGCGCCTGGTGGAGATCCTCGAGAAGGCCAAGTAACCAACGTTCGACCAGGCTCGTCGCCGAGACGCGGCGAGAACCAGACGACAGGAGAGAAGACATGATTCAGCAGGAGTCGCGACTACGCGTCGCCGACAACACGGGTGCCAAGGAAATCTTGTGCATCCGCGTGCTCGGGGGCTCGCACCGTCGCTACGCCGGAATCGGTGACGTCATCGTCGCCACGGTGAAGGATGCCATTCCTGGCGGAAACGTCAAGAAGGGCGAGGTCGTCAAGGCCGTCATCGTCCGCACCGTGAAAGAGACGCGTCGCGTTGACGGTTCATACATCAAGTTCGACGAGAACGCCGCAGTCATCCTTAAGGGCAAGGACACGGACCCTCGTGGCACGCGCATCTTTGGCCCGGTGGGCCGTGAGTTGCGCGACAGGAAGTTCATGAAGATCGTGTCGCTCGCACCGGAGGTGATCTAGTCACATGGCGAAGATCAAGAAGGGCGACCTCGTGGTCGTCATCGCTGGCGGAGACCGTGGCCAACAGGGACGAGTGCTCGAGGTCATCACTGACTCCGACCGCATCGTCGTTGAGGGCATCAACCGCGTCCAGCGTCACGTCAAGCCGGGCACGCGTCGCGACAACATGGAGGGCGGCATCGTCACCATCGAGGCGCCGCTGCACGTGTCAAACGTGATGATTGTGGACCCGGAGACCAAAAAGGGCACCCGCGTGGGTTACCGCACGGAGCAGGTCGAGCGAGACGGCCGCAAGCGCACTGCGCGCGTGCGTGTTGCCAAGCGCTCGGGTAAGGACATCAGCTGATGGCGACCGAAACCGTCACCATGCCCCGCCTCAAGGCGCGGTACCGCTCAGAGATCGTCGCAACGCTGAACGAAGAGTTCGGCTACGCCAACATCATGCAGGTTCCCGGCCTTGTCAAGGTCGTTGTGAACATGGGTGTGGGCGAGGCCGCCAAGGACTCGAAGCTCATCGAAGGTGCCATCAAGGACCTCATCGCGATCACCGGCCAGAAGCCGCAGGTCACCAAGGCTCGCAAGTCCATCGCACAGTTCAAACTGCGCGAGGGCCAGAACATTGGTGCCCACGTGACTCTTCGCGGTGACCGCATGTGGGAGTTCCTCGACAGGCTTCTGTCGACGGCGCTGCCTCGCATCCGCGACTTCCGTGGCCTCAGCCCCAAGCAGTTCGACGGGCGTGGCAACTACACCTTCGGCCTCACGGAGCAGTCGATGTTCCACGAGATCGATCAGGACAGGATTGACCGAGTGCGCGGCATGGACATCACAGTTGTGACCACCGCCACCACCGACGACGAGGGTCGCTCGCTGCTGAAGCAGCTGGGCTTCCCCTTCAAGGAGAAGTAGCCATGGCGAAGACCTCTCTCAAGGTGAAGGCGGGCCGCAAGCAGAAGTTTGCGGTGCGCGCTTA
>JBBRWX010000135.1:0-3062 GCA_038248935.1 Actinomycetales bacterium
CAAGGAACTCGGCGCGCGAGCGGTGGGGGAGGCGAGGCTCGCACGCGACAAGGAGCGGACGGAGCGTCGACCGCGCGAGTCCTATTCCGACGCCGACGCCGTCCGTGCGGCCATCCGTAGCCACCCGTGCCACTCGTGCCCCGAGCGCGAGGACCACGCGCGGTGGGCCGAGAGGTACTTCAGGACCTTGAGGGACAAGGACAGGCTCGCCTCGGACATCCAGCGTGCCACGGGATCGATCGCTGCGGTTTTTGACAAGCGCTGCGCGGTGCTGCGTGAGTGCGGCTATCTCTCAGGAGAAGACGAGGGGACCGTCGTGACCAGCGCGGGAACGACGCTCAAGACGCTCTACGCGGAAAACGACATCGTCATGGCTGAATGCCTGCGGGATGACGTCTGGGCGCGACTCACCCCCGCAGGCCTCGCCGCCGCCGTGTCCACGCTGCTCTACTCGGCGCGTCGAGACGACGGGGACTCGACGCCCCGTATCCCCGGAGGGCCGCAGGGCGTGCTGACGGAGGCGCTCAAGCAGACCCAGCGCGTCTGGTCACGATTCGCGGAGCTTCACGAGGCGCGAAACCTGCCCCCGTTGCCTGCGCCTCACTGGGGCTTGGTGAACGCGATTTACGGCTGGGCGCAAGGAAAGAGCCTTGATGCCGTCATCAGCAAGACGGACGTGGCCCCTGGAGACATGGTGCGGTGGTGCAAACAGGTCATTGACGCCCTGGATCAGATCGCGCAGTCGGCTCCCACCTCGTCGACGACGGATCGCGCGAATGCCGCAATCGCGGCGATGCGCCGTGGCGTCGTTGCCTACTGAATCCACCGCGTACGCTGGACCGGTGTCAAAAGTGCGTCGTTTCATGGTGGCCATAGCCAGCGGATTGGTGCTCTTCTTGGCGTTCCCCGACGTCGGCTGGTGGGTGGCCGCGCCGCTCGCGTTTGCCGCGTTTTACATGCTTCTCGCAACGGTGAACACTCGGGGCGGTTTCGGCCTCGGATGGCTGATGGGCATGGCTTTCTTCTTGCCCCACCTGTGGTGGGCGTTTGTGGCGGTAGGGCCGGTTCCCTGGCTCGCCCTTTCCGGTGTCGAGTCGTTAGCATTCGGCCTGGTAGGAGCGCTGTTTGTGCGCCTCAGGCGCTCCGAGCTCCTGGCTCACGCTCGATGGCTAGAACCCATAGCCTTCGCCGTGCTGTGGGTCGGCGCGGAGCTCTTGCGCTCCGCGTGGCCGTTTGGTGGGTTCCCGTGGGGGAGGGTGGCCTTCTCGGCGGTGGATTCACCCTATGCACGGCTCGCGTGGCTCGGGGGAGCGCCGCTCGTCTCATTTGCCGTGGTGCTCACAGGCGCTGTCATCGGCGCGGGCGTGCTCGCCGCGCGTGACAAGCGGGTTCTCGCCGTGTTCTTCGCGGCGGCAGCGACAGTGGGCATGATCGTGGCGCCCATCGGACTGCCGCTCGATAGTAGGGCTGAGACAGGGACTATCTCGGTTGCGTGGGTGCAGGGAAACCTCGCGAACCAAGGCCTCGATTCCTTTCAGCGCGCGCGCGAGGTGACGGCGAACCACAGGGACGCCAGTGTCGACCTCGCAGAACGCAACCCCGGCGCGCAGATCGACCTCGTGATCTGGCCAGAGAACGCGTCGGACATCGACCCACGTACGGATGCGGAGACCGCGGCCGACGTGACCGCGGCGGCTCAGGCCCTGGGGGCGCCCGTCTTGCTTGGCACCAATGACTACGCGCCCGTGAACGGGCGGTACAACCTGTCGCTCGTGTGGCTCCCAAACGGAGAACCGTTGGCCGGCGCCGAATATCGCAAGCAGGTGCCAGCGGCGTTCGCAGAATACATCCCGATCCGGTCGATCGCACGCATCTTCTCGAAGGATGTTGATCGAGTGACAAGCGACGTTCTGCCTGGTAAGGATCCGGCGCGCATCGAGATACCGATCGCGTCGCTTGCACGCACAGTGACAGTGGGACCGATCATCTGCTTCGAGGTCGCGTACGACTGGGTCCCTCGGCAGGCGGCCCGTGACGGAGCCGAATTCTTGGCGGTTCAGACCAATAACGCGACATTTGGCGTGACAGCGGAGAGTACTCAGCAGCTCGCCATGTCCAGACTGAGGGCGATCGAAACGGGCAGGGCGACGCTTCAGGTCTCGACGGTAGGGGTGAGCGCGGTGGTCTCGCCCACGGGGAGGGTCATCGATCGCGCGGAGCTCTTCACGAGGGCCGCAGGAATCGCGCAGATTCCGCTACGGACGTCGCTCACTCCCGCCACGCACTGGGGTGGACCGATTGAACTGGGATTTGAGATCCTTGGCGGCGGGATAGCCGTCCTCGTGATCGGTACTCGCCCAAGGAGGCGCCGCAAGTGAAGACTCTTGTCATCATCCCCACGTACAACGAGATCGAGTCCCTTCCAGGGCAGGTCGAGGGAGTGCGGTTGGCGGCTCCAGAGGCAGACATTCTCGTGGTCGACGACGCCTCGCCTGATGGAACGGGGGAGTGGGCTGAGGCTTTCGCTAACTCGGACGATCACGTCTATGTGATGCACAGGCAGGCAAAGCAGGGCCTTGGTGTCGCGTACCGTTCGGGTTTCGCGTGGGCGCTCGAGCGCCAGTACGAAGTGATCGTGGAAATGGACGCCGATGGATCACATCGGGCCAAAGACCTGCCCCTGCTTCTCGCGGAGGCGGGGGAGTACGACCTGGTGATCGGTTCTAGGTGGGTACGTGGAGGTCGGGTCGAGAACTGGCCGTTCCTTCGCAAGTTTCTGTCGACGAACGCGAATCGCTACGTGCGTCTAGCGCTCGGCATCGGGGTCAAGGACGCCACGGCGGGGTTTAGGGCATACAGCGCGGCAACATTACGTCAACTGGATCTGGAGGCGGTCGAGTCCCAGGGGTACTGCTTCCAAGTGGACATGACGTGGCGGACCATCCGGTCGGGCGGCACCGTTGCAGAGGTGCCAATCACCTTCGTGGAGCGGGAAAGAGGCGCGTCAAAGATGAGCGGCGCGATCATTCGCGAGGCGCTCATCAAGGTCACCGCGTGGGGAA
>JBBRWX010000136.1:0-3056 GCA_038248935.1 Actinomycetales bacterium
CCGCGCAACCACAACAGGCACGATGATCGGAAGGTCAACTCTGTCCACCCACTCAGAAAAGGTGAAGATCCGATCTGCGGGATGAGCGTCAATCCTGCTACGGCGGCTGCGACGGTCGAACAAAATGGCAAAACCTAGTACTTCCACGCCAAGGGCTACGCCAGCGCGTTCGTCGCGAATGGCTCCGCCGGAACCCGCCAGTCTATGTAGGAGGGGTGAGCCCTTTCGCCGCACGTGGCGCGAGCGAATGGGAAGGCTCGGCCTTCACGCAACCAGAGCGATGGTCGAGCCTGTAGCAAGCACAATGAGGCTCGTCGTGGTGAGCACGAGGATCTGTAGCCGAGGCCATGCAGGCGGCGCGTCGTGCGACTCGGGCTGCGCGTGCTGGTGGCCGGGCTCTGGCACCTCGGCCCGGGGGCTGTCGGGCCGCACGGTGATCATCCCGTGCTTGAGGCCGCGCGACACGAGCCACCAGTTGATTGGGTAGGCGACCACGAACCCCACACTGAGCGCGATGGACATGACAAACCAGAAGGCGGGGCGCGAGGGGGCGTCGGCAACGGGAGCGGCAGACATCAATGTTGAGCTCACGACCATCATCGCCGCCATGAGGAAGTTCATGGACAGGAACTCGGGGAGGAAGGTCTTCCTGAGGGACCGACGGTAACTACCAGCCATGTTGCGCATGAACAGCGCCTGGAAGATCGTCCAGCCGAGTGTGAACCCAACGACATATTCAATCGTGAGGTCCACGGCCTTCGGAAGGCCGAGTGGAGCGACAACCGCCGCGGCCATGAGTATGCCGAGCCCGTCGCCGGCGACGCAGTGCATCGTCGAACCCACCACCTGGCGCCATCGGGCCGCGACGAAACGCTCATGTTGTTCCGATAGCAACTCCCGGCACGCCCAGAAATAGAGAAGCGCGCCGGCGAATCCGCTGAAGGCTGTGAAGATCACAAAGGCCCACTTCATGACCTTCGGTGAGGGCACCTTGCGAATGTCCCAGGCAACATATGCGACGGACCCAATAACGTTCGCGATCCAGAGGGCCGTGACGAGGGGGTTCATGAGTCGAAGCATAATCCGAGAAATTCTCGTGCTTCACGGGCGGGCTTCGGGCACAACGGAGTGACCTGCCAGCCTCACCAAGGCCCGTCTCGGGCTTCTTCATGGTCGTAGTGCGCGGTCTTCTCGGCGACGGACAGAATGGCGTCGATGACACGGACGTGGGTGCTCCTTGGGGTCCGAAGCCTGCAATGCGCCGACCGCGTCGGGTACGACCGCCAACGACGCGAGTCGGTCCCTGGGTGCCCGCGCCTATGGCTGGGGTTGCGGGATGATCTGGCGAACAGTCCCTGCCGAGCAGTCGGCAGGGTCGAGCTCCACGCCTTGCATCACCAGGTGCGGCAGCTCACTTTCGAAGAGTGCGAATTCTCCTTGCCGGGTGCGCACGTTTTCGAGTTTTCTCATGAGGACTGTGGTGACGTGTTCGCATGGCACTTCGCCAGCGTGGCGGAGGCAGCTGATGGTGCCGCTGTCCGTCAGTGACAGCCCAGCAGCCTGCGACGCCCGGATGAACCGTACCCGAGACGCGGTGGTCTCGTCGTACTGGCGGTATCCGTTCGCTCCACGCACTGCGGGGGCAGGAGTCCCGGCTATGAGTAGAAGCCGATGGTTTGCGCGTTCACTCCGGCGACGAGGGCCATTTCTCCCATTCGTAGTGGCTCATTCCGCCACTCGACCGTAAACTGCGGAGCAAGGTTTATTGTCGGTGCTATGGAGATCACATTGCAGTACTTCGATGGATGTCCGAACTGGGCCATCGCTGCGGAGCGGCTGGCCGCGATCGCCCAAGCCCACCGCGAGATGACGGTGACCCACCAACTGGTGGAAACCCCCGAGGACGCGGAGGCGATCGGATTCCGAGGATCGCCGAGCATCCTCGTCAACGGGACCGACGTGTTCCCGAACCCTTCGGCTCCCGTTGGGCTCGCCTGCCGCGTCTACGTCACACCGGACGGCCTCGCCGGTGCGCCGACGCTTGAGCAACTGCGGGCGGCGATCCGCGCGACCTGAGAAGCACAACTCTGAGCATGACCAGGATTGGATTCGGCGATGGAGCCGGTAGGTACGAGGCAGTCCATGCGCGAGGAATACGACCCTTCTCGCCCGTCCCGAGTTGCCCGGCGGCCTGAGTCAGGCCACGATCGTCCCCTGTCGGGACCTCTTGCGCCCTACAGGGTCGCGAGGAGTTCTTTCATGAGTGCGATCTCGGTTGTCTGGTCAGAGATGATCTTCTCCGCCAAGGTGATTGCATCGGCGTTCTGGCCATCCTTGATCTCGACCTGAGCCATCTCGATGGCACCTTGATGGTGGACCGTCATTTGTTCGAGAAACAGCCGACCGGCTTGCGCACCCGTCGCCGATTCCAGAGCGGCCATGTCGTCCTCGGACATGGTCTCGCCCATCCCGTGAACCATCCCTGGCATGTCGCCAACGCCCCACGCATCAAGCCAGGAGTTCATGGTGTCAATCTCGGGACCCTGGGCAACCTTGATGTTTTGGGCCAACTCCGCGACCTTGGCGTCCGCACCATCTTTGCTCAAGAGAACATCGGCCATCTCGATCGCCTGGGTGTGGTGGACAACCATGTTCATGGCGAACTCACTATCAGCATCGTTGAAGGGCGCGACGGCCACGTCAGATGGTGTATCCGATGTGGGCATGTCACCCACCGAGTTGGTGGTGGAGCAGCCGGCGAGCACCAGGGCGGCAAGCAGGGTACTCGAAACGAGTGCGATTCTACGTAGCTTCATTGGTTCTCTCTCGACGGGGTCTGCTGAACGATGTGGCGCCGCATGGGGTGGGGCGCAGGGCAAAAACTGTGTGGTCAGGATCGCCTCGTATTCGATGGAAGTCAACCCACCGCGTTGACTCATAGAAAATGCGCGCGTGGCAGGTATCGAAGAATCATTTGAGAATGCGCGCGTAACGGTGTGCCTGCCGGTGCCGGTGAACGTGCGTCGGTAGGCCTTGTCTATGGGACTGTCGATGAG
>JBBRWX010000137.1:0-2945 GCA_038248935.1 Actinomycetales bacterium
GCCCGCGGGCCTCTCGGTCAGTTGGGACGTCTCGAGGTCCCCAAAGACCGTCATCGCGACCGTACGAGGAATCGGTGTCGCGGTCATGACGAGTGTGTGTGGAACTCGCTCACCGCGCGTGCGGAGCGCGTCGCGTTGCTCGACCCCAAAGCGGTGTTGCTCGTCGACAACCACGAGACCAAGCTCGGCGAATTGGACCGTCTCGCTCAGCAGTGCGTGGGTGCCCACCACGATTCCTGCGCCCCCGGACGCGGCCTCGCCGAGCGCCTTCCTGCGCGCAAGCGATCCTTGAGAACCCGTGAGAAGCGTGATACGCGTCGCCACGTCCGCGCCGCCGAACATTCCCCCTTGACCGAGCGGCCCAAGGAGGTCACGAAGCGTGCGTTCGTGCTGCGCCGCAAGCACCTCGGTGGGCGCGAGGAGCGCGGCCTGGCCTCCCGCGTCAACCACCCTGAGCATCGCCCTGAGGGCCACGATCGTCTTGCCAGCGCCCACGTCGCCCTGGAGCAACCGCAGCATCGGGGTCTCGCGAGCAAGGTCCGCGGCGATTTCTTCCCCCACGCGCACCTGGCCTGCGGTCAGGGAGAACGGCAAGCGCGCGTCGAAGGCCTCGAGCACCCGCCCGGCCACCCCCGCGCGGGGCGTCGCGGCGTGGGATTGCCTGTCCGCCCTGCGACGGGCTAGTGCGGTCTGCAACACGAGCGCCTCCTCGTAGCGAAGGCGGTGCGTCGCGGTGTCGATCGCGGCTTGGTCCGCAGGGACGTGAACCCCTCTCAGGGCCTCAAGAAGCGTGGGCAGACCATGTGCCTTGCGCAAAGATTCGGGGATCGGGTCGGGCACGTCGGCCTCTGTGAGCGGGTCGAGCACCGTGCGGACCGAACGCCCGATGCGCCACGTCGGGACCGCCGCGGCCGCGGGGTAGATCGGGATGGGTCGCGAGGCCTCGATCGTCGCCTCGTCGGCATCGGCGGCGTCGACCCCCACGATCAGGTAATCGGGATGCACCAATTGGCGCTTGCCCTTGTATGAGCCGACTGTCCCCGTGAACAGGCCCACCCTTCCGGGGCGAAGTTTGTCCTCGTGCATCCTGAGCACTCCCGCGCGCTTGGCGAAGAACGTCAGCGAGAGGCTCTGACGGCCGTCGGTCACCAAGACCTCGAGCATTGCGCCGCCGCGGGAACGCATCTGCCGAATCGTTGCCGTGCGCACCTCGGCCATCACGGTCACGTGCTCGCCGTCGCGCAGCGCGGCCATATCCGTCAACTCACCTGGAGCCGAGTGGCGGCGCGGGTAATGCCTCACGAGGTCTTCGACCGTCTCGAGTCCCAACTTGCTCAGAGAGCCAGAGGTGCGCGTCCCCAAAACTTTGGCCAACGACTGGCCAAGCAATTCCTTCATGACCTCTCGACGCCGATCAGGACGTCCGGGTTTCCATGCCCTCCCTGGTAAATAGCAATATCCGCCGATGGACACACTTTTGCCGCGCGCTTCCTGACGACGTCGACAACCTTGGAGGGCGCGTCGATGCCAAGAATGAGAGTGATCACGTCGACGTCGGTGGTCAGGAGCCTGGCGACGTCACCGGCAACGGTCGAGGCCGTCGACGAAGCCACGTCACACTGCTCCACCGCGGCTCGCATGACCGCCTCAAGCGGCTCGCCAGGAGTCACGATCGCTCCGGCCGCGACGGCCGCAATGACCTGCGCCTCATGCTCGGCCTGCAAGACAGTCACGCCCACGCCCGACCGATGGTTTGCAAGCCCCACTGCGGCGGCGCGCAGTTGCGGGTTGCCCGCCGCGATCACAACGCCCCTTCCCGTGGCGTCCCTCACGGCCCTGCGCAGTTCTCTCCTCTTGAGCCTCGCGGGATCGGGAACGACGAGCACGATCGCCCCCGCATCGGCGAGCGCCGCAGCAAGTCCAGGGCATGACGTGAGGGCGACGACGCCCGTGGCGGCCCTGTCGTGATCGTGGGAGCCTTCGCTCGCGCGACCAAGAGCGAGAGAGCTGACGAGGATCTGCCTCGCGTTGTGCCCGATGCCAACGTCAACCGCATCGTCTGGCCTATTGGTGTGGACGTGGGCGTTGACCAATCCGTGGGTGCCGGTGACGGCCACGGAGTCGCCAAGTTCGGCCAGCGCGGCGGTGAGCGCAGGAAATGCCCCTCCGCCGGAGGCGCGCCTGGCCGATCGTGCAGCCCTGCCCTGCGCCCCCGCGTCGGCGCGCGCGTCCGGTCTGCCCGCCGTACCTGAGGAGCCTGAGGAGCCTGAGGAGCCTGAGGAGCGATCCTCTAGCCGCGCCACGAACATCACCTCGTACGCTCCGCCCACATCAGCGTGTTCGTGGTGGACAGGTACCGCGACCACGCCCGCACCCGTCGAAGCGAGTTCCCACTCGACTTCGGCAATCCCCGCGAGCGCGCCCGAACCGGCGAGCGTCTCGGCCAGCATCTCGAGCTGCAACACCAACCCCGCCGCACCTGCATCGACCACCCCCGCCTTGCGCGCGGCGGGAAGATCGTCCAGCGTGGCGCGCAGCGCCAATCGCGCGGCGACCACCGCCGCCACGATCACATCGTTGCGTCCCTTCTTGGCCGCGGCAGCCTCCGCAGCGCCGTGAGACGCCGCCTGGGCGACCGACAGCATCGTGCCCTCGACGGGAGCGCCGACGGCGGCGTACGCGGCGTCTGCGGCGCTTTGCAGGGCCGACGCGATGGCCCCTGGCTTCGCATCGGTCAGGCCCCCCTCCCTATCGATTCCTGTGAGAAAGGCGCTGAGGTATTGCGACACGATGACCCCGGAATTGCCGCGCGCACCGAGCAGGGCCCCGCGAGCGAAGGCGGCGACCACCTCGCGATGGCTCGCGGTTTGGGGCAACTTGGACACCGCCCTATTGCCCTCTTGGAGCGTCAGGTACATATTGGTGCCCGTATCGGCATCGGCAAC
>JBBRWX010000138.1:0-2905 GCA_038248935.1 Actinomycetales bacterium
CCCCCCCACGGGGGGGGGTGGCGTTTTTTTTGGGTGGGCGGTGGGCGGGGGGGCGCCTGCCTGGTCCCCCCATTCGCGGGGTCCCCGAGGCCAGTCTCCCCACCAGAGGCTTCCCGACTAACAGTCACGGGCTTGCCTTCCTTTCGGAGTAGGTGGGAGGGGAACTACTGAGAGCCCGCTGCGGCAATCATTGCTGCGGGAATTGCGTCAGGAGAGCCCGAGCCACCGAAGATCTGGATGATGGCGTCGTTCATTGCCCCGCCCACGGTGGGACCGTAGGAGGTGTCGAGCCACAGCTGCATGTACTTGGACTTGGCCATGTAATCGGCCTGCACCTTGAGGTTCGTATCGGTGATGCCGGCCTGCGCGGCTGGGGCGGCGGGGATACCGCCGACTTCAGACGCGAAGCGCGTGAGCACCTCATCGCTGGTGATGTACTGCAAGAGTTCGACGCAAGCGTCGGGAGCGTCCTTGTAGCACGAGAAACCGTCTCCACCACCGAGCATTGCCGTGGGCTCGCCCTTTGCGCCATCAATGGCGGGGAAGGGGAACCACGACAGGTCAGCAAGAAGAGCGTCGGGGTTGTCGACCAGACCGGTCATGACCGAGGCGTTCCATTGGCCCATGAGCTCCATGGCGGCGTTACCGTTGGCAACGAGTCCGGCCGACGAGGTCGCGCCCTGCTGAGCAGAGGTGGCGGCAAAGCCGGTATTGAAGGGCTCGGTGGCGATGAACGTCTCGAGGCTCTTGCCCGCGTCAACGAAGCAAGGGTCCGTGAAGTCGAGGGTCGAGTTCGCGGCCTGCAAGACGTCGCTCGGGCAGCTCTGCAGAGCGAAGTTGTACCACCAGTGAGCGGCGGGCCAACCGTCAGCAGCACCAACGGCGATCGGCTCGATGCCGGCGTCCTTGAGCTTCTGAACATCTGCGTTGAGTTCGTCGAGCGTTGCGGGTGTGCCCTTGATGCCTGCCTGCTCGAACAACGATGGGCGGTACCAAATGCCCTCGGGGCCGAACTGGTAGGGCAGGCCGTAGGTCTTGCCATCAACCTGCCATGGCGAGGCCGAGCCGCCCAAGCGGGTCACGTCATCGGCAACCATGGAGGTGATGTCCTTCAGGTAGCCATCGGCAACCTGAGCGACCATCTCGCCGCCGCCCCACTGCTGGAAGAGGTCGGGAGCCTCACCGGACTGAAGCGCCACCGGAATGCGGGTGCGCTGCAGGTCCTCGTTCTGGATTGCTTCCACCTTGACGGTGACGTTGGGGTGCGCTGCCTCGAATTCTTTGGCAACCGTGGCCCAGAACGTAAGCCCGGGTTCCGCCGTGTTGTTGTGCCACCACGTGATGGTGACGGGGGCGTCGCCGTTCGCGGTAGCAGCCGAGGTTGCAGTGCTATCTGACTTGTCGCTAGAGCTGCAAGCCGCCAGAAGCAGTGCGGACGTGGCAGCAACAGCTGCGATGACGCCTGTGCGTCGCAAGTTCGCCATTCTCATTCCTTTCAGTCGTCATTGACCATGCCGAACGAACCCACTGTCGCATTGAGTCGCCACTCATGTCAAACGTTATCGATAACGTTTTCGCAACGAAGTCCACAGGGGTGTAGCATTCCTGACATGGAACCGCAGGGGCGAGTCAAGCTCGCCGATGTCGCAGCGCGCGCGGGAGTCTCAGTGGCGACAGTTTCAAAGGTCGTGAACAGCCGCTACGGCGTCGCGAAGGAGACTATCTCGATGGTCGAGGGCATCATCGCCGAGATGGGCTACGTGGGAAATCTCGGCGCATCAGGGCTGCGCAGCAAGAGCACAAACGTTATTGGAATCCTTGTTGCGGACTTTGAGCCCTACAGCGCGGAACTCATCAAGGGTGCCGCCAAGGCGACACGCAACACAAAGTACGACGTGCTGGCATACGCGGGCGGCGAGGCCCCCGAGTGGGAGCGTCGCTCCCTCGCTCGACTAGGCGGCACGCTCATCGACGCGGCAGTCGTGGTCACCCCCACCGCACTCGCCACGTCGATCAGCGTTCCCGTTGTTGCCGTCGACCCCCACTATGGGCCCAACTGGCTACCGACGATCGATTGCGACAGCTTTGCGGGCGCGCGTTCCGCAACTCAGCACCTCATCGATCTGGGACACACCCGAATCGCGTTTCTTGGGGGCCGCAAGGAACTCGACTCGTCGCAATTGCGCGAGGCCGGGTTCAGGGACGCCATGCGCTTGGCCGGCATCCCCGTCGACGAGGACATTGTCCGCGACTCCCGTTACGATCCCGACGTGGCGTACGACGTCTGCAACGAGCTCTTGACACTGCCCCAGCCACCGACCGCGATCTTTGCCGCGAACGACGTGACCGCCATGCGCGCGATCGCTGCGGCCCAAGCGCGGGGCCTCACAGTTCCGGACGACTTGTCCGTTGTCGGGTTCGACGACATCCCCGATGCCACACTCAGCTCACCGCCTCTCACCACCGTGCGTCAACCGCTTCAAGACATGGGCGAGGCCGCGATGCGCATGCTGCTCGACATCCTCGAGGGCAAGGAGCACGTGCAGCACGTGCGGATGGCCACTGAATTCGTCGTCAGGGCAAGCACCGCTCCCCCACGGCGCTAAAGAACAAGCCCCGCTCCCCCACGGCGCTAAAGAACAAGCCCCGCTCCCCCACGGCGCTAATTCATTGGCACCGCTGCCCCCCACGCGCGTCACCCACGCCCAGAGCTGCAAGCTCGACTCGATCACGAGCACCGACGCTCCTACGAGTACAACTGCTCCGTCGCGGCGCGATACTGCTCCCGCACCACGGGCTTCGAGTCGGGCTCCAAGTGCATGTCCATGTCGACGGCCCACCGCGGCCTTTCGCCCACAAGGGACCACGCGGCCTGGACGGACGCGCCCATCGCCACGTACTCCCC
>JBBRWX010000139.1:0-2808 GCA_038248935.1 Actinomycetales bacterium
AAGAATCGCCCGATGGGCGTGGCCGTGCGCACCTACTTGGAGACCGACCGCCACGCCGAGGACTGGATGGAGGGCCACCTCGAGATCTGGGACGGGGAGCGCGGCAACTCGAAGCTTCTCCCCGGCTATGGCTGGATCTTCCCGCTCGGCGACGGCACCGCCAACGTCGGCCTGGGAACGCTGAGCGCGAGGGGAAAGCCGTCAAAGCTCGACCACAAGGCACTGCTCAAGGACTGGCTCGAGCATTCGGCCAAGGACTGGAACTTCGGCGCCCAGGTGGGCGAGATCAAGGGCGCCGCCATCCCGATGGCCTTCAACCGCCAGCCTCACTATGTGCCAGGAATGATGCTGGTGGGCGACAGCGGCGGCATGGTCAACCCGTTTAACGGCGAGGGCATCGCCTATGCGATGCAGGCCGCCCGCAGAGCTACCGAGGCCATGGTGGCGTGGCGAGAGGCCAGCGACCCCATCGCTCAGGAGCGGGCCCTCGCGTCGTACGCGAGGATGATGAAGGACGACCTCGGCGGGTACTACTCGTTGGGTCGGGTCTTTGCCGCCCTCATCGAGCGCCCGACGGTCATGAAGCTGTGCACGCGGTATGGCTTGCCACGTCCGCTCGTCATGGAATTTGTCTCTAGACTGCTGGCAGATGTGTACGAGCCGCGCGGCGGCAACTGGTCAGACAAACTGCTCGCGGCCATGACCAAAGTCGCGCCGGCCGCATAGCGATGGGAAGGACACGACCGTGAACCCCTACGTGCCGATCATCGTCATGATCGTCATCGCTGGCCTGTTGGCCGTCGCGGGCCTCGTGGCGAGCGCATTCCTCGGCCCCAAGCGCTACAACTCCGCCAAGCTCGACCGTTACGAGTCCGGACTGATGCCCACCCCTGGGGCTTTCGGCGGCGGTCGGGTGCCGATCAAGTATTACCTCGTGGCCATGACGTTCATCATCTTCGATATTGAAGTGGTGTTCCTGTATCCGTGGGCCGTCGCCTACGGTTCTCTCGCGCTTTTTGGTTTCATCGCGGTCATGACCTTCCTTGCCCTCATCACCATTCCGTTCATCTACGAATGGCGCCGCGGCGGATTCGATTGGGAGTGACGCTGACATGACCGACTCTGCCCCCACACCCCCCTTCATCGTTGGCAAGCTCGAGGACTTCGCGGGCTGGGCTCGCGCGGGTTCGATGTGGCCCGCCACGTTTGGGCTGGCGTGCTGCGCCATCGAGATGATGGGCACGGGAACGCCCCGCTTCGACATCGCCCGCTTTGGCATGGAGGTCTTCCGCGGCTCCCCGCGCCAGGCCGACATCATGATCGTCGCCGGTCGCGTGTCGCAAAAGATGGCGCCGATCGTCCGCCAGGTCTACGACCAGATGGCCGAGCCCAAGTGGGTGCTCGCGATGGGCGTCTGCGCCTCGTCGGGCGGCATGTTCAACAACTACGCCATCGTCCAGGGTGTCGACCACGTGGTACCCGTGGACATCTACCTGCCGGGCTGCCCACCGCGCCCCGAGATGCTGATTCACGCTCTCCTCAAGGTGCAGGAGCTTGCCAAGCAGAAGCCGATGCTTCGCCACCGCAGGGAGATCGCGGCGGCCGCGGAGGCCGCGGCACTCGCGGCCACGCCTACCTCCGACATGAAGGGCCTGCTGCGGTGAGCGACGCGAAAGAGATGGCGACCACGGGCGCACAGCTCGATGCCGTACGCCCCGAGGGACGCACCCTCATCAACGTGCGCAAGGGACAGTTCGTGGCCGATGCGGACACGTCCGGCTACGAGGGCCTCACGCGCTTCGTCTACTCGCCCGCCGCGGCCCAGCGCCCCTACGGGAAATGGTACGACCAGGTGGTCGACGTGCTCGAGGAACTCCTCGGCGACAAGGCCGCGGCAGCGATCGAGGCCGTCGTTGTCGATCGCAACCAGCTCACCTTGCACATCGCCCGCGAGCACCTCATCGAGGTCTGCAGGCATCTGCGCGATGACCAGGACCTGCGCTTCGAGTTCTGCTTGGGCGTGAGCGGTGTGCATTACCCGGCCGATGCCGGTCGCGAGCTCCACGCGGTCTACCCGATCCAGTCGATCACCCACAACAGGCGCCTGTGCGTCGAGGTCTCGGTTCCCGATTCCGACCCGCACATTCCCTCAGTGACCACCGTCTATCCGGCCAACAACTGGCATGAGCGTGAGACGTGGGACTTCTTCGGCATCATCTTCGACGGACACCCTGGCCTGGCGCGCATCGAGATGCCCGATGACTGGGTGGGTCACCCGCAGCGCAAGGACTATCCGCTGGGCGGCATTCCTGTCGAGTACAAGGGCGCCGAGATTCCCAGCCCCGACCAGCGCAGGCAGTACAGGTAGGAGGCGGATATGACGACGGACAACACCGCACCCCACGCCACCTCTGGCCTGGGCGACGACGACGGCACCGCACCCGAGTTCACCGTGTACGGCGGCGACTGGTCCGAGGTGGCCGAAGAGGCCGCGCGGCTCGGCGGACAGCGCTTCGTGTTCAACATGGGCCCACAGCACCCGTCGACGCACGGCGTGCTGCGCATCATGCTCGAGGTCGAGGGCGAGAGGGTCACCGAGCTGCGCGCAGGCATCGGCTACCTGCACACCGGCATCGAGAAGAACATGGAGTTCAGGACGTGGACGCAAGGCGTCACGTTCTGCACCCGCATGGACTACGTCGCCTCGATGTTCAACGAGGCCGTGTACTGCATGGGCGTCGAGAAGCTGCTGGGCATCACCGACGACATCCCCGACCGCGCGAACGTGTTGCGCGTGCTCATGATGGA
>JBBRWX010000140.1:0-2723 GCA_038248935.1 Actinomycetales bacterium
CGCGCATGCAACGGTCACAAGCCAAAACAAAGCAACCCACATGGCACCGGGTAACCAGGTCACGCGGGCAAGAGCATCGGCATCGGAGCCGCTACTTCCCGCCGCCCCGGCACGCGTACCGTGCAGCTCCACGACGGCTCGCACCGCGCCAAGCAGCAACAACCATGCGACCCCGTAAGCGACGCCAATGCGCCACGGGTCGGGAGCGGCCCACGCCAGCCACCCGAAGGCGCCAATCGCGAGTACCAAAACTAGAAATCCGTAGACGTTCCGGATCTGCACGAGGACGAGGACCAGCAGCAGCACGACGATCCACAGCAGCGCGAACGCATATCCGGCGTAGAGCATCCCGGCCGCCCCAAGGCCCACCAGGGCGGGCGCCGGATAGCCAGCGAACGCCGTCAGCGCCAAGGGCAGACGCTGGGTCGAGCCCGCGTGCGTCGTCAGCCCCGACGTGTCGGAGTGCAGGCGAATGCCGCGCACCTCACGTCCCAGCAGAGTGGCCATGCTCGCGTGCCCCGCCTCGTGCGCGATGGTGACCACGTGCCGCACCACGTGCCACAGCTGCGGCACGGCGAGGCACAAGACGACGGCCGCGAGCGGCCACAAGGCTGCGGGCGTCGACGCGACAACCTGTGTGGTCACATCGGACCACAGGCCGTCGAAGATGTCGCCGATGCTCACACCACCCGCTGCATCCACCCGAAGGCATCGTCGGCACGGCCGTACTGGATGTCGGTGAGGCGCTGGCGGACGGAAAGCGTCACGGGCCCGGGCTGGCCGTCACCAACAATTACCTCAAAGTCCTCGGACCCCATGCGCCCCACCGGGGTCACGATCGCTGCGGTCCCACACGCGAATACCTCCGAGATCTCGCCCGACGCGATACCCTCGCGCAGCTCCACCAGCGTGATGTCGCGCTCGATCACCTTGAGGTCGTGGTCCTCGATCAGCTGGATCACCGACGAGCGGGTCACGCCCTCCAGGATGTTGCCGTTGAGTACCGGGGTCAGCACCGTGCCGTCGGTGCGCACGGCGAACACGTTCATGCCGCCAAGCTCCTCCAGCACCTTGCCCGTGGCAGCGTCCAGGAACAACACCTGGTCATAGCCGCGAGCGCTCGCCTCGATCTGCGGGCGCAGCGCCGACGCGTAGTTGCCGCCGCACTTGGCCGCACCCGTGCCACCCGGACCGGAGCGGTGGTAGTCCTTCTCGACCCAGATCGACACCGGCTTGACGCCGCCCGCAAAATACGGGCCCGAAGGCGACGCGATCAGCAGGTAGTCCACCGTCTTGGAGGGACGCAGCCCCAGGAACACATCGGTGCCGATGAGGAAGGGGCGCAAATACAGCGACGACTCGGGCGCGGTGGGCACCCAGTCCTTCTCCACCGCCATGAACTCCCTGATGGAGTCCATGAAGTCCTCGACGGGCAACTCGGGAAGCGCCAGGCGCCACGCCGATTTCTGGAAGCGCCGTGCATTCGCCTCTGGCCTGAACAACCACACCGAGCCATCGGCCCAGCGGTACGCCTTGAGGCCCTCGAAGACCTCCTGCGCATAGTGGAGCACCGAGGAGGCGGGGTCCATGGGGATGGGGCCATACGGTTCGATGCGCCTGTTTCCCCAGCCGCCATCGGCCGTCCACGTCATGCGCGCCATGTGGTCCGTGAAGCTCATGCCAAACTTCATGTCGCCCGTACGCTCGACGCGCTGAGCCTCCGTTGCCGGGGCGGGATGGGGGACGACGCGGAAGGCCCCGGTGTTCGAAGGTGCCGGTGCCTGTGCCGATGCCTGTGTCGCAGCGGATGCAGCAGCTGCAGCGGCGTTGGTGATGTCACCCATCGTAAGAACCTTCCTTGTCGTTCGACCTCTTCAGAGTAAAGCGGTGGCGCCCCCTGAGTACATGAGTGCCGATCCGAGTCGGATTGGAGCACTCATGTACTCACAGCGCCCCCTTTGCCCCGCCTAACCCCGAATCAGGGCGGCCAAAGCGTCGCCCACCTCGGCCGTCGTACGCGTGACCCCAGCCTGCTTGCCAGCGGCACTTGCCGCGGCATCGGCCGCAACCGCACCCTCCACGCGAGCTGCCAAATCGGCGTAGCCCAGGAAGTCGAGCATCATTGCGACCGACAGCACGGTGGCGGACGGGTCCGCCTTCTGCTGGCCAGCAATATCCGGTGCCGAGCCATGAACGGGCTCGAACATCGACGGCGCCGTCTTGTCCGCGTTGATATTCGCCGACGCCGCCAGCCCGATGCCGCCCGAGATAGCAGCGGCCTGGTCGGTGAGGATGTCACCAAACAGGTTGTCGGTCACGATCACGTCGAACTTGCCGGGGTTGGTGGTCATGACAATGGTCGCCGCGTCGATGTGCAGGTAGTCCCACGTGACCGTGGGGAACTCCGGCGCGACGGCCTCGACCGTGCGACGCCACAAGTGACCCGCGTGGACAAGCACGTTGTGCTTGTGCACCAGCGTGAGCTGCTTGCGCTCGCGCCCTGCCGCCACGCCAAACGCGTAGCGGACAACCCTCTCGACGCCGTGACGCGTGTTGATCGACACCTCGGTCGCGATCTCGTAAGGAGTGTCGACGCGCAGGGCGCCGCCGTTGCCAACATACGGACCCTCGGTGCCCTCGCGGACCACCACAAAATCGACCTCGGTCACGTCGCGCAGCGGCGACACCTCGCCAGGGTAGAGGCGCGAGGGACGCAGGTTGAC
>JBBRWX010000141.1:0-2701 GCA_038248935.1 Actinomycetales bacterium
GAGTCCACACCGGCCAGTGAGTGGATTGCCAGCCCGTCGGCTCTTTGACGCAACTCGCTAGCGAGCCGACCCCCAACGGGTATCGTCGTACCGCAGACGAGCCCTATTCCGGCCACGATCTCCTCTGGTACGCGACTTCCTGATCCGTCCAGTCCCCAACTAGCGGAAGCCACTAGAAGCAACTGGCTTAGGAACATCGGGTCGGCAACAACCTCGTGCATCGGTTGGCGGAAGCGAGGTACAGACCAGGCCCTCGGCATCCAGGCGCTACACCGACCAGTCTCCCAACCATTGAGGTCCCACGCCGACCTCCAAACCGCTGACCGATAGCGCTGGATGTCAATTACTGCCGGACTCTGCCACAACTGAGCGTGAAGTTCTAGCCGATATAGATGTGCGACGAGGACAAGAAAGGTGTTCGCGATACGTTCGAGTGATGCATCACTAGGCGGAGTGCGACGGAGCTGGACCGAGGCCCGATAGATCTGTTCGGCCGCACTGCGAAGCATTTCATCGCCGTCTGGATCGGCAGCCTCAAGAGTGGATTCGATTTCCGGAGCCAACTCTTCAGTGCGGCTCGACGGCACCCGTGTCCTGCGCGGAGTCCGAATCGAGTCGGGGGCACCGAACATCCCATTCACCACAGACAGGCATTCACTGAGATAGTCGTCTAGTCGGTTAAGCGGGCTTGCTAAGGCCCGACCGCGACTAGTCGAGCCCGTATCCCCGATTTCTTGTTCCAACTCGAAAAACTCAGGGTCGAGGCCATCATCCTCCCCGGAGTCAGCGCCGATAAGGGCATCCCAGTCCACATCCCCGGCATCGACATCAGAGTCCACCTCGGTCGGGGTCCTCTTGTCCACATTTTGAGGTGCGGTCACCCACCGAGTCTCACCTTGTGTTGGTGCGGCCCCAAGACTCCGCAATTCGGAAGACATCGCAAGGGCGGTTTGGACGATAAATTCCGCCACACGGTACAGGTGAACATCCTGAACGAACATTTGCCGGGTCATCAATGCCATTGCATGCCGGCGCTCACGCGCAGCAACTGAGAGTCGCAGGTATTCCGGCTTCTCAAGCCAGGTGCGGGCCTGGTGGTTTGAACCGTCCAGCGAAACGACCGACAGAGTTGTCACCGATCGCGTGAAATTCCCCAGGTAGCGATCGTCTGAAATTCCCCACCCCTTCGAGGGGAGTTGGGCCATGACGGCAGGATCTGGGGCGCTGGACGGCGGGACGGGCGGGTCGGTGGCGTCATCTTCCGGGCAACTTTGGCCCGGAGTGGCGACGATGGTGACGGAGACGGTGGTCGAGCAGGTCGTCCAGGCGTTGGCCCGGGGCGAGAGCGTGTCGGCGATCGCGCGGGCCTACGGTCTCGATCGCAAGACGGTCCGGGCGTGGCGACGGCGGGGGCAGTACGTGGCGCGAGCGCCGCGGGCGACGCCCTCGCAGCTGGATCCGTACCGGACCTGGATCGCGCAGCGTGCGCCGGAGGTGGGCTATAACGCGACGGTCGTGCACCGCGAGCTCTCGGAGCAGGGCTTTGTGGGCTCCGTCATCATCGTCCGCCGGGCGCTCGCGCCCCTCCGGGCGCGTGCCACGCCCACGGCGACTGTGCGCTTCGAGACGGGCCCTGGCGAGCAAGCGCAGGCCGACTTCGGGCAGGTCCGCGTGTGGCTTGATGACGTGCCGGTTGCCGCCCAGATCTTCGTCATGACGCTCGGTTTTTCGCGCCGCAGCTTCGCGGTCGCCTTTGCCCGGCAGCGGGTGCGCGAGTGGCTCGGGGGCCACGAGTTGGCCTTTCAGCACTTCGGTGGCGTACCCGATCGCGTCGTGGTCGACAACGCGAAGGCGATGGTGCTCGCGCACACGCGGGACGCGATCACGTGGCATCCGACGTATGCGGACTTCGCCGGCTACTACGGCTTCCGGCCGTGGGCGTGCGCCCCGTACCGCCCGCAGACCAAAGGCAAGGTGGAGTCCGGCGTGAAGTACGTCGCCCGGAATGCGCTCGCGGGCAAGCGCTTCCACTCGTGGGCGCATCTGAACGCGTGGCTGCTGGAGTGGACCACGACCATCGCCGATCAGCGCGTGCACGGCACGACGCATGAACCGCCGGCCGTGCGGTTCGCGCGCGAGGCCCTCACGCCACTCGACGGCCGCCCCCCGTATGCGTTGGCCCACGTGCGCGAGCGCGTGGTCGCGCAGGACGCGCTCGTGAGCATCGATGGGTCCCGCTACAGTGTCCCCGCGCATCTCGCCGGTACGACGGTCACCGTGCGCGAGCACGCGACCGACTTCACGATCTGGCAGCGGGACACCCTCGTGGCGACGCACGCGCGGCAGGGACGCCAGCAGGTGGTGATGGTGCCGGCGCACTACGCCGGGCTGCTGCGCGTCAACCGCACGCCCCTCGCGGCGATGCCGCCGCAGTACGATCCGCGCTATGTCACGAGCGGCGAGGTCGCGGTCCGTGACCTGAGCATCTACGAGCGGTTCGCGGCGGCCACGAGCGCGGAGGTCGCCGCATGAGTCGCGCCCTGATCTCGCCGCTGGCGGAACTGGAGGTGCTGAGTACGCAGTGTGCGCACCTCCGCCTCACCCGGGTCGCACAGACCTTGCCCACGCTGCTCGAGCAGGCCGCGCAGCAGGAGCTGAGCTACAGCGCGTTCTTGCAGGCGGTGCTGGCCACCGAGGTGGC
>JBBRWX010000142.1:0-2106 GCA_038248935.1 Actinomycetales bacterium
AAGACTCTCTGCGCCGATGGTACTGCAGGGGGGACCCTGTGGGAGAGTAGGACACCGCCGGACTTAACTTAGCAACACCAGGAAAGCCACCCCACGGGGTGGCTTTCCTGCGTTAACCCGCACCCGAAAAGTGACACGCCCATGCGGGTGAAATGACGGAAGGCCACTCCGTGGGGTGGCCTTCCACTGTTAAGTGGGTGAGCTGTGTGGCTTCGCCAACAGCAGGAGATCCTCTACGGGCGCCGGAAGATGACGGCGTGGCTGGCCTGCGGGGAGTGAGTATTTGAGGCTTTGAGCACCACCTGATCGCGCGGTTCAGCACCACCGATCGTGCGAGAGAGCACCAGTGATGACGTCGCTCAGCACCAGTGGCGTTCTAACGGCGCTCAGCGAAATTCCCCGGTCTTGCTCATCGAAGCTCCCCAGGTCGCGGGGTTAGGTTAGCGGAAGTTTGTGCCCGTTGTCACGCAGCGGAGCTCGTTGGCTTGGGCGGCGTGGTTGCGGAGCCGGTAGGAGCCGCCGTCGAGGGTGACGACGACGGATCGGTGCGGGAGCCGGTCGAGCATCGCGGCGGCGACGGTGGTGTCGCCGAGGATCTCGCCCCAGGCGCCGACGGGCCGGTTCGTGGTGATCACGATCGATGTTTTCAGGTAGCGCTGGTTGATGACTTGGAACAGTGCCGACGCGGCCTCGGCGGGCAGCGGTAGGTAGCCGAGTTCGTCGATCACGAGCAGTGTCGGGCCGGCGAAGAACCGCATCAGCGTGCCCCACTTGCCTTCGATCGCGGCGCGGTGGCAGCGCGCGGCGAGGTCGGCGGCGGAGGTGAAGTAGGTGCGGTAGCCGGCGGTCACGGCGGCGTGGCCGAGGCCGGTGGCGATGTGCGTTTTGCCGACTCCGGGCGGGCCGATAAGCAGCACGTTGGTCGCGGTCTCGAGGTAGCGGCAGGTGCCGAGCTCGGCGAGCAGGTTGCGGTCGATGCCGGAGGCGGCGTCGAGGTCGAAGTCATCCAGGGTGGCGCCGGTGGGCAGGTTCGCGAAGCGGAACCGGCCCGAGAGTCGGCGGGCGTCGGTCGCGGTGACCTCGATGGAGAGTAGGTGTTCGAGGGCGTGGGTGAGGCTCCAGCCCTCGGCTTGGGCCTGGTCCAGGACGCGTGGCAGGGCGTCGGCGGCGTCGGCGAGCTTGAGCTCGGTGAGGTGGCCGCGCAGCCGCTGATAGACGCTCGCGGGCGTCGCCGCGGTCATGGACGTGTCGGTCGTTTGGGCGGTGGTGAGTGGTGTGTTCATCGGAGGGTGTTCCTGTTCCTCGCGGCCGCCTCGTAAGCGGCCAGGCTGATCACGGTGGTGGGTTCGGCGGTGCCAGTCAGCGCCATGGCAGCGCGGCGGGCCGCGGTGCCCGGTGGGATGCGTTCCTTCTTCCGGTGCGGGCGGCCGGGAGGAGCTGCGGCCATCGCGATGCTCTCGAGTGCGGTGACGTGTCCGCTGTCGCGGATCGTGACCCCGAGGCCGGCCTCCGCGACGGTGTGGCGGGCAATGACGACGCCGGAGACCGTCGCGATGTCGATCGTGGGTGCGCCGAGGCGTTGGTGGACGACGACTCGGGCTGCGGCCAGTTCTGGCGGGACCGAGTACCGGTTGCCGCGCCAATCGATCAACGCCTGCCGTGTCGCGGTGCGCTCCTCGGTCACGACCACGGGAAACAGCGTCGGCGGCAACGGTTGGAGGCGCTCCGCGGCGAACATGACCGCGGCCGTCGTTGACCCGTCTCGGCCCTCGCGTCGCCGTCCGTCCTGCCGGGTCGCGAACGCGGTCAGGCGTTGCTGGGCCTGTTCGAGAGTGAGGTCGTCGGGGAGGTTGCGCCACCAGCGTTGCGCGGCGGTGTGGTTGTTCTTCTCGACCACGCCCTTCCGGTTGCCCGACCGGGGCCTGCAAGCGACGACGCTGACGGCGTGGTGCTTGGAGAACGCGGCGAACATCGGCGTCAGATCACTCGTCCCTGCCTTCGACACGGTGCTCATCCGGTCGAACCGCCAGGTCTTCGTCACTCCGCCCAGCAAGCCCAGCAGGACCGTCATCGCCGCGAGAAGATGGGGCAGATCCATCGACGGGG
>JBBRWX010000143.1:0-2077 GCA_038248935.1 Actinomycetales bacterium
GGCGGACTGGAAACGAAGGTTGAACAACTCAGCCTTCGCCTTCTTGAGCTCCTCTGTGAGGCGCTCATCCTCCATGGCGTCCAACTCGGGCGGCATGAGGCCCTGGGTACCGATGGTCATGAGTTGCCACCACCTTCACGAACGATGAAGCGAGTCTTCATGGGGAGCTTGTGCTGTGCGCGGCTCATGGCCTCGCGTGCAAGCTCCTCGGGGACACCCGCGAGCTCAAAGAGAATGCGACCTGGCTTCACGTTGGCGATCCACCACTCGGGTGAACCCTTACCGGAACCCATGCGCACTTCGGCGGGCTTCTTGGTGAGCGGGCGGTCGGGGTAGATGTTGATCCACACCTTTCCACCACGCTTGACGTGACGCGTCATCGCGATACGAGCTGCCTCGATCTGACGGTTGGTCACATATGCGGGCGTCACGGCCTGGATACCGTAGTCACCGAAGCTGATCTCGGTACCGCCCGTAGACGCACCCGAACGACCAGGGTGGTGTTGCTTGCGGTGCTTCACTCGACGAGGAATAAGCATGACTAGCCTTCCTTCCCTGTTTCGGCTGCGGGGGCCGCGGGGGCCTCTACAGCAGCGGGAGCAGCGGGAGCAGTTTCCTGGTGTGCACGGGGAGCGTCGTCGCGACGGGGTCCACGGGCACCGCGGTCTCCGCCACGATCGGGGCGGTCGCCCCGGCCACGCTGCGGAGCGCGAGGAGCCTTGGCCTGCTCGGCCGCGAACTCCTTCTCCGTCATGTCGCCCTTGTAGATCCAGACCTTGACCCCGATCTGGCCGAACGTCGTCTTGGCCTCGAAGAAGCCGTAGTCGATGTTGGCGCGGAGCGTGTGCAAAGGCACGCGTCCTTCACGGTAGAACTCGGAGCGCGACATTTCCGCACCGCCGAGGCGGCCCGAGCACTGCACGCGGATGCCCTTGGCGCCACCGCGCAGAGCGGACTGAATGCCCTTGCGCATGGCACGACGGAAGGCAACACGCGACGCGAGCTGCTCGGCGATGCCCTGAGCAACGAGCTGCGAGTCGATTTCGGCGTTCTTGACCTCGAGGATGTTGAGCTGGACCTGCTTGCCAGTCAGCTTCTCGAGAGAGGAGCGAAGCTTGTCTGCCTCTGCACCACGACGGCCGATGACGATTCCAGGACGCGCGGTGTGAAGGTCGACGCGAACACGCTCACGCGTGCGCTCGATCTCGACCTTGGAGACGCCTGCGCGCTCCAGGTCCTTCTTCATCATCTCGCGGATCTTGACATCCTCGCCCACGTAGTCGCGGTAGCGCTCCCCGACCTTGGTCGAGTCTGCGAACCAGTGCGAGCGGTGGTCGGTAGTGATGCCCAGGCGGTAGCCGTGAGGGTGAACTTTCTGACCCATTACTTGGCCCCTTCCTTGACGGGAGTGCCCACGGTCACAGTGATGTGACTCGTGCGCTTAAGGATCTGGTTGGCACGGCCCTGTGCGCGCGGACGGATCCGCTTCATCGTGGGGCCCTCGTCAACCATGATCGACGTGATGACGAGCTCGCGCTCGTCAAAGCGTTCGCCGGCCTTATCGGCCTGAACTCGCGCGTTGGCAACGGCCGATGCGACGAGCTTGCGCACGTCGGTGGCCACCGCTTGAGGCTGGAACTTGAGCGAGGCAATTGCCTCGACCGCGTTCTGACCGCGCACGAGGTTCACCACGCGGCGGGCCTTCTGGGCGGTCACGCGGAGGTACCGCGTCTGCGCCTTGGCTTCCATGTTGATGTACTCCTGTGATCTCGGGGCGCGCCTTAGCGGCGGCCCTTACGGTCGTCCTTGACGTGGCTACGGAACGTGCGCGTAGGTGCGAATTCGCCGAGCTTGTGGCCAACCATCGCCTCGGTGACGAACACCGGGACGTGCTTGCGGCCGTCGTGCACGGCGAACGTGTGACCGAGGAAGTCCGGCGTGATAACACTCCGGCGCGACCAGGTCTTGATGACGGTTTTGGTACCCGCGACGTTCTGAACGTCCACCTTCTTCTGGAGGTGGCCATCCACAAAGGGGCCCTTCTTCAAACTGCGAGGCATGACTCAGTGGCTCCTTA
>JBBRWX010000144.1:0-2047 GCA_038248935.1 Actinomycetales bacterium
ACTACCAGCCACGAGCACCACACCCAGGGAGAAACGCCGCAGAACACCTCCCGCACGACAGTTCACGCAACGTCATGCAACAGGTAGATGACCCAGAGAGAATGACCGCGCATGGAATATCTCTCCATGTCCGGAGCCCTGGTCCCGGGGTCCATGCATCGATGAGCGCGCATCTCGCGAACGGCGCAGCGGACCCTTTCGCTAGCCCCCAAACTGACCACAAGCGGATCGGTGCCCCCACCTGACTGGCCCCAATCAGGGCAGACGCGCCCAACCGCGGCAGGCGCCCTCCACAACTACTGAAATGCATAACATCGCTCGCCACACGCGTGCCTGCGAAGACGCCAACCCACTGTCGCATACGCAGAGGCCCGACCCTGCTCCTCCAACAGGCTTGATTCTTGCTGAACACCCGTTTACTATGCTGAACGTGAGTTTAGTTCCTGGCGATCCCGACCTCACTGCCCGGGCCAACATCCGCAACGCCGCGCTGCGCCTCTTCGCTGAGCGCGGGCACGATGCCGTGACGGTGCGCGACATCGCCGCCGCCGCCGGGGTGTCGCCAAGCCTGGTGGTCCACCACTTCGGGAGCAAGGACGGCCTGCGGGCCGCGGTGGACGCCCACGCGGCCGAGTCCTTCGACGCGGTCTTCGCCGAGTTCGAAGGTCAGGACCTCGCCGAGATGCTCGCCAGTGGCGAGGCCCCGACGTCGGTCGCCGAGGCGCTGGCCCAGGCGTTCCCGCACGGGTCCCCGTTGCCGGCCTACCTGCGCCGACTGCTGCTCACTAACGACCCGGTCGGGGCCGCGCTCTTTGGTCGCTGGTATGCCGTCACCCGCCGCCTGTTGGACGCCATGGTCGAGTCGGGCGCCGCCGCGCCCAGCCACGACCCGGCCGTCCGTGCAGCGTTCCTGCTGGCCAACGACCTCGCCTTGATCCTGCTGCGCAACCAGATCGCCGCCGCCATCGGCGACGATCCCCTGACCCCTGCCGGGCTGCAACGGTGGGCCAGGGAAGTCACTGCCGTCTACATCGAGGGCGCGTTCATTGCCCCTGCGAAGGAGTCACTGTCATGACCAATGCCACCCCCGTGATCCGCGCCGAGGCACTCACCAAGGTCTTCGGCAGCGTCCGGGCCCTGGACGGCCTTGACCTTACTGTGCGCCCGGGTGAGGTGCATGGCTTCCTTGGGCCTAACGGCTCCGGCAAGTCCACCACGCTCCGCGTACTGCTCGGGCTCATGAAAGCCACCTCAGGGCACGTCGAGCTGTTCGGCGGCGATCCCTGGCACGACGGGCCCCGCCTGCACGGCCGGCTGGCCTATGTCGCCGGCGACGTCGCGCTCTGGCCGGGACTGACAGGCGGTCAGTGCCTCGACGTCCTGGGCGCCACCCACGGCGGCATCGACGAACGCCGTCGGCTGGACCTGGTCGGACGGTTCGAGCTCGACCCCACCAAGCGGGTCCGTGACTACTCCAAGGGCAACCGGCAGAAGGTCGCGCTCATCGCCGCACTGGCCGCCGACGCCGAGCTGCTGCTGCTCGACGAGCCGACCTCGGGTCTGGACCCCCTCATGGAACAGGCCTTCCAAAAGTGCGTGCGCGACCGGCGCGAGGATGGCGTCACAGTGCTGCTTTCCAGTCACATCATGGCCGAGGTGGAGGCACTGGCCGACCGGGTGAGCATCATCCGGCGTGGCCGAACCGTCATCAGCGGCACTCTCGCCGACCTACGCCGGCACACCCGCACCGCCGTGCACGCCGTCACCGTTGCCGACCCCGGCGCACTGGCCGACGCGCAGGGGGTCGCCGACTATCACAGCGAGCGGCTCGACGGGCACGTGGACTCCCGGTTCACCATCGACCCCGAGCACCTCGACGCCGCTATCGGGCGGCTGCACGCGGTGAGCATTCACACGCTCACGGTCACGCCCCCCAGTCTCAGCTCACTGTTCCTGCAGAACTACGGCGAGACTCTGGACCCAGACGAGGCGGCCGACGACGAGAGTCTCGAAGAGGCCTCTCGATGAGCGTCCGGCATCTGGCCGC
>JBBRWX010000145.1:0-1998 GCA_038248935.1 Actinomycetales bacterium
CGACCGGGGTACCGGCCGATTTCCGTCGGGTACGACGACGCATGGGCGAGACGCACCATGCCACCTCAAGACCAGGCCGCCGAACGTGTCACGCACCCGGGTGCGAAGGTGGGTGCCACAGATCGCACGTTCCGAGAGACCTGTGCGGTCCGCGACGGCTCCGAGCGACGTCGGACGCGGGGAACAAAACACGCCGGTGTCGGAGCGTACTCGCGAAGACACCGGCGTGATAAGGGGACGCGTCAGACGGATCGGACTTGAATCGTGAGTGCCGGACCTGGCCGGTCCGCAAGCTTTAGCGTGCGGTTCGAGTGCGCGAAACAATCGCGATTCGTATCACAACCAGCGTCCAAGACCTACTTGCTAAGGTCGGGCACGGGCGGTGCGGGTGCAACACACTCTACGCGGGCTCCTTGGCCGGTATAATCGCGGCAACGCCAAAACCATCAATCAAGGAGGATTCATGGCCGCACGAACGACACGTCTGGAAGCTCGCGAACGCATCATCAAGAGCTTCATGGATTCACTGGACCGGATCATCCCGCCAGAGGAAACGGTGCCCCTGCGCGGCCAGACGTTCCTGGACTGGGAACACCAGGCCGACGACTTGCGCAAGGCCGTCGTGCCGACTCTTCTGCAGGAACGGGCGGCGTTAGATACCAATGCCCGCCTCGCCGCCGGCGACTTCGGCAAGTGCCCGCGGTGCGGGTCCAATCGGATCTACCTCGACCACGGCGGACGCGAAGCACAGAAAGAGATTATCAGCCCCCACGGCCCGGTCGTCATCAGCCAGCAACAGTGCCGTTGCCGAGCCTGTGGCCGGTCTTTTTCCCCCTCAGGATCGTGAGTGGTCGCTGCCAGCCGAGGTCCCACTGACATCGCAGGCCGCGTGTCGCGTGGCACGCGAGAGCGCCACTCATCAGGGCTTTATGCCGGCAACTCGGGCCCTCAACGCCGACTGGGGATTGGATTTGCACCCGGAGCAGGTCAGACGCTGGGCCGAGCAACTGGGTGCGTCGGCGGTCGCGCGTCGGGACGCGGAACTGCGTGACTACGAACGCGGCCAACGACCGGCATGTCCGCCCAACCCCGTCCCGCTGCTGGTCGTCGGCATGGACGGCGGACGCTACCAAAGCCGGGTGAAAGACGAGGAAACCGGCAGCCGCTGGCGTGAGGAGAAAGTTCTGACCGTCAGCAGCTATCTGCCGGGCGACGGCAAGCCGGTGGACGAGGGAGGCCGTGCCCCGGAGAAACTGGTCACGACGCACCTGGCGACGGCGCAGTCGGTCAAGGCGTTCGGGCCGCTGGCGCGGGTGGAGGCCGAGCGGCGTGGCCTGCGGCAGGCCGAGACCGTCATCGCCCTGGGCGACGGGGGCAACTGGATCGATCCACTGTTGACGGCGCACTTCCACGTCCAGGCACGGATCATCGACTGGTATCACGCGGCCGAGCACCTGTGGGACTGCGCCAAGGCGGTGCATGGCGCGGGCACGACACAGGCGGCGTATTGGGCCGAGCGGCTGGAGGCGCTGCTGTGGGACGGGAAGGTGCAACGGGTGATCGAGGAACTGTTGGCCGAGGCGAAGAAACTGGGTCCGCCGACGGACGCCGACACCGCGACAAGCGTTCGCAAGGTGCTGTCGAACAACGTCGCCTACTTCACGCAGCACGAGGTGCACATGAACTACCCCGAGTTCCGAAAGAACGGCTGGCCGATCGGCTCGGGCGAAACCGAGGCGGCGGTCAAGCAGTTCGACAAGCGAATCAAGGGCACCGAGCAGTTCTGGTCGACCGAAGGCGTCGAGGCGATTCTGACGTTGCGGGCGTTATGGCTCAGCCAGGACGATCGGTGGGACAGCTACTGGAAGGGCCGTAGTGCCTATGTCAATGTCAATTGACAGGGCGCGCCAGGTGTGTTGCACCCTGGGGCGGGATTCGAATCCAGCGCATCGAACCGGCGACGGGTGCCATGCCCACGCCCTACGATGGCGTCCGAAC
>JBBRWX010000146.1:0-1917 GCA_038248935.1 Actinomycetales bacterium
GTCGTCTGAACGCGGTCATCCGCACCGACTGTCGATTTGCGGTGCTCACGCGACGCAGTGTCGGTCCAGAGCGCGCCTGCCGTAGGGTGTCGGCGTGACCGATGAAGCGAAGCCCCGTGTCGACATGTGGACAGACGGCGCCTGCAAGGGCAACCCGGGAGTGGGCGGCTGGGGCGCATGGATGCGCTCGGGCGGGCACGAGCGCGAGCTGTGCGGAGGCGACCTCCTCACCACCAATAACAAGATGGAGCTCACCGCGGTCATCGAGGGGCTCAGGGCGCTCACGCAACGCTGCGACGTGACGCTGCACGTCGACTCGACCTACGTCATGCAGGGCGTCAAGTCATGGATGCCGGGCTGGAAGCGCAACGGTTGGCGCACGTCGGACAAGAAGCCGGTGAAGAACAAGGAGCTCTGGCAAGCGCTCGACGAGCAGGTGGCCCGCCACGACATCACGTGGGTGTGGGTCAAGGGCCACGCGGGCGACCCGGGCAACGAGCGCGCCGATGAGCTTGCCAACAGGGGTGTCGACCAAGTGCGGGCGGGGCGCTAGGAGGCCGGACCAGCCGCGCGCTCGGCCCTGGTTGCCGACTCATTGCTGTCTGGCCACCATCCTCGACGCCGCCACGCGGGAAGGGCGACGCCGAGGCGGCGCCGAGCGCGAACCAACAACCAGAGCTCGATCGCGCCAAGCACGCTGAATAGTCCTGCGAAAACAATGAGCTGCTGCCTCACGTCCGGGTCAGAGCCGAGGCCCGCCGCGAGGGCGAAGGGAACCGCGGTCAGCATGGTGATGGACAAGATCAGCAGCATCACGAGAATCGGCCCGGCAATGACGGGACCAGCGGGGTGGCCACGCCGCAACATCGAGGCCGCCGCCAGCGCGGCCGGAATGACCCAGCCGAGGTCGATCACCCAGGTTGGGTTCGGCAATTCGGACAGGTGGATGTTGGTCGGAAGCCCATGGGGCAGGGCGGCGACGATCTCGGAGAGCCAGAGCAGGCCGATGCCGACCCCGGCGACCGCCAAGAACCACGCCGCGGCACGACGGGGCACACGCGCGAATGCGGGCCAGGCGCCAACGACGTCGACCCTCAGAAGCCCGTCGAGCATCGCGAACCCTGCCAGGGCCAGTACCGCCACATAGACGAGGAACATCGCGTTGAAAGGCGTCCCAAACGAGAGGTGGGCGTAGTCGTAGGTCAGCCAGGTCAGGATTCCCACGGCGAACAAATGGGAGCCGAGCGATGTGGCGCGCGCTCGGCGAGTGGCCAAGATGAGCAGCGGCACTGTGGCCAGCGTGACCGCGTCCTGAGCGCGCCAGGTTTGTCGCGTGAGAGGCGAGACCAACCGGTAGGCATCGTCGAAGGCCAGCCCGTATGTGGCGGCGATGACGACCAGAAGGCCGAGAAGCGGCGTGTAGATCGCGGGAAGTGGGCGACCGCCAACATCATGGGCCTGCGTCTCATCAACGTGCCCGGAACTTTTCTGCTCGGCGGGAACCCGCACCGTCATGACCTGCTCCTTCTGAATGCCTTTGTGTGAAGCCTGGCGGGGGTTGTGTTCTGACGCCAAGGACGAACGTCTCGTCTTCGGGCCGCTTCGCACCGCGCCCAACCGGCGCTTGGTGTCTGACGATGCTGCGGCGGTCCTGCGAGTCTGAGGTGCGGTGGATTCCACGGGACGGCACTGTCCTCGCGTGAGCGGACTGCCTGTGCCGCGATCACCACAAGCGGTCGTGATGCCTGCCGGTGAGCGAAGGGTCCAACCTGCGAGGATGCAGTGCATGGATGCCAACGGAGTGGGAGCACTGGCGCTGCTGCTCGTTGTGCTTGTCGTGGACGCTTGGATCTTCACAGAGTCGGGTGCTCGCGAGGCCGTGGGTCGAGAGGTCTTCGCCTCCATTGGCCCAGTCAC
>JBBRWX010000147.1:0-1900 GCA_038248935.1 Actinomycetales bacterium
GACGATGTCGGCGCGCCCGCCGTCGGCGAGGTAGAGCGTGTCGCCGTCGGCAAGATCACCGGCCGCCACCCATCCGCGCCCGGCCACTCGGAAGGGGTGGTTGGGGGTGGCTGTGATGGTGTCTGTGGCGACGCGGACGTGAACGAGCTCGGTGACCTGGTGCACCATCGTGCGGAGAACGGGCTTGAGGGCCTGGGCGCCGGTGTGTTCGTCGCGCGAGAGGACGAGGGTGCCGGGGCGGATGGATTCAATCTATTCTGCCGAGTCACCCAAGAGCCGTTCGAGTCGTTCCTGCACATAAACCGCGCCCGCGACACCGTCATCAGGCAACCCAACGACGGCGCCAGGATCCACTCGCTCCGACGTCAACCAAGTGCTGGGGTCTTCATCCGAGTATTCCACTCGGATTGACCGCCCGGTCAGCTCCTCGATGCGTCGAAATGCCGGCATCGGCCATTCCGACCGATTCCACGCAGGCGTGCGGCCCAGGACGGGCCATTCCCCTCCGAGAACCCCGAGATGTCCAAACCTCTGAACCCACACGGCCTCATCGCGGCCTAGCTGGCGGATGTCATCCACTGTCGGCATTGAGTCACGCTTCGGTCCAAAGAAATAGCCGAGAAGGACGCCTGCCACATTGGCCCTCGCGATTAGCCCCAGCGCATATCCTCCGCGCGCAAGTGGGACTGCGAACCAGTCCCCTTCGGAATAGCTCACCGCTTCAGTCATCGACACACCCCTAGCGGAGGTAGTTGTTCGCTGCATTCATGTACGTCTCGTAGTTTGGATTCGACAAGTTGATGCCGCGAATCATGTTGTAGCCGCCATTCGCCGCCTGCGCCCCAGGATACTGATCGTAGAGCATCTGCTCAAGCCCTCTCTGCTGAGCGTAAACGTTCGTCTCGAAGACAGGTCGGAACTTGAACTGGCCGAGCACAGGATCATTTGCGAGCTGAATCGCGCGCTGTGCAAGGTCGACGGTGCGGCCCGTTCGCACAACCGTACCGGCCTCGTTCTCGAGCGCGTACACCCCGCCCTGCCGTCCTCCGCAATTGTGCACCCATACGCCCGCTCCCGCCACGAAGTAGGTGTGGAAGTCGGCGACCTCGACGTTGTAGACGTCGACGGGGGTGGCAAGCTTCTCGCGCGTGACGCTGACGATGTCGGCGCGCCCGCCGTCGGCGAGGTAGAGCGTGTCGCCGGCGGCAAGGTCGCCAGCAGCCACCCATCCGCGCCCGGCCACTCGGAAGGGGTGGTTGGGGGTGGAGGTGATGGTGTCGGTGGCGGCGCGGACGTGGATGAGCTCGGTGACCTGGTGCACCATCGTGCGGAGAACGGGCTTGAGGGATTGGGCGCCGGTGCGCTCGTCGCGAGAGAGGATGGTGTCGCCTTCGCGAAGCCGCTCGATGGGGACTAGTCCAGCCGCTGCCATGACGAAAGTACCGGCAGGGAAGCACGCCGCTTCCTCAAGAGCCTTCTTGCCAGCCGGAAGTATGCCCGCAAGAACAACATCACCGACGACGAAACTCGCAGCTGCCGCTCCGATGAAGAGCGTGGCCCCAGCAATCATATTGCGTTCCGTTGATGACAACTCTGGCGTGTAGCCAGGCGACTGGTGGAGTGCACCGGTTTGCGAAGCCCAAGCAGCGGACTCACCGGTGTCGTTGACCCTGACCGGGTCCGCCGACGCAACCTTTGTCGACCTGAGAGCGCTCTTGCTCTTGGCTCTCCTTGAGCGCCTGTGCTTAACGGCCTTCGCGAACCGCTTGCTCGCGCGGTGGTAGTAGTGGCTCACCCTAGCCTTCTTGGCGCTCGCCCACCGTCGAACTTTGCGCACCTTGGCCTTGACGGATCGCGACACGCTCTTGAACGCCACACGAGCGACTGTCTTCACACGCGA
>JBBRWX010000148.1:0-1861 GCA_038248935.1 Actinomycetales bacterium
GACGTGGAGCGCGAGCGATCTCACCGCCGCGAGCTCTTGTGAGTTCGCGTTTCTGCGCGGCCTGGACGTCACACACGGACGCATACAGGGTCCCGACGCTGAAAGAGACGCGATGCTTGAGCGCACCAGCGCGCTGGGCGCCGTCCACGAACAAAAGCTCCTGGCCGGCTACCAAAGCCAGTTTCCCGATGGCGTGGTCGTCATCCCGCGTCCGTCCCCGGAAACAGGCATCACAAGAGAACAGGCCCGTGCGCTCACGCTCGAAGCGCTAAAAGCCCACACACCAGTAGTAGCCCAAGCCGCCCTCGCCAGCACCACCGAACACGCGAACTTCATCGGCTACGCCGACTTCCTGGTCTGGGACGGCACCGCCTATCGCGTGGAGGACACCAAGCTGGCGCGCTCCGCCAAGGTCATGGCCCTGCTCCAGCTCGCGGCCTACGCCGAGTGCCTCGAGTCCATGGGCATCCCGGTGGCACCCACCGTCTCGCTGGTCCTAGGCGACGGCGCCCGCTCCGATCACGAGCACGCGGACATCACCCCCGTGCTGCACCTGCGCCGCGACCGGATGCTCGCCATCATCGTCCAGCGCACCCTTGAGGGCGCCGCCACCAACACCGCTGCCACAAACCAACCGGTCGCATGGGGCGACGAGCGCTACACCATCTGCGGCGCCTGCCACTGGTGCGAGACCGAGGCCATTGCCAGCGACGACGTCCTCCGCGTCGCGACCCTCACCCGGACCCAGCGCACCAAACTCAGAGCGCTCGGCATCGAAACCATCGCCCAACTGGCCGCCAGCACCCAGGCAGTAAACGGCATCGGCCGCGACACCCTCGCCCGGCTTCGTCAGCAGGCAAGGCTCCAAACCCAGGCCAAAAACCAGACAGACCCAGCCGCACCCCCGCCCGTCGAGATCGCCGACGCGGCAGCCTTCGCGATGATCCCGGCTCCCAGCCCCGGCGACATCTTCTTTGACTTCGAGGGCGACCCGCTCTACACGGAGGGCGACGCCGCCACCTGGAACCTCGACTACCTGTGGGGCTGGGTGGACGCCACGGGGCAGTTCGAACGGCTCTGGGCCCACGACTTCGCGGGCGAACGCGAGGCCCTCAAGGCCTTCCTGGACATGGTCGCCGCCCGCCGCAAGACCCACCCAGACATGCACATCTATCACTACGCGCCGTACGAGCGCTCGCACCTGCTGGCCATGGCTGCCCGGTGGGGCATCGGCGAGGAGGCGGTGGATGACCTCCTCAGACAGCACGTGCTGGTGGACCTGTACCCCATCGTGCGGCGCTCCATGCGTGTGGGCTCGCCGTCGTACTCCATCAAGAAACTCGAGCCGCTGTACATGGGTGACGATCGCCGCGAGGGCGTGGACAACGCCGCGGATTCCATCACCGAATACGCCGAGGCGTGTGCCGCGCGCGATGCTGGCGACGATGCCGAGTTCCAGCGCCGCTTGCAGGACATCGAGCAGTACAACGCGTACGACTGCGTCTCCACCCTGCGGCTGCGCGACTGGTTGCTGGCGCGTGGGGCTGAGAACGGCATCGTGCCCGTATCCCCCGGGGCGGGCAGTGGCGGCGATGCCGGGGAAGGGGACGACGCTGGGGAAGGGCACAGGGCCGACGCTGGCCCGTCCCCGCTGGAAGCAGACCTCTCGGCGCGGGCCGACGCCGCACAAACCAACCCAGCAAAGACTGAAGCCGACGCCGCCGCCTACCGGGTGGCATCGGCCGCCGTGAATTATCACCGGCGCGAGCGCAAGACGTACTGGCATGACCACTTTGCGCGCCTGGTGGATCCCAAGGAGGACTGGGCGGACACGCGCGATGTGTTCGACGTTGCCGGGGCC
>JBBRWX010000149.1:0-1775 GCA_038248935.1 Actinomycetales bacterium
CTCTGCCGCCATCGAGTGTGCGACGCTCGCAGCCTTGGCCGACCTCAACGGTCTCGACATCGAGCCGCTCGAGCGTGCCAAACTGGCCCGGACGGCCGAGAACGCCTACGTGGGCGCCCCCACCGGCTTGCTCGACCAGGCCGCGTCGACCCTGTGCATCGAGGACCACGCCCTGTTCCTCGACTGCCGCGACTTCGCCAGCAGGCAGGTGCCCCTCGCCGTCACAGGTGCCGGGCTGGAAATCCTCGTCGTCGACACCCGCACCCGGCACAGCCACGTGGACGGCGAGTACGCCGCACGTCGGGCGAACTGCGAAGAAGCCAGCCGCATCCTCGGCGTCCCTGCACTGCGGGACGTGACCGACCTGGACGCGGCCCTCGCCCAGCTGCCCAAACTGATCGGACGCCGGGTGCGCCACATTGTCACGGAGAACGCACGGGTGCTGGAGTCGGTCGCTGCGCTGGACGCCGGCGACTACGTCCGGCTCGGCGAACTGATGACCGCCTCACACGCGTCGATGCGGGACGACTACGAGATCACGGAGACCAGCGTCGACCTGGCCGTCGTGACAGCGTGTGCCGCTGGCGCCCTCGGCGCACGGATGACCGGCGGCGGGTTCGGTGGCTGCGTGCTGGCGTTGGTGCACGCAGATCAGGTGGACGAGGTGGCAGCAGCAGTCACGACGGCGTTTGCCGGGGCGTCCCTCGGCGAACCCGTCACATTTCTTGGTCGGCCTTCGGCGGGGGCTCGTCGCCTGCGTTGAGTGGGCGCAGGTGAAGTCCCCGGCTCGTGCTGGGCAGGGCTGCGGCCACGACGGTCACCGCCGACACCCCCACCAGGAGCCACGCCCACGGTGCGGCGGCCGTGAACGTGTAGCCGGCAGCAAGGTTCAGCAATGCCATGGCAATCACCGGACCGCGCCCGAGGATGCTGCCACGCCAGAGCGCGAACGCGCCGCCGGCCATCGCGAGGCCGTAGAGGATCAGGGCGATAGCCACACCACCGCTGAAGGCACCGTGGCCCGCAGCCAGCGACGCTGCGGCTAGGGCAATCAGTGCCATTCCGACGAGAAGCGAACCGGCGGCGGCGACCACCAGCCCAGGTGTTTGCGAGCGTTTCAGGTCGGACACGGGCGCAAGCGTAGTCGCCCCGACGGGGCATGCGCCGGTTCGTGCAGCCGATGTGAGCGCATGACATCACTTGTGCAAAATGCTGGCTGCTCTTGCGGTGGCAAGCTAGAGTTGTCAGTCTTGACGCCGGGCGTTGGTTTCTACCGCGCCCGGTGACGCGTGCTCGGGCCAACCGCCAATTCGGCCCACCTACCTAGGAGTGTTACTGAATGGACTGGCGCCACAGGGCTGCCTGCCTGACAGAAGACCCGGAGTTGTTCTTCCCCATCGGTAACACGGGTCCCGCCTTGATGCAGATCGCGGAGGCAAAGAAGGTCTGCCGCCGTTGCGACGTACGCGAAGCCTGCTTGCAGTGGGCTCTCGACGCTGGACAGGATCATGGCGTGTGGGGTGGTCTCAGCGAGGACGAGCGTCGAGCCATGAAGCGCCGTGCCGCACGAATGCGGGTCCGCAACACGTAGGACTCCCGGCTTCCCCGTCCACCCAACCCACCCCCATTTCCGAGTTGTCAGAAGCACAGGGCGCTATGGCGGCCCGAGATTCTGACAAGTCGGATGCTGGGGATCAAATCAGTGGTACCCGGACGGTTGCCGACGTGGCGGCCGCGTCGGATTCGAGTCGGAACTCACCGCCCAGGTCCGCGAC
>JBBRWX010000150.1:0-1766 GCA_038248935.1 Actinomycetales bacterium
AGTCTTCCTCGACGTGGTCGGCGAGGGCGTTACGCTGACCGCCGCGGGCTATCTGCCGCCTGCGGTGGTCAAGCAGGTTGCCGAGCGCAGCGGGATTAGCGAGTGGTGGATCGGCAAGGTCAACCGGGAAGACCTCACCTTCCCCGTCGCCGACATCCGCATGACTGCGCGCGCCCTCGGGCTGGTCGGTGTCCGCAAGGGCCGACTGTCCCCAACCGCAGCCGCCAAGCGATGCGACCAGGACCCGCAGGCACTGTGGCATTACATCGTCGGACGGCTCCCACTGGGCAGCAAAGACGCCGAGCGCCAAGCGGGCTGGATGGCACTCGCCGTGGCCGGCAGCGGCGTACCTGCACAGGAATGGCACAGCGAGATCAGCGAACTGTTGTTCGCACTCGGGTGGCGCAGCGGACACGACCGGTTCTCCCCGCCGCCTGCTGGCAACGCGACCCTCGACGTCCTCGAGCAACTCGCTGGCGCTTCCCGTGTCCGCTGGCGGGACAGGACGGGCGTCGACCTCGGCGTCGCGACTACCGCTCGCGCGGCGATCCGGCGTGAATGATGGCGGCTCAAGAGCGCCTTGCCCGGCTTCTGTTGACTCGGTGACCTCACCACTCAGCGGCCCAGTCAGGCTCCGGGAGGTCCACCAGATATTTCCGGGCGGTCCCGTGGGGAGGGTTTCTTGCGTTGATGGGGCGGTGATCCCGCGAAGCGTGCGTGGCACCACCGGCCATGTGGGCGCCGCCCGCTAGCGTGGGCACATGACCCCCACCACCAGTCAGGCGCAGTGCGTCGGTCTTCACAAGAAGATCTGGCGCATCGCGAATGACGCTGGCTTTGACTAGTCCAGCATTCCCGATGCCGGTGCGGCGCTTGGCCGAAAGGAGACGGTGGCAGACAAGGGTTTCTACATCCTTCCTTCGGACATTTTCCAGAACGTGCGGCGCAACGATGCAGGCGACCCGAATCTGAACGAGACCCCGGAGAAAGTGTTCGCGGGCATAGAGGGCCCGGCGCTTTGAGTGCCGACTTGAGCACACAGAGGCCCACTCTGATGGGCCGGCCCTCCGCTCGAAAACACTTCCCCTCCTGCTCGCCAACACCTAGTTTATGTGGACAATACCATCGTTTTGTGCGACAATACTGGTGTGGCCGTGCTCTGGACCCCGAGCGCAGACAAGCACGGGATTGACCGTGACGAAGTGCTCTGGGCCATGAACCACGCCACCACCACAGTGGCGTGGCCACCGGCCCGCGAAGGCCGCGCGATCATCCCGACGTTGTTTGTCGGACCCAGCCGCTTCGGCATTCTCGAAGTGCTCGCCGAGATAGGGCAGGGGTCCGTGGTGATCTTTCACGCCATGCCGCTACGTGCCACCACCCAGCGGCGCCTCGACCAAGATGGAGGAACGCAACCATGACACAACGCGACGACATTGACGGCGAGGCCATGCTCGATGCCCTGCTCGACACGCCAGGCGCCATGATTCTGCGCGGCGCTGACGCTGCCGCGGCGGGACGTGCCGCTCTCGAAGCCGCAGGCGTCGATCTCGACGCCCTTGAAGCACGCATCGCCAAGGGCGGAAGGCCCCGACTCGACGGAGCCCCCACCGGAGTAGGGGAGCGCGCACCCCGCGTGAACGTCTCTATCCCCTCCACCATCGAGGATCTGCTCATCGAGCGCATCGCCACCACAGGCCGAAGCAAAAGCGAGCTCGTGCGTGACGCACTCGAGGCATATCTCACGGCAAGCTAGCCGCGACTAC